>NZ_MUZR01000050.1:6714-43193 GCF_001995255.1 Thioalkalivibrio halophilus | reverse complement strand
CCCTCAGGGAAGAGGACCCGACATGACCCGGGACGACGAAACACCGATCGTCATCTACGAAGATGATGCCGATCACATCGTGGAAGTCCGACTGGACACCGGACGCGATACCGTATGGTTGACGCAGCGGCAGATGGCCGAGCTCTTTGACACCTCAACCGACAACGTCGGTCTGCATCTCAAGAACATCTACAAAGACGACGAACTCGATGAACCGGCAACTACCGAGGATTCCTCGGTAATTCGGCAGGAAGGCGCTCGCCAGGTCTCACGACGCATCAAGCATTACAACCTCGACGCCATCATCTCGGTTGGCTACCGGGTCAACTCCCGCCGTGCTGTGCGCTTCCGCCAATGGGCCACCCGCGTGCTGCGCGAACACCTGACCCGGGGCTGGACCCTCAACCGCCAGCGCTTCGAGACCAACGCCCGGGAGCTGGAAGCCGCACTGGAGCTGGTGCGCCGTACCGCCCGCAGCCCGGAACTGGGCGTCGAAGCCGGTCGTGGGCTGGTCGACATCGTCACCCGCTACGCCCAGACCTTCCTGCTGCTGCAGCGCTACGACGAGGGCCTGCTGACCGAGCCCAGGGCCGAGAGTGGGGGCACACTTCCAGCACCCGACGAGGCGCGCAGCGCCCTCGCCACGCTAAAGAAAGACCTGGTCGCAAAGAAACAGGCAACCGAACTCTTCGCCCAGGAGCGCGGCGACGGCTTCGAGTCGCTACTGGGCAACCTGGACCAGTCCGTATTCGGCGAACCGGCCTACCCCACGGTCGAGTCCAAGGCGGCGCACCTGCTGTACTTCGTGATCAAGAACCACCCGTTCTCCGACGGCAACAAGCGCAGCGCCGCCTACCTGTTCGTCGACTTCCTGCATCGCAATCACCGTCTCATCAGCCCAGCCGGCGAGCCCGTGATCAACGATGTAGGCCTGGCCGCCCTGACCCTGCTGGTGGCGGAATCCGACCCCGACAACAAGGAAACGATGATCCGCCTGATCATGAACATGCTCGCGCACGAGACCGAAACCGCATGACTCACGTCGCCCCGCCTGCCGCGCCAACCTTGAGCAACAAGACTCACCCATGACCTTGAATGTCTGAGCACACGCCCCGTCAAAGTCATTCTCGGGTCGCACTGATCACCGGCGCGGCGCGCGGGATCGGCCTCGGCATTGCCGAGCGCCTGGTGGGAAATGGCTGGCAGGTGGTGCTGGCCGATATCGACGGCCGCGAATGTGAACAGGCGGCCGCGCGCATGGGGCCCGCCGCGCGGGCGATCGCGCTGGATGTCCGCGACGAGGACCAGGTCCGCGAAGCCATTCGGCGCACGGAGGAATGGCACGGCGGCCTGGATGCCCTGGTGAACAACGCCGGCATCAGCGACCCGCACTCCGGACCACTGGAAGAACTGGAGCTGACCGACTGGCAACGCTGGCTGGACACCAACCTGACCGGCGCCTTCCTGCTCGCCAAGCATGCCCTGCCCCTGCTGCGCCGCCGCCGGGGCGCCATCGTCAACATCAGCTCCACCCGCGCCCTGCAGTCCGAGCCGGACACCGAGGCCTACGCCGCCAGCAAGGGCGGGCTGGACGCCTTCACCCATGCCCTGGCCATCAGCGCCGGGCCGGAGGTCCGCGTCAACGCCATCCGCCCCGGCTGGATCGACACCCGCAGCCCCGACCAGCAACAGGCCGAGCCCCTGTCCGCACAGGACCACGCCCAGCACCCGGCCGGGCGCGTCGGCCAGCCCGCCGACATCGCCGCGCTGACCGCCTTCCTGCTCGGGCCGGACGCCGGCTTCGTCACCGGCCAGATCTGGACCGCCGACGGCGGCATGACCCGCCGCATGATCTACGCCGACTGACTCGTTCCGTCGACGGAACGGATCCGTCACCCCGTACTCGTCAAAGTCGGACCGGCCCCGAAGCTGAGCAGGCGCTGCTGCACCACATCGGCGACCACCCGCAGGGCGGCGTCGCGGGTGTCGTGGACCTGGACGGTGGCGCGTACGGCGGGGTCGAGGGGCTCGCCGAGGGCGACCTCGGGGTCGACCTCGGGCGTGTGCGCGGGGCACCCGTCGAGCCAGGCGGGGTGATACTCGCAACCCGGTTCGGCGGGAAACAGCGCGGCGTAGGCGATCCGCGCCTCGACCAGGTCCTGGAAGAAGTGACTGCCGAACGAGAGGTCGGGGACGATGCCGGCATCGGAGTCGGCCACCTCCACCAGCATGCGCACGCGGTCGATGTCGGCGAAGCGCACGGGTACGCCCAGTTCGGGGGTGCTGGTGCCCCAGCGGCCGGGGCCGATCAGGAGCGTGGTGCAGTCACCGGGGGTGACGTACTGGCGGTTGAGGGCGCCCACCAGGCGGGCCACGGCGTATTTCTGCGGGCGGGGAAGCACGGCGTAGCGAGCGCCGTCCACGCGGATGACGCGGTCGATGGCGAGGTCCAGATTGCCGCCCATGAAGCGGCCCTGGCTGGCGAAAAACAGGCGCTGCGGGTCAACCCCGTCCGGCAGTTCCACCGGCAGGTCGCTGCCCAGGGTGGCGAGCGGGCGGCACTGCACCAGGTTCACGCCGGCGTTGCCTTCGGCATCCAGGTGCACGGTGAACTCGACGTCCACCGGGTGGGCATAGGCGGCCTCCAGGGTCTTGAGCAGGTCGCGCATCAGCGGGGCGAAGCCGGTGCGCTGCAGCAGCGGGGTGAAGGTCACCCGCCACAGGCGCTCCTCGCGCCCCTGCTCGCGGGCGCGGCGGCCGGCCTCGCGGTCGATCTCGCCGAGCAGCGTCAGGGGCAGGTCCGGCGCCGCCTCGGCCAGTTGCTGGATGGGCACGGCGGCCTCGCGGTTGGCCTCGATGTCGAGCACGTCGGCGGCGTGCTGCGAGTAGCGGTACGCCTCGTCGCGGCTGTGAAACGGCCGCCGCTCGGGCCGGTCCAGCGCCACCACGCAGGCATGATCGCGCGCGACCCGGTCCACCGCGCGGGTGCCCAGCCCCAGCACCAGGCGCAGCATCCCGGCGGACGGGTCCAGCGCGCCGTCCCACACAAAGGTGTTCCACGACACGCCGACCCCGGCTGCCTCCGGCAGGTAGTAGCGCCCGTGGTAGCGGCCGTTGACCCGCTGCAGCAGCAGCGCCATGGGCTCTTCCTGATCCATCAGGCCGCGCTGCTGGCGGTAGCTCAGCGCGTCCTCGCTCATGGTCGAGGCATAAACCCGGCGGATGGCGTCCTCGAGCTGCGCCAGACGCTCGCCGGGACTGCCCTGGTTCACGCAGAACACGCTCTCGTACTTGCCGGCAAAGGCGTTGCCGAAACCGTCTTCCAGAAGGCTGCTGGAGCGCACCAGGATCGGGTACTGCCCGTAGTGGTCGAGCACCCGCTCCAGCTCGCGGCGCACCTCCGGCGGGATCTCGCCGTGCAGCATGTCGCGGCGCAGGCCGTGCGCCTCGTCAAAGAAACCCTCCGCGGTGCGCTGGTGCATCAGCCGCGGCCACCAGCCGTTGTGCACCAGATAGGCGTAGTACACGTCCGCACCGATGAAGTGCGAGTCGTGGGGTTCCAGTGCCCGCCCCCAGCGCTGCGGGTCCTGCGCGAGCAGGATGCGCCGCGCCAGCAGCATGCCCGCGGCCTTGCCGCCGATGTAGCCACTGCCGACCATGCGGCTGCGGATCGCCAGCAGCTCCTCCAGCCCGAGGTGGCGCCGCGCCAGTTCCAGCATGCGCTCGTCGCGCCCGATGAGCACCCGCAGGATCTCGTCCTGCACCCGGGCGCGGTCGGCCGCCGGCGCCCCCTGCGCCAGCGCGTCGGAGGCGGCGAGGAACAGGCGATCCCAGTAGTCCAGCAGCTGCCGCCCGTGCTGCTGGCCGGGGCGCTGTTCCTCCAGCAACGCCTGCAGCCGCGTGGCCTCGCTGCTGTCCACCACCGGCTCGAACTGCGTGCCGCACTGGCGGTGCGGCAGGAACATGGTCGGCGAGCTGCGCTGCCACACCTTGACCGGCTGCACGTGCACCGCGTCGCCGGCGCGGCGCACGTCGAGCAGCACCTGCGTGGTCTCACGGATGCGCGACAGCGTGGTATGCGAATGGCTGTGCGGGTGCAGCGCGAACCAGGCCACCGTGTCCATCTCGTACAGATACGGGCAGATGGCGCGGAAGAAGTTGCCCACCATGTGGTCGGTGGCCCAGGCATCCAGCAGATCCGACAGACAGTCGCACAGATAGAAGGCACCTCGGCCATGCTCGGTGATCAGCCGGAACACGTGGCGGGTGAACGGCTCGAACCCGCGCAGGGCGTCGATCGCGACCACCTCGATACCCGGGCCCGGCTCCACCAGCGGCGCATGCGCGCCAAAGCGCAGATAGATGATGGAGCGGTGCTGGGCGCGGGCGGCGGCCACGAACGGTTCGACGAAGCGGCGGTAGTCCTCGATGTCGTCGACCCGCCAGACCACGTTGTCGCCGATGCGCAGCCCGTCGAGCACCCGGTCCAGGCCTTCCAGCCCGGTGGAGACGGCTTCCTGCTGCGCCTGCGGATCGGTGATCATGGTGCGCCCGTACGGCTCGGGGGAAACCGGCTCAATGTACACGTTCGCCCTGCCCCGGCACCACGATACCCGCCAGCCCGGACTTGCCGTACGATGGTGGATCCGCTGCGACGCCAGAAGACAGGAGATCGACGATGAAGACTTCGGTAATTCTCACGCTGATCGGCCCGGATCGTCCGGGTCTGGTCAGCAAGGTGGCGGCCCGTGCGCGCGAGGCCGGCGGCAACTGGCTGGAGAGCCGCATGGCGCAGCTGGCCGGTCAGTTCGCGGGGGTGGTGATGCTGGAGGCCGACACCGCAGGCGTCGACGCCCTGGAGACCGCGATGCGGGAGCTGGAAGGCGAGGGGCTGCAGATCCACATCCAGCGGGGCGACGACCTGCCGGTGCCGGAGCCGGTCCCCGCGCAGCACAAGGTGCTGCTGGACCTGATGGGGCACGACCGGCCCGGTATCGTGCAGGACATCACCGCCGTGCTGTCGCGTCACGGCGTGGGCGTGGAGAACCTGGACACGGCCGTCGAACCGGGGTCGATGACCGGCGAGCCGATGTTCCGCGCCCGCGCCCGGATCGGGGTGCCGGAGGGCGTGGACCTGGACACCCTGCAGGATGATCTGGAGGCGCTGGCCAACGAGCTGATGGTCGATCTCGACCTCCACGATCCGCAGTCCGAAGCGCCGGAGAAGGCCTGACGCGGCGGCTCCTGCCGGCTCAGACCACCAGCCAGTAGCCGATGTAGACCAGCACCAGCAGGTACACCCCGCGCGGCAGCCATTCGGCCACGATCTCGCGACGCAGGGCGAGATGCCCGTCCAGCTCGCGGGCGCGGTACTGCAGCACCGAGGGCAGACGGCCGGCCGCCTCGCCGGAGGACAGCAGCCCGGGTTCGCGGTCGGGGTCCAGCAGGGCCTCGCGCCGCAGTGCCTCCACCATCGGCAGCCCCTCCGCACAGGCCGTAGCCGCCGTGTTCAGCCGCCGCCGGAGCTCGCCGGTTTCCGCCGCGGCCAGGCCCTGCAGGGCCTGATCCGCCGATACCCCGGCGGCCAGCACCAAACCCAGATCCTGCAACAGCGCCTGCCGCCGGCCGGCCCCGGGCAGGCGCCCGGGCCGCAGCCGCCAGCGCTGCCACACCTGCAGTAGCGGACGCCAGAAACGAAACGCGGCCCAGACCAGCAACCCGGTCACCACCAGCGGCTGAAGCACGGCGAACAGGTAACCGGGGCCATCCAGCACGCCCCGGAACAGCGCCGGCAGGGGCGCGAGCACCAGCGCCACCACCCAGAGCAGCGCCGGCAGCAGCAATCCGGTGCGGATCCGTCGCTCGATGTTCTCCTCGCGATGCAGCCGCTCGGCCAGCAGTCGCAGGGCGCGATCCAGCCGCCCGGCCAGCTTCAGGGACTTCAGCAACGGCCGCTCTTCGGGGCGGATCCAGCCGGCCGTCTCCAGCGCGCGCACCGGATCGGCGCGGCCGGCGGGCAGACCCACCACCCCGCTGGCCCGCTGCCAGTCGACACCCGCTTCCAGCAGGGTCGCCAGCTCGTCGAGGTGCTGCACGCGTTTCATTTCAGCGACGAGGCGAACCGGTCGGGGCAGGGAATCGGGGTTACACCCGCCCCCGCGTTCCGCATCACTGGCATCATCAATGGCTCCCGGCCCATGAACGAGCCGATCAGTATAACCCTCCACAGCGCTGCGTCATCCCGTTGTCCGGGAGGCGGGCAACGCCCGCCCCACAGCGACGGATCTGGACATTGATGCACACCCCGGCAGACTGGTGGGTCGTTTCCGACATAACGTCCCTGAACAGGAGTCTCCCATGAGCATGCAGGAACAGATCACCGCCAAGCTGGAGGCGGAGTTCGAACCGGTGCATCTGGCCGTGGAGAACGAGAGCCACATGCACAACGTGCCCCCGGGCTCGGAGTCGCATTTCAAGGTCACCATCGTCTCCGAGGCCTTCCGTGACCAGAAGCTGGTGGCGCGCCACCGCATGGTCAACCGCACCCTGGCCGACGAACTCGCCGGCGGGATTCACGCGCTGGCGTTGCATACCCTGGACCCGGACCAGTGGTTCGAACGCGCCGGCCAGATCCCCGACTCGCCGCCCTGCGAAGGCGGTGACGGCGGCGCGAAGGCCTGATGTCCATCACCGAGATCCTGCGTGCCCGCCACGACGGGCCGGGGCTGTTGGACCTGCTGGGACGTATCGAGGCGTCCCTCAATCCGGACGCGGCGGCACATGCCGGTGCCCTGGCCGGCATCGACCCGGCCCTGGGCCCGGATACCCACGTGGTGCTGTGGCTGATCGACGGCTTCGCCGAGGATTACCGCCGGCACACCCCGCTGATGCAGGCCGACCACCACGCCACGCTGGAGACGGTGTTCCCCAGCACCACGGCCACCGCGATCACCAGCATCCTCACCGGCCGGCATCCGGCGCACCACGGGCTGCTCGGCTGGAACACCCGGCTGGCCGAACCGGCGCGCACCCTGACGGTGCTGATGGCGGAGGAACGCGGCGCCGACGACCAGCCCGCGCGGCTGGACCATCGCGAACTCGCCGCCCGGGTGCAGCCGGACCGGATCATTGACCGCCTCGGATGCCCCAGCACCTTCATCGGCCCGAAGTGGATCGGCCACGCACCCTACAACCGGATGATGAGCGAGGGCGCGGGCTTCGTGGGGTTCGACGGCATCAGCGACCTGCCGGCGCGTGTCGCCGCCCACGTGCGCGCGCATCCGGGGCCGCATTTCACCTACGTGTACTGGTCGGAACTCGACCACCTGGGCCACGAATACGGCCCCGGCAGCCCCGAGGTGGAGCGGCACCTGAAGCAGCTGGATCTCGCCTATACCGCAACCTGCGCCCAGCTCGCCGGCGAGGATGCGGTGCTGCTGACCACCGCCGACCACGGCATGCGCCCGGTGGAACGCCGCCTGGATCTGCGCGAGGCCCCGGCGGTGCAGGATTGTCTGCGACACCGCCTGACCGGCGAGCCGCGCGCCGCCCTTGCCCACGTGCGCGAGGGCCGCGAGGCCAGGTTCGAGGCCGCCGTCGCGCAGGCCTTCGGCGACGACATCGCCCTGCTACCACGCGAGGCCTGGATGGCCAGTGACACGCCCGCCCCCACTCTGGGCCCGGGGCCGGAGCATCCGGAACTGCACGCCCGCGCCGGCGATTACCTCCTCCTGCCCGCGGCCGATGCCTACCTGGTGGACCCGCCAGCCGATGACGAAGGCCCGTTCTTCCGCGGCGTACACGGCGGACTCTCGGCCGAGGAACGCCGGATTCCGCTGTTCCTTCGGTCGCTGGCCAATTCCCGGTAAACTGGGGTGCGGACCCGCGGAGATGATCTCCCGGGGCCCCAACGCCAACGCGAGCCCGATACGAGATGAACGAGACCGACAGCCCCGAAGAGAGCTACAACAACGCCGCGCGCCGCCTGATCGACCTGGCCAACCGCCTTGCCGAGGACGGTGACGCGGTGGACACCGGCGATGTCGCCGACGGTCTGCTGGCCGGCGCGGTGCACTTCTGGCTCTACAGCCGCCAGCCCTGCGGCGACGTGCGCTGCGAGGAATGCTCGCCGTTCTCCGATGCCGAGAGCCGCCTGGCCATGCTGCACGAGCTGGTCGACGAACTGGCCCGCGACAGCGAGTACTTCCACGCCAGCACCGACACCACCGTCGGCCACGCCTAGGGAAACACTGATCAATGTACACGCTCGCGCTCGAGTCGCTTTTGCGTGCGAACAAGGCGCGGTGACTGCCGTGCAGTCAACTTGCACAAGGGAACCGCAACGCCGTGGGCACGCCCGGCTTTGATAACAACGGGCGGCCGAGCCCCTGCTTTCAATGGCTCGTGGGGTTGGTACATTGATCAGTGTTTCCCTTGGTGCGATGATCCCGCTGGTCGCGGGAGACCGGGCCTCAGTCCCGGACCAGGCCGTCGAAGCCGTCCTGCGCCAGCTTGCGTTCGGCCAGACGCACCGCGGCGACCAGTGCACGCTCCGGCGGCTCCCCGGAGGCGATGGCATCGATCAGCCCGGCGTTGAAGGCATCCCCGGCCCCCACGCTGTCGATCACCGTGAGGCCCGGCGTCGGCGCGCAGTGCTCCACGCGGCCGCGGAACCCGATCCAGGCACCGGCGGGGCCGCCGGTGACGGTGATGATGGCCTCCGGGTGTTGCTCCATCAGGGCCCGCAGGGCCGCCTCGCAGGTCGCCGCCGTGTCTCCCCCGGCACCGGTGCGCTCCGCCCGCGCCCGCGCCCAGTCGCGCGAGACCATCAGGATGTCGGCGAACGGGATGCAGGCCTCCAGCCCGTCGCGGGGCTTCTCCAGCTCCAGCGAGACCGGGGCGTCGTACACGCAGTCGCGCACGGTGGCCAGCACCCGGGCCAGGACCTCCGGGTTGCGGCCCTCGAAATGCAGCCAGTCGTATTCCTCCCAGGCGACGCCGTGCAGGTCCTCCGCCGCCAGTTCCGGGAGATCCCGGTGATGCACGATGGTGCGCGAACCGGTGTCGCGGGCGCGCAGGATGTGCGAGGTCGGCGTCGCCCCCGGCCGGCGGAACAGATGGCGGTCGTGGATCCTGCGCTCGCGCAGACGCCGGATCAGGTCGTCACCGGCAGCCCCCTCCGCCACCACCGCGGCCAATTCCGGCCGGTGCCCGAACTGCGCCAGCAGCGCGGCAGTGTTCGTGGCGTTGCCACCGGGCCGGGTGCGGCTGGCGTCCGCGCGCACCTCGGCGTCCTCGGCGGGATAGGTGTCGACATCCAGCACGTGATCGAGGGTGACGATGCCGGTCATCAGTATGCGCGCCATGGGCGGGGCTCCGGTCGGAGGATTCAGGGAAACGAAACCGCAGGGGCGCCATTGTGACGTTCCGCCCGCCCGGCGACCAGCGCCGCCCCCGGATTCCCGTATCCCCAACGGTGCGGATACTGGCAGAATTCGCCGCGCGGACCGGGGACTGAAAGAATCCGGCGCAAGGAGCCCGCCCTCGCGTTCGCGGAGCGTTCGTGATCATCTGGACAAAGGACAGGACGGCCATGGCGAAATTTTCCTCCCCCGAAGCCGCCGAAGAGGCATTCTACGGCGCGTTCGAAGCCGGTGATCCGGAAGCCATGCGTGCGGTCTGGCAGGACACGCCCGACTGCGTCTGCATCCACCCCGGCGGCGAGCGCCTGCAGGGGATCGAACTGGTCATGGACAGCTGGGACGACATTCTCGCGAGCATGGAAGACACCGTGATCCGACGCTCCGGCCTTACCGTGCTCGGCGGCAGCGACCTGGTCACCCACGTGCTGCACGAGCACCTGTACATGGGTGGAGAGCTCCGGGGCGTGATCCTGGCCACCAATGCCTACCGCTTCAACGGTCTGAGCTGGCACATGGTGCTGCACCACGCCAGCCCCGATCCAACCACCCGCTCGCGCTGGAACCGCCGGAGCGTGCACTGATGGCCGGCGATGCCGTCGAGGCCTGCATGGACGCCTACTACCGGGCATTCCGCGAGGCGGACATCGAACGCATGATGGACCTGTGGGCCGACCGCCCCGATATCGTGTGCATCCATCCGGGCAGCCCCCGGGCACACCGCGGCACCGCCGAAGTGATGGAAAGCTGGCTGCTGGTGTTCTCGCGCGAACTCAACATCGGCATCGAACCGCGCATCGTCGGCCGGTTCGAGACCGACGACAGCCTCGGCATGGTGATCGAGGAAGCCATCACCCGGCCGGGCGACGTGGCACCCACCGGCACCATCCTGATCAGCCAGACCTGGCGGCGCGTCGACGGCGGCTGGCGGCTGGCGTTTCACCACGCGTCTCACGGGCGCCGCGCCGACCCCAGCCCCGAAGGCATGCTCGTGGCCGGCGGCGGCAGCCAGACCCGGCACTGATCACCGCGCGGGCTACTCCGACCCCGCGCGCCGCTCGCACAGATCCGGACGCTTCATCTGCAGCGCCGAGCACACCCCGTTGACCGCATCCCGCACCCGGCGCCCGCGGCCCTCCAGGACCATGTCCGCAACCTGCTGGTACAGCGGGTCCCGCCGCTCGAACAGCGCCTGCAGTCGGGCCCTCGGATCCTCCGACTGGGTCAGCAGAGGCCGGTTGCGGCTGCGCCGGGTCCGGCGAAACTGCTCTTCCACCGGCACCCGCAGATAGATCACGAAGGCGTCTTTCAGCCGTTCCCGGTTCTCCGGACGCTCCACGATGCCGCCGCCGGTCGCCAGGATGATGCCGTCCTTCTCCAGCAGCGAATCCAGTACCGCGGTCTCGCGCTGGCGGAAGCCCTCCTCGCCTTCATACTCGAAGATGGTCGGGATATCCACCCCGGTACGCTTGCGGATCTCGTCATCGGTGTCATGGAACGCCCGGCGCAAAAGTCCCGCCAGCCCCCGCCCGATCGTACTCTTGCCGGCCCCCATCGGGCCCACCAGGACAATGTTCTGCATGCGGGCAGGCTACCGGGACTCCGGAGCAAAAAAAACCCGGGATCCGTGGATCCCGGGCTCGCTGTCACCCACCGGCGGGCCGCCATGGGCCCGAGGAGGTTCAGTCCAGCACGCGTGGCGTGACGAAGATCAGCAGCTCCGCCTTCTGCTCGGAACTCGAGCGGTTGCGGAAGAAGTTGCCCAAGAACGGGATGTCCGCCAGGAACGGGACTTCGCGGACCTGTTCGCTGCTGTCGATTTCGTAGACGCCACCCAGGACCACCGTTTCACCGTCACCCACGAACACCTGGGTCTCCACGGCGCGGCGGTTGATGGTGACGTCGTCGAAGACCACGTCGCCCGGTTCATCCTTGGTCACGCGGATGTCCATGATCACGTTGCCGTTCGGCGTGATCTGCGGCGTCACCTCGGTGGAGAGGTAGGCTTCGACCAGCTCGGTATTCGGGTTGCCCGCCTCGTCCTGCACGATGATCGGGATGTCCTGGCCCTGTTCGATCACCGCCGGCTGACCATTGGTCGTCACCACCCGCGGCGAGGAGATGATCTCGCCGCGACCCTCGGCCTGCAGCGCCGACAGCTCCAGGTCCAGCAGCAGACCACGACGCAGGATACTGAACCCGAACTCGCCCGCGTTGGCCGCGTCGGCCGGGAGGGAAGAGCCGAGGCGATTGGCCAGGGCCGCGTCGTCCGGGCTGCCGCCTCGCGCCTGATCTGCGCCCGTAAGCGAGCCCGTACCGGCCGCCGAGGTATCACCGCGAGTCCGCGTGCCGGTCACCCCGAAACGCGCCCCGAGATCGCGATTGAAGCTGTCTTCCGCGATCACGATGCGGGTCTCCACCAGCACCTGCTGCACCTGCACGTCCAGGTTCCGCACCAGCTCGCGGATATCCTCGATCCGGCGCTGGGTATCCTGGACCAGCAGCGTGTTGGTCCGGCTGTCGACCGTCATGCTGCCGCGTTCGGAGAGGAAGCGGTCTTCCTCGCCACGGATCAGCTCGGCGATCTGGCCCGCCTGCGCGAAATTGATCTGCACGAACTCGGTGCGCAGCGGTTCCAGTTCCTGGCGGTCGCGTTCGGCCTCCATCCGCTGCCGCTCACGGGCGGCGATCTGCTCGGCGGGCCCCACGAACAGCACGTTGCCCTCCATGCGCTTGTCCAGGCCGCGGGACTGCATGATGATGTCCAGCGCCTGATCCCAGGGCACGTTGTTCAGCCGCAGGGTGATGTTGCCGTCGACGTCGTCGCTGACGACGATGTTCAGATCGGTAAAGTCGGCCAGCAGCTGCAGCACCGAGCGGACCTCGATGTCCTGGAAGTTCAGCGACAGGCGCTCGCCGGTAAACTCGCGCTCTTCCTCTTCACGCGCCTGACGCTCCGCCTCGGTGATCGGCGCCACCTCCAGCACGTACTGCCGGTCGCTCTGGTAGGAGACGACCTCGTACTCGCCCTCGGTGGCCACTTCCATGCGGACCCGGTCGCCATCGGCGACCGTGTCGATGGTTTGCACCGGGGTGGCGAAGTCGACCACGTTCAGACGCCGCTCCATCGACTCGTCGATGGCGGCCCGATCGAACTCGATTTCGATACGGCCGGCCTGTTCACGCACATCGATGGCACCACCACTGCGCGACAGCCCCACCTCGACACGACCCTCGCCCTGGTCGCCACGACGGAAATCGATGTCGGTGAGCTCAACCGGCCGCGCGGAACGGGTCGTCCGCGGCTCGGGTTCGCCGACGCGCTCGGCCACGGCTTCGTCCTGCGCGTCGGCTTCGGTCACGCCGCGCCCGAGGGTCACGATGAAGTTGTTGCCATCCACTCGCGTCTGATATTCGGAGGGCTGCGTCAGTCCGAGCACCACCCGGGTACGATCGCCCGATTCCACCGCGGTGGCCTCCAGCAGGGGCCCCACGTTGAATTCCTTGCGACGGTCACTCATCACGCTGCCGGCATCCGGCAGGTCAAAAGCGATCCGCGGCGGCGAATCAATCGCGAAGGCGCGGATGTCCGCGGGCGGGGTGTCCGAAAACTGCAGGTTCACCTGCACCCGGTCACCGCCAATGCTGGCAGCCCGGATATCCTCCAGTTCCTGGGCGGAAACGCCCTGGGACGCCATGAACAGCAGGCCCGCCATCGCGGAGCCCGCCAGTGCGCGCATGGAAGATCCCATGTTCAGCCCCCTGTTGCTGTTGCCGGCATTGTGCCGATATGTCATTTCCATGTTTGTCTCTCCCGGGATCCTACCGATCTTCGGCCCGCTGCAAGGCGATGGAATTGTCGCGCTCGATGTGCCCGCCGAAGGCATCCGGAACCACTTCCACCAGCTCGATGCGGGTGGGCGTGATTGCGACGATCTGACCGTGGTTCTGGCCCATCCAGTTGCCCACCGTGACCTGCTGCACCGAGCGGTCCGGAGTCCGTACCAGGGCATAGCGCATGTTGTCGCGCTCCAGGGTGCCGACCATGGACAGCGAATCCAGCGGGTAGCTCTCCAGGTATTCCCGCGGCCGGTCCGGGTCGATTTCGGCATCGCCCGGCTCGCCCTCGTCCTCCGCGATCTGAGGCTGTTCGATCACGCTGGAGTCAAACGGTGAACGGGTATGCCCCGGATACAGGTAGGGCTCGTGGGGCTCGAGCGTCGGGATCGGTTCGATGCCCGAACCCGGCCGTTCGTGGACCTCGGCGATATAGTTGTGCAGGTCACTCTTGTCCTGGGCGCAGCCACCCAGCAGGCCCGCGCCCAGCACGGCGACCGCCAGGATCCGTACCCGGGGGCTGACGGAGATCCGACTCATCAGTTGTCCTCCAGATAGCGGTAGGTTCGCGCCTCGGCGTTCATGACCAGATCAAAGTCCGAGTCACCCGCGCGGCGGATGCGCATGTCGTGCATGGTGACCACGCGGGGCATCGAGGAGACGCCACTGACGAATTCGGCCAGTTCCTCGTAGTCGCCCCGCAGCCGCAGCCGGATCGGCACCTCGGCATAGAAATCCCGCTCGCGGTGGGAACGCGGCTCGAACAGCTCGATTTCCAGGCCGGTCTGCAGCGCTGTCTGCGACACATCCACCAGCAGGCTGGGGATTTCCGCGCTGGTCGGCAGCAGCTCCAGCAGCTCCACGAACATGTCTTCCATTTCCGCGAGCTGTTCGCGGTAATCGTCGAGGTTGGCCGCACGCTGCTGCTTATCCTCGAACTCGTCACGCAGCTGCTGTTCCTCGCGCTCCGCCCGTTCCAGATCGCTGAGCTGGTCGTCGATCACGAAATAGTAGGTGAGGCCCAGGATCACGGCGATGATCACCAGAAGGATCACCCCCTTGACGATCCAGGGTGCCTCGCCAATGTTGTTGAAATCGATCTCGTTGAGGTTTTTCAGGTCCATTGGGCAGTCTCCCTACTCGCCATTGTCCGGCCGGGTCTGCCGTGCGTCGAGGCGGAAATCCCTCACCTGGATACGGCCTTCCTCGCGGGTTTCGATGATCTGCAGGTTGGAGCTGCCCAGCCACGGGGAGTTATCCAGATTGCGCATCATCGCGGAGATGCGGGTGTTGGATTCCGACAGGCCGCGAATCTGAATACGCGATCCGTCCTGAGTGATCTCGTTAACGTAGGTGCCGTCCGGCAGGGTCACCACCATCTGGTCAAACAGGTGGACGGCCTCCGGGCGCTGCGCCTGCAGCGTCTGGATGACGTCCATCCGCGCGACGAGGTCCTCGCGTTTCTCTTCGAGTTCCTCGATCTCGGCGATCTTGCGGTCGAGCTCGCGGATTTCTTCTTCGAGCACCTGATTGCGATCTTCCTGATGGTCGATCAGGGATTCCATGTAGGTATAACCGCCGAACGCAAGCACCACACCCACCGCTGCGGCCACGCCGACCGAGACGAAGAATTGCTTGCGCCGCTGTTCGCGAGCACGTTCGCGCCAGGGAAGCAGATTGACATAGATCATGATGTTTGCCCCCGCAGTGCCAGGCCGCAGGCCGTCAGCAGGGCCGGCGCATCATTGGTGAAGCGTTGCTGGTTGATGCGACGGGAGAGCGCCATCCCGCGGAAGGGGTTGGCTACCGAAACGGGCGTGGAGGTCACTTCCTCCAGCATTTCGTCCACTCCGGGGATGGCGGCACAGCCGCCGCCCAGCAGCACGTGATCGATGGTGTCCTGGGGCCGGGTCACATAGAAGTACTGCAGCAGCCGCTGGATCTGATCCATCATCGTCTGCTTGAACGGCTCCAGGACCTCGCTGACGTAATCCGCGGGAAGGTCGCCGCTCATCTTCGCCGATCCGGCTTCCTGGTAGCTCATGTTGTAGCGCCGCATGATCTCTTCGGTGAGCATCCGGCCACCGAAATTCTGCTCGCGCGTGTACACGACACCTTCGGTCTGAGAGACGACATAGACCGCCGTCACCGACGAGCCGACGTCCACGATGGCGACCATCGGCTTGTTCTCCCGGTCGGGGATATGCTCCATCAGGCGTTCGGAGGCATGTTCGATGGCATAGGCCTCGACGTCGACCAGCTCCACCGAGAGCTTCGCCGCCTCGGCGATGGCGATACGTGATTCCACGTTTTCGCGACGCGAGGCCACGACGAGGACATCCTGCATCTGAGGGTTCTTTTCGTTGGGCCCCAGGACCTGGAAGTCGAGGTTGACCTCTTCCAGGGTGTACGGGATGTACTGGTCCGCCTCGACGAACACCTGACCTTCCAGTTCCGAGTCGCTGAGGCTGGCGGACAGCTGGATGGTCTTGGTGATGACGGCCGAGGACGGTACGGTCATCGCGCATTGTTTAAGACGGGAACCGGAGCGTTTGACTGCACGTCCAAGCGCTGCACCGACCGCTTCGGTGTCCTGGCAGACCTTGTCGACCATGACACCGTCCGGCAGCGGCTCGACGGCGAATGCCTCGACCCGATATCCCTTTCCGTGTCGACCAAGCTCGAGGACCTTGACGGCCGCCGAACTGACATCAACGCCCAGCAGTGCGGGCCTGGATTTTCCGAGATTCAGCACACATCCCCCTGTATACCCCGATGATTGCAGCTGGTAGCGTTACAATCTCGAATGCTAGCAACGATTAATATACATGACGTTTTCGGGGTTGCAAATCCTTCTGAAGGCAATCCCTCACCTTCCCCCCACAAAATTTAGAGTCATGCACCGGATTGTGAAGTCTGTCACCGCTCTGGCGGCCATAACCCTGACCCTCATGATCGCCGGCTCGGCGGCGCTGCTCGGGCTGTACGCCTATTACGCCCCGACACTACCCGAACCGGAAGCCGTACGCGAGGTGCGGTTGCAGACGCCGCTGCAGATCCGGGCGGCGGATGGCAGCCTGATGGGGGAGTTCGCGG
Organism: Thioalkalivibrio halophilus; assembly: GCF_001995255.1. Lineage (GTDB taxonomy): Bacteria > Pseudomonadota > Gammaproteobacteria > Ectothiorhodospirales > Ectothiorhodospiraceae > Thioalkalivibrio > Thioalkalivibrio halophilus. The sequence goes on along the minus strand of NZ_MUZR01000050.1, from coordinate 26,841 downwards.
AAGAAAGGCGCATTCCGGTGGAGATCGAGGATGTTCCCGAGCCCGTGGTCCAGGCCTTTCTGGCTGCCGAGGACGAGCGGTTCTTCCGTCACCCGGGGATCGATGTCTTCGGTCTGGCGCGTGCCGCGGTCAATCTGGTGAGCACCGGGGAACGAACCCAGGGGGGCAGCACCATCACCATGCAGCTTGCCCGCAACATCTTCCTCACCCGGGACCGCACCTACGAGCGCAAGCTGCGGGAAATCTTTCTGGCCATCCGGCTGGAACGGGAACTCAGCAAGGACGAGATCCTGGAACTCTATCTGAACAAAATCTACCTCGGGCAGCGCGCCTACGGCGTGGAAGCGGCGTCACGGGTGTATTTCGGCCGCTCGCTGGACGACCTGGAACTCGACGAGATCGCCATTCTGGCGGCCCTTCCCAAGGCACCGTCCACCACCAACCCGGTGACCAGTCCGGAGCGTGCGCGCATCCGCCGTGACTACGTCCTCGGCCGGATGCTGGACACCGGCGCCATCACCGCCGAGGAGCACGCGGCGGCCGTGGAGCGGCCGGTGATGTCGGAACGGCACACCGCACAGACCGAGATCGACGCTCACTGGGTGGCGGAGGATGCCCGCCGGATCGTCGTCAACCTCTGGGGCGAAGACGCTTATCGGCGCGGGCTGCAGGTGCACACCACGATTGACCCCGACTATCAGGAGGCCGCCAATCAGGCATTGCGCGCCGGCCTCCTGAAATATGACGAACGTCACGGTTTTCGAGGTCCGGAAACGCAGCTGTCCGACGAAGAGATGGCCACGGCCGACGCCCGCGAACGCGCCCTGAGAAACCTGGGCATACACGGACGCCTTCTCTATCCGGCCGCGGTGCTGGAGACCGGCGACGACGGCTCCCTGCGGGTCGACGGCGGCCGCATCGGGGAGGTCGAACTGACAGCCGAGGGTCTGGCATGGGCGGATTCACCGGACCTCCGGCGCGGGGACGTCATCCGGATCCGGGCGGATGAAGAATCCGGGTGGCGACTGGCACAGAAACCCGAAGTGACCGGATCGCTGATCGCCCAGTCGCCGGACGACGGCGCCATTCTGGCCCTGGCCGGTGGCTTCGACTTTTTCGACAACCATTACAACCGGGCCGTGCAGGCACAGCGCCAGCCCGGTTCGGCCTTCAAGCCGCTGGTGTATGCCCTGGCGCTGCGCGAGGGCTACCGGCCACGCAGCACGCTGGTGGACGCCCCGATGGTGTTTGATGACCCGGCCCTGGGGGCGGAATGGCGTCCGCAGAACTATTCGCGCCAGTTCCAGGGCGACACGCCGATGCAGAGCGCGCTGGCGCATTCGCGCAATCTCGCCTCGATCCGCCTGCTCGACACGATCGGCGTTGAGAACGTGCACGATCAGCTGGGACGTTTCGGGCTGGACCCGGACCGCCAGCCGCGCAACCTCTCCATGGTGCTGGGCACCGGTTCACTCACCCCTCTGCAGCTGAACACCGCCTACGGCGTGTTCGCCAGCGGCGGGCGACTGCACAGCCCCTGGATCATTTCGCGGATCGAAACCGTGGATGGCGAGCTGCTCTATCAGGCACCCGCATCCCGCAGCTGCGCGCCGCCCTGCGACAACCCGCCCGGGCAGGACCTGACGCTGTCCACCGGCGAGACGGTTCTGCAGCAACGCGACCCGGTGCCGGTCCTGGAGCCCGGCGTGGCCTGGCAGATGAGCCGCATGCTGAAACACGTAGTGGACGCCGGCACCGGACGGCGGGCGCAGGAGCTGGGCCGTTCGGACCTGGCGGGAAAGACCGGCACCACCAACGACTATCGCGACGCATGGTTCGCCGGATTCAACGGCGAACTGGTGGCGACGTCGTGGATCGGGTTCGACGACAACCGGGAGCTCGGCCGCCGCGAGAGCGGAGGGCGGGCTGCCCTGCCAATATGGACCCGCTTCATGGGGAGCGCCCTGGCGGACACCGAAGAAAGCCTTCCGGAACGGCCGGACGACCTGGTACGCGTGGGCATCCTGCCCGACGGCGGGCGCGCCCCCGACGCCGGTGACAGCCGCGCAACCACCGAATGGCTGCTCCCGCAGCAAATTCCCGAGCGTTCGCGCAGCATTCCGGGGGACGACCGCAACGGTCGCGACCAGCAACCCGAATCGGTATTTTGACGATGAGCAGCAACGGCTCCCGACTGCGTCATGAACTCGCCCAGGAAGCCGGGCGAATCCTGCTCGACGAGGGCATCCGCGATTTCGGCCTGGCCAAGCGCAAGGCCGCGGAACACCTGGGTGTGGACGCACGCCACGACATGCCGGCCAACATCGAAATCCAGGATGCCGCACTGGAACGCAGCCGGCTGTTCGCGACCGACGAGAGCCGCCAGGCGTATCGCGACCGCCTTGCGGCGGCACTGCAGGTGATGCAGCGCCTGTCGCATCTGGAGCCGCGCCTGGTCGGACCGCTGCTCACGGGGATGATCGAACGCTTCCCGGTGATCAATCTGCACGGATTCGCCGAGACCGTGGAAGAGGTGCTGATCGACCTGGCCGACCGCGGTATCCACTGCGAAACCGGCGAGCGCCGCTACCGCAGCCGGCAGGGCCGCGAGCAGCGCGTGCCCTTCATCGCCTTCCGCGGGCCGGACGACACCGAGGTCGAACTGACGATCTTTCCGCTGGACGGGATCCGCCAGGCGCCACCCTCGCCGGTGGACGGCAAACCCATGGCCCGGGCCGGGGCCGGAGAAGTGGAACGCCTCCTGACGGAGGGTCGCGAGGCGGAACGCCTCTGATGCGCCCGCACCCCCCCCGGAGCGGGAGGGGTGATTCGGTGCCGTTCCCGGCTCAGTCGGCGCGGCGGTAATTGACCACCGTGTCGACCATCGCCGCCACACGATCCGGATCGATCGCCGGGTGCACGCCGTGCCCGAGATTGAAGACATGGCCGGTGTCGCGACCGAAGCCGTCAAGAACACGCCGGGTCTCCTCGCGCACCACGGCTTCCGGGGCATACAGCACGGAGGGATCGAGATTGCCCTGCAGGGCGACACGGTCGCCGACGCGCTGCGCGGCCTCGCCGATCTCGATCGTCCAGTCCAGGCCCAGGCCATCCGCGCCGGTGTCGGCCTGCGCCTCCAGCCAGGCCCCGCCGCCCTTGGTGAACAGGGTCACCGGGACGCGACGGCCTTCGTTCTCGCGGATCAGGCCGTCGACGATGCGCTGCATGTACGCCAGCGAAAATTCGCGGTAGCTGCGCGGTGTCAGCGCACCTCCCCAGGTATCGAAGACCATGACCGCCTGAGCCCCGGCGCGGATCTGCGCATTCAGGTACTCGGTGACCGCGTCGGCCACCTTCTGCAGCAACGCATGCATGGCCTGCGGATCGCCATACAGCAGGCGCTTGGTCTCGGCGAAATCGCGCGAGCTGCCACCTTCCACCATGTAGGTGGCGAGGGTCCACGGGCTGCCGGCGAAGCCGATCAGCGGTACCTGGCCGTTGAGTTCGCGCCGAATCAGACGCACCGCATCGGTCACATAGCCCAGCGAATCCTCCGGGTCGGGGACCGGCAGCCGCTCGATGGCTTCCGGGCTGCGCACCGGATCGCGGAATTTCGGTCCCTCGCCGGTCTCGAAGTACAGACCCAGCCCCATGGCATCGGGGATGGTGAGGATGTCCGAAAACAGGATGGCGGCATCCAGCGGAAAACGGCGGAGTGGCTGCATGGTGACTTCGCAGGCCAGCTCCGGATTCTGGCAGAGGCTCATGAAGCTGCCGGCCTGCGCCCGCGTCTCGCGGTACTCGGGCAGATAGCGACCGGCCTGACGCATGATCCAGACGGGCGGGCGATCCACCGGTTCGCGGGCCAGTGCCCGCAGGAGGCGGTCGTTTTCAAGTTCCTGGGCCATGCAGTCCTCAGACGCCGAGGTATTCAAGAATGCCTTCGGCGGCCTGGCGGCCCTCGAAGACGGCGGTGACCACCAGGTCGGAGCCGCGGACCATGTCGCCGCCGGCAAAGACCTTCTCGTTGGCGGTCTGGAAGGCGTGCCGGCCGGATTCCGGCGCACGGACGCGGCCGCCCTCGTCGATGTCGATGCCGTGTTCGCCGAACCAGTCGGATGGTGACGGGCGGAAGCCGAAAGCCACCAGCACGCGGTCGGCGGGAATCACGTACTCGGAACCCGGCACCGGCTCGGGACGCCGCCGGCCACGCTCGTCCGGTGCACCCATCCGGGTGCGCACGACCTTCACGCCCTCGACCTTGTCGTCGCCCACGATCTCGAGCGGCTGCACGTTGAACTCGAACTGCACGCCCTCCTCGCGCGCATGGACGACCTCCTTGCGCGAGCCCGGCATGTTCTCTTCGTCACGGCGGTAGGCACAGGTCACCGAGGTGGCGCCCTGGCGAATGGAGGTGCGGTTGCAGTCCATTGCGGTGTCGCCGCCGCCGAGGACCACGACCCGCTGCCCGGCCATGTCGACGAAACCGTTCTCGTCGTGCTCCCAGCCCATCACTTCGCGGATGTTGGACACCAGGAACGGCAGGGCCGGATAGACCCCGGGCAGATCCTCACCGGGGAAACCGCCCTGCATCGCGTTGTAGGTCCCCATGCCGAGGAAGACCGCGTCGTATTCGTCCAGCAGCGCCTGGAACTCCACGTCGCGGCCGATCTCGGTATTCAGGCGAAATTCCACGCCCATTCCCTCGAGCAGTTCCCGACGGGTGCGGATCACGTTCTTTTCCAGCTTGAACGGGGGGATCCCGAAGGTCAGCAACCCGCCGATCTCGGGGTAACGGTCATAGACCACCGCCTCGACACCGTTGCGCGCGAGGATGTCGGCACAACCGAGACCGGCCGGCCCGGCGCCGATCACCGCGACCCGCTTGCCGGTCGGCACCACATCCGACAGATCGGGCCGCCAGCCGGCCTTCAGCGCCTCGTCGGTGATGTATTTCTCCACCGAACCGATGGTGACCGCGCCGAAACCGTCATTCAGGGTGCAGGCACCCTCGCACAGGCGGTCCTGCGGACATACCCGGCCACAGACCTCCGGCAGGGAATTGGTCTTGTGCGACATCTCGGCCGCAGCAAACAGATTGCCTTCCTCGACCAGCTTCAGCCAGTTGGGGATGAAGTTGTGGACCGGGCACTTCCACTCACAATAGGGATTGCCGCAGGCCAGGCAGCGCCCGGCCTGCTGGCCGGCGGTGGCGGGATCGAACTGGCCGATGATCTCGCCGAACTCGTGGATGCGGATTTCCGCGGGGGTCTTCTGGGGATCCTGGCGCGGGAGGTCCAGGAACTGCATCGGATTGGTCGCCATGGGTCAGTCGCTCCAACGAAACGGGGTCGGGGCCACAACGGCCGGAGGGCCCGGCACCGGCGCGGCAGGTCATACGAGGACTACATTTGACACGGGCCCGTCCGGGGTCAAGATTTCCCCAGTGCTGCGCGGACCTTGCCGCTGACGGCGCCCATGTCGGCACGCCCGAACACCCGCGGCTTGAGTACGCCCATCACCCGGCCCATGTCACCCGGGCCCTCGGCCCCGGTCTCGGCGATGACCTCGGCAATCACCGCATCCAGCGCGGCGTCGTCGAGCGGCTCGGGCATGTAGGCCTCCACCACGGCGATCTCCGCAGCCTCACGGTCGGCGAGATCGTCGCGCCCGCCCTGACGGTACTGTTCGATGGAATCGCGCCGCTGCTTGAGCATGCGGTTGAGGATCGCGAGCACGGCGTCGTCGTCCGCGTCGCGGCGCTCGTCGACTTCGAACTGGGAGATTTCCGCCTGAATCTGACGCAGGATCGCCAGGCGGTCCCGTTCCCGGGCCCGCATGGCCTGTTTCACGTCATCCTGCAACCGGGCCTTCAGCGACATTCGGCATCCCTCCTCGCAAGGATTCATGCGCGAGCCACGGGCCCGGTCGGGCCGGGGCTCCGCGGGGTTCAGTACAACCGCGGCCGACGGGTCATGTCGCGCGAATTCTTCTTCAGCTGCCGCTTCACCGCGGCGGCCGCCTTGCGCTTGCGCTCGGCCGTGGGCTTCTCGTAGTACTCGCGGCGGCGGACTTCGGCCACCACGCCGGCCTTTTCACAGGTGCGCTTGAAACGGCGCAGGGCAACCTCGAAGGGTTCGTTTTCGCGGACTCGAACGTGCGGCATACAATCTCCGGTTACAGCATTGGTTTCGACGAAACGGTGTACGTTAAGCCATGGCCGGCACACACGCCCGCCATGCAGAACGGAGCATGATAATCCAGGACAGCCCCTTTGGAAAAGCCCGTGACTCGGGAAACGCTGATCAATGTGCACGTTCGCGAGCCTGACTTACGAGCACGCGACGTGCACGCTATGATGACTCCATGGAAATCTTGAACGTCGAACTGGGCGAACGCAGCTACCCGATCCACATCGGCCCCGGCGAGGCCGCGCGGGCCGAATGTTTCACTCCGGTGCTGGAGGGACGGCGTGTCGCGGTCGTCACCAACAGTACCGTGGGGCCACTGTATGGCGAGCGCCTGCGCGCCAGCCTGGCCGCGGCCGGTGTGCGCGACGAGCCCCTGTGGATCGAGCTGCCAGACGGCGAATCGCACAAGAGCCTGGCGACGGTCGAACAGATCCTGACCCGGCTGCTGGAGGCCCGCTTCGACCGCGGCAGCCGCATCGTCGCGCTGGGGGGTGGCGTGGTGGGCGACATCGCCGGTTTCGCCGCCGCGATCTACCAGCGAGGCATCCACTTCGTTCAGGTCCCGACCACCCTGCTGGCGCAGGTCGACTCCTCCGTGGGCGGCAAGACCGGGGTCAACCACCCGCTGGGCAAGAACATGATCGGGTCCTTCCACCAGCCGCGCGCGGTGGTCATCGACACCGACAGCCTGCAGAGCCTGCCGACGCGCGAGCTGCGCGCCGGTCTCGCCGAAGTCATCAAGTACGGCCTGATGCAGGACGCGGATTTCTTCGCCTGGCTGGAAGAACACCTCGACCGCCTGCTCGCCCTGGAACCCGAGGCGCTGGCCCACGCCATCCGCCGCTCCTGTGCCTGCAAGGCCGAAGTAGTCGCCGCGGACGAACGCGAATCCGGCCGCCGCGCCCTGCTCAACCTCGGCCACACTTTCGGCCACGCCATTGAAACCGGCATGGGCTATGGCGCCTGGCTGCACGGCGAGGCGGTAGGCACCGGCATGGCCATGGCCGCCCGGATGTCCGCGCGCATGGGCTGGCTGGCCCCGGCCGACGCCGCGCGCGCCGAGGCCTTGATCCACCGCGCCGGCCTCGACACCTACCCGCCGGCGGAACTGGATGCCGCCCGCTTCCGCGAACTGATGGGGATCGACAAGAAGGTCAGCGAAGGGCGCCTGCGGCTGGTGCTGCTGCGCGGGCTGGGCGCCGCCGAACTGACCGCCGACTTCGACGACAACGCCCTGCAACACACCCTCGACGAGACCGCCCGTGCCGCCTGACACCGCCTCGATCGCCCGTACCCCCAACGGCGTCGGCCTCGCCCCGTGGGCGGCCGACCCGGAGCGGACACGCGGCCGCCGGTACCCGGAAGACGCCCCGCGCCACCGCAGCGAGTTCCAGCGTGATCGCGACCGCATCGTGCATTCCAGCGCGTTTCGCCGCCTGGAGTACAAGACCCAGGTATTCATCAGCCACGAGGGCGACCTGTTCCGCAACCGCCTCACGCATTCGCTGGAGGTCGCGCAGATCGGGCGTTCCGTCGCCCGCGCCCTGGGCCTCAACGAAGACCTCACCGAGGCGGTCGCGCTGGCCCATGACCTGGGCCACACCCCGTTCGGCCACACCGGGCAGCACGCCCTGAACGACTGCATGCGCGAACATGGCGGCTTTGAACACAACCTGCAGTCGCTGCGGATCGTGGACCACCTCGAGGCGCATTACGCCGACTTCGACGGCCTCAACCTGACCTTCGAGACCCGCGAGGGCATCCTCAAGCACTGCTCGCCGGAAGACGCCCGCATCCTGGGCGAGGTGGGCGTGCGCTTTCTGCAGCGCGGCCAGCCATCGCTGGAGGCCCAGCTGGCCAACGTCGCCGACGAGATCGCCTACAACAATCACGATGTCGACGACGGCCTGCGCGCCGGCCTGCTGCAGCTGGACCAGCTGATGGAAGTCCCGCTGTTCCGCGACTGCCTCGACGCGGTGCGCGCGCGCTACCCGAGGCTGGAGGCCCGCCGCGTACAGCACGAAACCGTGCGGCGCATGATCGACACCCTGGTCCAGGACCTGGTCACCACCAGCCGCCACGCGATCGAGAGCAGCAGCCCGGACTCGATCGACGCCGTGCGCGCGGAGAGCGGCCCGCTGATCCGCTTCAGCCCGGAGATGGCCGAGCGCAACCGCACGCTCAAGACCTTCCTGCGGGAAAACCTCTACCGGCATCACCAGGTCCATGGCGTAATGCACAAGGCGCGCCAGATCATCCTTGACCTGTTCGCCGCCTTCGACCGCGACCCGCGCCTGATGCCGGAGCACTACCAGCGCCACGCCCGCGCCCTGAGCGAGGATGATCCGCACGGACAACAACGCGCCATCGCCGACTACATCGCCGGCATGACCGACCGTCACGCCATCCGCGAACATCACCGCCTGTTCGACCTCGGCACCCTGACCTGACCGCCATGGCACTCCGCGACCAATGCCTGGAACAGCTGGGCCTGCGCACCGACCCGTTCGCGGAGGTGCCCGACGCGGACTTCCTGTACACCGATCCGCTGCTGGACGGTGTCCTGGAATCCGCACGACAGGCTCTGGAGCACCCCGGTGCCGTGGTTCTGCTGACCGGCGACAACGGCTCCGGCCGCAGCCTGCAGCTGATGCGCCTGCTCGGCATGCTGCCCGAGGGCTACGAACTCATCGCCTTCAAGGCACGCATCAACACCCATTTCGAGTCGGTAGACCTGACCATCCGCAACTACCTGCGCTCGCAGAACGCGGATGACCCCGATCGCTCGCTGACCGAACTGCTCGCCCAGCGGGTGGTCGACGGATTCGTACCGGTGATCGCGATGGACGACGCCCACCTGGTGGGCACCGACATCGTCAACAACCTGCTGCGCATGCGCTCGGAGATCCTCGAGCAGCATGGTCGCGCACCGCGCATCGTCCTGGTCGGCGGCGCGGGACTCCTGCGCCGCCGCCTGTACCTGCCGGACCCGGGAGACGAGGACCAGCTGACCCGCCTGAGCCTGCGCGCGTTCAACCTCGAACAGACCGCCGCCTACCTGCGTCATCGCCTGCTGGCCGCCGGCGCCGAAGACCCGGATGCACTACTCCCGCGCGAGGCCGTGCAGCGCCTGCAGACCGACAGCCAGGGGCTCGCGGGCGCCCTCAACCGCGAGGCGCGGATCCTGCTGGAAGCGAAATGTCGCCCGACACCGGGCACGACTGCGCCCCCCGCGGCCGCGTCCGCCGGCCAGGCAGCCACCGCCGATGCCGGGGATGCGCGGGATGCTGCGGAATCCGCGTCGCCATCCGGAGCGGCGCCGTCCGGCACCCGCCCCGAGGAGCAGGCCGGTGCTCCATCCGGAGCCGAACCCGCCCCCGGAGAAAGCCTCCGCGCGAGCCGCGACGGCGACGATTTCACTCCGGCCGCATTCGCCCTGCGCGGCGAGCGCGACGCCTCGGACGCCGACGCGGAAACGACAGCGGAGGAGCCGGCTCTCGCACCGGCCGAAGCACAACCGTTCTGGAACCAGCGCTGGTTCGTTCCCGCCGTAGCCGCCACCGTGGCCTTCGGGATCGCCGCGCCGCTGCTCTGGCAACTGCTGACCGGCTCGCCCGAGCATGCCCCGGAACACGAGGAACGGGTGGAACTGCCCCTGCCGGAACGCCCGGACGAGCGGGAAGCGGCCCCGGATCCGCCCCTCGAAGCGGAAGAGCCGTCACCGGAGATCGCTCGGCTGGAACCGGAGCCCATCCTGCCCCCGCCAGCCACCGACGAACCGGCGGAGACACCGGAAGAGCCGGGCCCGCCCCCCGAAGCCGAGCCGGAGCCCGAACCGGAGCCGGAGCCGGAACCCGAGCCGGAGCCGGAGCCGGAGCCGGAGCCGGCCGATCAGACCACTGAAGCCCTGGCCGACGCCGAGGGCGACGACGAGCGCCTGCAAGGCGACCTGGAATGGCTCGAGGGTCAGGATGCCTCGCGCATGACCATCCAGCTGGTGGCCGCGCCGGACATGGACACCGCGCGCGAATATGCCGAGCGCCACAACCTCGGTGGCATCCGCTACATCCCCACCCGGACGGGCGGGACCGACTACGTCGTGATCCTCGCCGGCGCCTTCCCCGACCGGGGCGCTGCGGAACAGGCGGCTGCCGAGCTGCCGGACAGCGCGCGGGACGCCGGCACCTGGATTCGCTCCATCGGTTCGGTCCAGGAGGCGGCCCGCCGCTGACCCCCCCCGGGCAAGGCTGTCCACTCCACCTGCGCGTGTAATTGCACCCTCCGGTTTGCCGGAACACGATCATTCCGGTATATTCCTGCGCCCCTTTTTCCAGCCTGGTGCATACGCACCACGACCGGAGGCCTATCGATGCAGCAGACCCGACTGACCGGCACCCTCCATCGCCCCGAATTCGAACGCGACAATTGCGGATTCGGCCTCATCGCACACATGGACGGGCAGGCCAGTCACTGGGTACTGGAAACTGCAATACGGGCTCTCGAACGGCTGACACATCGCGGCGCGATCGCCGCCGACGGCAAGACCGGCGACGGCTGCGGCCTGCTGATGCGGACCCCCGAACCGTTCCTGCGCCAGATCGCGGATGAAGCGGGCATCGCGCTGGCGGAACGCTTCGCCGCCGGCCTGGTGTTCATCAACCCCGAGGCGATCGCCGAGACCCGCGCCGCGGTGGAAGACGCCCTCGACCGCGGCGGCCTGACCCTGGCCGGATGGCGCGAAGTCCCGGTCGACCCCGACGCCTGCGGGGCGGAAGCCCTGCGCACCCAGCCGCACGTCCTCCAGCTGTTCGTCAACGCCCCGGCGGAGATGGACGGCGACGCCTTCGAACGCGCCCTGTACGTCGCGCGGCGGCGCGCGGAGATGGCGATGGCTTCGGACCCGGTGTTCTACGTGCCGAGCCTGTCGGCGCGGGTACTGTCGTACAAGGGTCTGGTGATGCCGGCCAACCTGCCGGTGTTCTACCCCGACCTGCAGCGCCCGGAGCTGGAAACCGCGATCTGCGTGTTCCACCAGCGCTTCTCCACCAACACCTGGCCGCAGTGGGGCCTGGCTCAGCCGTTCCGTTTCCTCGCGCACAACGGCGAGATCAACACCGTGCAGGGCAACCGCAACTGGGCGGTCGCGCGCCAGCACAAGTTCGCCAACGAACTGCTTCCCGAACTGTCCGATCTGGAACCGCTGGTCAATCTGGAAGGTTCCGATTCGCAAAGCCTCGACAACATGCTCGAGGTCCTGCTGGCCGGCGGCATGGACCTATTCCGTGCGATGCGCCTGCTGGTCCCGCCGGCGTGGCAGAACGTCGCGCACATGGACCCGGATCTGCGCGCGTTCTACGAGTACAACTCCATGCACATGGAGCCCTGGGATGGCCCGGCCGGCATCGTGCTGACCGACGGCCGCTACGCCGGCTGCACCCTGGACCGCAACGGCCTGCGCCCGGCGCGCTACGTCATCACGAAGGACCGCCACATCACCCTGGCCTCGGAGATCGGCGTGTACGACTACGCCCCCGAGGACGTGGTCGCCAAGGGCCGCCTGAAGCCCGGGCAGATGCTGGCGGTGGACACCGAAACCGGCGAGCTGCTGCAACCCGAGGACATCGACCAGATCAACCGCAAGCGTCAGCCCTACCGCCAGTGGCTGCGCGCGCAGGTGCATCACCTGAAGAGCCAGCTGGATGACAATCAGCTGTTCTCCGGCGAACCCATGCCGGCGGCGCGTCTGGAGACCTACGAGAAACTGTTCGACGTCACCTTCGAAGAGCGCGACCAGGTCCTGCGCGTGCTGGCCGAGGCCGGCCAGGAGGCCGTCGGCTCGATGGGGGACGACACCCCGTTCGCGGTGCTCTCGCAGCAGACCCGTTCGCTGTACGACTACTTCCGCCAGCAGTTCGCCCAGGTCACCAACCCGGCGATCGATCCGCTGCGCGAGAGCATCGTGATGTCGCTGGAGACCTGCTTCGGCCGCGAGCAGGGGCTGTTCGAGGAAACCCCGGAACACGCCCACCGGCTGGTGGCGGATTCCCCGGTGCTGTCCGAGGTGAAGTTCCGCGAGCTGTGCAATCAGACCGAAGATGCCTTCCGCGTGGAACGGCTGGACCTCAATTACGACCGCCAGAGCCTCGACCTCGAATCGGCGATCAAGCAGCTGACCGAAAATGCGGTCCGGGCCGTGCGCGATGGCGCCGTGATCCTCGTCCTGTCCGACCGCGCGATCGACAGCGAGCGCCGGCCGATCCCCGCGCCGCTGGCGGTAGGCGCGGTGCATCACGCCCTGATCGCCGCGCGCCTGCGTACCGACGCCAACATCGTCATCGAGACCGCCACCGTGCGCGACCCGCACCACTTCGCGGTACTGATCGGCTATGGCGCGACCGCGATCTACCCCTATCTCGCCTACTCCGCGCTGCACGGCATGAGCGAATCCGGGGAGATCCCCGGGGTGGACGCCCTTACCCTGGCGCAGAACTATCGCAAGGGGATCAACAAGGGCCTGTTCAAGATCCTCTCCAAAATGGGCATCTCGACCATCGCCAGTTACCGCGGGGCCCAGCTGTTCGAGATCGTCGGTCTCGCCGACGAGGTCGTGGAGACCTGCTTCAAGGGCACCACCAGTCGCATCCGCGGCACCCGTTTTGCCGATATCGAGGAAGACCTGGACATCCTCGCACAGCGTGCCTGGAATCCGCGCAAGGCGCCCAAGCAGGGCGGGCTGCTGAAGTACATCCACGGCGGGGAATACCACGCCTACAATCCGGACGTGATCCAGACCCTGCACCGCGCGGTGCAGTCCGGTGACTACGGGGTGTACCAGGAATACGCGGCATTGGTGAACGAACGTCCGGTGGCGACCCTGCGCGACCTGCTCAAGCCGCGCGAGGACATCGAGCCGATCGAAGTCGACGAGGTCGAGTCCGAGGCCGACATCCTGCCGCGTTTCGACTCCGCCGGCATGAGCCTGGGCGCGCTGTCGCCGGAGGCCCACGAGGCTCTCGCCACCGCGATGAACCGCCTCGGCGGGCGCTCCAACTCCGGCGAGGGCGGCGAGGCCGTCTCCCGCTACGGCACCGAGCGCATGTCCAAGATCAAGCAGGTGGCCTCCGGCCGCTTCGGCGTGACCCCGCACTATCTGGTCAACGCCGAGGTGCTGCAGATCAAGGTCGCCCAGGGCGCCAAGCCCGGCGAGGGCGGCCAGCTGCCGGGCCACAAGGTCAACAAGATGATCGCCGAGCTGCGCTACTCGAATCCGGGCGTGGCCCTGATCTCGCCGCCGCCGCATCACGACATCTATTCCATCGAAGACCTGGCGCAGCTGATCTTCGACCTCAAGCAGGTCAACCCGGATGCGCTGGTCTCGGTGAAGCTGGTCTCCGAGGCCGGCGTCGGCACCGTGGCCGCGGGCGTGGCCAAGGCCTATGCCGACCTGATCACCATCTCCGGTTACGACGGCGGCACCGGCGCCAGCCCGCTGACTTCGGTCAAGTACGCCGGCACGCCCTGGGAACTGGGCCTGGCCGAGACCCACGCGACCCTGCGCGGCAACGACCTGCGCGACAAGGTGCGCCTGCAGACCGACGGCGGCCTGAAGACCGGGCTCGACGTGATCAAGGCCGCGATCCTCGGTGCGGAGAGCTTCGGCTTCGGCACCGGGCCGATGGTCGCACTCGGCTGCAAGTACCTGCGCATCTGCCACCTGAACAACTGCGCCACGGGTGTCGCCACGCAGGACAAGGTGCTGCGCATGAACCACTTCATCGGCCTGCCCGAGATGGTCATGCACTACTTCCAGTTCGTCGCCCGCGAGACCCGCGAATGGATGGCGAAACTGGGCGTGCGCAGCCTGACCGACCTGATCGGCCGCACCGACCTGCTCGAAGTCCTGCCGGGCGAAACGCCCCGGCAGCAGCACCTGGCCATCGACCGCCTGCTGGAGACCGGCGACCTCGACGACAAGCCGCGCTTCTGCAAGGAGCCGAAGAACGAGCCGTTCGACAAGGCCGAGCTGGCAGAAAAGATGGTCGCCGACATGCTCGACGCCATCGAAAACAAGGCCGGCGGCGAGCACCATTACAAGTGCAGTAACACCGACCGCTCCATCGGCGCGCGGCTGTCCGGCGAGATTGCCCGGCGCCACGGCAACCAGGGCATGGCCGAAGCCCCGCTGCAGGTACGCCTGCAGGGCACGGCCGGACAGAGCTTCGGCGTCTGGAACGCCGGCGGCCTGCACCTGTACCTGGAAGGCGACGCCAACGACTACGTCGGCAAGGGCATGACCGGCGGCAAGCTGGTGATCCGCCCGCCGGAAGGTTCGGGCTTTGCCAGCCAGGACACCACCATCATGGGCAACACCTGCCTGTACGGCGCGACCGGGGGCAAGCTGTTCGCCGCCGGCCAGGCCGGCGAGCGCTTCGGCGTGCGCAACTCCGGGGCCATCGCGGTGGTGGAAGGCATCGGCGACCACGGCTGCGAATACATGACCGGCGGCGTGATGACCATCCTGGGTGGCACCGGGGTCAACTTCGGCGCCGGAATGACCGGCGGCTTCGCCTTCGTGCTCGACCGGGAAAACGACTTCCCCGACCGCATCAACAACGAGCTGATCGACCTGCACCGCCTCGATACCGAGGAAATGGAGGCCCATCGCAACTATCTCGAGGAACTCATCACCGAGTTCGTGCACGAGACGGACAGCGCCTGGGGCCGCCAGATCCTCGAACAGTTCGACAGCTGGCAGGGCTCCTTCTGGCTGGTGAAGCCCAAGGCCGCCGAACTCAGCGGTCTGCTGGCCAACCTGCGCCAGGCGGCCTGAGCGGGCCCGGCCAACGGACGTTGACCTGTCACGGGCCCCGCAAGGGGCCCGTTCTGTTTGCGGGCGGAGCCGTCACGCCCGGGCGGCATGGTGCGCCACTGGACGCGGCCTGCCCGCAGCGCAATACTGGGAGGCAGTCACGGCATTCGTGGTACGGAGGCAGCCGATGGGAATGGCCAACGCCCGGGCGTTCACGCCGGTGGACGAATACCTGCAGGGAGAGCTGGAGACCGAGATCCGGCACGAATACGTCAACGGCACCGTCTATGCCATGGGCGGGGCCAGCCGCAATCACAACATCGTCACCATGAACCTTGGCACCGCATTGCACGCCGCCCTGCGCGGCGGCCTGTGCCAGACCTTCATGGCCGACATGAAGGTGCATCTGCGCCTGGGTGACGACGAGCTGTTCTACTATCCCGACGTCATGGTCGGCTGCGACCCGGACGACCGTCACCGCTACTATCTCGAGCGCCCGCGGGTGATTGCCGAGGTGACCTCGCCGGCCACCGAACGCCTCGACCGCCGGGAGAAGCTGCTGGCCTATACCCGGCTCGACAGCCTCGCCACCTACCTGATCGTCGAGCAGCAGCGCCCGGCGGTCCAGGCGTTCGNNAGCAGCAGCGCCCGGCGGTCCAGGTCTATCGGCGAAACGCCGGCTGGGCCGCGGAATACCTCGGCGCCGAGGACCGCCTGGAGCTCCCCGAGCTGGAATGGAGCCTGCCCGTGGAGGAGCTCTACACCGGCATCGACCCCGACGCCGTCGCCGAGGACTCCGCCCCGCCATACCGCTGACCCCGCGCCTGATCGGCTGGAGGGCCGGCCTCCCACGGCCCGGGCCCGCCCCCTGTGTGGGTGGGGGGGGTAGGAGCGCAGCCCTCTGCGCGATCCGGCGCTCCGACCGCTATCTCCGGCGGGCCAATGGTCCCTGCGGATGCGGGCGCGGTATCATGCTCGGCCACGCCCCGGCCCCGGGGCGGACTCTCCCGTCCGGCGACGAGGACCATGGCAGGCCGTATCCCGCAGGCATTCATCGACGAGCTGCTCGAGCGCACCGACATCGTGGAGGTGGTGCGCCGGCGCGTCAGCCTCAAGAAGGCCGGCAGCGAATACGCCGCCTGCTGCCCGTTCCACGGCGAAAAGACCCCGTCGTTCTACGTATCCCCGCAGAAGCAGTTCTACCACTGCTTCGGCTGCGGCGTGCACGGCACTGCCATCGGTTTCCTGATGGATTACGAGAACCTCGCCTTTCCCGAGGCGGTGGAACAGCTCGCCGAACAGGCTGGCCTGGAGGTCCCGCGCGAAAACGACGACGGCCCGCGCCAGGACACCACCGGGCCACTGTACGCCGCGCTGGAGGCCGCCGCGGACTACTACGTCCGCCAGCTGCGCGAGACCCCGCGCGCGGTCGACTATCTCAAGAACCGCGGCATCGACGGCGCCACCGCCCGCGATTTCCGCCTCGGCTGGGCGCCGAAATCGGGCCTGCTGCAGACGCTGTCGGAGCGCTTCTCCCCGCAGCAGCTGGTGGATGCCGGCCTCGCCGCGCGCCGCGACAACGGCGACCTGCGCGAACGTTTCCGCGCCCGCATCATGTTTCCCATTCGCGACCGGCGCGGGCGTGTCACCGGCTTTGGCGGGCGCCTGATCGACGACGGCGAGCCCAAGTACCTCAACAGTCCCGAGAGCACGGTCTTCCACAAGGGACAGACCATCTACGGCCTGTTCGAGGCCCGCCGCGCGCAGACCCGGCTGGATCACCTGGTGGTGGTCGAGGGGTACATGGACGTGGTCGCGCTGGCGCGCAGCGGCTACCACCGGGCCGTCGCCTGCATGGGGACGGCTCTGGGACGCAGCCACTTCGACGTACTGTTCCGCCAGGTCGGCCACCTGACCCTGTGCTTCGACGGCGACGCCGCCGGACGCCGCGCCGCTTCGCGCGCGCTGGAACAGGCCCTGCCGGTGATGCAGGGCATGCGCGAAGTCCGTTTCCTGTTCCTGCCCGAGGGCGACGACCCCGACAGCCTGGTGCGCCGCGAGGGCCTTGCCGCCTGGGAACGGCTGCTGGAACAGGCCCTGCCGCTGTCCGAGGCCCTGGTGCGGCTGCTGCGCGAAGAGCACCCCACCGAGACTGCCGAGGGGCGCACGCATTTCGCCCACGCCGCGGTGCGCCGCATCGCCACCGCACGCGATCCGCTGTTCCGCGAACTGCTGTGCGAACGCGTCGCCGAGGAGAGCCACCTCCCGCGCGAGCGCCTGGAGGAACAGCTGCAGACCGAGACGGCCAGCGGCAGCGCCAGCTACGCAGCCGCAGGGGCCGCCGGGCGCGCCACAACCGGCCCTGCGAGCCCTCCCGAAGAAACGCCTTCGCCGTACGGCCCGCCTGTCAGTCGTCCCCGCGGCGAATCCGCGCCTTCGAGCGGGCGCCGCAGCACGACCCTGTGGGCCGCCCTGCTCGCGCGCATCCTGCAGCACCCGGAACTGGACTGGGACACACCCGCCCTGCGCGAGCTGGCGGCCGCCAGCGGCGAGGCTTCCGGCACCCTCGGCCGACTGCTGGAAGCCCTGGGCGAGCAGCCGCGGCCGGATACCGCGCGGCTGCTGGAACGATTCCGCGAACACCCGCGCTTCGAACGCCTGCTGTCGCTGGCCAGCGCCGAGCTGCACGACGGCGAAGACGGGATGACCCGTCAGGTCGCACTGGACGCCGCCGACCAGCTGCTGCGGCGCCACTGCCGCGAACGCATCCGTGAACTCACCGCTTCCGGGAGTCTGGATACGGAACAACGCGACGAACTCGCGCGTCTCACCTCCATCCTGCAGGGCTGAAGGCGAGACCGCGCCGCAGCCGCAGCCGCAGCCCATGGCCCCTTGAAATCCCCGTTCGTGCCCGCATCCACTTGATTGCACGAACCATTTTTCGCGCGCCTCACGGGGCGAGCAATATAAGACACTTCTGCTATAATGCAGGGTTCACTTTTCGAAGCCGAACGACGAACCTCGGAGATCAGATCGCGATGAACCGTGAAGAGCAGCAATCCCAGCTCAAGGAACTCATTGCCAAGGGCAAGGAGCAGGGATACCTCACGTATACCGAGGTGAACGACCACCTGCCCGAAACCATCATCGACTCCGACCAGGTCGAAGACATCATCGCGATGATCAACGACATGGGCATCGAAGTCCACGAGCAGGCCCCGGACGCCGACAGCCTGCTGCTGTCCGACGGCTCGGTGTCCGCCGACGAAGACGCCGAGGACGCGGTCGCCGCGCTGGCCTCCGCCGACAGCGACTTCGGCCGCACCACCGACCCGGTGCGCATGTACATGCGCGAGATGGGTACTGTGGAGCTGCTCACCCGCGAGGGCGAGATCCGCATCGCCAAGCGCATCGAAGAGGGCCTGATGCAGGTCCTGTTCGCGCTGGCCCACCATCCCGGCGCGATCGACAAGCTCATCAAGGATTACGACCAGATCGTCGAGAACGGCAGCCGCCTGACCGACCTGGTGGTGTCCTTCATCGAGCCCGACGGCACCAATGGCGAGGCCGTCGCCCGTGGCCTGGCCGAAGAGGTCGACGTCAAGGAGCAGCCTCAGCCGAAGAAGGAAGAGGCCGCCTCGCCCGAACTGGACGCCATCTCCGAGGCCGTGGACGAAGCCGACGAAGAGGCCGGCGAACCGGTGGACAACGGCCCCGACCCCGAAGAAGCCCGCCAGCGCTTCGAGAAACTGCGCGAACTGCACGCCCGCGCCCACGCCGCCTTCGAGGCCGGCGACATGGAAGCGTATGCCACCGCGCGCGAGGCAACCGCGAAGTACTTCATGGAGTTCAAGCTGGTGCCGCGCGTGGTCGACCAGCTGACCCAGGAACTGCACACGACCATCGACCGGATCCGCAAGCACGAACGCCGGATCATGGACATGGCCGTGAACCAGGCGCATATGCCGCGCAAGACCTTCATCGACGGCTTCCCGCGCAACGAGACCAACCTCAACTGGATCCAGGAAGTCCAGAAGGAAGGCAAGGGCAAGTACGTCAACGCCCTCGGTGATCTCGAGGACGACATCGTGCGCACGCAGAAGAAACTGGCCGAGATCGAGCGCGAGGCCAGCCTCAGCATCTCCGAGATCAAGGAGATCAACCGCCGCATGTCCATCGGCGAGGCCAAGGCCCGCCGCGCCAAGAAAGAAATGGTCGAGGCCAACCTGCGCCTGGTCATCTCCATCGCCAAGAAGTACACCAACCGCGGCCTGCAGTTCCTCGACCTGATCCAGGAAGGCAACATCGGCCTGATGAAGGCGGTGGACAAGTTCGAATACCGCCGCGGCTACAAGTTCTCGACCTACGCCACCTGGTGGATCCGCCAGGCCATCACCCGCTCCATCGCGGACCAGGCCCGGACCATCCGCATCCCGGTGCACATGATCGAGACCATCA
The DNA here is from genome assembly GCF_001995255.1 of Thioalkalivibrio halophilus. Taxonomy (GTDB): domain Bacteria; phylum Pseudomonadota; class Gammaproteobacteria; order Ectothiorhodospirales; family Ectothiorhodospiraceae; genus Thioalkalivibrio; species Thioalkalivibrio halophilus. The sequence continues at coordinate 7,383 of NZ_MUZR01000050.1, read as the reverse complement.
ACAAGCTCAACCGCGTCTCCCGCCAGATGCTGCAGGAGATGGGCCGCGAGGCCACGCCGGAAGAGCTGGCCGAGCGCATGGAGATGCCCGAGGACAAGATCCGCAAGGTGATGAAGATCTCCAAGGAACCGATCTCCATGGAGACCCCGATCGGCGACGACGAGGACTCCCACCTGGGCGACTTCATCGAAGACGAAAAGGTCGCCTCCCCGACCGAGTCCGCCGCGCAGGAAAGCCTCACCGAGGCCACCCGCGAGATCCTGTCCACGCTGACCCCGCGCGAGGCCAAGGTCCTGCGCATGCGCTTCGGCATCGACATGAACACCGACCACACCCTGGAGGAGGTCGGCAAGCAGTTCGACGTGACCCGCGAGCGCATCCGCCAGATCGAGGCCAAGGCCCTGCGCAAGCTGCGCCACCCGACCCGCGCCGAACTGCTGCGCACCTACATGGACGCCGAATAACCGGTACCTCGCGCCCGTCCCGCAGACGGGCCGTCCCCTCCACGATGCGGCGCCCTGCCCCCTCGGGGTAGAATGGCGCCGCATCCGTTTGCGGCCCCGCTGCGAACCCACCCGAGCACCCGGGCCTGTAGCTCAGTTGGTTAGAGCAGGGGACTCATAATCCCTTGGTCGTCGGTTCGAGTCCGACCGGGCCCACCACTCGCTT
>NZ_MUZR01000050.1:0-6664 GCF_001995255.1 Thioalkalivibrio halophilus | reverse complement strand
CACTCGCTTGCGCTCGCGCCCCTCATCTTGAATCTCGATCTGTCCGTCCGGTTTACGCCGTCATCGCCCCATTCCTCGAATGGAGTCCGAATACCGGTCCCGTTTTTGGTACCCGTGCGAGCAGGCGGGAGTGCACGGAAGCCACCGACTGGCCGGCGGGAGGCACGCCCTCGACTTCGACGACGCCCCGGGATAAATACTGCATCCGGTACCGCACCGCGGCTGCCTGCCTCGCCCCTGCAGGGCAAACAAGCCTCAGCCTGTCCGCGCATTTTACATCCCGGTTCGTAACCGTACGCAGCCAACTCACCAAGTTGCTGAAAACAGGAAGGTGATCTTCTCTGGCCTGAGGCTTGCTAGGGCATTGGACAGGAACCCCCGAGAGAACGGTTTCACAAAACCCGCAGGGGCAACTTCCGAAAAGGCTTGCGATGCTGAACCTGGCCGCCGGACGGATGGGCCGGCTTCTCCAACAGCACCGTCCCCCCTACATCGATGGAGAAGAACACCATGAGGTTTGATATCGGACAGTCCCGACTCCTGGTTCCGGCCCTGCTGGCTGCGTCAATCGGCCTGACTGGCTGCGGCGGCGGAGGGGGCGGCGGAAGCAGCGGTGGCGGCGGCAGTAGTGGTGGCAGTAGCGGAGGGGGCGACTCGACCGACGTCAACGTACTGCCCGAACATTTCGACTTCGAAGTCGTTACGGAGGGCAACCAGGAACACACGCCCCCGCGGCAATTCACCATCAGCAACGAAGGTTCGACGTCCTACGACATCTCGAACATGTATCTGGCAGGGCAGGATCCGAACGCCTTCATCCTGGACCAGGGCGGTGGTGACGCCCCCTGCGACGCGCTCAGCCTGACACTCGACCCCGGCGACAGCTGCACCATTGAGGTGGCATTCGGCCCCGGCCAGCAGAATTTCGGCGAGTACCGGGCGCTGTTGATCGTGGAGAGCGACGATCCCAACGCCCCCTCGGTCGGGCATGCCGCCAGCCTGGACGGCGAATATGCCCATATTGATCCGGATCTCAACGTCCAGGTCAACCAGGTCAACGCGTGCCCGGGGGAGCTGGACAAAGCCTATATTTCCGTCATCGATCAGGCGGGATACCCGGTCAAGGGGCTGCACGAGGACCCTGCAAATTTCACGCTGGTGGAGAGCTCCGGCATGGAATCCCAACCGGTCCACGTCACCTGGATCGAAGAAAGCTTCACCAACCTCGCGTTCAGCGTCGCCATGGACTACAGCGCCAGTATCACCGACGACGTCCCCGGCGCGGTATCCAACATGAAAGAGGGAGCAAAGTTACTGGTCGACGCGATGCTGTCCGAGGATGAAGCAGACATCATCAAATACGCCACTGAGGTCGAGCTCATGACCCCGCAGTTCACTTCGGACAAAGGCGTGCTGGAACTCGCGATCGACAAGGAACCCGACGGTGCCGGCGGTCGCACCGCCTTGTACGACGCCACCGTCGAGGCCATCGAGCGGACCACCGAACGCGACAAGGACCGCAAGGCCATCATCTCCCAGACCGACGGCATGGACAACGAGTCCGACGCCGATGTGGACGATGCGATCGAACTGGCCAACGCGGCCGGCATCCCCGTGTTCACCATCGGGTTCGGCGACTTCGACGAAGACCATCTGCGAAAGCTCGCGCGCGAGACGGGCGGCCTGTTCTACGAAGCGGCAGGTGACGAAAACCTTCAGCAGGTCTTTCAGCAAGTGACCAGCCTGCTGTTCAGCGATCAATACGAGATCGACTTCGATTCCGAACTTGAATATGGCGAGGAAGGCTCGCTCAGGGTCATCGTCGAGTACGAGAGGGACGGTATCGAGTTCTCCGGGGAGGGGGAGAGGGTCGTCCACGCTTGCCAGTAAACGTCCTCGGCGTCATCCCGGGTCCCCTTTCGGTACGGGACCCCGGGTCCGCCCGCTACGGGCGACGGCCAGGGGTCCCTCGAAGTCAGGCCACCTCGGCGTCGATGAGGCCCCGCTGGAGGTCGATGGTGATCCGCTTGCCCTCGATGACCGTGGCGCAGGCCAGCAGGAAGAGCTCCACGAACTCGTTTCGCTCCTCCTCGGGTATTTCCGCAGAGCCATTGAAGGTGCCGAACATGGTGTCGTGGGCACCGGCGGTGTAGAGGATCAGTCGCTGCATGGCGTCCTGGTCGTCCGGCGAGGGTGCGGCGGTGTCCAGGGTCGGCTCGCCCACCTTTTCCTTGATGGTGGAGTAGAGGTGGAACAGGTACTCCGCCGCGCTCTGGCGCCCCCGCCGGTCCTGCAGGGTGAAGTTGGCGGAGACCTCCTGGCCACTGCGTGCGCGCAGCACGATGTATTTCGACTCGGGCTGATCGTCGGCGTACGGATTCAGGATATCGGCCACGGTGTCTCCGGATCGGGATGGGCGAACGACCCCGGAGGGTACGAGACACCCCGGGAGATTTCCACGGCGGCCGCGCCCGCCGAGGGGTTATCCACCCCGATGCCCGGGCGAGGTGCGGGCAGCTTCACCCGGCGAGGATGTCCGAAGGGCACAGCTCCACCGCCACACGGCGGATGTGCCCGCGCAGGTCTTCTTCCTCGATCTGGTGCCACAACGACAGATCCACCTTCCACGGCAACAGCAGGTCATCGATCTCGCCCTCGATCCGGAGAAGGTCGCGCACGCCAAGGGTATCCGCCTGCAGGCACAGATCGATATCCGAGGCCTTGCGCCAGGTCCCCTTCGCGCGCGAGCCGTACAATAACACGCCGGTAATCTCCGGCCAGCCGGCGAACACCGCGCACAGGCGCATGACCACATCGGCCGGCAACCCGAACTTCGTAACACTGGCCGCTGCCGTCATGCCAGCCCTTCCAGCTCGCCCATGCGCCTCGCGAACGCATCGAACAGCGCGTGATAGCGCCACACCACCTGCTCGGCGATCTCGCGGGCCACCTTCTCGTTATAGGCATGGGCCGTCAGATTCCGGCTGCGGATCATCTCCATCCAGCCTTCGCCATCTTCGACGAGCCCCTTCGCAAAGGCTTCCCGGATCGCGTCGCGCGAGCCCGTGATCGCGGTATTGCCCTGCCAGGCGAAATAATCCTTCATCACGTTCCAGGCCAGCTCATGATTGAACTCGAAGGCCTGGATCAACCCCTGGCGTTCCAGATCCGACAGCTCGCGCTGCTGCGCCAGACGCACGGCACTCTCCAGCTGTGCCAGGGCCCGCCGGAAATTCGTCAGGCGCTGTTTCCAGCGCACATCCAGATCCGCCATTACGACCTCCTTTCGCGTCGCGTCACACTCTATCTCGTCTCGCCTGTCACGGCATTCACCGTCACGGACTGCTCTCGAGCCAGCGGTGCAGGCCGCCGCCGCGGCGGATGCGGCGGCCCGCGGCGGTTTCGAGGCGGCCGGGGCGGGGTTCCAGCAGGGTGAAACGGCGGCTGGCGCGGGTGATGGCGGTGTAGACCAGCTCGCGGGTCAGGATCGGGCTGTCGGTGTCCGGCAGGATCAGGGCCACGTGGTCGAACTCGGAGCCCTGCGCCTTGTGCACGGTCAGGGCGAAGGCGGACTCCACGCCCTCCAGGCGGTTGGGCGGGATCCAGCGCACCCGGCCGTCGGTGGCGAGGAAGGCCACCCGCAGCACCCGCGACTCCGGCCCGGAGGTGGCTGCGTCGCCCTGCGGCCCGTCCTCGCCCGCGGCCAGCCAGCGTGGCACGGCCAGCGCGATGCCGATGTCGCCGTTGATCAGGCCCAGGGCGTAGTCGTTGCGGGTCACGATCACCGGCCGTCCCTCGACCCATGTCCCCTCGCCCGCCAGCAGGCCCCGCTCCCGCAGTGCCGCCGCGATGCGGCGGTTCAGCTGCTCCAGCCCCCGGGGGCCGCGACGCACCGCGCACAGCAGCTGGAAATGCCCGTGCGCCTGCAGCACCTCGCGCGCCCAGTCCTCCCATGCACCGCGCGCGGCCCCGCCGGCGGGCCGCAGCCGCGCGAGGGCCTCGAGGTAATGGCGATACCCGGCGGCCTCGCGCTGCGGGTCGCCGTCCAGCACCCGCGCCAGCCAGCCACGCCCGTCGCCAGCCTCCAGGGTCAGCCGGTCCACCGCGCCATCGAGGGTGGGCAGGCGCACCTCCCCGGCCCGGCCCTCGTTGACCGCGGTGGCCAGCTGGCCGATGCCGCTGTCGGCATCGAAACGATGGCTGTGACGCAGCATCACCACGTGCTGGTCCAGTGCCTGGCCGGCGCCGTCCTGCAGCGCGGCCGGGATCTCTGCACCGGCATGTGCCGTCAGCCAGGCCACGGTCTCCGGGGTGTAATGGCCGTCGGATGCGCGGGCACAGAGTTCGCCCATCACCGCGCCGGCCTCCACCGAGGCCAGCTGGTCGCGATCACCCAGCAGGATCAGGCGCGCGTGGCGCGGCACCGCCTCCACCAGCGCGGCCATCAGTTCCAGATCGATCATCGACGCCTCGTCCACCACCAGCACGTCCACCGGCAGCGGGTTTGCCGCATCATGGCGGAAGCCGCGCGCCCCCGGTCGCGCCCCCAGCAGCCGATGCAGGGTCACCACCCCGGCGGGGATGCGGCTGCGCAGGCGCTCGCCGTCGGGCAGGGCCTCGAGGTTCAGGCGGTCCAGCGCCCCGCCCACCGAGGCATTGAGCCGCGCGGCCGCCTTGCCGGTGGGCGCGGCCAGACGGATGCGCAAAGCCTCGCCGTCGCCCTGCAGGCCCTGCAGCAGAGCCAGCAGGCGCAGCACGGTGGTGGTCTTGCCGGTGCCGGGACCGCCGGTGATCACGCCGAAGCCGCTGCCGGCCGCCAGGGCACAGGCGATGCGCTGCCAGTCCGGGCCGCCCCCCGGTGCCGCGGCGGGAAACAGCCGGTCCAGCCATTGCCGGGTGCGGGCGGGATCCAGGGCCTCGCGCCAGGCGGGGGCGTCTTCCAGCCGGGCGCGCACCGCCTCGCCCACCCGGCGCTCGGCCTGCCAGTAGCGGCGCAGATAGAGCTGGCCCCGGGCACGGACCAGCGGGCTGGCACCCGGCGCGTCATCGGCGCACAGCCGCGCGTCCGCCAGCGCCTGTTCCAGTTCCGCCCGGGTGGTTCCGCGCAGGGCCTCGGAGGGCAGCACCGCGGTGGCCGCCTCGCCCTCGGGCGGCAGCGCCAGGGTACGGTCGGGGGCCTCCAGCAACGCGTCAAGATCGAGACACACATGCCCGCGCCCGGCCTGATGGCTGGCCAGCGCCGCCAGCAGCAGGGCCAGCGGATCCAGCTCCGGGAGTTCCTCGTGCAGCAGGCGCACCAGCGCGCGGTCCACGCCGCGCAGCCAGCCGGCCTGTTCCCATTCGGCCAGACGCGCGAGCACCCCGGCGGCATCCGGCCGCGCCGCGATGGCCGCAGTCATGCCCCGGCCTCCGTGGAGCGCACTGCCGGGCGATCCGGGCCCTGGGCGAAGGCCCGGTCCAGCCACTCGATCAGCTCGCGCGGCGGGCGCTGATGGAACACGCCCCGCCCCGGCGCATCCACCCCGCGCAGGAACAGATAGACCCCGCCGCCCATGTGCGCGTCGAAGTCGTAGCCGGGCAGGCGGGCCTTCAGCAGGCGGTGCAGCGCCAGGGTGTAGAGCACCAGCTGCAGGTCGTAGCGGTGATCCAGCACCGCCGCGTTCAGCTGCGCCGCGGTGTAGGCCTCCGGCCCGGCACCGAGGCGGTTGGACTTGTAGTCGGCCACGTAATAACGCTCCCCGTGCCGGAACACCAGATCGACGAAGCCCTTGAGCATCCCGTTGATCCACTTGCTGCCGGCCGGCGGGCGCGACTCCCCGGGCAGGACATCACGGCGCACCGCCGCATCCAGAGTGTCGCTGTGCAGCCAGCGGGTCTCGAACAGGAACTCGAGCTCGGCCTGATAGCTGTCCAGCCCCGCCAGCGAGAATCCCGCAGCGCCGTCCAGCGGGAACCCGGCCGCCAGCAGCTGGTGCAGCCAGGTCTGCAGCACCGGCACCCAGTCGTCCCAGCCGCGGGCACCACAGCGTCGCGCGACCTCGGCGTGCAGACGCGCGGGATCGCCGGCCACCCGCGCGAAGCCCTGTTCGCCGGCCCACTCCAGCAGGCCGTGCAGGAAGGTGCCGGGCTCCGGTCCGTGCGGGAAGTCGTGGTGCCCGCCGGCCGGGGCCGTGGTCACCGCCCCGGTGTCCGTCCCGGTGTCCACCCCGGGGTCACCATCGACGGCCGCGTCGACATCACGCGCGCCGGCGTCCTCGCGCAGGATGTCCTCCTCGGCGGTGTCCGGGGCATCGGGGCCGGCATCGGCGGACGCGGCACTGTCGTCCGGACCCGGCTCCTCGCGCCGTGCGATGGCGCTGTAACTGGCCACCCACCAGGGCTCGCGCACCCGGCGTCGCGGGACCCGCGCGGGCCCGGTGGCCGGCGCGGCTTCGCCCGCGCGGCAGCGTTCGACCGCCGGCGGCGGCAGCGGCTCCACCCGCACATGGCCGTCGTCGTCGCGCAGTTCCTCCATGCGCGCGGCCAGCGCCGGCGGCTCCACGCCCTCCGGACCGAACAGCAGGTAGCCGACGGCCGTGCGGTGCAGATCGCTATCCTTGCGGTTGCCGTGGCGCACGGGCGCGATCGCCATCCAGCAGGCATGACGGGCGCGGGTCATGCCCAC
>NZ_MUZR01000049.1:375-29870 GCF_001995255.1 Thioalkalivibrio halophilus | reverse complement strand
TGTCCATGACCGGGGGGTGATCTCCCGCTGACGCTCGGGGGGCGGCCCCGCCCGGCCATTGCAAGGCGACGGGCCATGTCGGATGATCGGATCCTGCCCGGGGAAGCGGACGGGCCCCGGGTGCGTCTTTCCCGCGGTGGATCCTTTCTTTCGCGAGGTTCAATGTGCGGTCGATTCCGTGGTCCCGGACGGGGCGTGCGCTGTTGTGGCTGGTCTTTCTCCTTTTGCCGTCGGGCCTGCTGGCCGACGGCGCGGCGAAGGAGTTCACCATCGAACTGGATGGCGGGGATCTCCTGGAGGTAGAGACCCTCGGCGAGGCCGAAGGCACGGGTCCGCTGTTCATCTGGCTGATCCCGGCGGCCGAGGAGCTGGATGCCCCGCGCGAGCTGCTGGGCGAACTGGCGGAGCAGGGCGCCACGGTGTGGGTGGTGGACCTGCTCGATTCGCTGTTGCTGGAACGCGCCAGTTCCACCGTGCGCGGCGAGACCCACCGGCTGGAGGATCGTGCCGGTCAGGTGACGCTGGTGAACTTCTGGGCCAGCTGGTGCCCGCCCTGCGTGCACGAGATCCCGTCGATGAACCGCCTCGAAGGCTCGTATGACGAGGACGAGTTCGCGATCGTGTCGATCAATTTCCGCGAGTCGCCCGAGCACATCCTGGAATTCATGGAAGAGGTCGAGGTCGATTTCCCGGTGCTGATGGACGAGGATGGGGCGGTCTCGCAGGAATGGGGCGTGTTCGCCTTCCCCAGCTCGTTCCTGCTGGACCGCGAGGGCCGGGTGCGCTATTCCGTGAACGAGGCCATCGAGTGGGACACCGACGAGGTGCGTGAAGTGATCGACGAGCTGCGCGACGAACCCACCCCCGACGCCACGCCCTGAGCCCGTATCCCGAGGAGATCCCTTGTTCGATCTGCGCCGCCTGCTGCCCCTGTTGATCCTCGCCCTGCTGGCCGTGGCGATTGCGGGGACCCTGTGGATGGGCGGCCGCGGCGTCGACCAGGGCGCGGCGCCGACCGTGCAGCCGGGCGATGCCTCCGAGCGCCGCGGCGCACTGGTGGACGAGGTGGTGTTCACCGTGGAATCCGACCCCGGCCGCATCACTGCGCTGATCGAACGGGGGTCGCATCATTTGTTCGGCCAGGGGCTGGATTCGGCCACGCTGTTTCGCCAGATCCAGGCTTCGCCCGCGGTGGGGCACCATTTCTCGCGCGGTTCGGTGGCCGAACTCACGCTGAATCCGGCCGAGTTCGAGGACGGCCAGTTGAACCCCTTCGCCGATCGCGAGATCCGCGAGGCGGTGAACTGGCTGGTGGATCGCAGCCATATTGCGGAAGAGCTCTACGGCGGGCTCGCCACGCCGCGTTATCTCCCGCTGAACACCGCCTTTCCGGACTACGCACGCCTGGCCGGACCGGCGCGCGAGCTCGAGATCCGTTACCGCCACGATGCCGAACGTGCGCGCCGGGTGATCGGCGAACGCATGGAGGCCCTGGGCGCGGAACAGCGCGACGGTCGCTGGTTCCATGACGACGCGCCCGTGAGCATTCGGGTGCTGATCCGCACCGAGGACAACCGCGAGCGGGTGGGCGACTACGTGGCCAACCGGCTGGAGGACCTCGGCTTCGAGACCGAGCGGCTGTACCGCACCGCGGACGAGGCGACGCGCCTGTGGATAGCCAGTGATCCTGCCGCCGGCCGCTGGCACGTGTATACCGGCGGCTGGATATCCACGGTCATCAACCGCGATGTCGGCGGCGACTTCAACTATTACTACACCCCCCGCGGGCGACCGGACCCCCTGTGGCAGGCCTACGATCCCGATCCCGAACTGGACGAGCTCGCCGAGCGCCTGGAACGCCGCGAGTATCAGTCCGTGGAAGAGCGCGAGGAGCTGATGGCGCGCGCGCTGGAGCTGGCCATGAAGGATTCGGTGCGCATCTGGCTGGTGGATCAGCAAAGCGTCTGGCCGCATGCCGCGAACCTCGAGGTGGCGGTGGATCTGGCCGGCGGCGTGACCGGCTCCGGCCTGTGGCCCTATACCCTGCGCTTTCGTGACGGCGTGGGTGGCCGCGTGGTCATCGGCACGCCCAGCATGCTGACCGAGCCGTGGAACCCGGTGGCCGGTTCCAACTGGATCTTCGATCAGATGATCCTGCGTTCCCTGTCGGACCCGGCGGCGCTGGCCGATCCGTTCACCGGGCTCTACCGGCCCCAGCGCATCGCGCGCGCCCGGGTCACGGTGGAAGAGGACGCGCCGGTCGGGCGCACGCTGGACTGGGTGGAGCTGGAGAGTGTGGAGCGCATCGAGGTGCCCGGCGATGCCTGGCTGCGCTGGGACGCCGCAGAAGGGCGCAAGGTGACGGTGGACGAGGCCGAACCGGAGGGCCTGACGGCGCGTTCGCGTACCGAGATCGAATTCCACGACGGGTACCTGGATCGCTACTGGCACGATGGTTCCCGGGTGTCGGTCGCCGACATGATCCTGCCGTGGATCCTGACCTTCGAACGTGCCGATGAGGACAGCGCGCTGTTCGATCCGGGGCACGTGCCCACGTTTTCGGTCTATGAGCGCCATTTCCGCGGCTGGCGCATCACGGATACCGACCCGCTGACGGTGGAGGTCTACAGCGATCAGGTGTTCCCGGATGCGGAGAACCTGGTGGCCAACCGCGTGCCCGCCACCCAGCCCTGGCATGTGCTGGGGCTGGGGATCGAGGCCGAGCGCCAGGGCGATCTGGCCTTTTCCACCGGTCAGGCCGACCGGCGCGGCGTGGAGCAGACCAACCTGGTGGGCGGGCCGGCGCTGGAGATCCTGCGCGACTACCTGCGCGCGGCGCGCGCGGCGGAGCGGCTGCCGTTCGAGGAGACCCTGAGCGAGTGGGTCGATCCGGAGGAGATCCGCGAACGCTACGCGGCGCTGGAGCAGTGGCAGGCCGAACGCGGGCATTTCTGGGTTGGCGACGGGCCGTTCTATCTGCACCGCGTGCGCGCGGTGGAGGGTAGTCTGGTGCTGCGCCGCTTCGAGGACTTCCCCGATCCGGCGGACAAGTGGCTGCGCTTTGCGGAGCCGCGGATCCCCGAGGTCAGCGTGGACGGCCCGCTGATCGCCGAGCTGGGCGAGGCGGTCAGTCTGGATCTCGACATCCGTTTTGGCGGCGAGCCGTATCCGCATGAGGACATCGACGAGGTGCGCTGGATGCTGTTCGATGGCGACGACCGCCTCGCGCGGCGCGGCGAACTGGAGCCGGATGCGGAAGGGCGCTGGCGCCTGCATCTGGATGCGGAGATCCTCGACGCACTGGGTACCGGGGCTAACAGCCTGGAGTTCGCGGTGACCGCGACGCCGGTCGCCCTGCCGGCCTTTGCCACCCATGCGTTCGCCACGGTGCCAGGCGGGCGGGTGCCGCAACCACGGGCCGATCCAGCGGAGGAAGGCGATGACTGACGGGGCCGTCAACGCCGCCCGACGCGGCTGGCTGCGCGATCTGCGCCGCCTGGCCGTGTTTACCGGCAAGCGCCTGCTGGCGCTGCTGGTGACGGTGCTGATCGGGGTCTATCTGACCATCGTGATCGCCAACATGGGCGGGCAGGTGGATGACCTGCGCCTGGCCCAGATCGAGACCACGGCGGCCGAGGCGGTGCGTGCGGATCCGGCGTTCCATGATCTGCCGTCCGCTGAGCGGACCGAGCTGGTCGAGCAGCAGGTGGCGCTGGAAGTGGAGCGCCTGCGCCTGGACGAGCCCTTCATCTGGCGCAGTTTCGACTATCTCTACCAGGCGATGATCCTGGACCTGGGCCGGGCCGAGGAGATGCATTCCGATGCCGGCTCGCGCCAGGTCTTCAACATCATCGCCGAACGCCTGCCGGCCACCCTGCTGCTGTTCGGTACCGCCAACCTGCTGGTGTTCTTCGTCGCGGTGTTTGCCGCGCTGGGGCTGTCGCGGCGCTACGGCTCGGCGCTGGATCAGAGCGTCATCGGGCTGGCGCCCAGCTCGGCGGCGCCGGGGTGGTTCTACGGTATCTTCCTGATCCTGCTGCTGGCGTTCATCTGGCCGCTGTTCCCGGCGGGAGGGATGGTCTCGGTGCCACCGCCGGAGGACGGCTGGGCCTACGCCTCCAGCGTGCTCCGGCACATGGCGCTGCCGGTGCTGGCGATGTTCATCTCGCAGATCTTCATCTCGATCTATTCCTGGCGCACCTTCTTTCTGATCCATTCCAGCGAGGACTACGTGGAGATGGCACGCGCCAAGGGGCTGCCGGATCGCCTGATCGAACAGCGCTACATCCTGCGGCCCACGCTGTCGCCCATCGTGACCAGTTTCCTGCTGATGCTGATCGGGCTGTGGAGCGGCGCGATCATCCTCGAACAGGTGTTCAACTGGCCGGGTCTGGGCACGCTGCTGTTCGAGGCCATCGGCCATCGCGACACCCCGGTGATCATCGGATCGGTGGTGATCTTTGCCTACCTGCTGGCCATCACCGTGTTCGTGCTGGACTTCCTCTACGCCATCCTCGATCCGCGCGTGCGCATTGAAGGAGGCCGTTCATGAGCCCCTGGAGCGAGGGCCTGCGTCGGCTGCGACGCTATCCGTCGGCGGTGGCGGGGATGCTGATCATCCTCGCCCTGCTGGGCACGGCGATCTACGCGGTCACCGCCATCCCGTACAGCGAGGCGCAGAAGCTCTGGCGCGGCGGCGAGGTCTGGCAGGATCTGCCGGTGAATGCCGCGCCGGTGTGGACGGACCGGCTGTTCGGCGGCAACGCGCCGCGCACCGTGAAGGCCGGGAGCGAGGCGGCCGAGCGGGAATTCGCGGCCTTCGACGGAGGACGCATCGAGGAGCAGACCCTGCGCTTCGACTTCCCCTATGACGATTTCCCGGGGGAGATCAACCTGTTCCTGCAGGCCGAGTTCGAGCAGCGGCCGCCGTTCGTGCGCATGAGCTGGCACCGGCCCGACGGCAGCGAGGTGGCCCTGGGCTCGCGGCGGGTCAGTGCCGAGGAGCGGGTGTCGATCTCCCAGGACCAGGGCCTGGAGGGGCGCCTGGGGCATGCCCCGCAGGTTGGTCTGTTCAGTGACGCCGATGTCGAAGACCCGGAACCCCGGGTCCTGCCGGGGACCTACGAGCTGGTACTGGAAACCGTGCATTTCGAGCCCGAAGGCCGCATGGACGCCGAACTGGTGGCCTACGGGCAGGTCCACGGGCTGTTCGGCACCGACCATCAGCGTCGCGATCTGTCCGTGGCCCTGCTGTGGGGCACCCCGGTGGCGCTGGCGTTCGGGCTGATCGCCGCGGTGGGGACCACCATCACCACCCTGATCATCGCCGCCGCCGGCGTGTGGTACGGCGGCTGGGTGGATGCCGCGATCCAGCGCCTGACCGAGGTCAACATCATCCTGCCGCTGCTGCCCATCCTGGTGATGGTGGGCACGCTCTATTCCACCAGTATCTGGCTGATGCTGGGCGTGGTGGTGGCCCTGGGGATCTTCTCCGCCGGGATCAAGATGTACCGTGCGATGCTGCTGCCGATCCGCCAGGCCCCGTACATCGAGGCGGCGCGCGCCTACGGCGCCGGCAGCCCGCGGATCGTGCTGCGCTACATGGTGCCGCGCATCCTGCCGGTGCTGATCCCCACGTTCGTGACCCTGATCCCGACCTACGTCTTCCTCGAGGCGTCGCTGGCGGTGCTGGGCCTGGGGGATCCGGTGCTGCCGACCTGGGGCAAGGTGCTGCACGACGCCCAGGCGCAGTCGGCCCTGTACCACGGGTTCTACTACTGGGTGGTGAGCCCCGCGGCGCTGCTGATGCTGACCGGACTGGGTTTCGCCATGCTCGGCTTCGCCCTGGACCGCGTGTTCAATCCCCGGCTGAGGAACCTGTGATGGCGGTGACGGCCAATCCCGACAGCCCGCTGCTGGAGATCGAGGACCTGCGGATGCAGTACCGCACCGAGCAGGGCCCGGTGAACGCGGTCGACGGGGTCAATCTGGAGATCCGCCGCAACGAGGCGCTGGTGGTGCTGGGCGAGTCCGGCTGCGGCAAGTCCTCGCTGGCCAAGGTCCTGCTGCGCACCCTGCCGCGCAATGCCGGGCGACCCACCGGCCAGGTACGCCTGGACGGGCGCGACGTGCTGGCCCTGTCCGAGGAGCGCTTCCGCCGCGAGGTACGCTGGGTACGCATCGCGCTGGTGATGCAGGCCGCGATGAATGCGCTGAACCCGGTGGTGCGGGTGGGCGAACAGGTCGCCGAGCCGCTGCGCATCCATCGGGGATGGTCGCGGCGTGCGGCCATGGCCCGTGCGGCCGAGGCCTTCGAGGAGGTCGGCATCGCCACGGACTTCCTGCAGCGTTATCCGCACGAGCTGTCCGGCGGCATGCGCCAGCGCGCGGTGCTGGCGATGGCGCTGGTGACCGACCCCGACCTGGTGATCCTCGACGAGCCGACCTCGGCACTGGACGTGCTGACCCAGGCCTCGATCATGAACGTGCTCAAGCGCATCAAGCGCGATCGCGGCACCAGCTTCGTGCTGATCACCCACGACGTGGCCACCTCCAGCGAACTGGCCGACCGCGTCGCCCTGATGTATGCCGGGCAGGTGGTGGAGGAGGCGTCCGCCGAGGCCTTCTTCACCGCCCCGGGGCACCCCTATTCGCAAATGCTGATGGCCTCGGTGCCGCGGCTGCGCCAGGAAGAACCGCCGGTGCCCATTCCCGGGCGTCCGCCCAGCCTGCAGGATCCGCCGACCGGCTGCCGCTTCGCCGAGCGTTGCCCGCGGCGGTTCGAACGCTGCGCCGAGGACCCGGCGGTGTTCCACCCGGATGCGCGCCATCGCGTGCGCTGCTGGCTGCACGAAGCGGGAGGGACCGGATGAACACCCGTGACCGCAGTGAACCCCTGCTGGTCGCCGAAGACCTGCAGACCCATTTCGAACTGCGCCAGTGGGGATTCATCCGCACCGGGACCGTGCGCGCGGTGGACGGGGTGCGTTTCACCCTGGATGCCGGCGAGGCCGCCGCGGTGGTGGGCGAGTCCGGCTGCGGCAAGTCGTCGCTGGCGCGCACCCTGCTGGGGCTCAACCGGCCCACCGGCGGGGCGGTGCGCTTCGAGGGACAGTCGCTGGCCGATCTGAAGGGAGCCGACCTGAAGGCGTACCGCGCCCGGGTGGGGTACGTGCAGCAGGATCCCTACGGCGCCCTGCCGCCGTTCATGGACATCCGCCGCGCGCTGGAGGAACCGCTGGTCGTGCACGGGATCGGCCCGCGCGCCGAGCGCGAACGGCGCATCGACGCGGCGCTGGAGGAGGTCGGCCTGACCCCGGTGGCCCAGGTGCGCGGCAAGTTCCCGCATCAGCTGTCCGGCGGGCAGCAGCAACGGGTGGTGATCGCCCGTGCCCTGCTGCTGCGGCCGAAGCTGATCATCGCCGACGAACCGGTGTCGATGCTGGACGCCTCGGTGCGGGTGGAGATCCTCGACCTGCTGCACCGGGTGCAGCGCGAGCACGACATCGCGCTGCTCTACATCACCCACGACCTTTCCACCGTGCGTCACTACGCCGGGCGGGTGATGGTGATGTACGCCGGCCGCATCGTGGAGCAGGCGCCGGTGGACGCACTGCTGGACGCCCCGCAGCATCCCTACACCGAGGCGCTGCTGTCGGCGCTGGCCGACCCCGACCCCGCCAACGCTCGGCAGATGCGCGAGATCCCCGGCGGCGAGGCCCCCAGCCTGGTCAGCCCGCCGCCGGGCTGCCGTTTCCATCCACGCTGCCCGCAGGCCATGGCCGGCGTCTGCGAGACCCGCGACCCGCCCGATTTCCGCCCCGCGCCGTACCACCGCGCCGCCTGCTGGCTGCGCGAACCGGAGTAAACGGCGCTCTCCGCCCGGGGGCTGCTACCATGATTCCTGCATTGAATCTCGCAACGGAGCAGGACCATGACGGAACCGACGGTACTGCGTCGCGCCCTTGAAGACCTCGACGGACTGGACTTCGTGGTACTGATCGGCAGTCGCGCGAGGGGCGATGCGCACGAGCAAAGCGACTGGGACCTGGCCGTGCAGTGGTCGGACGCCCCTGATGATGCCCTGGACGCTTTCGCGCGGGACGAGTCCCTGCGTCGCCGGATTGCGGCCGCGTTGGGCACCCACGACGACCGGGTCGACATCGTCAATCTGGAGCGGGCCGGACTGGCCATGCGGGCCGTGGTCGCCGAGGAGGGCATTCCGGTGGTCGGCGAGGATCGACCGCCATGGGCGTGGTTCCTGACACGTACCTGGCGCGAGCTGGAGTTCCGGGAATGGGAGCGTGAGCATGCAGCTTGAGCTCTATCTCCAGGAAGTGCGGCATCTGGCCGGCCGCCAGAGGGCCGTGCTGGACGAGGCCGCCGAACGCCTCCGGCCCCGGTCCTGAAGCCCGAGCCTCTGAACGAAAAAGGGCCCGGACGGTGACGTCCGGGCCCTTTTGTGCGCCCGCCGGTCGGGGCGGGCGCGAGGTGTCTGCCGGGCTGGCCTCAGCTGAAGGCTTCGCCGGGCTTCACGCCCAGGGCCTTGAGGATCATGGCCAGCGGGCAAAAGCCGGTGAAGGCGGACTGCAGCAGGTTGAGGCCGACAAAGCCGGTCAGCAGCAGCCACAGCGGGCTGAACTGCCACGCCAGAATGGCGCTGATGATGATGACGGTGCCGGCAAAGGCCATAACGATGCGGTCAATACTCATGGGGTGTTCTCTCCTGGTGAAGCATTAGTGTTTATTAATATGAGCGCTCGCGCCCCCAAACACAAGGGGGTCCCGGGGTTCTGTCCGGCACCCCGACGGTGGCGCGACCGACTTCAGCGAAAGATCTCGCCGGGTTTCAGTCCCGTCGATTTCAGGATCTTCACCAGGGGGCAGAAGCCGGTGAAGGAGGCCTGGATCAGATGCACGCCAATGAATACGGCAAGCAGCAGCCACCACGGACTGGCTGCCCAGGTCAGCAGGGCGCTGATCAGGACCACGATACCGGCAAACAGCATGAAAAACCGATCGGTGGACATGGGTCGTTCCTCCCTTGTGTCCGACACATGTCCTGTACATAGCACCTGCCCGTCGCTTCGACAAGCCCGCTCCGGACAAGGCTAGCGCTCCTCGATCGGCCGGTACTCCCGTTCGGGGTAACCCGTGTAGAGCTGACGCGGGCGGCCGATGCGCGATTCGGGGTCCTGCATCATCTCGTTCCAGTGCGAGATCCAGCCGACGGTGCGGGCCAGGGCGAAGATCACGGTGAACATGTTCAGGGGGATTCCCATCGCGCGCAGGATGATGCCGGAGTAGAAGTCGACGTTGGGGTAGAGTTTGCGCTCGATGAAGTAGTCGTCCTCCATCGCGATGCGCTCCAGCTCCATGGCCACGTCGAACAGCGGCTGGTTGTCGGCGCCCATGTCGCCCATCTCTTCCAGCAGTTCGTGGCACATCTTGCGGATGATCTTCGCGCGCGGGTCGTAGTTCTTGTACACCCGGTGGCCGAAGCCCATCAGGCGGAAGGAGTCGTTCTTGTCCTTGGCCCGGGCGACGAAGTCCTCGACGCTCTTGTCGGAGTGCACGATCTCCTCGAGCATGCGGATGACCTTCTCGTTCGCGCCGCCGTGCAGTGGACCCCACAGCGAGGCGATGCCGGCGGAGATCGCGGCGAACGGGTTGGCCTCGGAGGAGCCGGACAGGCGCACGGTGGAGGTCGAAGCGTTCTGCTCGTGGTCGGCGTGCAGGATCAGGATCAGGTCCAGCGCGCGCACGAACACCGGGTTCGGCTGGTACGGCTCGCTGGGCACGCCGAACATCATCGACAGGAAGTTGGCGGTGTAGGACAGGTTGTTGTCCGGGTACATGAACGGCTGGCCGTTGGCGTACTTGTACGACCAGGCGGCGATGGTCGGCATCTTGGAGATCAGCCGGTGCGCGGCGATGCGCCGGTGTTCCGGGTTATGCACGTCCACATTGTCGTGGTAGAAGGCCGACAGCGCCCCGACCACGCCCACCATGATCGCCATCGGGTGCGCGTCGTGGCGGAAGCCGTCGAAGAAGCGGCGCACCGCCTCGTGCAGCATCGAGTGCTCCTTGATGATGCGCGAGAAGTCGTGCAGCTCGTCGGAGGACGGCAGGTCGCCGTTGAGCAGCAGATAGCACACCTCCAGATAGGTGCTCTGGCCGGCAAGCTGCTCGATCGGGTAGCCGCGATAGAGCAGGGTGCCGGCGTCGCCGTCGATGAAGGTGACGTCCGAGCGACAGCTGGCGGTCGACATGAACCCCGGGTCGTAGGTGAAGTAGCCGAGCTCCTTGTACAGCGCGCGGATGTCGATGCAGTTGGGCCCGTGCGAACCCTCCTGCAGCGGCAGCTCGATGCTCTTGCCGGTGGAGTTGTCGGTCAGCGTGACGGTCTTGCTCATGGAACGGCCTCGCGTGGAATCGATGATGGCGACCAGACCCGAATGGTAAACCAATCGTTCCGCGGCCACAGCCGCACATGAAAGCGACTCGAGCGCGAGCGTGCACATGGATCAGCGTTTCCCTAGAATCCGGGACATGACCCGCCATCTGTTCGATCAGGCCGATTTCCTGCCGTACCGTGATCGCATCCTCGCCGCGCGGAGGGATGCATGGATCAACGGGTGATCGAACAGAAACTGGAGACCCTGAGCTACTGCGTCGAGCGCGTGGCCCCGTTCGGAGGGGCCGGTGTCGCAGGGTCGAATTCACTTCGACTTAACAACAGGAACACCGTGCCGTGAGGCTGCAGCTGGCGACGTTTGACAATTTTCGCCTGTGGGAGCGGCTCGAAGTTGAACTGGGCTCGCGATTGACTCTCCTGATGGGCGAGAACGGTTCCGGGAAGACGGCCATACTGGATGGTGTCGCCATCGGGCTTGGCGAGATCCTGAAGCATCTTCCCGGGGTCACGGGCATTGATTTCAGAAAAAGAGGCGAGATTCATCAAAGCGGCAACCGGGTGCGGCCCTATACGCGGGTGACGCTGAAAAGCACCATCCCGGGGCTGGAATGGGAACGGGTTCAGCGTCGGGATCGAAGCCGCACCACGGCGGCTGCCGTCCCGACCGGTCCCGGAGTTCGGTCCCTGCGCAACCACCTGGACGAGAAGGTGATTGACCCCTCGCAGGAGGACCGGGATTTCGAGATGCCGGTCGTGGCCTACTACGGCGTGTCCCGTGCCGTGCTCGATATTCCGTTGCGGCGCCGCAACTTCCCTACCGATTACAGTCGATTCGATGCCCTGGTGGGTGCCCTGGAGGCCAGCACCCGGTTCAAGTCGGCTTTCGCGTGGTTCTATTTCAAGGAAAACGAGGAACATACAAGGCAGAAGGCTGCCCGCAGCTTCGACGTGACCCTGCCGGAACTCGATGCGGTGCGTCGAGCCATCACCCGCGTGTTCCCCGATCTATCCAACCCGCGGATCGAGGTCAACCCCTTGCGGCTGGCGGTCGACAAGGAAGGCGAGACCTTTGATATCGCGCAGCTGAGTGACGGTTACCAGACCCTCCTTGGGCTGATCATGGACCTGGCCGCTCGTATGGCCATGGCCAACCCGGATCAGGACGATCCACTGGCCGCGGAAGCCGTGGTGATGATTGACGAGGTGGATCTGCATCTGCATCCGGCATGGCAGCGTCGCGTCGTGGGTGACCTGCTGGCCACGTTCCCCCGCACCCAGTTCATCCTGACAACCCACAGCCCCTATATCGTCGAGGCCTTGAACAACCACCTGCAGCGATATCGGATCGAGGGGCTGGTGCGTGATGACGGGGAGGCGGAGGTCCGGGATTTGATGGCGCTGGATCCGGCGGACGTTGCGGCCTATGGCATGCAGGGGCGCGAGGCGGTTGAGCTGCTGGACGGGTCTTCCGGACTTCTGGATGACCGGCTGCTGCAGCATTTCAACGAGATCAATCAGCTCTATGACCGTATGCGGGATATCGAGTGGGAGCATGGGGGGGAGGCATGACGTCCGGCTACGCGGATCAATGTAGCTGCCGGCGCATGTGGGCACATCAGCCCTCCACGCTCTGTACGGATCAGTACACCTTTGCCGAGAATGGCAAACAGGTTCGTTACGCGCCGCGTCAGCAGGAAGAAACCCGGGCCATCGTCCTGGATGACTGTGTCTTTAGCGACAACGAGATGCGCTGCGATGGCCTGTTCCTCTGGTGGCAGGTTCGCGGGGGGCGGAAGGTTGCTGCGCTGGTCGAATTGAAGGGTGCCGGTGATATTTCGCACGGCTTCGAACAGTTGGCGCATGTGCGCAGCCAGCGTCCGGAGTATCAGGAAATGGTCTCGAGCCTTAACAAGGAGGCTCCCGGTCGACGGGCCTTTGAAAGAGCCGTGATTGTGACCAGCGGCCAGATGACCAAGCCCGAGCGTGTGCGCCTCGAAACGCAGTACGGGATTCGTGTGAGAGTGATTACGCACAGCGTGCCTACCCGTCCCGTTCCGGACCTGCGGGACGAGTTCTGAAGGACTTGTGACGCCTGATTCAGCGGGTGTGGCGCTGGCGCAGGAGATCGCGTTCGGCGAGGTGGGGAGTGTGCTGCAGGCCCTCGCCCGGGTGGCGCAGGGCGCGGCCGGTTTCGATGGCGGGGTGATGGTCCCGCAGGGCCGTGCGGATCTCGGCGTGGCGTCGTTCCAGGGCGTCGGGGCCGGTGTCCACCAGCAGCAGGCCGAACCGGTTGCCGGCGATACGCGCCACACGGTCGCCGGGGAGCAGCAGGCCCTGCAGGATCGGTCCGAGTTTCGCCAGCAGCCGGTCGCCCTGGCCGATGCCCGCGTCCCGGTTGATGGCCTCCAGATCGGTGACCTCGGCGAGGACCACCGCGCAGGGCTGCCCGTTGCGCTGGCAGCGTTCTTCCTCGCCTTCCAGGGCCATGTCCCATCCGCGCCGGTTCAGGGTGCCGCTCACCGGATCGGAGCCGGGCAGCAGGGCCGTGGCCTGGCGTTCGCGGTCGAGGATGTCGTTCTCGCGCTGCAGGGCCAGCAGGTGGCCCGCGGTGTCGGCCAGGGCCTTCAGGGCGGTGTGGCGGTCGTGGAGCTGCGGGTCCACGGGCTCGGGATGCACGCCGCACAAAGTGCCGAACAGGTTCCCGTCGCGGTCGTGCAGCGGAAAACCGACATAGGCGCCCACCGGGAGCTGGTGGTTCACCGGCGCGTCGCGATAGACCGGGATCCCGCTCGTATCCGGGGCGATGGACGGGGCGTCGCCGCAGGCCATGTGGATGCAGCAGGAGCCGTGCCAGTCGAGGACGATGCCCGGGGCGATCGTGCCGCCCTGGTCCAGGGCGTGCAGGATGATCCAGTCGCGTCCTTCGACCCGGGTCAGCAGCCAGGTGTCCAGCGGGGCTATGGCGTACAGCGCGTCCATCAGCGAACGGACGGCGCCGGAGAAGGCGTCGATGCCGGGCTCGGCGTGCTGCGGGGGGCGGGGGTTCGGGGCTTCCATGCGCGGATTCCGGGTCGGGTTGTCAGGGGGAACGGCCGTGATGATCAGAACCGGGGCAGGTTCGGGTGCGGTGGTTGCGCCGAGCGCACGTGCTGGCGGCCGAATTCGGCGCAGCGCGCCAGGGTGGGTACGGCCTTGCCGGGGTTCAACAGACCCCGCGGTTCGAACGCGCGGCGCAGGGCATGGAACTGCTCCAGCTCGGCGGAGGCGAACTGCACGCACATGCCGTCCAGCTTTTCCACGCCCACGCCGTGCTCGCCGGTAACCGTGCCGCCCACCGCCACGCACAGCTCCAGGATCGCCTCGCCGAAGGCCTCGGCGGTCTCGATCTGGCCCGGCTGGCTGGCGTCGTAGAGGATCAGCGGGTGCAGGTTGCCGTCGCCGGCGTGGAACACGTTGCACACGCCCAGCCCGTGTTCGGCGGAGAGTGCCTCGATGCGTTCGAGCACGTGCCCGAGCTGGTGGCGCGGGATGGTGCCGTCCATGCAGTAGTAGTCGGGCGAGATACGGCCGGCCGCGGGGAAGGCGGCCTTGCGCCCGGCCCAGAAGCGCGCGCGCTCGGCGTCGTCCTGTGCGGTACGGACCTCCGTCGCGCCCAGCTCCAGCAGTTTTTCGCGCACGAACATCACGCTCTCCGAGACCTCGCTGTTGCTGCCGTCCAGCTCGCACAGCAGGATGGCCGCGGCATCCACCGGATAGCCGGCATGGACGAAGTCCTCGGCGGCGCGGATCGCGGCGTTGTCCATCATCTCCAGACCCGCGGGGATCAGCCCGGCAGCGATGATGCCGGCCACCGCGGCGCCGGCGGTCTCCACGTCGTCAAAGCTCGCCATCAGCACCTGGGTGCGCTCCGGGCGCGGCAACAGACGCACGGTGACCTCGGTGACGATCCCCAGCATGCCCTCGGAGCCGATCAGGAAGGCCAGCAGGTCCAGTCCCTCGGTGTCCAGGGTCTTGCCGCCGACGCGGATGACTTCACCGTCCAGGGTCACGAACTCCAGCCCGGTCACGTTGTGGACCGTGAGGCCGTATTTCAGGCAGTGCACGCCGCCGGCGTTCTCGGCCACGTTGCCGCCGATGGAGCAGGCGATCTGCGACGAGGGGTCGGGGGCGTAGTACAGCCCGGCAGGTGCCGCGGCCTCGGAGATCGCGAGGTTGCGCACGCCC
The DNA here is from genome assembly GCF_001995255.1 of Thioalkalivibrio halophilus. GTDB lineage: Bacteria > Pseudomonadota > Gammaproteobacteria > Ectothiorhodospirales > Ectothiorhodospiraceae > Thioalkalivibrio > Thioalkalivibrio halophilus. Next base: position 15,229 of record NZ_MUZR01000049.1, on the reverse strand, counting down.
GGCTGGACCACCGCGCAGCGGTTGTCGGCGTCGATCTCGAGGATGCGGTTGAAGCGTGCCATCGACAGCAGCAGGCCCTCGGCGCTGGGCAGCGCACCCCCGGACAGGCCGGTGCCCGCGCCGCGCGGCACCACCGGCACGCCGTGCTCGCGGCAGGCCGTCAGGCACAGCTGGAGTTGTTCCATGCTGGCGGGCAGGGCGACCGCGCCGGGGACCTCGCGAAAGGCCGAGAGGCCGTCGCATTCGTACGCGCGGCGCTCGCTTTCCTCGACGATCAGCGCCTCGGGCGGCAGCTGTACGCGCAGGGTGTCGATCACGGCGGCCAGACCGGCCTGCGGGGTCGTTACGGTACTCATGCCCGCGATGGTAGACCGTTGCCTGCCGGCCGGGACAATTCCGCAGTTTCCGGAGGGCTCACGCGAGCCGGTCCAGGGGGAAGGCGCGGGCGTCGCGCAGGGCGGCGGCCAGGTGGGTGGCGTAGTGGTCCACGAGGGCCGCGCCCTCGGCGGCGGTGGCCGCTGCCGCATTCCCGGTGGTGCCGGCGGGGTTGAGGTCGCCGGCCAGCCAGGCGAATCCGGCCGCTCCCTCGGGTCGCAGGACCTCCAGCGAGGCCTCCAGCTCCTCGCCCAGCGATCCCGCGTGGCGGGCCTCGGCGTCGTGTACGCTGGCGGGCGCCAGATGGCGCATCATCGCCGTCTCGATGCGCCCGCCGTGCAGGCCATGGCGGCATTCCGCGGCCGGAATGCCGGCCTGCGCCGGCGGATCCTGCAGGAAATAGTGATGCCGCACGATCAGCATGCGCTGCCGGCGACGCAGTTCCAGCGCCGCGGTGTCGGCCACCGCCCGGTTGCCGCCATGGCTGTTGTGCAGCACCAGGCGGCGCACGCCGGCGCCGGCCACGGCCCGGCCGGTTTCCACCAGCACGCGGATGGCGGTCTCCGGTGTCAGGCTGAGGGTGCCGGCGAAGCGGGCATGTTCGGGGCTGGCCAGGATCGTCAGTGGCGGCAGGGCCAGCAGGGGGAAATCCGCGGGAAGCTGCGCCCACGCCGCCTGCAGCAGGCCCTCGCCGATGCGCAGGTCGGTGTCCAGCGGCAGATGCGGCCCGTGCTGTTCGATGGCCGCCAGCGGCAGCACGGCGACCGGGTCGCGGCCGGCGAGTTCGGCCGCCTCGGCGGTGGTCAGGTCCTGCCAGCGGGGCAGGGGGCGGGGCGCGTCAGGATCGGGCATGCGGCATGCGCAGGCGGGCGTAGAGATCGCCGGAGCCGTAATCCGCGGCGTGGGCCTCCAGCCACAGCCGCACCCGACCCCGGTCCTGCCAGCGGGCGAAGCGGTACTCGCGCTGCTCGCCGGCGATCACGTTGAATTCGTAGTCGCCCAGCTCGGCCAGGCGCTCCATGCCGGCAATGGCAATGTCCAGCGCGCCGGCGACGAACTCGAGTGACAGCGCCGGGATCGGCTGGGACAGCCCGGACAGAACCTCGACTTCATAGCCTTCGACGTCGATCTTGCAGAATGCCGGCAGACCGTATTCGGCGATCAGATCGTCGAGGGTGATGACCGGCACCTGCAAATGATCTTCCCAGCGCACGCTCCGAAAACCGTCGTTGCGCCGTGGCAGCTCGTCAGTCCAGCGCTGCGACAGCGTGGAGACCGTGGGAGTCCGGTGGCTGATGTGCAGGTCGGCCGTGCCGGGTTCGGCGCCCACCGCCTCGCCGCGCACGGTCACGTTGCGCCGCCGGCCGGGGCCGCGCTCGAGCCAGCGGCGCAGCACGGGCTGCGGCTCGACCGCGATCACGTGTCCGCCGAGGCGGGAGAAGGCCAGCGTGCGATCCCCCAGATGGGCGCCGATGTCGAACACCCGGTCGTCGCGCCCGATGAACGGACGGTACAGCCGGCGCAGCGCCCGCTGGCGCCCGGGGCGCCGGTAGATCGCCAGCGAGCGCAGCAGGCCCAGGGTAGCGTTCAGCCGCTCGCGCGCGGCCGGAGACGGGTCGGGATTCGGGGGCGCGTCCATGCTCCCCAGCTTAGGGAAACGCGAATCCATGTGCACGCCCGCCCGGTCCTGTTCGCCTGCAAGCAGGCTCCTACGGGCGCGCAGCGGCAGGGTCGGGAGCGTCCGGCAGCAGATCCTGCGCGGCCCGTTCCAGACGGTCGCGCGTTTGTTCCAGCAGGGCCACGAGTTCGAGCGCCCGCTGCAGTGCCTCGGCGAACTCCTCCGGGTCGCGCATGTATTCATGGACCAGGCGGTTGCGGAGGTTGCGGGCCTCCATCCAGTCGTCGATGGAATCCAGGTGTCCAAGACGCTCCATGCGACTCAGGTTGTCGAGGGCGGGGCCTACATGTTCCAGCCAGTGTCGCAGGAGCTCCGGGACCAGTTTGTCGCCAAGGGTGTCCTGCAACCGACCGAAGCGCGCCACGAACGCATCCAGGCGTTCGGAAAGCTCCGGCTGGTCCTCGAGACCGGCAACCCAGTCGGCGGAGATGGGTTCGGATGCCAGTCGGTCAACGGTCTGGCGCAGGTGTCGGGCCTCCTTGCGTGTGGTCTCCAGCAGAAATTTCAGTCGTTCCGGATCCGGGTTCAGTGCCACAGGACAACCCCCTGTTCGCGCGCACGGTCGTGGATGGGCTGGTGCCGGGTATTGGGATCGACGATGAGGACGTCGATGTGCTGATCGCCGAGCGCCCTTTGCAGGCGAGCCGTGTAGCGGGCCGCCATCGCCGCCCGGTTTTCCACCGGGCGGGGCGTTTCCACCAGCAGGTCGATATCGCCACCGCGGGCCGCATCGTCGACGCGCGATCCGAACAGATAAACGGTACAGTCCCCGAACAGTTCGCGGGCGGTGTGGTGGATCGTTTTACGCTGGTCTTCGCTCAATCGCATCGTGGTCCTCCGGGTCCCGGGTGGGATTGTATGCCGAGTACGGGCCGGAACGCTCGGGGGCGGGGCCGGTCCCAATGGACATTGCGTATTCTGGCTGGAGAAGCTTGATGAGCCTGTTTCCGAATTGTGAGTGGCGGACCCTCGTGGCGCCGTCGTTGCTGGCCCTGACGGCCATCGCGTTCGCTCTGGGGCCCTCTGCACCCCATGCAGACGAGCCATCTGGCGCGGACTGTGTGCAGCCCGGACAGTGGGCCACGCCGGAGGGCGAGGACGTGGATGCCGCGGAGCTGTTCGCCGAACTGGCCGGCGCCGATGCGGTGCTGCTGGGCGAGACCCACAACCGCATGGACCACCATCGCTGGCAGGTCGGCACCCTGGCGGCGCTGCACGGTCAGCGCCCGGACATGGTGATCGGTCTGGAGATGCTGCCGCGCTCGGCACAGCCGGTGCTGGATGACTGGGTGGCGGGTGAACTGGACGAGGAACAGTTCCTGCAGGAAAGCGACTGGTACGAGCACTGGGGCTTCAACCCGCGGCTGTACTGGCCGATCCTGCATTTCGCGCGGGTGCACGACGTCCCGCTGGTGGCGCTGAACGCCGAGCGCGACCTGGTGCGCCGTCTGGGCCACGAGGGCTGGGACAGCGTGCCGGCCGACGAGCGCGACGGGGTCTCCGCCCCGGCCGAACCCGCCGATGCCTATCGCGAATACCTGGAGGAGGTGCTGGCGCGCCATCCGGCCGCGCCGGGTGACAGTGATGCGTTCATCGGCACCCAGCTGGCCTGGGACCGGATGATGGCCGCGGCCATCGCCGACGTGATCGAGGCGGGCGGTGACGAGCCGCCGCTGGTGGTCGGGATCATCGGTTCCGGGCATCTGGAATACGGCCACGGCGTGCCGCATCAGCTGGCGGATCTGGGCGTGGACAACGCCCCGGTGCTGCTGCCGCGCGAGAGCGACGGGGCGTGTACGGGGCAGGATCCGGAGCTGGCGCGGGCGGTGTTCGGTGTGCAGGGCGGCGAGCGCTTCCAGCCGCTGACCCCGATCCTGGGGGTGCAAATGCAGCGCCCCGAAGAGGGCGAAGGGGTGGAGATCCGCGGCGTGATGCCCGATTCGGTGGCCGGCGCCGCCGGCATCGAGAGCGGCGACCGTCTGGTCGAGGCCGGTGGCCGCGCGGTGGACACGCCGGCCGATCTGCAGCGCATCGTTCAGGCCGTGACCCCGGGCACCTGGTTGCCGCTGGTGCTGGAACGCAACGGCGAGCGCCAACAGGTGATCGCGCGCTTCCCCTGGCAGGAGAGCGCGGGGGCGCGGCCGGCCGCGGGGAACGGTCACTGATGGCCCGCCTGCGGCGTACCCCGGGGCACAATCGGCCCGGCACCACCGCGCTGGTGTGCCTGCTGAGCGTGCCGCTTGCGGGGTGGGCGGCACCGGTCGTCGCCGGCGAACCGCCCGCCCGCGAGCTGACGATCGAACTGTTCCCCGCCGAGCAGCGGCTGCAGGGTCGTCTGAGCCTGCCCGCCGCGATGCTGGAAGACGCGGACGGGGATCTGCGCTTTCGCTTCGCACGTGGCCTGCGGGTGGACACCGTGGAGCGGGGCGGGCACGCGCTGAACCACGAGCACAGCGACGCGGGCTACCTGCAGGTGACGCTCGATGGCGACGGGGACGTCGCCGGCGGGCCGCTGGTCATCGAATACCGTGCCCGGCTGCAGGCCCCCGAGGACGCCGGACCCGGAGGCGGATTCCTCGGCGCGGCCGGCGGCTTCCTGCCGGCGGGGGCCGACTGGTATCCGCGGCGGCCGGAGGCCGAACCGGCATCGGTGCGCCTGGAGGTGCTTGCGGCCGATGGCCATCGCGTCGTGGCCTCCGGGTCCTGGCGCAAGGACGCGGCCAAAGATGCGGCCACCGGGGACGCGGCCACCGGGGACGCGGAGGGCGTGACCCGGGCGGTGTTCGAGCATCCCGGCGGCCGCGCGCTGGCACTGGCCAGCGGCCCCTGGGAGGAGGGGCGCAGCGAGACCGCCGATGGCGTGGAGGTGCGCACCCTGTTCCCGGCGGAACTGGAGGACGCGTTCGGCGCGACCTACCGCGAGAAGACCGTGGAATACCTCGAGCGCTTCAGCGACCGGATCGGGCCGTATGCCTTCGACAGCTTCACCGTGGCGGCCAGCCCGGCGCCGGTGGGGCTGGCCTTCTCCGGATTCACCCTGCTGGGTGAACGGGTCATCCCGCTGCCGTTCATCCCGCACACCTCGCTGGGGCACGAGGTGCTGCACAACTGGTGGGGCACCGGGGTGTACGCCGATCGCCGCCAGGGCAACTGGACCGAGGGTCTGACCACCTTCATGGCCGATTACCGGTTCGCCGAAGAACGCGGCGAGGCGCGCGACGAACGGGGCCAGTGGCTGCGTGACTACGCCGCCCTGCCGGCAGGCGAGGATTACCCGCATGGCGAGTTCGTCGGCGGCAATGCCGGGGCCGACCGCATCGCCGGGTATCACCGCGGGGCGATGCTGTGGCGGATGCTCGAGGACCGCATCGGCGAGGCGGCGCTGCACGCGGGGCTGGCCGACTTCTACGCCGAATACCGGCATCGCGAGGCCGGCTGGCCGGAGCTGATCGCGGCCGTGGACGCGGCGACCGAAGATGATCTGGAGCCGTTCTTCGAGCAGTGGATCGGCCGGGCCGGCGCGCCGCGCCTGGCGCTGGAGAACCCGGCCGCGCGTGAAGACGCCGACGGCTGGCGTGTGACCGCGCGGCTGGCACAGGCGGATACCGACCATCCCTGGCGGGTGCGCGTGCCGCTGGTGGTCGAGTTCGCGGAGGAGGACGGCCGGGAGACGCACTGGGTGGATCTGGAGGAGGCCGCCATCGAGCTGGAACTGGAACTGTCCACCGACGCGCGGCCCGCGCGCATCGCCGTGGACCCCGACTGGCGCGTGTTTCGCCACCTGGCGGCGGAGGAGTGCCCGCGCATCCTGCGCGAGGCGGAGCTGGACCCGGCGACCCGGGTGATCCCCCTCGGCGGGGCCTCGCCCGCCGAGCTGGCGCCGTGGCTGGGACGGGTGCCGGAGACGGCGGACCCGGATACCGATCCCGATTCCGATTCCGGGGCGGGAGCCGAAGCACCGCGGGTGCTGCTGGGTTCGCGCGCGGCGGTCGCTGAATGGCTGAGCGAACGCGGACTGCCGACGCGCCCGCAGGAGGTGCATGCGGATACGGACGACCTGCCCGATGCCGGATCCGATGTCGAGGCCCTGGCCTGGACCGTACCGGAGACCGGCATCACGGTGATCGCGGCCGACTCGCCCGGCGAGCGGCGCGCACTGGCGGGCGCGCTGCGACACCGCGCGCAGGAGAGCTATCTGCTGCAGGACGATGGCGAGCCGGTGGCGCGCGGGCTGTGGCCGGTGCCGGGGCCCTGGCGGGCGCTGGCGGATTGAGCTCCCGGCCCGATCAGTACGGCAGGCGCTGGTGTTCGAAGTCGAACAGCCCGCCGGAGTCCTCGGGACCGAGGGCGTCCAGCACCTCCAGCAGTGCGCCGGTCGCGCGTTCCGGCGTCAGCACCTCGGGGGCGCGGGCGCGGTACGGCTCCGACAGCGGGGTCTCCACCGTGCCCGGCTGCAGCGCCGCCACCACCGCCCGGCGATGGCTGAAGCGCAGTTCCAGCGCCGTGGTGCGCACGATCTGGTTGAGCGCGGCCTTGGAGGCGCGATAGCTCAGCCAGCCGCCGGAGTGGTTGTCGGCGATGGAGCCCACGCGCGCCGACAGCGTCGCCAGCACCGCCTTGCGGTCCTTCGGCAGCAGCCCCGCGAAGTGCTTGAAGATCAGCGCCGGGCCGATGGCATTGACCGCGAAGGCCTGCGCCATCACTGTCGGATCGAGCTCGCGCAGGCGTTTCTCCGGCCGGTGGCCGTCAATGGTGAGCACCCCGGTGGCGTCGATGATCAGGTCCCACTCGGGGGCCTGCTCCGCCAGCCATGCGGCCGCGTGGCGGATGCTGTCCTCGTCGGTGAGCTCCAGCGGCGGGTCGGTGGAGCGGCCCAGTGCCACGACCTGCGCGCAGTTCGGGTCGTTCTCCAGATGGGTGACGAAGGCGCGGCCGAGGCCGCCGGTGGCGCCGATCACCACGGCGCGGAAGGGGTGTGCGAGCGAGTCCATGCGGGTGTGACCATCGCGGGCGGGAAACGATCCCCGCGTCGTGTATGCTGTGCGCACAGGCGTACTGACCCATGATCGCAGCCCGGACCGCGCGCGCATGAACTTCCTCCATACCCTTGGCCACGCCGCTCGCAACCTGGCCCCCATCGTGATCGTGGTGGTGGTGTTCCAGATGTTCGTGCTGCAGACGGTGCCCGAGGGCGTGCTGTCCATGGCCATCGGTCTGGTGATCGTGGTCTTCGGGGTGGCGCTGTTCCTGCAGGGGCTGGAGATGGGGATCTTCCCCATCGGCAAGAACCTTTCCAACGCGCTGGCGCGGCGCGGCTCGCTGATCCTGCTGATGGCCTTCGGCTTTACCCTGGGCTTTGCCACGGTGATCGCGGAGCCGGCGCTGATCGCCGTGGCGGAACAGGCGGAGACCATCTCCGAGGGGCACATCCAGGGCTTCATCCTGCGCCTGATCGTGGCGCTGTCGGTGGGTGCGGTGGTGGCGCTGGGCATCCTGCGCACGGTGCTGGGGCATCCGCTGCACTGGTACATCCTCACCGGCTACGTACTGGTGGTGCTGGTCACCTTCTTCGCGCCCGAGGAGATCGTGGGCCTGGCCTACGACTCCGGCGGCGTCACCACCAACATCGTGACCGTGCCGCTGGTGGCCGCGCTGGGGCTGGGGCTGGCCGCGTCGCTGGCCGGGCGCAACCCGCTGCGCGACGGTTTCGGCCTGGTCGCGCTGGCGGTGATGGTGCCGATGATCACGGTGCAGCTCTACGGCATCGTGGTGTTCGCCGGGGCCGACATCGACGGCCCGGCACCCGGCGCCGGCGACGGAGCGGCCATGGATACCGACACGGATCTGCCCGGGGCGGGCGAGGAACGCCACTTCCTCAGCGCCATGGGCATGGACCTGCTGCTGATGCTGCGCGACGTCGCGCCCATCATCGGCGTGATCGTGGTGTTCCAGTATTTCGTGCTGCGCAAGCACATCCCCTATCTGCCGCGGGTGCTCTTCGGCTTCGCCCTGGTGGTGTTCGGCCTGTATGCCTTCGTGGTCGGGCTCAAGCTGGGCCTGTTCCCGATCGGCGAGAGCATGGCCGAGCAGCTGATCGCCAACGACCGGTTCGTGTGGGTGTACCTGTTCGCCTTCGCGATCGGCTTTGCGACCACCATGGCGGAACCCGCGCTGATCGCCATCGGCCAGAAGGCGGAGGAAGCGGCCAAGGGCTCGCTGAAGGGCAGCGCCATCCGCATCCTGGTGGCGCTGGGGGTGGCCGTGGGCATCACCATCGGGGTGCACCGCATCCTCAGCGGGGACTCCATCCACCTGTACATCATGGCCGGGTATGTCCTGGTCATCGTGCTGACCATCCTCGCACCCAAGGACATCGTGGCGCTGGCATTCGACCTCGGCGGGGTGACCACCTCGGAGGTCACGGTGCCGCTGGTGACGGCGCTGGGGATCGGGCTGGCGACGCATCTGGAGGGACGCAACGTGCTGATCGACGGCTTCGGCCTGATCGCGTTCGCGTCCATCTTCCCCATCGTGACCGTGATGCTCTATGCCATCGCGGTCGATCTTTACGAACGCTTGATCCGCAAGGACAGGAGGGACACGGCATGAGATTCTCGGCCCTGGTGGCGGTGCTGCCCGACGAACTGGAACAAAAGGCCGTGGATGCGGCGCGCGAGGCCGGTGCCGCCGGCGTGACCATCATGGATGCGCGCGGCATCGGCGCGGAGGCGCGCAAGACCTTTCTCGGCATGACCTACGAGGGCAGCCAGTCGGTGTTGCTGTGGATTCTGGAGAAGCGCCTCGCGCTGACGGTGCTGAAATCACTGTTCCGCGAGCTTGGGCTGGACGAAGACCCGCGCGGGGTGGCCTTCATCACCGACATCTCGCATCTGGCGGGCATTGACCGGCGGCAGATCGACCGCTTCGAGGAACAGGTCAAGGACGAAATCTGACCCCAACTCCGACCGGAGGGAGACTTCATGCTGGTTCGCGACATCCTGACCGAGAAAGTCATCACCGTGGCCCCGCTGGCCCCGCTGCGCGAGGCCATGCAGCTGATGCGCGACAACAACGTGCGCTCGCTGGTGGTGGACAAGCAGCACCCGCACGATGCCTACGGCATCATCACCTACACCACCATCCTCAAGACCATCGTGGCCGAAGAGGGCGACATCGACCTGGCCAACGTGTACGACGTGGCCACCAAGCCGGTGATCACCGTGCCCGCGGAGATGGACGTCAAATACGTGGCGCGGATGATGGTCAACATGGACGTGCGCCGCCTGGTGGTGCTGGAGGGCAACCAGCTGGAGGGCATCGTCACCACCAGCGACATCGTGGGCTCGATCCTCGGCATGCTGGACGAGGTCTGAATGACCATCCCGCAGGGTCTCGCGCGGCTCGAGCTGCTCAATGCCGCGATCGAGGACACCGCGCACAGCGTGTTGATCACCGACGCGGATCTCGATGCCGGTCCGCATATCGTCTACGTGAACCGCGGCTTCGAGCAGATGACCGGCTACCGCCGGGACGAGGTCCTGGGCCGCACCCCCCGCATCCTGCAGGGGCCGAAGACCTCGCGCCCGGTGCTGGACGACCTGCGGGTGACCCTGGAACGCGGCGAGGGTTTCGATGCCGAGACCATCAACTACCGCAAGGACGGCGAGCCCTACAGCGTTCGCTGGCATATCTCGCCGGTTCGCGCCCGGGGCGAGCACGAAAGCATCACGCATTTCGTCTCGGTGCAGCGCGACGTGACCGAGGACCGGCGCCGCGAGGAGCAGTTGCGGCTGCTGTCCGCTGCGCTGGAGGCCTCCGGCGATCCGGTGATGATCACCGACCCCGGGGGCGTGATCGTGTTCGCCAACACGGCTTTCCTGGATCTCAGCGGTTTCGATGCCGACAGCGTCATCGGCGCGACACCGGCGCTGTTCAAGTCGGACGAGCACGACGATGATTATTTCGCCGCCATGTGGCAGCAGCTGCGCCAGGGCGAGACCTTTCGCGGCGAGTTCGTGAACCGGCGCCCCGATGGCGCGAAGCTCCACCTGGAGCAGACCATCACCCCGATCCGCGATGACTGCGGCGAGATCACGCATTTCGTGGCTTTCGGCAAGGACGTGACCGAACGTGTGCGCATGGAGGACGAAGTGCGGCGTCTGGCCGAGACCGACTGGCTGACCGGACTGGCCAACCGGCTGACCCTGGGCAACCGCCTGGAGGCCGAGCTGGATCGCTGTGATCGCTACCAGCGGCCGATGGCCGTGATCATGTTCGACATCGACCATTTCAAGTCGGTGAACGACGAACACGGGCACGATGCCGGTGATGTGGTGCTCAAGGCGGTTGCCCGCACGGTGGGCGAGCAGCTGCGCGAGCAGGACACGCTGGGGCGCTGGGGCGGGGAGGAATTCCTGATCGTGCTGCCGGAGACGGATGGCGAGGGGGCCGCCGCGGCGGCGGAGAAACTGCGCCGTTCAATCGCGGAGATGGAGGTTCCGGATGCGCCGGCGGTAACCGCCAGCTTCGGGGTGACCGAGCGCCAGCCGAACGACACGCCACGCGCGATTACGCGGCGGGTCGATCAGGCGATGTATCAGGCCAAGGAGGGCGGACGCGACCGCGTCGTCCTCCTGTGACCCGTCGGGGAGTCGATGCGGGCGTCAGGCCTTGCGGCGCAGGACCCAGATCTCCAGCAGTGCCCACTCCTCGCCCGGATAGTTTTCCTGCTCCAGGTCGGACATGCGGCGGTGACGGCTGGCGGTGCTGCCCACGAACTCGAAGCGGTCCAGCAGCATGCGCTTGGTCTCGTCGGCCTTCTCCAGCGCGAAGGGGTTGAGGAAGTTCACCAGCAGGTAGCCCTCGCCCTCGCCGCGGCGGAACGCATCCAGCAGCGACGCGATGGCCGGCGGATCCAGGTACACCAGCGACGCGGTGGACAGCAGGATGTCGGCCTCTTCCAGCGACTTCTCGATCGCGTCGCGGGTTTCCGCGGGCGGGTTGTTCAGGTCGGCCGCGTGGACGTCGTCGAACAGGCCGGCGCGCTGACCGTAGGCCAGGGCGTTTTCGGAGATGTCGATGCCGGTGGTGTGCATCGGCAGGCGGCGCGGCTTGCTGATGGTGTTGCAGACGGTCTCCGAGGCCCAGTTCTCGCGGATCTCGTCCACGGTCATGTTGTGCACCGCCGCCATCGTGGTGTTGCCGAAGCAGCAGGCCAGGTCGACGTAGTTGAGGGTGCGGCCGCTGGCGGCCTGCTGCTCGGCCCACGGCAGGATGAGCCGGTCGAAGGTCTGGCGGTTGAAGTCGTCGGAGATGTAATCCAGCGCATCGATGATGCGCTCCTTGAACGGCACCGGCGTCTCGGCGACGTAGATGTCGTCAAAATGCTGTTTCTTCTCCTCGGTCTTCACTTCGGACTGGCTCATCGGGGCAAACCCTCATCATTGGAAAGCACACCAGTCTCCGGCCAAGCCACCCGACCGTCAAGCAAACACGCCCCGATCGGCCCCGCACCCGGCCGGTAGGAGGCCGGCCCCCCGGCCGATTCGGCGTCCGGGCAATCTCCTGTGCCGATTCGGCGTCCGGCCGATCTCCTGCGCCCGATCGGCCAGGGGCTGGCCTCCCACGGCCCCCGGCCGGTAGGAGGCCGGCCCCCCGGCCGATTCGGCGTCCGGCCGATCTCCTGCGCCCGATCGGCCAGAGGCTGGCCTCCTACGGCACCCGGCCGGTAGGAGGCCGGCCCTCCGGCCGATTCGGCGTCCGGCCGATCTCCTGTGCCGGATCGGCCAGAGGCTGGCCTCCCACCGCTGCGCCCGATCGGCCAGGGGGCTGGCCTCCTACCGGGGGTGTGTGACCTGCGTGGCCCTTCCACCTTTCGGCCCCGGGCGGTAGCCTTCCTGACACGGCTCGCTGCGGGGATCGGCCTCGGGCCCGAAAGGAGGCACATGAACCTGGACTGTTTCAAGGCGTACGACATCCGCGGACGGGTGCCGACCCAGCTGAACGAGCGGGTGGCGTACACCATCGCGCGGGCCGTTGCGGAGGAGCTGGGGCCGCAGATGGCCATCGTGGGGCGGGACGTGCGCCTCACCAGCCCGGCGCTGGCGGCGGCGGTCATCGACGGGCTCTCCGCCGGCGGCTGCAACGTGGCCGACATCGGCCTGTGCGGCACCGAGGAAGTCTACTTCGCCACCGCCTACTACCGCGCCGGGGCGGGGATCATGGTCACCGCCAGCCACAACCCCATGGACTACAACGGGCTCAAGATCGTGCGCGAGGGCGCGCGGCCGGTGAGCGCCGACAGTGGCCTGGAGGCCATACGCTGGCGGGCGGAGCAGGGCGGGTTTACCCCACGGGTGCGCGGGCGTACCGGACGTCTGTACCACCGCGAGGCCTACATCCGCCACCTGCTGAGCCTGGTCGACCCCGAGGTGATGCCGCCGCTCAACCTGCTCGTGAACCCCGGAAACGGCGGAGCCGGCCCGGTCCTGGACGAGCTGGACGCGCATCTGCCGATCCAGCTGATCCGCGAGAACGCCGAACCCGACGGCAACTTCCCCAACGGCATCCCCAACCCCATGCTGGAGGAGAACCGCCGCTTCACCAGCGACGCGGTGCTGTCCTTCGGCGGCGATCTCGGCCTGGCCTGGGACGGCGACTTCGACCGCTGCTTCTTCTTCGACTCGCACGGCGAGTTCGTCGAGGGGTACTACATGGTCGGCCTGCTGGCCGAGGCCAGCCTGCGGGCGCAGCCGGGGGGCGGGCAGGGGACCCGGGTGGTGCACGATCCGCGCCTCACCTGGAACACCATCGAAATGGTCGAGGCCGCCGGCGGCGTACCGGTGCAGAGCAAGGCCGGCCACGCCTTCATGAAGGAGACCATGCGCCGCGAGAACGCCGTGTACGGTGGCGAGATGAGCGCCCATCACTTCTTCCGCGACTTCTACTACTGCGACTCCGGCATGCTGCCCTGGCTGCGCGTGGTCGAGCTGATGGGGCGGCGCGAACAGTCCCTGCGCGAGATGGTGCGCGAACGCATGGAGCGCTTCCCCTGCAGCGGCGAGATCAACTTCCGCGTGGACAACATGATGGATGCCATCCACCGCGTCATGGTCGCCACCGATGCCCGGTCCGGCCACATCGACCGCACCGACGGCATCAGCGTCGAATTCCCCGAATGGCGTTACAACCTGCGCGGCTCCAACACCGAACCCCTGCTGCGCCTCAACGTCGAGACCCGCGGCGACCGGCGCCTCCTGCGCCGCCAGGTGGAACACATCTCCGCCATCATCGAAGCCGGGGTATAACCCCTGATGCCCGATCGGCCAGGGGGCTGGCCTCCTACGGGTGCCCCGACCGGGTCGGCGGGCCCCGGCGGATCGGCGGGCACGGCCCGTAGGAGGCCGGCCCTCCGGCCGATTTTGCGTTCGGGCAACCCCCGGCGCCGGGTAGGTCAACGCCGGATCGGCATTCAATCAGGCCGCAGCCGAGTCCGCGCCATTTCGGGTGACCGCCGACAATCGAGCACGGCAAAAATCTGAACCCGCTCCGGCTCCGGCATTCGATAATACACGGCATACGGGAACCGACGAGCCAGCAGCCGGTAGAAGCCGAACCGGGTCTCATGGATGCCTGCGTAAAGGGCGAGGGAGTCGATTTCGCTGGCCAGGCTTTCGAGAAAATAGAAACCGACCCCGGGACAAAGCTTTTCGTAGAAATGAAAGCCGTCAGTCAGATCGCGTTCGGCTTCCGAGAGGAGCTCAATCTTCATTCAGGGGGCGATTGAGCAAGCGTTCCCGCGCACTGCTCCAGGGAGTGAATTGCGCCTGCCCCTGTTCTATCTGCGCCGCCCGGTCCTCCAGGATCTCACCGTGCCACTCCGGAGCAGGAACCTGCTCGGGGGTGCGGCTCAGGTCCTCCCACAGGGCTTCCATGGTTCGCAGTTTCTCGGCGACCGACATTTTTTCGATGGGTGGATCCATAGCCTGGTACCAGAATGTCAAGGGATTATGGCCAGCATAGCATCGAGCATGGGATCGGCCAGGGGGCTGGCCTCCCACGGGTGCCCCGGCCGGGTCGGCGGGCCCCGGCGGATCGGCGGGCACGGCCCGTAGGAGGCCGGCCCTCCGGCCGATTTCGGGCTCGCCTCCTGCAGGGCGCGGTTACAGCCATACCGCGTCCCAGTGCGGATAATCGCCCAGCTTGCGGACCAGCCCCGCACGCAGCGGATTGGCTGCGATATAACGGGCGATCGGCAACAGCTCCTCCTCCCGCCGCAATGCTCGGTCATGGAACCCCGGCTGCCACACCGCATGCCCCAGACGCCTGGACGTGACGGCCTTGATGGATCGAACCACGGTAGATAACGATTCCACTTCGCCCAGCGACATCAACCAGTGCAGATGGTCGGGCATCACCACGAAAGCGAGGGTCTCCGCGTGGTTCTCCCTGTCCGCGTAACGCAGCGTACCGATCAGGGCGCGGGCGGCCCACAGATCCTGAAAAACCGGCGTGCGGTCACGCGTGACCGTGGTCACCAGATAGATACGGCCGGGTTCGGAATACCGGCCCCGGCGAAGGGCCTCGGCATGAGGGCGGCCATCCATGGCGCGTTTCTCCAGCTTGTGTTCCTTGAGCCAGAAAGCCTATCGCGCTCCCGGATGCCCGCCAACCCCCGACCCGGCAGGAGGCCAGCCCCCTGGCCGATCCGGCGTTCGGGCATCCAGCGCGGCCCCATCGGCCGGAGGGCCGGCCTCCTACAGGGCGGGATGGGGTCGCAGGAGTGAGCTGGTCTAATTTCCG
>NZ_MUZR01000049.1:0-219 GCF_001995255.1 Thioalkalivibrio halophilus | reverse complement strand
TATTACGCGGCGCGGGCGCGAGCCGAACGTCCAAGCGTGCCCTGCGCCGCTGGCGCTCACCTCGAGCGTGTGTTCGCGGCTTCCGGGCGAACCTACGGCAGCCGGCGTCTGGCAAAAGCCTTACAGGCGGATGGCACCGTCGTGGGCCGTTACCGGGTACGGACGCTGATGCGCGAGCGCGGCCTGCGGCCCGTCTGGAGGCGGCGCTTCGTGACCACC
>NZ_MUZR01000048.1 GCF_001995255.1 Thioalkalivibrio halophilus | reverse complement strand
GGCTGGCCTCCTTGTGTGTCGTCGCAGAGGGAGCGCTACCATCTGTGGCACCGGGCTCGGGGTAACCCGTTGGCCTCCTGAGGTCTTGAACCTGCTCCGTAGATCGGTCCCCGCGCCCTTCTCATCTCGAAGTTTGAACGGTATCCAAGCCCCCCGTGAAGGACGGGTGAGGCTGTACGGACAAGGCGAGAGGACGAGATGGCTCATATCGGCATTGATGTCAGCAAGAACAAGCTCGACTGCATGTGGGTTCGGGATCTGGAGGCGGGCAAGGTCAAGCCCAAGGTGTTTCCGAACCGTCGAGATCAGTACCCGGGACTACTGCACTGGCTCGAACGCAACACCGGCGAGCCACCCGAGGCCCTGCACGTGTACCTGGAAGCGACCGGCATCTATCACGAGCCGCTGGCGTACTGGCTGCATGAGCACGGCGTGCGGGTGCATTTGCTGAACCCGGCCCAGGTGCGTTTCCACGCCCAGGGCATGGGGGTGCGCAACAAGACGGATCGCAAGGACAGTATGATGCTGGCGCGCTACGGCATCGAACGCGCGCCTGCGCCGTGGCAGCCGGAACCCCCGGAGGTGCGGGAACTGAAGCGTCTTCTGGGGCGACTGGAAGCGCTGGCCCAGGAGTCGATCGGCAACGTGCTGGAGGCCCTGCGCGAGGAGCATCGTCGGCTGCAGCAGCAGATCGATGACCACTTCAACGCGCACGACCACCTCAAGCGGGACCGGGCCTTGCTGGAGAGCATCCCCGGTATCGGCCGGGTGTTGTCGGCCTCGATGACCGCGACGTTGCGCAGCCGTGCGTTTCGGAGTGCCCGTCAGGCGGCGGCGTTCCACGGGCTGGTGCCGGTCCAGCAGGAGTCGGGCACCTCGATCCAGCGGCAACCGCGGCTGGCGAAGACGGGGTCAAGCGGTCTGCGACGCAAGCTCTACATGGCAGCGATCGCCGCCGCGCATCACAACGCCGACGTTCGGGATCAATACCAGCGCCTGTTGCGGCGCGGGAAGGCGAAGATGGCCGCGATCGGCGCCGCAATGCGGAAGTTGCTCCACATCGCCTTCGGTGTGCTGAAGTCGCAGCAGCCGTACCAACCTCGCTGTAGCACCGGTTGCAACCAGTAAGCGAGACACGGTATCTAC
>NZ_MUZR01000047.1 GCF_001995255.1 Thioalkalivibrio halophilus | reverse complement strand
GTTTTGCCGTATGGGCGCCGGCGGCCGAGCGGGTCAGCGTGGTCGGCGACTTCAACCACTGGGACGGACGCTGCCATCCGATGACCGTGCACGGCTCCAGCGGCATCTGGGAGCTGTTCATCCCCGGACTGGGTCCGGAAACCCTGTACAAGTACGAGATCCGCAACCGTGACACCGGCGAGCTGCGTCTGAAGTCCGACCCCTACGCGGCCGCCTACCAGGTACGCCCGGAGACCGCCTCGCGGGTCATCCCGGAGAGCGGTTACGCGTGGAACGACCGCGAGTGGATGGAGAACCGCGACCCCGAGGCCTGGAAGCACCGGCCGATGAGCATCTACGAGGTGCATCTGGGCTCCTGGCAGCGCAGCCCCGACGGTGACTGGCCGAACTACGCCGAACTGGCCGAACGCCTGGTGCCGTATGCCCGCGACATGGGCTTCACCCACCTCGAGCTGCTGCCGGTCACCGAGCACCCGTTCGACGGCTCCTGGGGCTATCAGTCCACCGGCTTCTTCGCGCCCACCTCGCGTTTCGGCGACCCGGATGACTTCCGCCGCTTCGTCGATACCGCCCATCAGGCCGGTCTGGGGGTGATCCTCGACTGGGTGCCCGGCCATTTCCCGCGCGACGACTTCGCCCTCGCCCGCTTCGACGGCACCGCGCTGTACGAGCACGAGGATCCGCGTCTGGGCGAGCACCGCGAATGGGGCACGCTGATCTTCAACTACGGCCGCCCCGAGGTGCGCAACTTCCTCCTGTCATCGGCGCTGTGCTGGATCGAGGACTTCCACCTCGACGGCCTGCGGGTGGACGCGGTCGCCTCCATGCTTTATCTCGACTACAACCGCGAAGACCACGAGTGGATCCCCAACATCCACGGCGGCAACGAGAACCTGGAGGCCATCGAGTTCCTGCGCGACGTCAACGAGACCGTGCAGACCGGCCACCCCGGCGTGGTAATGATCGCCGAGGAATCCACCGCCTGGCCCGGCGTGAGCCGGCCGCCGTCGATGGGCGGGCTGGGCTTCACCATGAAGTGGAACATGGGCTGGATGCACGACACCCTGACGTATTTCGGCATGGACCCGATCCACCGGCGTTACCACCACAGTCAGCTCACGTTCGCGCAGATCTACGCCTATTCGGAGAACTTCCTGCTGCCCTTCTCGCACGACGAGGTCGTCCACGGCAAGCGCAGCCTGCGCGGGCGCATGCCCGGCAACGAGTGGGAGCAGCATGCCAACATGCGCCTGCTGTACGCCTGGCAGTGGCTGTACCCGGGCAAGAAGCTGCTGTTCATGGGCCAGGAGTTCGGCCAGGGAACCGAATGGTCGGAGGCCGGGGAGCTGGACTGGTACGTGCTGCAGTACCCGCTGCATCAGGGCCTGCAACAGCTGGTGAAGGACCTCAACGGGGTGTATCGCGAGCAGCCCGCGCTGCACGGTCGCGAGTTCGAGCCCGATGGCTTCGCCTGGCTGAATGCCGACGACGCCGACAATTCGGTGCTCAGCTTCGTGCGCCGGGACGTGGAGGGCCACGAACGCATCGTGATCCTCAACCTGACGCCGGTGGAACGCAGCGCCTACCCGATCCCGAGCCCGCGTTCCGGGACCTGGCGGGTGTTGCTGAACACCGACTCGGAGTTCTACGGCGGGGCATCGCGTGGCCCGCTGCAGTGCGAGGCCACGACCGAGGCGTATCACGGCCAGCCGGCCACCCTCCACGTGGACCTGCCGCCGCTGACCGCACTGCTGCTGGAGCCGACCGGGGGCTGAAGCCCCGCGCAGCGCCGGGGCACGGCCGGAAGGCGTCCGTCAGGACGCCATCCGCGCACGAACCTCCGGCTGCGTCACCGCCTCGCCCAGCCGGGCCTCCATCGGCCCGGCCTCGCGGGTCAGGGCCCCGGACAGGGCGAAGCCCGCCAGACGGCCGTTGGCATGGAACTCCATCCGGCGGCCGTCGGCATCGCCCCCGACGAGCACCCACTCACCGGTGGCCGCATCCGCGGCCGATGGCGGGCAGACCTGCATCGGCAGGCTGGTGGTCTTGACCTGCACGGTGCCGGCGTCCGGTTCATAGCGCGCCGTTCCCCCGGCCAGGCGATCGGCGATCACTTCCGCCTGGGCCCGCAGCGTACCCACGTAGGGGCGCAGGACGCCGTCGTATTCGGCGCAGTCCCCGAGGGCGCGGATCGCCGGATCGGAGGTCGCCAGCGTGGCATCCACCCGGATGCCGCGCCCGCAGTCCAGGCCGGCCCCGACAGCCACGTCGATGTTCGGCCGCAAACCGAGGGCGGTAATCACGACGTCCGCTTCCAGGGTCTCGCCACCGGCCAGTTTCAGCCGGGACGCCACGGGACCTTCGCCCGCCGCCGGCAAGGCCTGCAGACAAGCCACCGAGGTCCCGGTGTACAGGGCGACCCCGCGCTGCGCCAGTGCAGCCGCCAGGTCATCCCCCAGCTCGGGCGGCGCGAGCCGCGCCAGCGGGCGCTCGGCCATCTCGATCAGATCCACCGAATAGCCGCCGGCCGCCAGATCATCGGCCAGCTCGCTGCCGACCAGCCCCGCGCCCACGATCGCCACGCGGGCCCCGGGTTGCAGTTCCGCACGCAGCGCGCGGTAGTCATCCAGGGTGTTCACCACCCGCGGCGGGGGTCCGTCGCCCGGAATGTCGAGCCGTATCGGGCTCGCGCCGGTCGCCAGCACCAGATCGCCGTAGGGAATGCCGCCGCGCGGGGTGATCAGGCGCCGGCGTTCACGGTCGATGTCCAGCAGGCGCACGTGCGGCAGCAGCTCGACGCCCAGGCGCGCGGCCCGCGCCACGCCGGATTCCTCCATCAGGTCGTCCGGGTCCACGCCGCGCGCACAGGCCGTGGAGATCCGCGGTTTGGTGTAATAATCGCCGCGATCCCCGGTCACCAGACGAATACTGCGCTCCGGGTCGCGGGCGCGCAGTTCCTCGGCCATCGCCCAGCCGGCCATGCCGCCGCCGACGACCACCACCGCATCCGGGTCGTCCGCCAGCGGGGTGCGCCAGGCCTGCGCCGCTTGTGCCTCGACCGGGTCCTCGGCACGCGGCTGCAGGCGGTCGAAATCGGCCTTGGTGACGTTGCAGTCGGGGCAGTACCAGTCGTCCGGGATGTCCTCGAACCGGGTCCCCGGTGGCAGACCCGAGTCCGGGTCGCCCTTCGCCTCGTCGTAGATGTAGCCGCACACGCGGCAGATGTAGCGTCGATATTCGGTTTCGGCTTCAGCAGACATCACGCAACCTCCGGCAGACTGGCGACAATGGCCTCGAACAGCGGATCCAGCTCCGCGCCCAGGGCATCCAGGTCGGCGCTGCCCCAGGGGGCGAAGACCTCCGACGGGCGCCGCGCCGTTACATGCAGCTGCTCGCCGTCGCTCCAGACATGGATGCGCAGCGGGATGTCGATCCCCGCGGGCTTGCAGGCCTCCCACACGCGCAGGGCATAGCGCGGATGAAAGACCTCGAGGATACGGTCGACCGGGACCTCGGCCCCGATCATCGCCGCGTTGGCCTGGCCGTTGATCTCGGCGGCCACGCGCAGGCCCTGCGCCTCCACGGCCTCTTTCAGGGCCGCCACGGCCGCTTCGGCATCGAGTTTGGTGGTGGTTTCCAGCATGATGTCTCCTCCGGGCGCCGGTCAGTGGGCGTGGATACGCGCCAGCTCCTTGCGCAGGTGCTTGATGGCAGGCGTAACGATGGCCACGAAATAGGATTCGCGCAGCTTGCGCTGGGCCGCCGCGCTGGCGAGATAGCCACGCGCCCCGGTGTGCAGCAACGCCGACTGCGAAGCACGCAGCGCCAGCTCCGAACCGGTCAGACGCATCTGCAGCACGTCGGCAAAGAACGCGTCGCTGGTGTCGAAGGGATCGCGGGCCAGGGCATAGGTCGCCTGGCGTGCGTCTTCCAGGACCTCCTCCAGCTCGCCCGCCTGGTCGTCGAGGTAACCGTTCACGTGCGACAGGGTCTCGTTGGCCTCGTGCATGGTGTTGATGCAGCCCTCGATCAGGCCCAGGCCCATGCCCATCTGCAGCAGCACGAAACCGGGACGGATGCGCTGGATGTACTCCGGCAGCGGATCCGCCAGCACGTGCTCGTCGGGCACGAACACCCGGTCGAAATGGCAGCCGAAGGTGCGCGAACCCTCCAGGGCGATGAACTCGGGGCACGGGGTCAGGCTGAAGCCGGGGTCGGCGCAGTTGATGACCGCCATCAGCGGACGCGGGTTGTCATCCGTGGTACGGAAGATCGCACCGAAGTAGTGGTCCTCGCCCAGGTTGGACACCCACGGCAGCGCCCCGGACACCACGTAGCCGCCCTCCACACGTTCGGCCGAGAGCTTGAGCTCCTCGATGCTGGCGAACCATTTCATCGGATTGGACAGCGCGGTGGCGCCGAACGCCTCGCCATTGGCCAGCTTCGGCAGTACCTCGCGCTTGAGCGTGGAGGAATCGCTGTTCTCCACGTACCAGGCGCAGGCGTTCTGGCACCAGGCAACGAATCCGGTGGTCATGCATTCGGCGGAGATCACCTCCTCGGCGCGGATCGCGGACACCAGATCGGCCTTGCCCGCCGGGTTCTGGCTCGCCAGATGCGAACGAAACGCTCCCAGCTGGCCAGCCTCGCGCAGGAATTCTTCGGGGTAGAGGCCTTCACGGTCGATGCGGCCGGTGAGCGGGGCAAGCTGCCCCGCCACCAGTTCCCGCAGCCCGTCCTCGGCCGGCGCCGGTCCGGAGACCGGCGCCTCCCCCGCTTGCTGTGTACGGGTCTCGAGCATTACGGGTCTCCTCGGCCTCAGGCCTTTTCCACGGCCACGTTGACCGGGTTGCGCATGGTGTTGGCGACCGGCGACCAGAAGTCGGCGTGCGCCACCAGTTCCTTCAGCTCTTCCTCGCTGGCATCGCCTTCGAGGTCGACCTTCACGCGGATGTCGGTGAAGCCCAGGCGCTTGGACTTGTCGGTGTCGCCCACGCCCCAGACCGCGGTCACGTTGATGTCACCCTCCAGCGAAAGCTCCAGCTTGGTGAGGGTGATGCCGCGATCGATGGCGTTGGCATGCATCCCCACCGACAGGCAGGCCCCCAGGCTGGCCAGCGCGGCCTCCGAGGGGTTGGGCGCAGTGTCGTCGCCCAGCAGATGCGGGGGCTCGTCGATCACGTGGGCATCGAGGTCACGCACGTAGGTAAGGTTGCGGAACTTGCCCTCGCACACGGTGCGCGCCTTGAGGGTCACGACACTGTCGGGGTTGGACTTGCCCTTGTCGGCGAGCTTGTTCAGCCCGTCCTGGTCGATGGGATCCAGGGCATTCATGGAAATCGTGGTGGTGGCTTCTGCGGTCGACATGATCAGGTCTCCTGACGGTTGTTTGGTCAATGCCCGAACCTTGGTGGCCGGGTCGCCAGTCCCGTTGCAGAAGCCGTGCCATGTTGCCCCCGATGGCGCCATGCCGCGGTTTTCGGCCGATCGGCAGTCCATCCGGGGAGATTGCCCTGACCCGCAGTCGGACAAAGCGGACACTTTGTCCGCACTTTGCACCAACATTGTCGACACAATGCCCCGTTGCACCACGACGAAACGTCGGCCACCGCCACCCGGCGTCACCGCCCGCGCCGGCCCGTGACCCCCGCCTGGTCCCCGCTGATCCGCGTCCTGCAGCCGTTTCACCCCCTCCGGGGCCACCCCGTTTCGCGCCCGGTCCGCCGCCGTTCTGCATCTGGCACGCCTCTTGTAAGGGTTCCTGTGAGCGCGCCGTGAGAACCACGGCCCATCAACGTTCCCGGAAGAGGAGCATCGCCATGGGCGCAGCCATCTCCATCGACTACATCACGCATCACTATCCGAAACAGACGGACCCGACGCTCCAGGACATCGAGCTGACCGTCAGCCCCGGCGAGACCATCGCCCTGATCGGGCAGAGCGGCTGCGGGAAATCCACCCTGCTGCACATGCTCGCGGGCCTGCTGATCCCCAGCGAGGGGGCGGTACGCATAAACGGCCACCAGGTCATCAAGCCCAGCCCGCGCTGGAACATGATGTTCCAGAAGCCCTCGCTCTACCCGTGGATGACCGTGCGCCGCAACGCCTCCCTCGGCCTGATCTTCCAGGGCCGTCAGGAAGGCATGAACAAGCGCGTCGACGCCCTGCTGGAGACGGTGGGCCTGGCCGAAAAGGCCGAGGTCAACGTGCAGTCGCTGTCCGGTGGCCAGCAGCAGCGCGTGGCCCTGGCGCGCAGCCTGGCAACCGACCCGGAACTCCTGCTGCTGGACGAGCCGTTTTCCGCCCTGGATGCGTTCACCAAGACCGAGCTGCAGGACGAGGTCGTGCGGCTGTCGCGGGATCGCGGCATCACCGTGGTGTTCGTCACCCATGACATCGAAGAGGCCGTCGCCATGGCCGATCGCGTGGTCGTGATGGGTTCCAACCCGGGCACGCTGCAGCACCAGCTCAAGGTGGACCTGCCGCATCCACGCGACCGCACCAGCCCCGGATTTACCGAACTGAAGGCCGAGCTGATGGAGTTCTTTGGCGCGACACGCCACCCGGCTTCGCGCCCCGAACCGACCGATGACACGTCGTCATCCGCCGAAGCCCCCGAAGCCGACGATCCCGCCGCATCCGGATCCGCCCCCGCCCGTCGCGCAATTCGCGCGGCCTGAACCGTCCCTAGCCCGTTACCCGAGAGGAACATCACCATGTGCAACTGCGACAACCACCACGACATCGACGCGGAACTCGACCGCATCCTTGGCGGCAGCCTGTCCCGCCGCACCTTCCTGCGCTCGGCGGCGGCCGGCTCGCTGGTCGCCGGCGCCGGCCTGACCGCCCCGGGCTCGCTGCTCGCCCAGCAACCCGACCTGGGTGGCGTCGACCCCGAAGTGGACGACTTCGACGGCGTCGTGCGCATCGGCTACATCCCCATCACCGATGCCGCGGCCCTGCTGGTCGCGCATTCCGAGGGCTATTTCGAGGACGAGGGCCTGGAGGTGGCCGAACCGCAGCTGATCCGCGGCTGGTCGCCGCTGATCGAATCCTTCGCGGCGAACCGCTTCAACCTGGTCCACCTGCTCAAGCCGATCCCGCTGTGGATGCGTTACCAGAACAACTTCCCGGCCAAGATCATGTCCTGGGCGCACACCAACGGTTCGGCGGTGGTCACCGGCCGCCACGTGGAGGTCAACGACTTCTCCGACATGGGTGGCATGAGCGTGGCCGTGCCCTACTGGTACTCCATGCACAACGTCGTCATGCAGATGGCCCTGCGCGACGCCGGCCTGAAACCGGTGATCAAGGATCAGGGCGACGATCTGGCCCCGGACGAGGTCAACCTGATGCTGATGCCGCCGCCGGACATGCCGCCGGCCCTGGCCGCGCGCTCGATCGACGCCTTCATCGTCGCCGAGCCCTTCAACGCCGCCGGCGAGATGCTGGCCCACGGCAATCTGCTGCGCTTCACCGGCGACATCTGGAAGAACCACCCCTGCTGCGTGGTGTGCATGAACGAGACGCTCACCGACCGCCAGCCCGAATGGACGCAGAAGACCATGAACGCCGTGGTCCGCGCCCAGGGGCATATTCAGGACAACAAGAAAGAGGTCGCCCACCTGCTGTCGCGTGACGGCAAGGGCTATCTGCCGATGCCGTCCGGGGTGGTCGAACGCGCGATGACCAACTACGCCGACGACAGCACCTACATCGACTCCGGCGCGATCCGCCACGCCGACTGGGGCAACGGCCGCATCGACTTCTCCCCGTGGCCCTACCCGTCGGCGACGAAGATGCTGGTCGGGGCGATGAACGAGACCCTGGTGGGCGGCGACACCACCTTCCTCTCGGGCCTGGACCCGCAGGAAGTGGCCGATGACCTGGTCAACTACGAGTTCGTCGAGAAGGCCATGGAGAAATACACCGCCTGGCACAACGCCCCGGGCGTGGACATGGATTCGCCGTTCGCCCGCGAGGAGGTCGTAAAGCTATGAACCGTGACGCCACATTCGACCTGCCGGCCACCCCCGGGGAATGGGGGTGGGCCTCCCTGCGCACCGCGAACCACCTGCGCCGGCGGCTGCAGTACCCGCTGCTCGGCATCGCCGGACTGCTGGTCCTGTGGTGGTGGGGTGGCTGGGCCATCGCCAACAACCCCGACACCATGGCCTTCGCCAGCTTCGCCCCCGGGCCCACGCTGACCGCCTTCTGGGACATCGTGAGTTCCGGGCAGGTCTGGTCGCCGATCGAATCCAGCCTGCACCGGGTCGGCTTCGGCCTGCTCTACGCGATCCTGATCGGCGTCCCGCTGGGCGTGATGATCGGCTACTTCAACGTGCTGCGCGAAACCACCCACGTACCGTTCCAGTTCCTGCGCATGATCTCGCCGCTGGCGTGGATGCCGATCGCGGTGCTGGCCTTCGCCACCTGGGACGCGGCGATCGTCTTCCTGATCGCCATCGCCGCGGTCTGGCCGATCACCTACGCCACCGCGCACGGCGTGCAGCGCATCGATCCGATGTGGCTCAAGGTGGGCAACAACCTGGGCGCCAACCCCTACCACACGCTGCGCTACATCGTGATGCCCGCGATCGCCCAGGACGTGTTCGCCGGCATCCGCCTGGCGGTGGGCGTGGCCTGGATCGTACTGGTGCCGGCCGAATACCTGGGCGTGACCTCGGGGCTCGGCTACGCCATCAACGACGCCCGCGACACGCTCGAGTACGACAAACTGGCGGCCTTCGTACTGGTGATCGGCCTGATCGGCTATATGCTGGACGCCATCTGCGTGCGGCTGATCCGGCGCAGCAGCTACCACGCCGAAAGCTGAACCACCCCCTCCCTCCCTGCTCCCTCCATCTGCCCGGCCGTTCGCGGCCGGGCCTTTTTCCCTTTCCACCTGCACCGCCGAAGCACGGATATCGCAGGATTGCACCATTCGCGTGCATTACGGGGCCCCACCGCCGGACCAACCCGGCGCTGCATGGCGCCGTGCCCGGCTCCCTGACACTGGCAGGGTTTCTGCATGTACACCGGGCATGAACGACACCGCCACCGAAGACCGCACCGACCACGCGACCCGCGAGCAGGAGATCACCCTGCTGCTGGAGGTCGCCCGGCTGATGGGCCGTTCGCGCGACCCGGACGCCGCCATCTACCGCATCCTCGGCATGATGTCCCAGCTGCTGGGGCTCAATCGCGGCCGGGTCCTGCTGCCCGACCCGGACAGCGGACAGCTGAAGATCCGGCATGCCTACGGCCTGACCGACGCCGAACGCGAGCGCGGCAGCTACTCGCTGGGCGAAGGCGTGACCGGCCGGGTGATGAAGACCGGGCAGATCGCGCTGATCCAGGACATCGACAACGAACCGGAATACCTCGCCCGGGCGGTCGATCGCGCCACCCTGCCGCAGGAGACCGTGGCGTATATCGGGGTCCCCATCGTGCAGGACGAACAGCCGATCGGCGTACTCGGCGTCCACCGTCTGCGCCGGCGCTCGCGCCAGTTCCAGGACGATCTCAACGTGCTGCGCGTTGTCGCCTCCATGATCGGCCAGGTCCTGCGCATCAACCAGCTGATCGCCGAACGCACGGCCGAACTGGTCTCGGAAAATCGCTACCTCAAGAGCGCCCTCGACACCCAGGGGGCGAAATACGGAATCCTCGGCGAGAGCCCCGCCCTGCGCAGCGTCCTCAAGCAGGTCCACCGCATCGCCGACACCCAGGCCACGGTGCTGATCACCGGCGACTCCGGGACCGGCAAGGAAAAGATCGCGCGCATGATCCACCGGATCAGCCAGCGCAACGCGCGACCGTTCATCTCCCTGAACTGTGCCGCGATCCCGGCCGACCTGCTGGAATCGGAACTGTTCGGCCACGAGAAAGGGGCCTTCACGGGGGCCTCCAGCGCCAAGACCGGCAAGATCGCCCTGGCCGACGGCGGCACCCTGTTCCTCGACGAGATCGGCGACATGCCGGAGGCGCTGCAGTCCAAGATCCTGCGCGTGCTGCAGGAACGGGTCGTGCAGCCGATCGGGGGATCGCGCGACATCCCGGTGGACGTGCGCGTGGTCGCCGCCACCCACAAGGATCTGCAGAAAGCGGTGAATGCCGGCGAGTTCCGGCTTGACCTCTTCTACCGCCTCAACGTGATCCCGCTGCACATGCCCGCGCTGCGCGATCGCGCCAGCGACATTCGCCTGCTCGCCCGGCATTTTCTCGACCGTTACACCCACGTCCACGGCTGGAACGTGGTCCTCGGCGACGGGGTGATGGAGCGTCTGGAGACCTTCGACTGGCCGGGCAACATCCGCCAGCTGGAGAACGTGCTGGAGCGGGCGGTCCTGCTCTCCAGCGAGGGCCGCATCGGCACCGGCCTGGTCGACGAGATCCTGCACGAGGAATCGCGCATCAGCCCCGGACTGCACGCCACCGGCCCTGCCGGTTCCCCGCAACCCGACACCGCACCATCACCGGACACCCCGGCCTTTCCCGGCACGCACGGCAACGAGGCGCACTCCGACGGGGCGGCCGGCCCCGGCATCGTCCGCCCCTACCGCCGGGTGCACGCCTCCGAGGCCGACCAGCTGCGGGACGCCATCGAACGCAGCGGCGGCAACAAGACCCGTGCCGCCATGGACCTGGGCCTCACCCCGCGCCAGCTGCGCTACCGCCTGAAGAAACTGGGACTGGCCTGAGACCCCGGTGCGGACATTGTCGACACTTTGTCCGCACCGGGAGCGGACAAAGTGTCCGCCTCACCCGACCCGTGCTCCCGTGCGGCCGTCCCGGAGCGGATCCGGTGAACGGCGTCCAGCTGGCACGGGATCTGCAGAGCATTGGGTGGCAACACTGATCCGACACCAACCGGGAGGCCATCCATGACCCTCAGCAAGACCGAAATGACCGCCACCATCCTCGAAGCCAAGGAGGGCCGGTCCGCGACCTGGGCCGGCATCGCCGAGGCCACCGGCCTGCACGAGGTCTACGTGACCTCGGCCTGCTACGGCATGAATCACCTCGACGCCGAGGCGGCCGACCGGCTCACCGCGTTTCTCGACCTGGGCCCCGACGTGTCGAAGGCCCTGCAGGCCTTCCCGCACAAGCACTGGGACAAGACCATCCCGACCGACCCGGTGATCTACCGCTTCTACGAGGCGATCAACGTGTACGGTGACACCATGAAGGCGCTGATCCACGAGAAGTTCGGCGACGGCATCATGAGCGCCATCGACTTCACCATGGACATCGACAAGGTCGAGGACCCGAAGGGGGATCGGGTGAAGATCACCTGGAACGGCAAGTTCCTGCCCTACAAGAGTTGGTGAACACCGGCCACTCGCCCCCTTGCCCGCCCGTGGCCGTGGCCCGGGCGGGGCTCTGCCAGCCTTTCCTCCCTGCCCTCCCTGCATTTCCCTGCCCCTCGCGGGCACGAAAGGTTCCCGAATCAAACCGTTGTCTGCACGTACGAGCATCCACTGCCCGGTTCGTAGTAGGCTGACCGGCATGAAATGGCTGCCCCGCACCCTCGTCCTGGCCGTGATGCTGCTCCCGTCCCTCCCGGGCGCGGTCGCCGGCGCTCCGGATGGGGCCACGACGGTGGACATCGGTGTTCTCGCGGTGCGCGAGGCAAGCGCAGCCGAGGCCCGCTGGCAACCGACAGCGGACTACCTGACCGAGGCCGTGGGTGAAGATTTCGGCGTCCGCTTCCGCATGCGGGCGATGAACTACCCCGAACTGGAAGACGCGGTGGCGGGGGAAGAGATCGATTTCGTTCTCACCAATACCGGACACTACGTCCAGCTGGAATACGCCCACGGCATCAGCCGCCTGACCACACTGATCGCGTCACACGAAGGCGAACCGGTCCGGCTGTTCGGCGGTGTCATATTCACGCGCGCCGACCGCGACGACATCACTGCGCTGGAACACATCGCCGGCCAGCACCTGTTTGCGGTGCAGGAAGGTTCGCTGGGTGGGTGGCATGCCGGGCACGAGGCCCTGCTGGATGCCGGCGTGGATCCGCGCGAGGAACTCGCCGAGCTGACTTTCACCGACATGCCGCATGACCGCGTGGTCGAGGCCGTTCTCGACGGCCGCGCGGACGCCGGCACGGTCCGCACCGGCGTGCTCGACCGCATGGCCGGGGCCGGGGCGTTCGAACCCGGCGAACTGCGGGTGCTGGAACCGCGCGACACCCCCGGCTTTCCGTTCGAGCACACCACCCGCCTGTTCCCGGAATGGCCGTTCTCGCGCATGGAACATGCCGACGAAGCCCTGGCCAACGCGGTGACCGTGGCCCTGCTGGAGATGCCGGAGGGTCACCCGGCAAGCGGGGCCGGCGAATATTTCGGCTGGGCCGCACCGCTGTCCTACGCCCCGGCACATGACCTGCTGGAACGCCTGGGCGCCCCGCCCTACGAACGCAACCCGGCCCTGGACCCGCTGCTCTACTGGCGCGAGAACCCGGCGGTCACCATCGCCTTGCTGCTGGGGCTGCTGGCGCTGATGGCTGCGGCGACCATGCGCTACCACCGGATCAACCGTGACCTCGGGCGCGAGGTGCAGCAGCGCCGCGAGGCCGAGACCCGCCTGCGCCGGCACGAGGCGGAGCTGGCGCATCGCGCCAGCCACGATCCGCTGACCGACCTGCCCAACCGGGTGCTGCTGACCCAGCGCATGCGTTCGGCGATCAACACCAGTGCCGAAGATGGCGGGCGGGTCGCGATCCTGTTCCTGGATCTCGACCGTTTCAAGACCATCAACGACAGCCTCGGTCACCAGGTCGGCGACGAACTCCTGAAGATCCTCGCCGAGAGGCTCAAGGACCGGGTACGGGCCAACACCATCGCCCGCCTGGGCGGCGACGAGTTCATCGTCCTGCTGGACGATGTCGAATCGCTGGAGGCCCTCGAGGAGCGGGCCCGGGAGATCCTGGCGGTGATCGCCGAGCCCTTCGCGGTGGGCGGGTGGCGCTCGCTGCAGGTCGGAGGCTCGCTGGGGATCACTCTGTTCCCCGATAACGGCGGGTCGCCCGAGGCCCTGATCACCCAGGCGGACGCGGCCATGTACCGCGCCAAGGCCCAGGGCCGCAACACCTACAGCTTCTACAGCGAGGACCTCACCGCCGCCGCCAGCGAGCGCCTGGAGACCGAAAATCATCTGCGCGAGGCCCTGAAGAACGGCCATCTCGAGGTGTTCTACCAGCCGCAGATCGACCTGCGCGAACGCCGCGTGTCCGGGGTCGAGGCGCTGGTACGCTGGCGCGACCCGGACAAGGGGCTGATCTCGCCCGGACGCTTCATCCCGGTGGCCGAGGAAACCGGCCTGATCAGCCCGCTGGGCGAGTTCGTCCTGCGCGAGGCCTGCTGCCAGGTGGTGGAATGGGACCGGCAGGGCCTGCCGGAGCTGTCACTGGCGGTGAACCTCTCGGCCCACCAGATGAACGACCCCGCACTGGTCGCGCGCGTGCGCGAGGTGCTGGATTCCACCGGGATGGACCCCGGGCGTCTGGTGCTGGAGATGACCGAAACCACCCTGATCCAGGCCGAGGGCTCGCGCGAGGTCCTGCTGCAGCTGAAGGGCCTGGGCGTGGCGCTGGCCATCGACGACTTCGGCACCGGGTACTCCTCGCTGGCCTACCTCAAGCGCTTCAACATCGACTGGCTCAAGATCGACCGGGCCTTCGTCCAGGATCTGCCGCACGACCCCAACGATGCCGAACTGACCGTAACCATCATCAACATGGCCCACAACCTGGGGCTGGAAGTGCTGGCCGAGGGGGTCGAGACCGAAGACCAGCGCAGCTTCCTCCAGACCCGCTACTGCGATGCCTGGCAGGGCTTTCTGTGCAGCCCGCCGGTCCCGGCGAACGAGCTGCCGCAGCTGCTGGAAGACTGCGAGGGCGGGGTGGCCGCCGCCGGCGTCCCGCGCTGAGGAAAACGCCGAGGGACTCGCCGAAACCCGGGTCGGCGCCGGTCAGCGGGCAAAATCCGCCAGATGCACCGGCTGGCGACGCGGCCCCCAGTCCCCCGGCCGCGCCTCGAACACCCCGGCGACGGCCGCCCCGCAGGCATTGCAGCAGCCATCGGCGGTGAGGTTCCAGTCCGACAGCCGGTACCAGTCGCGCCCGATCAGCCGTTGCCCGCAGGAAGGACACCAGGTGCTCTGCCCGTCGCGGTCGTGCACGTTCCCCGTATACACGTGATGCAGCCCCCGCTCGCGGGCGATGTTGCGCGCCCGTTGCAGGGTCTCCGGCGGCGTGCGCGGATGGTCGGTCATGCGGAAATCGGGGTGGAAGGCGGTGAAGTGCATGGGCACTTCCGGACCCAGATGCCGGTACACCCAGTCGGCCATCGCCACGATCTCGGGATCGCTGTCGTTCTCTCCGGGGATCAGCAGGGTGGTGATCTCGGTCCACACGTCGGTCTCGTGTACCAGCCATTCCAGGGTATCCAGCACCGGCTGCAGATGCGCGCCGGTCAGGCGGTGGTAGAAGCGCTCGGTAAATGCCTTGAGATCCACGTTGGCCGCATCCATCGCGGAGAAGAACTCGCCGCGCGCGGCCTCGGTGATGTAGCCCGCGGTGACCGCCACCGTGCGGATCCCGCGCGCACGACAGGCCGCCGCCACGTCGATCGCGTATTCGTGGAAGATCACCGGATCGTTGTAGGTGAACGCCACCGAGCGGCATTCCAGCGCCTCGGCCGCCCGCGCAATGGTCTCCGGATCCGCCCGGTCGGCGAGGGTATCGACCTCGCGCGACTTGCTGATGTCCCAGTTCTGGCAGAACTTGCAGGCCAGGTTGCAGCCGGCGGTCCCGAACGACAGCACCGGCGTCCCGGGCAGGAAATGGTTCAGCGGCTTCTTCTCGATCGGGTCCACGCAGTAACCGGAAGAGCGGCCATAGCTGGTCAGCACCACCTCGTCGTCGAGGCGCGCACGCACGAAACAGGCGCCGCGCTGGCCCTCCTTCAGCTTGCAGAAACGCGGGCACAGGTCACACTGCACACGGCCGTCGTCAAGGGCGTGCCAATAGCGGGTGGACACCGTGAAGGCGTCATGCTGCGGGGTATCGGTGGTACGGCTCATACCCTTGAATGTGGTCCCCGAGGTCCCACAATTCAAGGCATGAGTCCCGATTTTGTGGAGCCCGAAATGTCCGCCACCACCGCCATCCGCGAACCCGCCGTCGCCGGGCGCTTCTACCCCGCCGAGGCCGCCGCGCTGCGGCAGATGGTGGAGCGCTTTCTCGCCGAGGTGTCGCCGCCGGAGGCGGATGCCCCGGCGCCCCGGGCGATCGTCGCCCCGCATGCCGGTTTCCCGTTCTCCGGGCCGGTCGCGGCGGCAGCCTACGCCCGAGTGCGTCCGCTGGCCGGCCGCATCCGGCGCGTGGTCCTGCTCGGGCCCTCGCATCGCGTGCCGTTTCGCGGAATCGCCACCACCGACAGCGCCTACTACGGCAGCCCGCTGGGCGACATCCCGGTGGACCGCGAAGCCGTGGATGCCCTCGCCGGGCTGCCTGGCGTGCAGTCCCTGGACGCCGCCCACGGCCCGGAACACAGCCTGGAGGCCCAGCTGCCGTTCCTGCAGGTCGTGCTCGGGGACTTCCGCCTGGTCCCGCTGGTCGTCGGCGATGCGTCCCCGGACCAGGTCGAGGCGGTGCTCGACCGGCTGTGGGACGACCCCGGCACGCTGGTGGTGGTGAGTTCGGACCTGTCGCATTTCCACGACGAGGCGACCGCACAGCGCCTGGATGCGGCTACCCAGCAGGTCATCGAGCGCATGGATGACACCGCGCTGGGGCCGGAAGACGCCTGCGGCTGCCACCCGCTGGCCGGGCTGCTGCGGGCCGCGCGACGCCGCGGACTGGGCATCACCACCCTGGACCGGCGCACCTCGGCGGATACCGCCGGACCGCGCGACCAGGTGGTGGGTTACGGCGCCTGGGCCCTGCAATGACGGTCCCGTTCGAACCCGATACTCCGGCGCGTGAACGGCTGACCGGACTGGCCCGCGACGCCATCCGCCACGCCGCCGGTGACGGCCCCGCGCCCGAGCTCCTCGCGGAGGCGGAACCCGCGCCCCTGAATGCCCCCGGGGCGAGCTTCGTGACCCTCAAGTGCGGGGGTGAGCTGCGTGGCTGCATCGGCTCGCTGGAAGCGCGCCGTCCGCTGGCGGAAGACGTGCTGCACAACGCGGTCGCCGCGGCCACCCGCGACCCGCGCTTCCCGCCACTAACCGCGCCCGAACTGGCAGGACTGGAGTACTCGGTGACCCTGCTGGGGCCGTCCGAGCCACTGGAGGCCACCAGTCGCCACACCCTGCTGGACCGGCTGCGCCCGCGCGAGGACGGGCTGATCCTGCAGGCGGGGCCGCGGCGCGCCACCTTCCTCCCGGCGGTCTGGGAATCCCTGCCCGATCCGGAGGCCTTCGTCGACGCCCTGCTGCGCAAGGCCGGCCTGCCGCGCCATCCGTGGCCCGAGGGCCTGCGGGCCTGGCGCTACGGCTCGCTGGAGTTCCCCGGACGCATGGATACGCGCAATGACTCATAGCGCCCGCGCATGCGATCCAGCAGCACCAGCATCGCCGGGGTGAACAGCAGGGTCAGCGGGGTCGCGAACAGCAGCCCGCCGGCGATCGCCGTTGCCAGCTGGATCCAGAAGCCCGTCACCGGGGCGCCGATGTAGAAATCCCGGCCGGCGAAATCCACGGTCCAGGCCAGCACCATCGGCAGCAGGCCAAGGATGGTGGTGATCGCGGTCAAAAGTACCGGCCGCATGCGCTGCGCCGCCGCCCGCAGCGCCGCCTCGTGCGCCGTCAGGCCGCGCCCGCGCTGCTCGTTGTAGTTGTCGATCAGCACAATGTTGTTGTTGACCACGATCCCCGCCAGCGCCAGCACGCCGATCCCGCTCATCACGATGCCGAACGGCTCGCCGCGCGCCAGCAGCGCCAGCAGCACTCCGGCGGTGGAGAACACGATGGCGGACATCACCAGCAGCGCCTGGGAGAACCGATTGAACTGGGTGACCATCATCGCCAGCATCAGGAACAGCGACATCGCGAAGGCCCCCAGCAGGAAGCGCGCCGCCTCCTCCTGCTCCTCGGCCTCGCCGCGGAACCGGATCTCCACCGCGTCATCCAGCTCGAGGGTGTCCAGCCGTGCCTGCAGCGCCCGCACCCGTTCGTCCACCAGGTACCCGGGCGCGGCATCCGCCTCGATGGTGTAGGCGCGCTGGCCGTCGAGGCGCTTGATCAGCCCGGTGGCCGGGACCGGCACCAGCTCGGCGAAATTCGCCAGCGGCACCAGCCCGCCCGGCGCCGGCAGGTTGAGATTGGCCAGCTGCTGCAGGTGGCGCTGCTCGGCCGGCAGCCGCAGGCGGATGTCCACCTCCTCGTCGGTGAAATCGGGGCGCCAGCTCCCCAGCAGGATGCCGTCGGTCAGCAGCTGCACGCCGTCGCCCAGCAGTGGCACGTCCACACCAAAACGCGCCGCCTGCTCGCGGTCGAAGCGCACCTCCAGCTCCACCCCGGGCAGCGGCAGGTCGTCGCCGATGTCCTCGAAGCCCCCCAGTTCGTCCATCTGCGCGCGGATCTCGCGGATCACCGGCGGGATGCGCCCGGGCTGCTCGCCGGAGGCGACGATGCGGATCGGCCGGCCCTCGCCCGGGCCGTGTTCCTGCGCCCGGAACTGCAGCCGCAGTCCGGGCAGATCCGCGGTGCGCTCGCGCAATTCGGCGATGACCGCCTCCGCCGGCGGGCGGGTGCGCCAGTGGGTCAGTTCCAGCTGGATCACCCCGACCACGTCCTGCGGATAATCGCCCTGCAGGCGCGCGAGCTGGGTCCCGAGGGTGCGGGCATAGGCGTGTTTCACCTCGGGCGACGCCATCAGGCGGCCCTCCACCTGGCGCACCAGCGCGTCCGCCTCGCGCACCGAGAGATCGCCGCGGGCCTGCACCTGGACCTGCACGTTCTCCGGCTCGATCGACGGGAAGAACTCCACCCCGCGACCGAAACTCGCATAGGCGGCGTACGCGAGGACCAGCAACCCGACCGTGGCCCCCAGGGTCAGCCCCGGCCGGTCCACCAGCGGCCGCAGGATGCGGATGTAGCGGGCGGTGATGCCGTGCAGTTCGGCGAAGCGACCCTCCTCCGCCGCGCGCACGAAACGCGTCTGTTCCGCGTTGATCGGCCGCGACGGGCCGATCACCGAACCCAGCACCGGGATGAACACCAGCGCCATTGCCAGAGAGGCGATCAGGGTCACGATCACCGTCGCCGGCAGATAAACGATGAACTCGCCCACCATCCCCGGCCAGAACAGCATCGGCGCGAACACCGCCAGAGTGGTCGCGATGGCGGCCGTGATCGGCCAGGCCATGCGCTGGGCCGCGGCGCGGAAGGCCTCGACCCGCCCGCGCCCCTCGGCGATATAGCGGTCCGCCAGTTCCACGACCACCACCGCGCCGTCCACCAGCATCCCCACCACCAGGATCAGCGCGAACAGCACGACGATGTTGAGCGTGAAGCCCAGCAGGTGAATGGCCAGAATCCCGCCGAGGAACGCGCCGGGGATCGCCAGCCCCACCAGCAGCGCGGCGCGCCCGCCCATCATCACCAGGATCACCAGGGCCACGATCAGCACCGCGGTGATCACGTTGTTCTCCAGGTCACCCAGCAGATCGGCGACATCCTTCGCCTGATCCTGGGTATACGTCACTTCCAGCGAGTCGGGCCATTCGGCGCGCGAGGCCTCGATGGTCGCGCGCGCGGCCGACACCACTTCGAGGATATTGGCGTCCGTCTGCTTGCGGATCTCCAGCGACACCGACGGCTGCCCGTCGATGCGGGTAAAGCCCTCCGGATCGCGATAACTGCGGCGCACCTCGGCCACGTCGCGCACGCGCACCACGGTGTCGTTCTCCACCCGTACCGCGGTGTCCAGCACGTCATCGATGTCGTCGATGGTGCCCGGCACCCGCAACGGGATGCGTCCCACCCCGGTGTCCACCGCGCCGGCGGCCACCAGCCGGTTATTGCGTTCGATCGCGCGACTCAGATCGCCGAAGGACAGCTCGTAGGTCTCCAGCACCAGCGGATCGACCAGCACCTCCATCTGCTCCTCGCGGTCGCCGCCGATGTCGGCCTCCAGCACCCCGGGCAGCGCCTCCACGCGGTCGCGCAGCTCGCGTGCCAGGCGCACCAGCGTGCGCTCCTCCAGCGGCCCCGAGAGATTCACCGTCACCACCGGAAACAGCGACAGGTCCACCTCGGACACCGACGGCTCCTCGGCCCCGTCCGGCAGCTCCGGACGAACCAGATCGACCTCCTCGCGCAGATCCGACAGAGCCTGGCGGTTGTCCCAGCCGGGTTCGAAATCGATTCGCAGCAGAGCGAAACCCTCGCCGGCCCAGGACTGCATCTCGTCCACCCCCGGAAGCCCCTGCAGCTCCCGCTCCAGCGGCTGCACCATCAGGCGTTCGGCATCCTCCGGCGAGATCCCCGGGTAGGGCACGGAAACGAAGAAGATCGGGATGTCGATCTCGGGAGCGGCCTCCTTCGGCGCCACCACCCAGGCCATGGACCCGGTGACCAGGATCAGCAGCAGGAACAGCAGGACCGTCCGGGCATGCGTCACCGCCCAGGCGATCAGCGCATTCACCGCTCGGTCTCCCCGGCCGCCTGCGGACGCACCCGCTCGCCCTCGGTCACGAAGCCCTGCCCCACAGTGATGACCCGGACCTCGTCCGGCAGACCGGTCACCCACACGCCCTCGGCCGCAGTCCGCACGACTTCCACCGGGTGGAAGACCACCCGATCGGCGTCGTCGACGGTCTTCACCCCGACGCGGCCGTCATCGCCCAGGGACATGACCGCCGGCGACACGCGATGGGCCCGGACGATGTCGGTGGGGATCTCCACACCGGCGCTGAGGCCCGACGGCAGCGCACCATCGGGATTGGGGACCTCGACCTCGAGACGGAAGGTGCGGGAGCCCGGCTCGGCCACGCGCGCGACGAAGCGCACCTCGCCTTCCGCGGTGCGCCCGTCGAGGAAGCGGATGCGCGCCGTCTGCCCGCGTTCGACCCGCCCGATCTGGTGCTGCGGCACCTGCACCACCGCCCGCAGCGGGTCATTGTCGATGATCTCGGCCACCGGATCGCCGCGGCCGACAAAGTCCCCGACTTCCGCCAGCCGCTGATGGACGATGCCCGCCAGCGGCGCGCGGATGCGGGTGTTGCGCAGATCCAGCTCGACCGCCTCGCGCGCGGCACGCGCCGCCTCCAGTTCGGCCTCGCGCGCCTCCAGCTCGGTGCGCGAGGCATGCCCCTGCTGATGCAGCCGCCGGGTCGCCTCGAAATCACTCTCGGCGCCGCGCTCGCGCGCGATGGCCTGGCGACGCTGGGCCTCGCGGTCGTCGATGCGCAGGCGGGCCAGCAGATCCTCCGCCACCACGTCAGCACCGCGTGTCACCGCCCATTCGGCCACCTGCCCCTCGGTCTCGGCGCGCACGTGAACCCGCTGGTCGGGTTCCACCTGTCCTTGCAGGACCAGGATGCGCTCCACCGATTCGGCCGCCCGGCTTTCCACCGCCACCGCCATCGGCTGTGCCGCCCGCGGCTCCGGCTCCGCGGGCGGCTCGCGGGTCAGCACTCCCGAAGCGATCCAGGCCACCGTCAGGAGCACGATGCTCCCGGCCGCGATCCACCGTCCGTATCCCGCCATCATGGGTCGCCTCTCGCCATGGCCCGCCCGCGTTTAAAATGTCACTATGCCTTATCACTATAAACGGGGCGGCGACCACCTGTCGGCCGGCACCCCGGAAACGGGCCCCGCGCCCGCACGCGACAGCCCCCTGATGACCGAACAACCGGACGAACCCAGCACCGAAATCCGTGAACTCCGGGCCCGCAAGCGCCTGGTATATGCGCTGGTACTTGTCGGCGGGATCGCGATCACCCTGCTCAGCTGGTGGTTCCGCGGACCCGACGATCCCTTCCTGGCCCGGGTCTATCCGCCGTTCGCGGCTGTCCTCGCCGGGCTGCTGGTGGTGCTGTGGCGGCAATGGCTGACGCTGGAACACCTCGAAGGGCTGATGGTACTGGTCGCCTCCGCGCTGATCCTCGGGCGGCTGGCCTGGCACATGCACTTCGCCGCCGGGATCGAGCAGCAACTGATGGTGCTGGTCGGCGGCCATTTCTGGGCCGTGGGACTGCTGGTCGCCGGCGCCTTCGTGATGCTCGACCGGCGCCGCGGCATGATCGCCGGGATCGTCATCCTCGGGATCTCGATCCTGCTGACGGTCACCGGGGCCCTGCGGGAATACATGGCAGCCGCCCCGCCCGCGGCCGAGACCCTGATGTACCTGGTGCGCGTGCATGTGTTCCTCGGCCTGCTGCTGGCCCTGCTGGCCGCGGTCGCCGGGATGCGCGACCAGCTGCAGCGCGCCCTGCTGCGCGCCGAGATCCTGCACGACTGGGCGACCACTGATCCGCTCACCGGCCTGGCCAACCGCCGCGCCGCCGAGGCCGGGCTGGAACGCGAGATTGCCTATGCGCGCCGCTACGGGCAGCCAATGAGCGTGATCATCGCCGATCTTGACCATTTCAAGGACGTGAACGACACCCACGGCCATGCCCATGGCGATCGGGTGCTGCGCGAGGTCACCGCCCGGCTGCAGGCGCGCGTGCGCGACAGCGACCTGACCGCCCGCTGGGGCGGCGAGGAACTCCTGGTGGTCGCCCCCGGCATCGACCTGCGGGAAGCCACGGCGCTGGCCGAGCGCTGCCGGCGGGCCCTGGCCGAGGAGCCCGTGGCGGGCCTCGGCATCACCGCCACCCTGGGCGTGGCCGAATTCACCCCGGAAGACGACCGCGACTCCCTCCTCGCCCGCGCCGACCGCCAGCTCTACGCCGGCAAGGCCGCAGGCCGCAACCGCGTCGTTCCCCCGCCCGACCCGCTACCCGGCACCTGAACACACCCCGCGAGCGGCGCATGCGGGACGCCGTCCCGTTCGCTATTCGGCACCGCCCGAGTCACCTTCGGGCTCCTCGCCGAACCACACCAGGGCATATTCCTCCGACAGCGCGGCGCCGATGGCCTCCCATTCGACCTCGGACCATACGCCCCGATTGACCATCACCTCGTGATGCGCGTCGCTATCGCGCCAGATCCGCAGCGCCTCCTCCCGGTCCATGCCGGAACTGCGCCAGGCCGCGATCTCGTAACCCGCATGAGGGTAGTCCTCGCCAGTAATCTCACGCGGCTTGCGCCGCATGCACTCCGCCGAAGCCTCGTCGCCAGGGCGATAGCAGCAGGCCGTCCAGTCCCCGTCATCGGACCAGCTGTGCAGGTTGCACTGTTCGCCCTCCGCGGCATCCGCGGACTCCAGATCCTCCAGATGGATCTTTGCGACCTCCGCCAGCGCGGGTGACCAGGCCACCGGTTCCAGCCCCCGATCCTCGCGGTGTTCGTTGACCGTCTCCACCAGACGTTCGCCCGGCGACGGAGGCGTGGCACAGCCGCTGACGAGAAGCAGCAGCACAACGGGCAACAGGCTCGGCCATGCGGCCGGGCGCGGGATCGGCAGGCGTCGCAAGGTCAGTCCTCCAGCATGTAGGCCAGGATCAGCGGCGCGACGATGGTCGCGTCGGAATGGATATCGAAGCGCGGGGTCCCGGGGCGCAGCTTGCCCCAGGTGATCTTCTCGTCCGGTGGTGCCCCGGAATAGCCGCCATAGGTGCTGTCAGCATCGGTGACCTGACAGAAATAGCCCCAGGTCGGGGTATCCTCCAGACCCAGTTCGCGGGTAATCAGCGGCACCACGCAGATCGCGAAGTCGCCCGGGATGCCGCCGCCGATCTGGAAATAACCAATCCCGGGGGCCGGGTCGCAGTTCTCCAGATACCAGCGCACCAGGCGGTTCATCTGTGCCGTACCCGGCTCCACGCAGTCGTGGCGGGCCACGTCACCGCGCATGACCGCGGCGGAAAACGCATTGCCGGTGGAGGAGTCTTCCCAGCCGGGGGTCCAGATCGGGACGCCGCATTCATCGGCGGCCAGCAGCCAGCTGGCCTCGGGCTCGATGAAGCGTTCGCGCAGCCACGCGTCGCGCAGCACGTCCTGCAGGTAATCGGCGGGCGAAGCCTGGCGCCCGGATCGCGCCGCCGCCTCCCAGCGCCGGATCAGCAGCGACTCCACCGTCTGCATCACCGTTTCCGGGATGCCGATGTCGGTCACCCGGCTGACCCCGCGGGCGTACAGTTCGGCCTCGCGCTGCGGCCCGAGGGTGCGCCAGTCCGGCAGGGTCTCGTAGGTGTCGGCGCCGATCAGGCGAAAGGCGTCCTCCTCGAGATTCGCGCCCGTGCAGGCGATCCCGTGGATCAGGCCGGCGCGGATCGCGCGCGAGAGGATGCGACCGAACCCGGCGCTGGACATCGCTCCCGACATCGACAGGAACATGCGCCCGCCGGCGTCGGCGTGGTCGCGCCAGGCGCGCGCGGCCGCGCGCAGCTCGCGGGCGTTGAAATGCCCGTAATGGCGCTCGATGAACTCTGCGACCTGCATCCGCTCAGCCCCCGGCCCCGGCGCCCGAGTAGACGCCGCCCGAGCTGCCCCGCTCGGAGATGGTCTGACCGAACCCCCCGCGATCGGAGCGGTTGCTCACCCGGCCGGCGATGGGCGCGCCCGGCGCCGGGATGATCGGCATCGGGATCACCCAGGTCTCGGGGTCGCCCAGGGTCATGCGGGCGGTGTCGAAGCCGGCGGTGTAGAGCTCGTGCAGCCAGTTGGCCAGATCGTCCTCGGGCGTGGCATCGGCGTCCGCGGCCACGTGCACGACCCGCGCGATACCGGCGGAGCGCAGGCTCTCCGGCCCGGGGAGGATGGAGTCATCGATGAAATAGCGGTTGTCGTAATCGCCGGGGCCCGGCGTCGCGGACGTCAGACGGCGGGCATCGCAGACCCACACCGGCGGCGCGTCCGCGGGCACGCCGCGCGCCCAGCGCGCCGCCACACGCGGGGCCATGGTCACCATCGCGTTCACGACTTCACGCGAGTCGACCATGATGCGGGGATCCCCCGCGTGCGGGGGCGCGGCCGTGGGTTCCGCGTCCAGCCGGCGTATCATGCCCGCGGGCTCGGAGTTGGCCCGCGGCCAGTGATCGAAGGTCGCGATCAGCTGACAGGTCCCTTCGGCAAACAGCGTCGCCGCCATCTGCACGCTCAGACCGCCCGGCAGATCCACCACCGTCAGGGTATCCGGGCGCAACCAGTCCCAGGTACCCGGCGGGCGCTCGGCGGCAATCCGCTCGTGCAGCCGCTGCTCGTGTGGCTGCAGCTTGAGGCGATCGATCCCGGCGAACAGCGTCGGGCAGTGATACGGCCGCCACGCCCCTTCCGGGTGCGGCCCGTACAGGCGGTACAGCCGTTCATGGTGCATGTAGTCACGCCAGTCTTCGGAGACCGTCTGACCCTCCACCGGCGGTGCGGCATCGGGGTCTTCGGTGCCGGTCCCCAGCGGGGACCCGAGGCGCTCAAGCAGTTGTAACCATCGTCGGGACATAGCTCGCATCATGCTGGATCACGGGATGACGGCTGACCCGGGTGTGATACCCGGCGAACTCGCCGTCGACGAGAAAGACCCCCACCACGGGGTAGCCCATGCCATGGGAAAACCACAGTGGTGCGGGTTCGAAGAATTCCTGCAGGACGAAGCCCTGCGGGTCCTGCAGCGCGGTATCCAGGGCCTCGTCCCAGGCCTGCGCCGACAGCGCGGCGCCAATCCGGATGCCCTCGCCCATGCGTCCGTAGGTGCGTTTCAGCACCCATTCCTCGCGCGCGGCCAGCCAGGCGTCACGCCCCTCCGCCCGGGGATAGCACGAACGGGTGAAGTCACGCGCCAGCGTGGCCTGCGTGGCCTCGGACAGGCCCAGCGCATGTTCGGCCGGAGCCGCGTGAAAGCGCTTGCTCTCCGCCACCACGGCGGTCAGCGGGTTCATGCAGGGCACCTCCTGCGCAACCCGCAGCCACGCCTGCGGGTCGGGCAGCCCGGGAATCCATTCCGCGGGGTAATGCCGGAACAGCGCATCCACCGGCCGATCGAACAGGTGCGGACGGCCATCACGCCACTGCAGATTGGCCGGCGAGCCGATGACCGTCGCATGCCCGGCCGCTTCCAGCCATCGCGCCACCGCGGCGACCTGCTGCAGATCCACCGACCATGCGGTCGCGTGGACCAGGCCGATGCGCGGCCACGGCGCCAGCGCGGCGGTGATCGCCGCGGCCAGGTCCCCGGCCGGCTGCATCCCGCGCACGCCCGTCGCCGCGGCGACGGTGGCGTCCAGCTCCGCGGTCTCGGCCAGCCCGCCGGGCACGTCCTGATTGAACTCGCTGATCCGCCAGCATTCGTCGGTGCTCCAGTGGAAGTCACAGCGCGTCAGCCGCGGTCCGGGGGCGGGCGCCGTGGCCACGACCTCGCACAGTTCGGCCGGCACCCCCACCGCCTCGAGACAGGCCGGCTGAGTGCGCACCGCCTCCTCCATCTCGCACTGTGCCGCCCGGGCGGTCTGCGCACGCCGCACCAGCGCCCGGTGCTCTTCGGCGCCCAGCACCAGAAAATCCGGCAGCACCGTGGGGTCGCCGGCCTGGTGCATGTCCCACTTGCCCAGCTGCAGGGACAGCCGTTCCAGCAGGCGGCGCACCTGCGGCGGCTCCAGCGGCCAGGGTTCGGTTCTCACCCGCGCAGTCCCAGCAGGGTCGAGACCAGCGGTGCCAGCACGACTCCGGCCAGCGCCAGCAGGATGTAGACCCCGCCCTCGCGATCGCGCGAGCGGACCGCCGGCACGCCTTCGTCGCCGGCCTGATTGCCGGCATGGGCCGGCGCGGGCGGCCGCATCACCTCGTGGCCCAGCACCGGCAGGGCGATCACGCTGAATCCGATCAGGGCATCGGCGAATCCGCGATAGTCGCCGTGTACCGCGTAGGTCAGGGTGATCGCACAGGCGATCATGAAATAGGCGGCCGCCTTGGCGTCCTCCATGTTGCGATCGCGCACCACACGGCGGTAGAAGTCGGTCTTCTCCCGTCGGATCCACAGCCCCAGGGTCAAGACCAGGATCAGCCAGCCCATGCCGAAGAACCACGGGGTGATCCACCAGCCATCCTCGTAGCCCGGCAGCACCTCGAAGACCCAGCCGTACTCCAGCCCGCCGGCCTCCAGATCGCCCCAGCTCGCGCCGCCGAAGATCATCCCGGTCGCCAGCACGAACGCACCGAGGAAGACCCCGGCGGCAAGATTGCCACGCTCGAACACGTCCACCTGCAGGCGCGGGCCGAACAGCTGCCCGGCCACCTGTCCGAAGACCTTGATCGCGGCGAACGCCATCAGGGCGTAGAGCACGAACCAGAACCCCTCGATGGTCGGGTCGGCGTGATGCACAAGCACCCACAGGCACCATGCAAAACCCAGGATGATCCCCAGACGCACCGCGCCGATCGCCGCATTGCCCCGCCGATACAACGGGTGCAGGCGCGAGGCGCGGTTCCAGAGCAGGCCAAAGAAGGAGATGACCAGCGCCATC
Source organism: Thioalkalivibrio halophilus (assembly GCF_001995255.1). Lineage (GTDB taxonomy): Bacteria > Pseudomonadota > Gammaproteobacteria > Ectothiorhodospirales > Ectothiorhodospiraceae > Thioalkalivibrio > Thioalkalivibrio halophilus. The sequence goes on along the minus strand of NZ_MUZR01000047.1, from coordinate 11,380 downwards.
CCGAACACCACACCGGTGTCCGGCCAGAAGATGTCGGCCTCATAAAAGAAGACCGCGGACAGGGCGCCGACCCACACCCCGATCATCAGGGGCCCGATCATCTTCTGCAACAGATAGACTTTATGATCCGTGTGCATCTTGCGCCCCATCCGGAAACACGCCCAGCGGCTGGGCCATACAATGGAAGGTGCCCCCGAGATGCACCAGCGCGCGGGCATCCAGACCCACCGGCCGGTGGTCCGGCAGGCAGTCGGCCAGCACCCCCAGCGCGATCGCATCCTCCGGTACGCCGAACTGCGGCACGATCACGCGCCCGGGAGCGATGTAGAAATTGGCGTAACTCGCCGGCAGCCATTCATCATCGGGACCCTGCAGCACGGGGGCCGGCAGACTCACGACCTCGGGCGGGCCGGTCACCAGATCCAGCGCGCTCAGACGCCGATGCATGTCCTCCAGCATCGCCGCGTCCGGGTGCGCCCCGTCTGCCGAACGCATCGCCACGATGCGATCCGGGGCCACGAAACGGGCCAGGTTGTCGATATGACCGTCAGTATCATCCCCGCTCAGGCCACGCGGCAGCCAGTGCACCCGCCGCACGCCCAGGGTCGTGCGCAGGGCCCGTTCCATCTCCGGCATGTCGGGATTGTCACGCGCGGGCGCGCCCAGCACCGATTCGGTGGTCAGCAGATCCCCGGCCCCGCTGGATTCCAGCGCGCCCCCCTCCAGCGTCAGCGGCAGGCGCTCGCGCCGCTGGGGCCAGCGCATCCAGTTCGCAGGGGTGCTTGTTGCCCCAGCCGTTGAAGCCACCGTCGACCAGCAACGTCCGTGAACCCTCGCGGACCCACAGGGGGCCGGCATCGCGCATCCAGATGTCGTTGACCGGCAGCGGCTCCAGCCGCAGCGAGATCCCGTCCTCGCCCCCCAGCAACGCACCCGCATCTTCGCGTTCCTCGGGCGATACCAGCACGCATACGGGTTCCACCTCGCGCAACTCGGCGACCAGCTCCCGAAAGGCCGCCAGCACGCCGGCGTATTGCCCGCGCCAGGCCTGCTCCGCGGACGGCCATGCGAGCAGCGTGCCGCCTCGCGGTTCCCACTCCGCCGGAAACCTGCGGACGGGTGCGGTCGGATGCGTTCTCGCCGCACCCGCAACATGATCGTCCGTATCCGCTGCCGCCGGCACCGCCCCCATGACCTCTCCCCTCCCCCCTTGAAGACACCCCGAAGGTCACACTCCGGGCGCGGATAATGCCACAACCCTGCGAAGCCCTCCACCGGACCACTCCGGCACGCGTTACACTGCGATGAACAGTCGTCACAATTACGGGCGAGGAGCCGGAACCACATGTGGCTTAGGGTCACCAGCGAACTGGACATGCATCTGACGGCGGCCAGCCCGATGCTGCTGCTCCTGCGCCCGCGCAGCGACGCCCATCAATGGGTGGCCGCCGATCGCTATCGGGTTACCCCCGACATCGACGTCGCCGAATACACCGACCGCCACGGCAACCTGTGCCAGCGGCTGATGGCGCCGGCCGGACCATTCTCGATCCATGTCAGCGCCGATGTGCGCATCCGCCCGGAGCCGGTTCACGTCACCGACGCGCTGTTCGTCCCGGTCGAACAACTGCCCGACGACGTGCTGGTCTACCTCCTGCCCAGTCGCTTCTGCGAAGCGGACCGGCTGGGCCGGAAGGCCTGGGAAATCGTGGGTGGCTGCCGCCCGGGCCACGAACAGGTCACCGCGATCTCGCGCTGGATCCATAGCCACATCGAATACCGCACGGAAACCGACCCGACCCCGATCTCCGCCAGCGAGGTCCTGGCGCGCGGCAGTGGGGTGTGTCGCGATCTCGCCCATCTGGGCATGGCCCTTTGTCGCAGCCTGAGCATCCCCGCACGGATCACCGCAGGGTACGTGCACGACCTGGAACCGATGGACCTGCACGCGTGGTTCGAGGCCTGGGTCGGCGGGCGCTGGCACACCTTCGACCCGACCCAGGCCCGGCCTGGCAACAGGCGGGTACGCCTGGCCTACGGGCGCGACGCGGCCGATGTCCCGCTTTATCATCTGTTCGGCCCCCCGGCGATCCCCACGCGCATGGAGGTCTCGGTGGAGACCCTGACGCCGGCCGGTTGACCCGGGCGCCGGTTTCAGGAGCCGACCTCAGGAACCGGCCGGCTTCTTCTTGCTCTCGGATTTCGAGGCATTCACCGCACGCTTGAAGCTCCAGTTCCGCAGCTCACGGATCTGCTCGACCATGGTCTTCGACAGCGGGACCGTGCTGATCGCCGCCCGGATGATGTCCTTCTGATTGAACGTCCGCCCCTCGCGGTAGGCCTCGATGCGGGCCGAACGCACCAGCTGCTCGATCTCGGCCCCGCTCCACTCCTTGGTGGTGGCGGTGAGATACCCCATGTCGAACTGGTCCGGATCGCCACCATGATGGCGAATGTGCAGTTCCAGGATCTCCCGGCGCTCGTCGGCGTTGGGCAGATCCAGGAAGAACAGCTGGTCGAAGCGGCCCTTGCGCATCAGCTCCGCCGGCATCAGCTCGATGCGATTGGCAGTAGCCGCGACGAACACCCTGGGCGACTTCTCCTGCAGCCACGTCAGGAAGCTGGAGAAAATGTTCACGTTACCGCCGCTGCCGGTGGAGTCGAAGCCGAAGGCATTCTCCAGCTCGTCGATCCACAGCACCACCGGCGCGATCTCGTCGGCGATGCGGGTCGCGCGGGCGAACGCGTACTCCGGCGTACCAAAACTGCCTGACAGCACCAGACTCATGTCCAGCCGCGCCAGCGGCAGATCCCAGGCCGCCGCAATGGCCTTGGCCGCCATGCTCTTGCCGCAGCCCGACACCCCCATGAACAGCACCCCGGCGGGCAGCGGCACGCCGTCCTCGTAGGCCTTTTCCGAGAACAGGTCGGCGCGCGTGGTGACCCATTCCTTGAGCACATCCAGACCGCCGATGTCCTCCAGCGAGCGCTGCGGCGGGTAAAACTGCAGCACGCTCTCCTTGCGCAGGATCTGGCCCTTCTCCTCCTGCACCTCGCGCAGCAGGGTATCCTCGTCGACGTCCTGCATGCGCAGCAGGCGCGAGGCGAGGTGGCCGGCCTCGTTGAGCGACAGCCCGCGCATGCCCGCCGCCAGACGGAACAGCAGCTCGCGCGAATGGGCCTCGGCGCCGCGACGACCCTCGAGGAACTCCAGCAGCTCCTCTTCGGTGGGCAGATCCACGTCGACCAGGAAGATCTCCTTCTTGATGATGTCCGGCAGATGCAGCTGCGGGCAGCTGACGAACACCACATTGCTGGTGCCTTTCAGCTCGTAGTAAAGATCACGCAGCCCGCGCACCAGCCCGGGGCGCTGGTCGAACCACACCGGCAGATCCTTGAACAGGCTCATGCGCGGCGGATCACGATGCCCCGCGATCCGCGCCAGCGCGTCCTCCGGATCGTGGACGGCCGGCTCGGCCTCCACCGCCGCGCCGGAAGCCGCCTCCTCCGGTGCGGCAAAGCCGCGCGCGGCGGACCACACCTGCAGACGTCCCTCCTCTCCGTAGTACTTGCGGGCCACCTGCTGCAACAGCCGCTCGATGCGGTCCTCGTCCCAGCCCTGCAGGTAGATGATGGGATAACGCGAACGCAGCCCGCGCAGGATCCGTTCCACCGTCGGACTCCGCTTCCCCGCCATGCGCGCTCCTGGTTGTGGAAAATGGCCCCAGTATAGACCTGCTTCCGGAGCTTCCGGATACCCGCCCGCGGCAGCCCCGGGTTTGACCGCCCCCTGATGGTTGTGATTCTTTTCACACAACAGAACGAGGGGGCCAGCATGGTCGACCGCAGCCTGACCGGGCATGAAATCATTCTCGATCCACACGACACGATCCAGTCCCGCACCGATACCCGCGGCGTCATCGACCTGGCCAACCACACCATGGTGCGCATCTCGCAGTACAGCCGCGAGGAACTGATCGGCGCCCCGCACAGCATCGTCCGCCACCCGCACATGCCGCGCTCCGCCTTCTATGCGATGTGGCAGATCATCCAGGGAGGCGACGAGTTCTTCGGTTTCGTCAACAACCGCGCGAAGAGCGGCGACAACTACTGGGTGTTCGTGCGGGTGGCCCCGCGCACCTCGGCCAGCGGCGAGGTCACCGGCTACAGCTCGGTGCGCATCCGCCCCAAACGCGAGGCCGTCGAGGAATGGTCGAAGATCTATGCCGACATCCTCGCCGTGGAACAGAAATACCCCAGGGAAGAACAGGTCCAGGCCGGTTATCAGGCGATCCAGAAGGCCATGCGCAAGCGCGGTTTCCGCCACCTGACCGACTGGGTCATGAAATCCGTATAGCGCGCGGGTATGTTGCAGCACGGTCGCCGCCAGCGTAACGTTTGAGTCCGTGAGAACAACGTTTTCGAGGCCTCGATCCATGCACGCCATCCAGGAAGATCCCCGGCAACAGGAACGCGAGCTGCGCGCCCGGCGCCGTTCGCTCAACCTGCTGGTGGCAGCCACCGCCGCGGTGCTGGCGTTCTGGGCCCCGCCGGGCTACGACTCCCCGGTGGCCACGGTAACCCAGGCGGACTGGTCTCAACTGGACTGGCCGGGCAGCGAAGCGCCGGGTTCGGCCGAAGTCACGGAATTCCGCCCGCAGCTCCCGCCGCCGGGTGTGGATGCCGATCAGGTCACCATGGAAGAGAGCGACGACACCATGGTTCTGACCCTGGATCGCGAGCTGGAGCGCACCTCCGGCGACCTGCGCTCGCGTGACCGCGTCGAGCGCGCGCCCGCCGACTGATCCCCTCTACGCAAGCCCGGATGAGGCCCCGAGGCGTTCGCCTGCCCGTCCTGCGGCTGCTGCCGGCGCTGTGCCTGCTGTTGCTGACGGCCGGGATTGCCGGGTCGGGAACGGCCCTTGCCGATCCCCCGGCCGCCACCGTCACCGCCGGGGGTGAGCCCGTCCCGGTGCAGCGCTACCCCGCCGACCACGGCCCCGTCCTGCTGTGGTTTCCCTCCGAGCATGGCCTGCAGGACGAGCACCGCCAACAGGCCCTGGCCCTGCAGGCACGCGGCGTGGAAGTCTGGCTCACGGATCCGTTCACCGGGCATTTCCTGCCGGAGGCCGCCTCTTCGTTCGACGACATGCCGCTGGCCACCGTACCGGATCTGCTGGACGCCGCACGCGAGGAGACCGAGCGCCCGGTGTTCGTCCTTGCAAGCGACCGGGCCTGGCCCTGGCTGCTCACCGGGCTGCACCAGTGGCAGCAGGCCAACCCCGGCTCGGAGGATCTCGCCGGCGTGCTGATGCTCAGCCCGTTCCTGCATACCGGGGCGGACGCCGCCGAGCCCGAGCTCCAGCCGATCGTCCACTACAGCAACCTGCCGGTCTTCATCCTGCAGCCCGTACAATCTCCGCAGTTCCAGCACCTGGGCCGCGTGCGCGCGGCGCTGGCCGAAGCCGGCAGTTCGGTGGGCGTGAGGCTGCTCCCCGAGCTGCGCGACCGCTATTTCTTCCGGCCGGACGCCACCGCCGCCGAACGCCTCGCACGCGAGGCGCTGCCGGGCGAACTGCTGCGCGGCATGGACCTGCTGGCCCGCACGCCCTCGGCACGCGAGCCGCGCGTGCCGGCGGCGGATGTCGACCTCGCGGTGCGCACCCCGTCGGGCACCGACGCCCGCCTGAACCCGGTGGAACAGCAACCGGACGCGCCGGAACTGATCCGTCCCGATCTGGCCGGTGAGGAACACAACCTGCGCGGCTACCGCGGCGAGGTCATTCTCATCAACTTCTGGGCCAGCTGGTGCCCGCCCTGCGTACACGAGATGCCATCGATGCAGCGCCTGGAAGACGAACTGCGCGACGAGGGCTTTCGCATCCTCGCGGTGAACCTGGGCGAACCGGAAGACACCATCCGCGCATTCATCGAGGACGAGGTGCAGACCGACTTCACCATTCTGCTCGACCCGCAGCAGGAGTCGCTGGAAGACTGGCGCGCCCTCGCCTTCCCCACCAGCTACGTGGTCGACCGCGAGGGGCGCGTGCGCTATGCCCTGTACGGGGCCATCGAATGGATGGAACCCGGGGTCGTCGAACAGATCCGCGACCTGCTGGAGGAGTAGCCGGCAAACGCCGGGCGCGAACGTGCACATTAATCCGGGTTTCCCTAGGATACGGACACCACAACGGAAGCGAGGACGATCATGACGGAAAACACCGAGGGACGACTCCCCAACCTGCCCGTACCCCTGTTCGCCACCGTGATGGGCATGGCCGGCCTGACCCTGGCCTGGCGCACCGGCGAAATCGTCTGGGACGGCCCGTCCACGATCAGTGCGGCACTGACCGGACTGACCACGGTGCTGTTCATCTTCCTCGCGATCGCCTACCTGTCGAAACTCAAGGGCTGGCCGGACAAGGTGAAAGAAGAGTTCAACCATCCGGTCAAGCTGAACTTCTTCGCCGCCACCTCCATCTCGTTGATCCTGCTGTCGATGCTCTGGCTGCCGGTGGCCGAAGGCTGGGCGCTGGCCCTGTGGATCGTCGGCATCATTGGCCATCTGCTGCTGACACTGGTCGCGATGGCGCGCTGGACCGGTGCCCAGCCGATGCCGATCGAGTCGATCAATCCGGCCTGGTTCATTCCGGTGGTGGGGAACATCCTGATCCCGCTGCCCGGCGTGGCCTTCGGCCTGGTCGAACTGTCTTGGTTCTTCTTCAGCATCGGCCTGGTGTTCTGGATCGTACTGATGACGCTGGTGTTCTATCGCTTCATCTTCCACGACCCGCTGCCCGAGCGCATGATGCCGACCCTGGCCATCCTGCTGGCGCCCCCGGCGGTGGGCTTTCTCGCCTGGCTCGAACTGACCGGCGAAGTGGACGCCTTCGCGCGCATCCTCTACTACATCGGCGCGTTCCTGTTCCTGCTTCTGCTGGTGCGGCTGCCGGCGTTCTTCCGCCTGCCCTTCTTCCTCTCCTGGTGGGCGTATTCGTTCCCGGTCGCGGCATTCAGCATCGCCACGATGGAATTCGGCAGGCATGCGGCCCTGCCGCTGATGGAAACCCTGGGCGTGATCCTGCTGGCCCTGACCACCATCCTGATCGTCGGCCTGGCGCTCCGCACCCTGAAGGCGGCCCGCGCCGGCGAGATCTGCCGCCCCGAGTAGGCCGGGGACGCGTCAGAGCTCGTCGCGGACCCAGCGGATGATGTCGGGGGCGCGCATCGCCCCCGGCTGCCGGGCCACTTCCCGGCCCTGTTCGAACAGCGCGAGGGTCGGGATACTCCGGATCCCGAACCGCTTGCCGAGGGTTTCCTCGGCGTCCGTGTTGACCCTCACCAGCCGCACCCGCGGCTCCAGCTCGGCGGCCGCGAGCTCGAATTCAGGACCCATCATCTTGCACGGCCCGCACCACGGCGCCCAGAAATCGATCAGCACCGGGATGTCGCTGCGTTCCAGATGACGGTCGACATTGTGTCCGTTGAGCTCCGCAGGGCGCGCGATGAACAGCGCCCCGTGGCATCGGCCACAGCCCGGCGCCTCGGCGATGCGGCCGGACGGTATCCGGTTCACCGCGTCACAATGCGGGCAGACGACATGCAGCGTTTCATCCATACTTGACTCGAATCGCGGACCTCTGCCTCTTTGTATAGCAGTCCGGCGCCGAAAAGACCGGGACAGGCACCACAGATCCATGCACTTCCCTGCAAATACGGGGAACACGTTGCAGGAAAGCGACAACTTCTGTATCAGTATATGCAGAACCGCCGGAAGCACCCGGCCCGCGAGCCGCACCACAACGCCCCACCCGAACCCCGAACGGTACGCGCATGAGTGACAAGCTCGTCGTAGAAGATCTCTACAAGATTTTCGGGCCGCGCCCGCACCGCGCCCTGGAACTGATGGAGCAGGGTCTGGACAAGGATGCGATCTTCGCCCGCACCGGCAATACGGTGGGCGTGCGCGAGGCCAGTTTCAGCATCCGCGAGGGCGAGGTCTTCGTGATCATGGGTCTGTCCGGCTCGGGCAAGTCGACCATGGTCCGGATGTTCAACCGCCTGATCGAGCCCACCGCCGGCCACCTGTACGTGAACGGCGAGGACATCACCCGCATGAGCCGCAGGCAGTTGATCGACCTGCGCCGGCGCGACATGTCGATGGTGTTCCAGTCGTTCGCCCTGCTCCCGCACAAGACCGTCATCGAGAACGCCTCGCTGGGCCTGGACGTCTCCGGTTTCGATCGTGCCCGCCAGCAAGAACGGGCCCTGCAGGCACTGGAGGCCGTGGGCCTGGGCGCGCACGCCAACAGCTACCCCGACGAACTCTCCGGCGGCATGCAGCAGCGTGTCGGCCTGGCCCGCGCCCTGGCCACCGACCCCACCATCCTGCTGATGGACGAGGCTTTCTCCGCGCTGGACCCGCTGATCCGCACCGAGATGCAGGACGAGCTCATGCGTCTGCAGGAACAGCGGAGCCGGACGGTGGTATTCATCTCGCACGATCTCGACGAGGCCATGCGCATCGGCGACCGCATCGCGATCATGCAGGGCGGGCAGGTGGTCCAGATCGGCACGCCGCAGGAGATCGTGTCGAACCCCGCCAACGACTACGTCCGCTCGTTCTTCTACGGCGTGGACGTGAGCCAGGTGTACTCCGCCGGCGATATCGCCCGCCACGATGCCATGCCACTGCTGCAGACCGGGCAGGCGGACGCCGCCGGGGCCCGGCAGCAGCTGGGTGCCGATGGCTGTGCCGTGCTGCTGGACGAAGGGGCACGCTTCCGCGGCCTGGTCTCCGCACGCAGCCTGACGGACGCCGCCGATCTCGACGCCGCACGCATCGACGGCATCGACACGGTGGAGGCCTCTACCGCCATGTCCGATGTCCTCGGCCGCGCCGCCGCCAGTGACTGGCCGCTGGTCGTGGTGGAAGACGGCCGTTTCATCGGGACCCTGTCGCAGCGCGACCTCCTGCAAACCCTCGACCGGACCCATCAGTAGGCCCATCCCCCATGACGCAAGACGAACCGGACATCCAGGACCACGAAACCGTCGGACCGGTCGAATCACTGGCCGAGTGGTTCAGCGAGACCGTACTGGAACCGATCACCATCGGTGACTGGATCGAGGACGGGGTCGACTGGATCAGCGACAACCTCGAGGGGCTGCTGGACGGGATCGAGGCGGTCATCCGCGCCCTGGTGGACGCGACCGAGTTCCTCCTGCTTTACCCGCTGTGGCTGACCGCCTTCCTGATTGCCGCAGGCGTATGGATGCGCTTCGGACACAAGATCGGAGCCATCACCACCGGCGCGCTGCTCGTGGCCTTTGGCCTCGGGGTGTTCTCGGAAACCGTTCAGGCGCTGCTGTGGTTCCCGCCACCCTGGGTACTCGCCGTATTGATTGTTCTTGGCGGGATCTGGCGGGTCGGCTGGCGTTTCGGCCTGTTCGCGGCGGTGGCGCTGCTGCTGATCTTCTCGATGGAGCTGTGGCCGGAGACCATCCGGACGCTCTCGCTGGTGGTGGCCTCGTCCATTGCCGCCCTGATCATCGGCCTGCCGATCGGCATCGCGATGTCGCGCAACGACACCGTGGAGATGCTGGTGCGCCCGGTGCTGGATCTGATGCAGACCATGCCACCGTTCGTGTACCTGATCCCGGCGGCGATCTTCTTCGGCCTGGGGACCGTGCCCGGCGCGATCGCCACGCTGATCTTCGCCATGCCGCCGGCGGTGCGTCTGACCAATCTCGGCATCCGCCAGGTCAGCCGCGAGCACGTGGAGGCGGGCCAGGCTTTCGGCTGCACCCCGCGTCAGCTATTGTTCAAGATCCAGCTGCCGCTGGCGCTGCCGTCGATCATGGCTGGCATCAACCAGACCATCATGCTGGCGCTGTCGATGGTGGTGATCGCGTCGATGATCGGCGCCGGCGGCCTCGGCGGCACCGTGCTCACCGGCATCCAGCGTCTGCAGGTCGGCGTCGGCTTCGAGGGCGGTCTGGCCGTGGTATTCCTCGCGATCCTGCTCGACCGTATCAGTCAGAGTTTTGGCCAGCGCCGGCGCGAGGGCAATGCCTACGGCAATCTGCTGCGCTGGTTCTTCAGCGGCCGACAGAAGGCCGATGCCTGATCATCCGTTCATCCACGCGGCCGCCCCGAATCCCGGCGGCCGGATGCTCAAGAAGCAACAAGGAGAACCGTAACCATGATGAAGAAGAAACTGCTGACGACCGCCACGGCCGCCGCCCTGTCCCTGGGCATGGCGACCTCCGCCGCACAGGCGGACGACGTGCGCATCGGCTGGACCGCCTGGGCCGATGCCGAGTTCATCACCCAGGTCGCCGACCGCGTGATCCAGGAACGCCTGGACACCGGCGTGGAGCTGGTGCAGACCGACATCGCCCCGCAGTACGCCGGTCTGGCCGGGGGCGACCTCGACCTGATGCTGATGTCCTGGCAGCCGATCACCCACGAGGACTACATCGACCAGTTCGGCGATGACATCGTCGATCTGGGCGTGCTGTACGACAATGCCAAGCTGGGCTGGTTGGTGCCCGCCTCGCTGCACGCCGAAGGCCTGACCTCCATCGAAGACCTGCGCGATGACGAATGGCGCGATCGCCTGAACGGCGAGATCCAGGGCATCGACCCGGGCGCCGGCCTGACCCGTCTGTCGCACGACACCATCGAGGAATACGAGCTGGATTACACCCTGATCGAGGCCTCCGACGCCGCCATGACCGCCGCGCTCGACCGCGCCATCCGTCGTGACGACGCCATCGTGGTCACCGGCTGGAGCCCGCACTGGAAGCTGGGTGCCTACGAGCTTGAATACCTCGAGGATCCGAAGGGTGCCCTGGGCGGTGCCGAATCCATCCACGCCATGTCGCGCACCGGCTTTGCCGACGACCATCCCGAGGTCGCCGCCTTTGCCGGCTGCATGAACATCGACATCGACCTGCTCAACGAGTACATGTACCTGGCCGACGAGGAGTCCACCGGCCACGCGGTGGACAAGTTCTTCAATGACGAGGCCGGGCTGGTCGACGAATGGGTGGCCTGCGCCCGTAACTGATCCCGTCCAGGGAACGCTCCGGCAGCCTCGCGCTGCCCCCGGGCCCGGCCTTCTGGTCGGGCCTTTTTTATATCCGGCGCCCTCCCCGATCGGGCCTCTAATCGGCCAGGGGGCTGGTCTCCTACGGTTGCACCCGGCCACGTAGGAGGCCGGCCCTCCGGCCGATTCCGCATCCGGGCTACCCCTGCGCCGGATCGGCCAGAGGCTGGCCTCCTACGGCCAGACCCTGCCCCGGCAGGAGGCCGGCCCTCCGGCCGATTTTGCGTTCGGGGAATCTCCTGCGCCGAATCGGCCAGAGGCTGGCC
>NZ_MUZR01000046.1 GCF_001995255.1 Thioalkalivibrio halophilus | reverse complement strand
GCAGGTCCTGCAGGACCTGCGCGACCATGGCTGCGACATGCTGACCCTCGGGCAGTACCTGCAGCCCTCGCGCCACCACCTGCCGGTCACCCGCTTCCTGACGCCGGAGGAATTCGACGAACTGGGCGAACGTGCCCGCGAGATGGGCTTCCGCCAGGTCGCCAGCGGCCCGATGGTGCGCTCCTCCTACCACGCGGACCTGCAGGCACAGGGCGTCGCCGGAGAGACCGAAGCCGTCTGACCGCGCCGCTCAGTCGCCGCCCACCCGGCGGGGCGTTCAGGCCGCCGGGGCCTGCGGCCGCGCCAGGCAGCGCAGCAGTTCCGGCGGCAGCGTCGGCACCTCCTCGCAGGCCGACGGCGTTTCCGGCCCCCCGGTGGCCAGCTGCGCGGCCAGCGCCCGCAGGACCACGCGCCGCACCCGCTCGGGGTTCGCGGGCCCCCCTTCCGCGGCCACCGAGGTCGTCGCCAGTCCGGCATAACCACAGGGATGGATACGGCCAAAGGCCGACAGGGCCGGATCCACGTTGAGCGCCAGCCCGTGGATACTGACCCCGTGGCGCACCCGCAGGCCCAGTGCGGCGATCTTCGCATCGCCCGCGTAGACCCCGGGCGCGCCCTCGCGACGGCCCGCGACGATGCCCCACTCGCCCAGGGCATCGATCACCGCCTGTTCCAGGCGCTCCACCAGCGCCCGCACCCCAAGCCCGCGGCGCCGCAGATCCAGCAGGGTATACACCACCAGCTGCCCCGGCCCGTGCCAGGTCACCTGTCCGCCGCGGTCGATCGCGATCACCGGCACCGAGCCGGGATCGAGCAGGTGTTCGGCACGACCGTTGCGCCCCTGGGTATAGACCGGCGGGTGCTGCACACACCACAGCTGATCGGGCGTGTGCGGCCCGCGCTCCGCCGCGTGCAGGCGCATCGCCCGCCACACCGGCAGGTAGGGCTGATCGCCCAGACGGTGAACCCGCAGCGTATTCAGAGGATCATCCGTACCCGGTTGCACTGCCCCAGAGCCCGGTAGAGGTTGTCCAGCTGCAGCTGACTGGTGGCGGTGATGGTCACGGTGATCCCGACAAAGCGCCCGCCACTGGATGCCCGCTGCTGGATCACCGCATCCCCGGGCTCGTCCACGTGGTCGTTGACGCAGGATTCCACCGCTTCCATCAATTCGGGGTGAGAGTCCCCCATGATCTTGATCGGGAAGCGGCAGGGGAATTCGATCAGGGTCTCGCGTTCTTCTTCGTCACTCATGGTTCATGGCCTCCGACTGTCGACGCACGGCACCGGGCTTGGCGGCCTGGTAGGCGGCATGCAACCGCGTCCACAGAGGACCCGGCCGACCGGTGCCCACCGGCTCGCCGTCGATACGGGTCACCGGCAGCAATTCGCGGGTGGAACTGCTGAGCCAGACCTCGTCGGCGGTCCGCAGTTCCGCGGCGGTCACGCCCCGCTCCTCCACGGGCACACCCTCGCCCCGGGCGAGCCCGAGCACGAAGTCGCGCGTCACCCCGGCCAGCATCCCGCTATCCAGTGGCGGTGTCACCAGCGTCCCGTCGCGCACCACGAACGCATTACTTGCGGCACCCTCGGTCAGCCGACCATTGCGCAACAGCAGCGCCTCCACCGCGTCGGATTCCACGGCCTCCTGACGCGCGAGCACGTTGGCCAGCAAGGTGGTCGCCTTGATGTCGCAGCGACCCCAGCGCTCGTCGGTGCGGGTCACCGCGCTCACGCCCGCCTCGCGCACCGCCGGGCCCAGCGGACGGATGGGGCTGACCATCCCCAGTACCGTGGGTTCGGAGACATCCGGGAAGGCGTGATCCCGTGGGGCCACCCCGCGGGTCACCTGCAGATAGAGCCCCAGATCCGGCGGCGTCGATCCGTCCGTCGGTTCCGCGCCGTTGTGGCGGAGCAGATCGCCCAGATGACGTTCCCATTGTTCGCGGCCGAACGGGTTCGGCAGGCGAATGGCCGCCAGCGACCGCGCGAGGCGGTCCAGATGCGCGTCCAGCAGGAAGAACCGGCCCGCGTAACTGGGGATGACCTCATACACCGAATCGCCGAACAGGAAGCCGCGATCCAGCGGCGAGATCCGTACTTCCTCCAGCGGCAGGAATTCGCCATTGAACAGGGCAATGCTCATGTCCGCCTCAGAACGGCCACACCGACTGCACCCACAACACCGCGCCGTCCCAGCCACGGCGGATGAACCCGCCGGTCTCGATCTCCTGCAGCACGACCAGGGGCTGTTCGTGGATCGCTTCGCCGTCGAGGGTCGCAACCACACGCCCGACCCGGGCCCCTTCGCGCAGCGGCGCCTCCAGCGGATGATCGATCTCCATGGAAGCCGACAGATCATCCCCCTCGCCGGGCGGAATCACCACCCAGAAATCCTCCGCCAGTCCGACCGGGGCGTCCTGTGCGCTCCCCTTGTAGACCCGCGGCATGCCCAGGGCCTCGCCGGCACCGAACAGCTGCCGGGTTTCGGTAAAGCGCATGCCCCAGTTCACCAGTGCCTGGGATTCGTTCGCGCGGCGCGTGCCTCCGGTCGAATGGTCGGGGGCGTCGATGCCCATCACCACCGCCACCAGGCGACGATCGTTGCGTTCGGCGGAGGACACCAGGTTGTAGCCCGCCGCCGAGGTCCAGCCGGTCTTCAGGCCGTCGAAACCGGCATCGCGCCACAGCAGGAGGTTGCGGTTGTTCTGTTCGATGCCGGCGTATTCGAACGAGCGCTCGGAATACAGGTTGTACAGATCCGGGAATTCGCGGATCAGGGCCCGCGCGAGGGTCGCCATGTCGGCCGCCGTGGTGTATTGCGACTCCTCTTCCGGCAGCCCGTGGGGGTTGGCAAAGTAGGAATCCTGCATGCCCAGACGCCGGGCCTGGTTGTTCATCATGTCCACGAAGGCACCCTGCGAGCCGGCCACGCGCTCCGCCAGCGCGGTGGAGGCGTCGTTGCCGGACTGGATGATCATGCCGCGCAGCAGATCCTCGACCCGGACTTCCTCGCCGACCTCGATGAACATCCGCGAAGCGCCCTCCATCCCGGTACGCCAGGCCCGCTCGCTGATGGTGACTTCTTCCTCCAGAGACAGTCGGCCGTCGCGGATCTCGCCGAACACCACGTAGGCCGTCATCAGCTTGGTCAGGCTCGCCGGCTCGCGCCGCGCGGACGGATCGCGCTCCGCCAGGGCCACACCCGATTCGAAGTCCTTCAGCACATAGCTGGCCGCGGTGATGTCCGATGGCGGCGAGGGGATGCTTCCGGGCGCCGAAGGGCCGGTTCCGGCACGTGGAAGTTCCAGTTCCACGGCGCTGGCCGCCACGGGCAGGAACAGCAGAAAACTGACGGTGATCAGGGAATTGCGAAGTAATGACTTCATGAACCGAAGGAGTCTCCATGAATGAGGACCGGGGGCTTGCGGGCGCACACGGCGGCCGGACACCGAAGGATGCCAAAGATACCAGACCGGCACGCCGTCCGGGTTCTCAATCGGTCACGATACGGAAATCCCCGGGCGCCACCGCCTCCAGCCGCCGGGCCGTGTCGCGCACGGTGTCCTCGCCGTGCAGCGGGCCCACGCGCACACGGTGCAGCTCCTCGCCGCCGGCGGTCTCCACGCGACCGAGTTCGGCCACCCGGAATCCGTCCGCCCGCAGGCTTTCGCGCAGGCGCTCGGCCGTCATCCGTTCACCGAAGGCGCCTACCTGGATATAGCGCGCGGGCTCCCGGCTGTCCCCCTTTCCGGACACCGGGTCACCGTTGTAAGCCCCGTCGCCGTCGACCGTCCCGGCCATCTCCCGCGTTGCGTCCGGGTCGTTCGCGTCCGCCTCCAGCGGCTCCGGCTCCGCGATGGTGTCGGCACCCTCGCCGCGACCGCGTTCGGCCGTACGCACCTCGCCGTTCACGTCCCCGGGGCCGACCGCGCGGATACGCACCGGCGCCACGCCCGCATCGGTCATGCCCAGACGATGGGCCGCGGCATAGGACAGGTCGATGATGCGGTCATCCACGAACGGGCCTCGGTCGTTCACCCGGACCACCACCTGCTTCCCGTTCTCCAGATGGGTCACCTCGACGAAGCTGGGCAGCGGCAGCTTCTTGTGCGCCGCGGTCATGGCGTACATGTCATAGGGCTCGCCACTGGAGGTCCGGCGGCCGTGAAACTTCGTTCCGTACCATGACGCCATCCCCTCCTCCTCGAAACCTTCGGAAGAAGACAGCGTCACGTAGCGCTGACCGAACACCTCGTACTCGGCCGGATTGCCGTAACGACTGGGCGGCTCGTCGGCGGGTTCGGCATCCGGCAGGAGTGCCAGATCCCGCGGTACTTCGTCGGGATCGGGATAGCTGTCATGGGCGGCGTCCCCCAGCGGGCGGTCGCGCTCGGGCGTACCCGAGCAACCGGCAAGGATCATACCGGCCAGCAGCGCAACCGGCAGGGCGGCCCCGCCGATCGCACGCCCGTCAGTCGTACAGCGCCTGCGCCAGCTCATGGGCGGCCATCGCATACAGCGGACTCCGGTTGTATCGCGTGATCACGTAGAAATTCGGATACCCCAGATAATAGACATCGCCCTCGTCGGCCTCCAGATACACCAGCGAATAATCACCGTCCGGGTCGACCGTTTCACCTTCGGTCGGACGCACGCCGTGCTCGGCCAGTTCGTCCAGGTCGAAGCGGGCGGTGTAGCCCTGCTCGACCAGTTCTTCCGGATGGTCGTCGACCTCGGCGCGGGCCACCACCGGCTGGCCCCAGCGCCAGTCATGCTCGGCGAAGTAGTTCGCCACGCTGCCGATCGCGTCCGGCCAGGAATTCAGCAGGTCGCGCCGCCCGGAGTCATCGAAATCCACCGCGTAATGACGGTAGCTGGAGGAGATGAACTGGCCGTAACCCATCGCTCCGGCGTAGGAGCCATGCAGATCAAGGATCTCCAGATCCTCCTCTTCCGCCAGCTCCAGCAGATGGCCCAGCTCGCTGCGGAAGAAATCCGCCCGCGGCGGGTAGTCGAACCCGAGGGTCACCAGGGCATCCAGCACGCGGGTGCTCCCGGTGTTGCGTCCGTAATCGGTCTCGATGCCGATGATCGCCGCGATCATCTCCGGCTCGACACCGAAGCGTTCCTCGGCGCGTTCCAGCCACTCGGCCTGCTCTTCCATGAACTCGCGCCCGCGGCGGACCCGGCGATCGTTCACGAAGATCGGCCGGTAGTCCTTCCACGGCAGGGCTTCGGCGGGGCTGGAGATGCTGTCGATGATGTCCTGGCGCGGCTGCGCCTCCTCGAACAGTTCTTCCAGCCATTCGCGATCGAATCCCGCCTCCGCCCGTTCGTCGATGAATTCCTGCACCTCCTCGCGTTCGAGATAGGGCGTCTCGCCCGCCCGGTATTCGGAACTGGCCGCCGCGGCGGTGGCGGCCAGAAACAGGCAGGAGACGGCAGCAGTCGTCGCGAAGCGACACGGATTCACGGGGTTCATCGATTCACCAGGCGTTTTTCGGAGGCAATGCTCATGAGAATACCGAAGGCCACCATGAGCGTCACCAGCGAAGTTCCGCCATAGCTCACAAGAGGCAACGGAACTCCCACCACCGGCAGCAGCCCGGTCACCATGCCGATGTTGACCACCATGTACACCGCAAAGGTCAGGCTGATGCTGCCACCCAGCAGACGGGCGAAGCGGTCCTGCGCCAGGGATGCCAGCCACAGCCCGCGCGCGACGATGGCGAAATACAGCGCCAGCAGCAGCAGCACCCCCATGAAACCGAATTCCTCGGCATACACCGCGAAGATGAAATCGGTCGACCGTTCCGGCAGAAAGTCCAGCTGCGACTGGGTTCCGTTGAGCCAGCCCTTGCCGTAGAACCCGCCCGAGCCGATGGCGATCTGCGACTGGATGATGTGATAACCGGTCCCCAGGGGGTCGGACTCGGGATTGAACAGCGTCAGCACGCGCTGGCGCTGGTAGTCATGCATCTGCAGCCAGAGCACCGGCGCCGCCGCGGCCACCAGGGCCCCGAGCCCGGTGAACCAGCGCCAGGACAGCCCGGCGAGGAAGACCACCAGCAGCCCGGCCACGCCCACCAGCATCGCGGTGCCCAGATCGGGCTGTTCCATGATCAGCCACACCGGCACCAGGATGATCGGCAGCACCACGGCCAGATCGCGAGCCCGCGGCGCACCCTGGCGCAGCGACAAGTACCACGCGGTCATCATCGGCACGGCCAGTTTCATGATCTCCGAAGGCTGGAAACGCACCAGCCCCGTGTCCAGCCAGCGCCGGGCCCCCTTGCCGATCTCGCCGAAGAACAGCACCGCGACCAGCAGCACCAGGCCGGCGACGAACAGCCAGGGGGCGATGAGCCGCAGTACGCGCACCGGGATCTGCGCGATCACCAGCATCGCCGCGACCCCGAAACCGATCCGCAACACCTGGTTCTCCAGCGCGGCCAGACTCTCGCCGGTCGCGCTGAACAGCACCACCAGACCGAGCATCAGCAGCAGCGACAGCAGGATCAGCAGCGTGCCATCCATCCGCAGGCTGCGCAGGGCCCACTGGCCGGCGGAGAGCTCACGTCCGGTCACGCTGATCATTCCCCGGCCTCCTCGACGGGCAGCCTCATGCCGCCACCGCCCAGCAGCCAGGCATCCATGACCTCGCGCGCCTTGGGCGCCGCTACGCGGCCACCACTGCCGCCGTGCTCCACCAGCACCGCAACCGCGATCTGCGGGTTATCCGCCGGGGCATAGCCGGTAAACAGGGCGTGGTCCCAGAGATGGCGGGCCAGCTCGTCCTCGTCGTACTCCTCGTCCTCGCCCAGGCTGAAGACCTGCGAGGTCCCGGTCTTGCCGGCGATGGTGTACTCCGGACGGGTGCTCCCGACACCGCCCCAGGCGGTGCCATGCGGCTCGTGCACCGCTTCGACGAGCGATTCGTGGATCACGTCCCAGTGGGCTTCATCCAGCGCCACCGGCTGGCGGTAATCGGGCAGCAGGGTCTCGCCGATTTCCTGTTCCCGGCCATCCCCCATCGCCCGCAGCAGGCGCGGGCTCACGCGCTCGCCCCGATTTGCCAGCGTGGTGGTGAAATCGGCCATCTGCAGCGGGGTACTGAGCATGTACCCCTGCCCGATGGCCGTGATCAGGGTCTCGCCGGGATACCAGACGGTGCCGTGGGTGGCACGTTTCCAGTCGCGTCCCGGCCGGATGCCGGTGCGTTCGCCGCTGAGATCGATGCCGGTGGGCTCGCCGATACCGAAGGCTTCCAGCATCGGCGTGATCCGGTCGATCCCCATGTCGTGGGCGAGATCATAGAAATACACGTCCGATGACACCGCAATCGCGCGCGACATGTCGACCAGGCCATGGCCCTCCCGGCGCCAGTCACGATAGCGGCGTTCGTGCCCGGGAATCTGGTAGTAGCCGCGGGCGAACATCTCGCGGTCGGCGGTGGTCGCCTCCTCGTGCAGGCCGGCCAGGGCCACGATCGGCTTGATGGTGGACCCCGGCGGATACTGGCCATGCAGCACCCGGTTGAACAGCGGCCGCCCCGGATGGTCGCGCAGTGCCGAGAACTCTTCCTGCGACTGCCCCTTCACGAACGGCTCGGCATCGAATCCCGGGGCACTGACCATGGCCAGAACGTCTCCGCTGGCGGGCTCGATGGCCACGATCGCCCCGCGCTGGTCCCCCAGTGCGCGGCGGGCCGCCAGCTGCAGGTTGTAGTCCAGGGTCAGATGGATGTCGGTCCCGGCCGTCGGCGGGCTGACCTCCAGCTCGCGGATCGTCCGGCCCTGAGCGTTCACCTCCACCTGGCGGTGGCCCGGGCGGCCGTGCAGCAGCTCCTCGTAATGCTGCTCGATCCCGGTCTTGCCAATGTGGGATACCCCGGCATAGGCACGCTGGTCCACGCGCTGCAGATCCTCGCGCGTGATCCGGCCCACGTAGCCCACCACATGCGTGAACGCCTCGCCGGCCGGGTAATAGCGCATCGGACGCGCTTCGATCTCGACACCGGGCAGCTCATGCCGGGACACGGCCAGATGCGCGACGGTCTCGTCGTCCAGCCCCGCCTTCAGCAACACCGGCTGAAACGGGCGCCGCTGCTCCACCCCGCGGCGGAACCGCTCGAGGTCGGCATCGGAGAGTTCCACGAAGTCCTCGAGCCGCTCCAGCAGCCGGTCGAGGTCGTCGGCCTGTTCCACCGTGACCTCGAGCTGATAGGAAGCCCGGTTGCCGGCCAGCAGCACGCCGTTGCGATCCCGGATCACGCCCCGGCTGGGGGCGATGGGCTCGATGCGCAGCCGGTTGTTCTCGGAAAGCGTGGTGTAGTGCTCGTGCGCACCCACCTGCAGACTGGCGGTGTGCCAGCCGATCAGGCCCAGCACCGCTGCCAGCAGCACCAGGGACAGCACCACCCGCGCGACAAAACGCCGGTGATCGTGCTGTTCCTGTCCATAGGCGTCGCGCTCATCCATGGGGCCGCCCGCCCGCGGCCATCAGGACCGCTCCATCGGGTCGCGGACGGGCACGCGCACCGACGCGCCCGGGAGACCGGCTCCCCGGGGGCCCGCACGGCACGCCCATGGCTGCGCGAAAGGCTTCAGATCTTGCTCTTCTGGAAACGCTTGTAGCTGGCAAGGATCTCCGTCCTGGCGGCCTCGGCGTCCGCCCAGCCTTCCACCTTGACCCACTTGCCGGCTTCGAGCTCCTTGTAGTGCTCGAAGAAGTGCTTGATGCTGTCCAGCAGTTCCTGCGACACGTCTTCCGGGCCCTTCACGCTCTCGTACCCCGGATGCAGCTTGGTGACCGGCACCGCCAGGATCTTCGCATCCTGCCCGGCCTCGTCGGACATCTGCAGCACGCCCACCGGCCGCGCGCGCACCACCGAACCCGGCATCAGCGGCACCGGCGTGATCACCAGCACGTCCACCGGATCGCCGTCTTCCGACAGGGTCTGCGGCACGAACCCGTAGTTGCAGGGGTAGAACATGGCGACCGTCATGAAACGGTCGACCACCAGCGCACCGCTGTCCTTGTCCACTTCGTACTTGACCGGCTGACCGTGCGCGGGGATCTCGATCACCACGTTCATGTCATCGGGCAGATCCTTCCCGGCTTCAATCTGATTCAGATCCATCGTCTCTTCCCGCTTGATTGGTTGGCGCGGCATTATAACGGGACTGCGCGACAGGTGAACGATCCCGGCCGGCTTGCGAGGCCCCCGACCAGTCGGTATAAGTCCGCGTGCGTTTTTCGATACCCAATCCACGTGCCGGCGCCGATGCAGGCGCGAACGGCACACGGCAGGAGTCAATTATGCGAATCGTCCTGATGGGCGCCCCCGGTTCCGGCAAGGGCACCCAGGCCAAGAAGATGGTCAGTCACTTCGGCATCCCCCAGATCTCCACCGGCGACCTGCTGCGCGCGGCCGTCGCCGCGGAGACCGAACTCGGCCTGAAGGCGAAGAGCGCCATGGACGCCGGCCAGCTGGTCCCCGATGACCTGGTGCTGGGCCTGATCCGCGACCGTCTGCAGGAGCCCGACGCCGAGAAGGGCTTCATCCTCGACGGGTTCCCGCGCAACTGCGCCCAGGCCGAGGCCCTGGACAGCATGCTGGCCGACATCGAGCGTCCGCTGGACCGCGCGATCCAGATCGACGTGCCGTTCGAGGAGCTGAAGCAGCGCCTGACCGGCCGGGTCTCCTGCGAAAGCTGCGGCGCGGTGTTCAACACCCACACCTTTCCGCCGCAGGAGGAAGGCATCTGCGACCAGTGCGGCGGCAACCTGGTTCACCGCGCGGACGACACCGAGGAGACGGTGGTCAGCCGCCTGCAGGTGTACGAGGAACAGACGCAGCCGCTGATCGAGTATTACGACACCCGCGGTCTGCTCAAGCACGTCGACGGCACGCGCGACATGGAACGGATCTTCGACGAGATCCGCGGCCTGCTGGACTGATCCGCGATGCGGCCGGCGCGTGCCGCGGCGGTGTCTCTCGTGCTGGTCGCCACCGCCCCGGCGGCCGGCGCGGAGACGGCCTTCGGCGGGGATCGTCCCGCCGGCTGCGAATTCGCGCCCGACACCGTCTGGCCCGCCCTGCGCGAACTGCCGCCCGACGTGCGCGAGATCGAGGCGGATCATGTACGTCGCGAGGGCGACCAGGTGCGCGCCGAGGGCGATGTCCAGCTGTACGCAGACCGTCAACGGCTGGACGCCGAGGTCCTCGACTACGATCGCGCCCGGGGGCTGGCACGGACCGAGGGAGCGGTCCGGCTGTTCGACGGCGACCTGCTGCTGCAAGGCGAAGACGGCCGCTTCCAGCTCGACGAAGATACCGGGGAGCTGAGCCGCATCGACTACATGGTGCGCTCGGTGCCCGCACGCGGACAGGCCGGGGCCGGCACGCAGCTCGACCCCGACCGGCACCGCTTCGAACAGGCGCAGTACACCACCTGCCCGGTCAACCGGGACTCCTGGCGCCTGGACGCCGCCCGCCTCGACCTCGACCAGGAAAGCGGGCGCGGCGTCGCCCGCCACGCCGTGCTGCGCGTGCGCAACATACCGGTGGCCTACACCCCGTATATCGATTTCCCCCTGGACGACCGGCGCAAATCCGGCTTCCTCCTGCCCAGCTTCGGCACCGGCGGACGCACCGGCGCGGATCTGTCCCTGCCGTGGTACTGGAACATCGCGCCCAATTACGACGCCACGTTCACGCCGCGCATCATGGCCGACCGCGGGATCAAGCTGGGCACCGAATTCCGCTACCTGCAGCCTGCCCACGAAGGACAGGTCGATTTTCGTTACCTGCCGGATGATCGCGAGACCGGCGAGGATCGCCAGTTTGTGGCCTGGGAGCACCGCACCCGCATCGCCCCCGGCCTGCGCCTGGACATCGATGCCGCGGAGGTCTCCGACGGCGAGTATTTCCGCGATTTCGGCTCCGCCGACCGCTATTCCGGCTCGGTGCGCGACCTGCGCCGCCGGGCCGACCTGACCTGGAGTCAGCCGCGCTACCGCCTGCGCACCCGGGTCGAGGACTACCAGATCGTCGACACCGAGCTGGCCGACCGGCGCGAGCCCTACCAGCGGCTGCCGCAGATCACCCTGGAAGCCGGCGAATACGCGGGACAATGGGCCGGCGGCGGGGTCACCTGGGACCTGGACGCCGAACTGGTGCGTTTCGCCCGTCAGGAGCGCGCCTCGGACCGTCCCACCGGCCTGCGTTTCGACCTCGACCCGGAACTGGCCTGGCGTTTCGACACCGGCGGGATCTTTGTCGAGCCCCGCGCCGGGGTGCGCTACACCGCCTACGAGCTGGACCGCCGCGGCGAGCCCGGCCCCGAGTCCATCCGCCGCACCGTACCGCATGCCGCGGTGGACAGCGGCCTGATCTTCGAACGCGACCTGGCCGACGGCGAACGGCTGCAGACCCTGGAGCCGCGACTGTTCTACGGCTACGTGCCCTACCGCGACCAGGGCGACATCCCGGTGTTCGACACCGGCGAGCGCGAGTTCAGCTTCGACAACCTGTTCAGTCTGCAGCGCTTTACCGGCGCCGACCGCGTGGGCGACACCCACCAGCTGACCGCCGCCCTGACCAGCCGCATCCTCGATACGACCACCGGACAGGAACGCGCGCGGCTGTCGGTCGGCGAGATCCGCTATTTCCGCGACCGCCGCGTACGCCGCAGCCCCTCCGCGCCGGCACTGGAGGACCGCCATTCGGACCTCGCCGTGGAGGGGCGCCTGCGTATCGGCGACGCCTGGGACGGCCGCGGCTCGGTGCTCTACAACCGCGAGCACGAGGACACCTCGCTGGCCGCGCTCGGCGTGTCCTGGAGCCCGGATGAGCGCCGGCGCATCAACTTCGGCTACCGCCAGCGGGCCGATCGGCTGGAACAGACCGACGTGTCCGTACTGTGGCCGGCCGGCGACCGCGTGGACCTGGTCGGACGCTGGAACTACAGCCTGCGCAGTGAACGCGACCTCGAACTTCTGGCCGGTCTCCAGTATCGTAGTTGCTGCTATGGTTTGCGCGTGGTCGCCCGGCGTTCGCTGGATTCCGACCAGCGCTACGACAACTCGATCCATTTCCAGATCACGCTGGACGGACTGGCCCGTTTCGACGGCGGAGTCGACAGCCTCCTGAGCGAAGGTATTGCCGGATATGATGCGCACCCCGACCGCTAAAAGCGCCGGTCGCCGCGCGGGCATGCTTGCCCGCCCCCTGCTCCTGGCCGGGCTTGCCCTGGCCCTGGCGCCGCTGGCCCAGGCCCAGCACGACCCGCTCTCCATGCCCGAAGGTACGGGCACCGGAGCGGGCCCCGGCGCCGAAACGGGGGTACAGGCCCCGGTCACCCCGGGTGCCGCCACCGATGCCGGCGCGCCCGCCCCGGCAATCACTCCGCCGGAGGAAGACCAGTTCACCGACCGCATCCTCGCCATCGTCGAGGAAGACGTGATCACCCAGCGCGAGCTGGTGGAACGCATGAACCTGGTGGCTCAGCAGATGGCCGAACAGGGGCAGCGTCCGCCCGGCCAGGACGCCCTCGCCCGCCAGGTCATGGAACAGCTGGTCACCGAGCGCGTGCAGCTGCAGGAGGCCCGCAGGATCGGCATCAGCATCGACGAGATGACACTGAACCGAACCATGGAGCAGATCGCGCGCGAAAACCGCATGACACTGCCCCAGCTGCGCCGCGCCCTGCTGCAGGACGGCGTGGACTTCGAGGCGTTTCGTGAGCAGATCCGCACCGAGCTGACCATCAACCAGCTGCGCAGCCGCCAGGTCGACAACCGGGTCCGGGTCTCCGATCAGGAGATCGAAGATCTGATCGCCTCGGAAAGCGGCGCCATCGACCGCGACGTGCGCTACCGCCTCTCGCACATCCTCGTCGCGGTGCCGCAGGGCGCGGGCAGCGACGAGATCCGCGAGGCGCGGGAGAAGGCCGCGGAGCTGCGCTCCCGCGTGCGTGAAGGCGAGGAATTCGCCCGGGTGGCGATGGAAGCATCCGACGGACCGCAGGCCCTGCAGGGCGGCGACCTGGGCTGGCGCAGCCCCGGCGAGCTGTCCACGGTGCTGGCCCGCGAGGCCATCCTGATGCGCACCGGCGCGGTCAGCGACGTCCTGCGCTCACCGCAGGGCTTCCACATCATCCGCCTCGAGGACCGCGAGGGCGGTGACCAGACCCTGGTCGAACAGACCGAAGTCCGTCACATCCTCAAGAGTCCCGACGAGGTCCGCAGCGAGGAAGAGGCCGAGCGCCAGATCCGCGCCCTGTACAACCGCCTGCAGGAGGGCGAGGACTTCGGCGATCTCGCCCGCGGCAACTCCGACGACCCGGGGTCCGCCGCGCAGGGCGGCCGTCTGGGCTGGATCAGCCCCGGGGAACTGGTGCCCGGCTTCGAACAGGCCATGAACCGGCTCGAGCCGGGCGAGATCAGCGAGCCGGTGCAGAGCGAGTTCGGCTGGCACATCATCGAGGTGCTGGACCGCCGCGAAGTCGACACCACCCGCGAGCAGATCCGCGCCCGCGCCCGCGAAGTCCTGCAGAACCGCAAGCGCCAGGACGAGATGGAGCTGTGGCTGCGCCGCCTGCGCGAGGGCGCCTATGTCGAATACCGCGTCGACGGCCTCGAGCCCTGAGCCGATGGCCGGAGAACCGGTTCCGCGTCTGGCGCTGACCGCCGGCGAACCCGCCGGAATCGGACCCGACCTGCTGGCCATGCTGGCGCGCCACGCCGGTCCGGCCCAGCGCGTCGCGATCGGCGATGCGGGCGTCCTCGAACGCCGCGCGCACGCGCTGCACATCGACCTCACCCTGCGCGAGCACGACCCCGACGCCCCGCGCAAACCCACACCCGCCGGGACCCTGGAGCTGCTGGAGGTCCCGGTGGAAGCAACCGTGACCCCCGGGGCCCTGGAACCGGCCAATGCCGGGCACGTGCTCAACCTGCTGGCCACGGCCGCCGACGGCTGCCTCAACGGACACTTCGACGCCATGGTGACCGCTCCGGTCCACAAGGGGGTGATCCATCGGGCCGGTCACGACTTCACCGGCCACACCGAGTGGCTGGCCGCACGCGCCGGCTCCGGCCGCCCGGTGATGATGCTGGTCGCCGGTGATCTGCGCGTTGCCCTGGTGACCACTCACCTGCCCCTGCGCGAGGTCCCCGACGCGATTACCCCGCCGGTACTGGAACGGACCCTGCACATCCTGGATCACGACCTGCGCCGCGACTTCGGCCTGGCGCGGCCGCGCATCGCGGTACTCGGGCTCAACCCGCACGCCGGCGAAGGCGGCGTGCTGGGGCGCGAGGAAGAGCTCGTGATCGAACCGGTGCTCGCCCGCCTGCGCGAACGCGGCATGCACCTGATCGGGCCGCTGCCGGCCGACACCGCCTTCACCCCGCGTGCCCTCGCCCGGGTCGACGCGGTGCTCGCCATGTATCACGACCAGGGCCTGCCGGTGCTCAAGCACGCCGGGTTCGGCGAGGCGGTGAACGTCACCCTGGGCCTCCCCTTCGTGCGCACTTCGGTGGATCACGGCACCGCGCTGGATCTGGCCGGCAGCGGACGCGCCGAGGTCGGCAGCCTGGCCGCGGCGGAGAATCTGGCCGCCCGCCTCGCGGGCCACCGCGGGGCACCGCCAGCGGGGACCACGGCATGACCCGACGCACGCGGCGCCCGGCCGCAGGGGACGAGGGACCGGGTCCGGTCCGGCGCCGCTTCGGCCAGAATTTCCTTCATGACCCCGGCATCCTCGATCGCATCGTGCGAGCCATCGACCCGCAGCCGGACGATCGCATGCTGGAGATCGGCCCGGGGCGCGGCGCCCTGACGGTCCCGCTGCTGGACCGCCTGCAGAAACTGGACGCAGTGGAGATCGACCGTGATCTGGCCGCGGCGCTGCGCAGCCACTTCCCGCCCGAACGCCTGACCCTGCACACCGGCGACGCCCTGGAACTGGACCTGGCCGCACTCAGCGAGACCCCGCCCGCCGGCTGGCGCGTGGTGGGCAACCTCCCCTACAACATCTCCACCCCGCTGCTGTTCCACCTGCTGGGGCAGAGCGAGCACATCCGCGACATGCATTTCCTGCTGCAACGCGAGGTGGTGGAACGCATCACCGCCGAGCCGGGCAGCAAGCGCTACGGCCGCCTGAGCGTGATGGTTGCCGCGCGCGCCCGCGCCACCGAACTGCTGGGAGTCCCGCCGGGGGCGTTTCACCCGCCGCCGAAGGTGCATTCGGCCGTGGTGCGCATCGTCCCGGATGCCGAGCCGCGGGTGCCCGCTGCGCGGCTGCCCGCCTTCGCCGCACTGGTCAACCGCGCGTTCTCCAATCGGCGCAAGACCCTGCGCCGCGGGCTGGCGGGACTGCTGGAGGCGGCCGATATCGAGGCCGCCGGCCTGGACCCGGGCCAGCGTCCGGAGACCGTCGACGTCGCCGGGTTCGACGCCCTGGCCCGACAGATTCCCGAATCCGCCGGGGCGGAGTGACCCGGGTACGGGCTCGGCCCCGCCCCGGGTCCGTCTTTCTCACTCCACACCCCGCTCGCGTTACCATGGGAATATGACTGGCAGGGACCGCATGCAGCTGATCGTCGCCGACGTCGGCGGGACCAACACCCGCCTGGCGCGAGCCGAGTACGCCCGGGGTAGGTGGCAACTGCACGCGACCACCCATTACCCGAGCCGGGAATATGCCGACCTGGGCTCGATCCTCCGCGACTGGCTCGCGCACCCGGAACAGGCGGACGCCGAGTTCGCCGGAGCCGGACTGGCCATCGCCGGGCCGGTGCAAGGTGGGCGGGGCCGCGTCACCAATCTCGACTGGCCCGAACTCGACGCCGCCGAGCTGGCCACGTCCGCCGGCGTGCCCGTCGCCCTGCTCAACGACTTCGCAGCGGTGGGCGCCTGTCTCGAGGCCCTGACCCCGGAAGATCGCCTGATCCTGCAGGACGGCGACGCCGACCCCACGGGACCGCGGCTGGTCACCGGGGCCGGCACCGGGCTGGGCACCTGCCTGGTGACGCCGCCCGCGGGCGCAGATGCCCCGCCGGCGATCCATCCGGGCGAAGGCGGCCACGCGCGTTTTTCCCCGGCCGACGCCGACGAGACCGAACTGGCGGCCTTCGTCACCGCCGAGGCCGGCCGGTGCACCCGCGAACACCTGCTCAGCGGCCGCGGCATCGCGCGCATCGGCCGCTTCGAGCTGCAGCGTCGCGACGACCCCGAACTGGGGCGCGCGCTGGCCGCGGCGGAGCCCGCCGCCGCCATCAGCGCGCTGGCCGACACCGGCCACGCGGCCGCGCTGCAAGTGGTGCGCCGCTTCGTTACCCTGTACGCCGGGCAGCTGGCCGACATGGCGCTGACCGCGCTGCCGCGCGGCGGCGTCTTCATCGGCGGCGGCATCGCCCCGCGCTGGACCGACCATTTTCTCGCCCCGGCCTTCCGCGAGGCCTTCCGAGCACGCCCGCCGATGGAAGACCTGCTGGAACGCCTGCCGGTGGAACTGATCATTCATCCCGAACCGGGCCTGCTGGGAGCCGCGGTCGCCGCTTCCCGCGCCCGTCCCCACGGAGCATCCGCCCCATGACCATGCAGCAGGAAAATCCCGTCGAGATCGAAGTCTCCAGTGCCTATGTCGAAGACCAGTCCGAGCCCGAAGAAGACCGCTATGTCTTCGCCTACCACGTGGTGATCCACAACGCCGGCGAGCGCAGCGTGCAGCTGCTCAATCGCCACTGGATCATCCGCGACGGACGCGACCAGACCCAGGAGGTCCGCGGCGAGGGCGTGGTCGGCGAACAGCCCCACATCGCCCCGGGCGACTCCTTCGAATACACCAGCGGAACGGTGATCGAAACCCCGGTGGGCATGATGGAAGGCAGCTACGAGATGCGCGACGAGCAGGGCCACACCTTCGAGGCCACCATCCCGCCGTTCACCCTGTCCGTCCCCCGCACGCTGCACTGAGGCCCGCGTGGCACTGTACGCCGTCGGCGACCTGCAGGGCTGCCTGGATCCGCTGGAGCGCCTGCTGGAACGCGTACGCTTCGACCCGGCCCGCG
>NZ_MUZR01000045.1 GCF_001995255.1 Thioalkalivibrio halophilus | reverse complement strand
GCAGGTCCTGCAGGACCTGCAGCAGTTCCTCGCGTTCCTCGCCCAGACCCAGCATCAGCCCGGACTTGGTGGGGACGCCCGGATGCTGCTCCCGGAAACGCCGAAGCAGGTCCAGCGACCACTGGTAATCGGCGCCCGGGCGCGCCTCGCGGTACAGCCGCGGCACGGTCTCGAGGTTGTGGTTGAAGACGTCCGGCGGAGCCTGGCGCATGATCTCCAGCGCCCGGTCCATGCGCCCGCGGAAGTCGGGCACCAGGACCTCGATCTTCGTGTTCGGGGTGCGTTCGCGGATCTCGCGGATGCAGTCGACAAAATGTCCGGCACCGCCGTCGCGCAGGTCGTCGCGGTCCACCGAGGTGATGACGACGTATTTCAGACCGAGGGCCTCGATGGTCTCGGCCAGGTGCCGGGGTTCCTCGGGGTCCAGAGGCTCCGGACGGCCGTGGGCCACGTCGCAGAACGGGCAGCGCCGGGTGCAGACTTCGCCCATGATCATGAACGTGGCCGTGCCGTGGTTGAAGCACTCGCCGAGGTTGGGGCAGCTGGCCTCCTCGCACACGGTGACCAGCTTCTGTTCGCGGAGGATGCCCTTGATGCGCTGGACTTCGGGGCGCGCCTGGCTCTGCGCGCGGATCCACGAGGGCTTGCGCTGCGGTTTCGTGGTCGGATTGATCTTCACCGGGATGCGCGAGACCTTGTCGGCGGCGCGCTGTTTCTCCCCGGGTTGCGGACGGTTCGTTGCGGTCATGGTTCGGTTCCTGCCGGTTGACGCCTCCGGGGGGCCCGGAGCCGTCAGTGTTTCCCTCAGGCGAGTTCCTGCATGAGGGCTTCGATCTTCGGCCGTGCCTTCTCCACCGCGGCCAGTTCGCCGTTTTCGTCCAGCGTGAAGCCGAGCCGCCGGATGGCCTGGAGGTTTTCCAGCGGAATGGCCCGGGCACGTTCCACCTCGGAGGCGTCGCGCAGACAGGCATTGCGCGCGATGCGCACGATGTCGGTCAGGGGCGCGGCATCGGGCTGTTCCGGCCCGCCGGAATCACGGATGGCTGCCATGATATCGGAGGCGAGCCCCCATTGCTGGGCAACCAGTTCGCCGGTCATGGATTCCAGACGCTGGATCACGTGTTCCACCTCGACGGCATCCGGTTGCTCTTCGCGCGAGGCGATTTCGCCGAGGACCGGCAGGGCGCCGACCCGGTGCAGCAGGCCGGCGAGCAGGGCACGCTGACGATCGGCTGCGCCGGATTCATCCGCCAGTACGAAGGCGATGGCGGAGATGCGCGTGGACTGACGCCACAGTTGTTCCATCAGGGTCCGGTACGGGCTCTGCCGGTCGATGAACACCTGCTGGGCGGCCAGCGCGAGCACCAGCTGGCGCGTGCGCTCGAGGCCGAGGCGCGCGATCGCATCGCCCAGGCGCGTGATCTCGCGCCGTGAGCCCATGGCCGGGCTGTTGGCGACCGATAGCAGGCGGGACGCAGTGCTGGGGTCGCGTTCGACGATCTCGGTGACCCGGCGGATCTCGATATCAGGCTCGTCGATGGCCTCCTGCAGGTGCAGGGCCACGTCGGGCAGCTGTGGCAGGGCCAGTTCGCCGGTCTGGGCCTTCTGGAAGATGTTGGCGAGCAGTTCGCCTTCCTGCGCCGTGAGGTCCACCTCGCCGACTTCCATGGCGTCGCCGACGCAGTTGAGCTGGGTCTCATAGACGTTGCGGTCAAAACGGACCAGCGTGCTGGGGCGTGCGGCGACGGCGTGGGTACGGTAGTCGTGGGGGGCGAACAGGGGCTCCAGCGCGGCCGGGTCGTCGTCCTCCACGGTGTGCGCCTTGTCGCCATGCGCCAGGACCATGCGCCCCTTCAACAGGAACACCAGGTGGCGGTATTCCTCGCGCGCATATACCTTCTGGCCGGGCTTGAGATCGATAGTCCGGGCATGGCGGATCAGTTCGCGGCGACCGCTTTCGCCGAGGTCGGCGAACGGTTTCAGTCGCGGGACGACGGGGTCGAGAGTCAGGGCTTCATGCATTGAACAGGAGCTTCAGTTCGTTCAGGTCGTCGTTGCGTTCCTCGAGGAACGGGATGGGGTCGCCCGGCGCAGGCGGGTCGATGCCCAGCACCTCGAATGCCGCGACCTCGCGGGCATCCGGGTGGGGCTTGCCGCTGTAATGCAGGGCGGCCCATTCGGCCACGATGCCGACGCTGGCGTAGTCCGGCTGTTCGGCGCGGTAGGACCAGTCGTACGCGTGTTCGGCCACCGCCACCAGGTCCTGGCCCAGATCCCAGTAGTTGATGACCAGGACCCCGGCGAGGTTCCGCAGGCGCTCGATCAGCATTCCGAGGCGCTCGGCGCCCGGGTTCTCCTCGCGCATCTCGGCGAACTGGATGATGGGCACCGCGCCGATCCCGGCCACCAGTCCGCCCAGCAGGGCCCGCTCCCGGTCGAGCAGGCGCAGCGAGTCGGCGAGCAGGTAGGCGAACGCGGAGTTCAGCACGCCTTCGCTCCATACCTCGGCCATGGCCTCGCGGGTGGCCGCGTGCTTCGCCTTGAAGGTCTGGCGCAGGGCCATGTTCATAGCCAGCATGCGGGTGTTGCGAAAGCCCAGACGGGTGACCGCCTCGCGCACTGACTGGATCTGCTGGGCGCCGCGGAACAGCGGACTGTTGGTGGCGTGCAGCAGGGCGCCGGCAATGGTGCCGTCTCGCTGGATGACCTCGGTGAGGTCGTCCATGCTGGCTTCGGGGTCGTTGGTCAGTTCCTGGATGCGCAGCGCGACCTCCGGCATGGTCGGCAGCTCCAGGCGATTGCTGGTGATCAGATCGTAGAGTTCGCTGAAAAACGCGCCCTCGGTGTCGTCCAGCTCGGTGTCGCTGACCACCACGGAAGACGAATACGCCCGTTCCAGGGCGGCCTTGGGCAGCGCGAGGATGCGGCAGGGCTGTTCGGTGAGGACGAAGTCCTGATGCCCGGGGTTGCCCTCGAACAGTTCGACCGGGACGTCGTTATCCTCGCCATCGAGCCGGATGCGTTCGGGGGTCCCGCCGACCACGCGCACCAGCTGGCCGCTCAGCAGGAACAGGTGGTGCTCGCTGGCCGCATCGGGTCGCAGGCGCTTGCCGGCGGCTTCATCGCGGATTTCGCACTGGGCGGCGACTTCGTCACGAGCGCTTTGCGACAGTCCGGAGGCCGGGTCCAGTTGCTCGAGCAGCGGGCTGATCGTCGGGGTGTCCATGGGCAGGCCTGAAATCCGTACGGTTTCCGAACAAACCCGGAGTGTACCATCGTTTTTTTCGTGTGCCGTGAGTTGAGCGTTAGGAAACGCTGACCAGCGTTTCCCCGGCGCGGGTCAGTCGCCGCGCGCTCGTCCGGTCAGGCGGTCACCGGCGTCGATCAGGCCGTGCCGTTGCAGGAACCGGCGAGCATCGTCCGCGTCCTCGTGGAACCAGGCCGCGGTGCTTCCGAGACGGAAGCTGTAACCCCAGGCGTCCATGTCGCGCATCAGCCGCTCGCGGCCGACACCGGGCAGGGCGTCGGCCAGCAGGATCTGCAGATAGCAGACGGCGCATTCCTCGAGGTCGTCGCCGCCGGCATTGGTGTGCAGGGTGGCACGGCGTTGCGAGTCCATGCACAGGGTGTGCGCGGCCTCGTGCAGGGCCGAATGCACCGGCGTGTCCGGCCGGGCGTGCACCCGCAGGCCGACGATCCCGGCCTCCGGCTCCCCCCACCAGGTGCCGGGGAGCGTGGCACCGGGTGGGTGCATGACCAGCTCCAGGCCGTAGCGCGCCAGCAGGGCGGCGAGGGCATCGGTCTGACCCGCGTCGCCGCAGCAGAGGATGTCGTGGTCGGAGGGGGTGTTCATGTGTCGGTGTCGTGGTCCAGCCCGCGCCGTTCCCGTGCGGCCCGCCGCGGGCACTCTTCGGGGTGGTCGCGGCACCAGTGGTCGACCCGCTCGGTCAGGTCATCCTGAAAGCACAGGAGGTAGAAGCGCGCCTGGTCCCGGTGGACGATCTCCGGACGCCCGAGGGCATCGACCACGCCGGTGCGCAGCGCGGCGATGATCGCGTTCGCCGCCTTTTTCTGCGGCCAGGAGGTGATCTCCCGCCAGGCCTGCGGTTCGAAGTACAGGCGCAGCAGGTCGGGCCGGGTGGTCAGCAGCATGCGCGTGACATTGCGCAGCGTGGTTTCCGCCTCGGCCCAGTCTTCCACCAGGCCGCCCTCCAGCAGGCGCTGGATCTCCTCGCGACCTTTGGGTGACAGCATGACGGCGACGCTGGCCGTTCAGCCTTCCGCCTCGGCTTCCTCCGGCGTCAGGGCCACGATCGACAGGGCGTGCAGTTCGCCGCTGTCGATCTGCTCGCGTACGGTGGCGTAGACCGTCTGGTGTTTCTTCACGCGGGACATGCCCTCGAACTGCGGGCTGATGACCCGCGCCTCGAACTTGCCTTCACCCCCGGTCACTTCGACCGACCGGGCATCGGGCAGGCCCGCGCGGATGAGTTCGGCGACCTGACTGGCTTCCATGGGGATTCTCCTGATTGAATGCACTGTCGGCACGGGATCTGGACCGCGATGATAGCGGTCGCCCGCGGACGACAGAAGAGCCCCCGCATGCGGGGGGAGACCCGGGACCCGGAGCGGCGGAACTTGTGCCCGCCCGCAGGGCTCCACCGGAGATGGAAACGTTGCGTGGCGCAGGCTGACGGGAAAAGCCAGCACTCGAGGTGTCGGTGGTTGGTCACGCGCTCATGACACGGGCTAGTATTTCAGGAACTCCTAATACACGTCGGAGGACACGACATGATCTTCAAGCAGCTGTTCGAACCCGAATCCTCGACCTACACCTATCTCCTGTCCTGCCCGGATACCGGCAAGACGGCCCTGATCGACCCGGTCCTGGAGACCGTGGATCGCGATCTGGAGGTCCTGCAGCACATGGGCCTGAGCCTGGACTATGCGATCGAGACCCATATCCATGCGGACCACATCACCGGCGGCAAGATGCTGCGCGAGAAGGCCGGCTGTCAGCTGGCCGGCCCGGCGCTGGACGAGCTTCCCTGCCGCGACGTCGGCATCCGCGAAGGCGAGCCCTTCCGCGTGGGCAACCTGGTGGTGAACCCGCTGTTCACTCCGGGGCACACCGATACCCACCATGCATATCTGCTGGATCACGTGGGGCTGAAGATGCTGTTCTCCGGGGATGCGCTGCTGATCGAGGCCTGCGGCCGGACCGATTTCCAGTCGGGCGATCCGCACACCCTGTATCGTTCGATCCACGACAAATTCTTTACCCTGCCGGACGAGACCCTGGTGTACCCCGGACACGATTACGAAGAGCGGCAGATCACGACCATCGGCCAGGAAAAGATGCGCAACCCGCGTCTGGGCAAGGACAAGCCCGAGGAAGAATTCGTGAAGATCATGAACGAGATGGACCTGCCGTATCCGAAGAAGATCGACTGGGCGCTGCCCGGCAACGAAGGCTGCGGCATCTGCCCGGACAACCTGCCGGAGGACAAGAAGCACCTCTGCGATCCGGAAGCCCAGGGCTGAGGCCTTGAGCTACGGCCGGCGGCGTCCGCGGTCATGATCCACGGGCGCCGCTGGCCCGAGCCGTTTTCCGACCCGGCCGTCGGGGCTGCGAGCCCCGGCGGGCCGGGTTTTTCTTTCGGTGGCAGCGGCGCGACAGTGCTACACTGTGCGTTTTCGTTGTGACCTTCGCGATCCCCGCATTGCGACGCAAAAGGGAAAACCCATGCACGAGATCGAGACCCTGGAAGGGCAGTTTACCGACGCTGGCGGGCGCCGCTTTGGCCTGCTGCTGGCGCGCTTCAACAGCCTGGTGGTGGAACGTTTGCTGGAAGGCGCGGTGGACACCCTGCGCCGGCATGGCGTGGCGGATGACAACATGACCATCGCCCGGGTCCCCGGGGCCTTCGAGCTGCCGCTGGCGGCCCGAACCATGGCGGGCTCCGGTCGCTACGATGCCATCATTGCTCTGGGCTGCGTGATCCGCGGCTCCACGCCGCATTTCGATTATGTGGCGGGCGAGGCCGCCAAGGGGCTGGCGCAGGTGCAGATGGAGGCCGATCTGCCGATCAGCTTCGGCGTGCTGACCACCGATTCCATCGAACAGGCCATTGAGCGCGCCGGGACCAAGGCGGGCAACAAGGGGGCGGATGCCGCCATGGGGGCCATCGAGATGGTCAGCCTGATGCCGCGCCTGCGTACCGGTGCCTGAGCGGATACGTGAATACCGTGACTGAATCCAGCGATTCCGGGTCCGCCGACCGTCCTCCGCGCGACCAGGCCAGCGCCGCCAGGGGCGGGCGCAAGCAGCGACCGCGCAGCACGCCCGAGCAGCGTGCGCGGCATGCGCGCTCGGTGGCTCGGCGGCGTGCGATGCAGGCGCTTTATTCCTGGCAGCTGACCGGGGACGACCCGAAGAACATCCTGCTCGCGTTTCGCGAAGAGGATGAGCACGCCAAGGCGGACCCCGAATACTTCCGCGAGATCCTGATGGGGGTGACCGGGGCGCACGAGGAGCTGGATGCCCGTATGCAGCCCTGGCTGGGGCGCGAACTTGACCAGCTCGATCCGGTGGAACATGCCCTGCTGTGGGTGGGCCAGTGGGAACTGGCTGAACGCTTCGAGTTGCCCTATCGGGTGGTGATCAACGAGGCGGTGGAGCTGGCCAAACGCTTCGGGGCGGAGCAGTCCCATCGCTACGTGAATGGCGTGCTGGATCGCCTCGCCAGCGAATTGCGCGCTTCCGAGATCCGTCGCTGAGGCGGAGCCTCATCGCTCGGTTCGTGGCGCATGGCGTCCCCGTCCCTGTCCGAATTCGATCTGATCCGGCGCTACTTCCGGCCGGCCGGTCCTTCCGGAGACCCGGTCGCGGACGCGCGGGTCGTGCTCGGGGTGGGTGACGATGCCGCGCTGCTGCGCCCGGATGCCGGCCACGAGGTGGTCGTCAGTACCGACACCGTGGTGGAAGGCCGGCATTTCTTTCCCGATCACCCGCCCGAGAGTCTGGGGCACAAGGCCCTGGCTGCGAGTCTCAGCGATCTGGCGGCGATGGGCGCGGAGCCGCTGGGCGTGCTGTTGTCGCTGGCGGTTCCGGAGGCCGAGGATGCCTGGCTGACGCCGTTCAGCGAGGGGTTCCTGCGACTGGCGCGTGCGATGCGGGCCCCGCTGGTGGGCGGAGACACGGTGCGCGGGCCCTGCTCCGCAGGCGTGACCGTGCTGGGTCAGGTGCCCGCCGGACGCGCCCTGCAACGCAGCGGGGCCCGGCCGGCGGATCGGGTGGTGGTGACCGGCGAGCTGGGGGGCGCCGCCATCGGACTGGCGGCCGAAATCCGGCGCCGCGACGAAGGTGCGCGCCCGCCGGATGCCAACGATCCGGTCTGTAAGCGACTCTTCTGGCCGCAGCCCCGGCTGGCGGCGGGGCTGGCTCTGCGCGAGCATGCGCATGCGGCCATCGATCTGTCGGACGGACTGCTCGCGGACCTGGAGCATGTCTGCGCCGCCTCCGGCTGCGGGGCCCGCGTCGACTGGCCGGCGGTGCCGCTGGATCCGGCTCTCGCCGGGGCGGATGCGGCGCTGGCGCGGGACTGCGCCCTGGGCGGGGGCGACGACTACGAACTGCTGCTGGCGGTGCCCCCGGAGGTGGAGCTGGCACCGCTGGCGGAGGCCGCCGGCGTGGCGCTCCACGTGATCGGGGAGTTTACCGCCGGCGACGCCATCCGCGTGGTGGATGCCGCCGGCGCGCCTCTGGACGCGAGGCGTCCGGGGCACGATCATTTCGCCGACTGACTGACGAGCGAGAAGAGGGCGGGCCACATGGTTCCAGGGATGACGAAAGCGACGATGCCGTCGGCACGCACCGTGTTCGGCGACCCCATCCATCTGCTGGCCTTCGGCTTCGGCTCCGGGCTCTCGCGCTGGGCCCCCGGCACTACGGGGTCGCTGGCCGCCCTGGTGGTGTATTTCGCGATCATGAACTTCCCCGAGTGGGCCTATCTGGCGATCACCGTGATCGTGACCATGGCCGGGTTCCACATCTGTGGGGAGAGCGCACGGCGCCTGGGCGTGCACGACCATTCGGGGATCGTGTGGGACGAGTGGGCGGGGATGCTGGTGACCCTGGCCTTCATCCCGCCCGGGATCACCCTGGCGGGTGACGCCGCCGGGCTGGTCTGGGTCGCGCTGGGTTTCTTCCTGTTCCGCCTGTTCGACATCCTCAAGCCCTGGCCGGCACGCTATTTCGACGAGAAATGGCACGACGGTACCGGCATCGTGATGGACGACGTGGTGGCCGGGCTGTACGCGGGTCTTGCCCTGATGCTGATCGTGCTGGTGGCGCAGCAGACCGGACTGGCGGCGGGTGCGCCGCCGGCCTGATTCGCGCGGCCGCTACAGCGTAACGGTGATGCCCTCCCGGGCGAGGTGGATGGCCGGTTCGCTCGCGGGGTCCGGCGGCGGATTGCGTTCCAGGGCTCGGGCGAATACGCGCTCGAGTTCAGCGTCGTCGCGCGTCGGCTCGTGGTGGGTCAGCCACACCTGCCTGACCCCGGCCTCGCGCGCGGCCCGGATGCTGGTGTCGTAGGTGCCGTGGCCCCAGCCCGTGCGGCGCGGATATTCCTCGGGCGTGTAGGCGGTGTCGATGATCAGGGCATCGGCGCCGCGAAAGAAATCGATGATCGCCGCCCGGCGCTCCTGCACCATCGCTTCGTATTCCGTATGGCCGTCCTCGCCGGGGGCGTAGATGTTGTACGGCCACTCGTGGTCACCGGTGAACACCAGCGTGCGCCCTCCGGATTCCAGGCGATAGGCGAAGTTGAGGACCGGGTGGCCCATGATCATGGGCGTGACGGTCACGCTGCCCACCTGCGTGGTCTGCCCTTCGCGCAGGGTGACATACTCCATGGTGGCCGCCAGCTCGTTGTCGCGCACCGGGAAGAACGCGTAGTCCATCTGCCGCGCGAGGACCTCGTGGATGTCGCGCTGATTCACCGGGTCCGCCGCGCCATGGATGCGGATGCGGTTGCCCGCCACGAAGATCGGGATAAAGAAGGGCAGCCCCTGGATGTGGTCCCAGTGGGTGTGGGTGATGAAGATGCTGGCCTCCAGCGGCATGTCCGCCTGCAGTTGTCGGGCCAGCTGGAAGATCCCGGTACCGGCGTCGAGGATGATCAGCTCGTCCTGCGCGCCGTGTACCTCGATGCAGGTGGTGTTGCCACCGTAGCGCACGGTCTGCGGTCCGGGGACCGGGATGGAGCCGCGTACGCCCCAGAAGGTGAATCTCATCGACTGTCCTCCTCGCTCTGCATGAACAGACGGGTGGCTTCCAGCTCCGCGCCCGGGTCATCCAGGGCCTCCGTCAATTCCGCAAGATCGGCGCCGAAACGCTCGCGAATTGGTCGCGGGAAGGGTTCGATCACCGGATTGCCGGAATCGCCGAAGTCCAGGTGACGCACGATCTGGTTGGCCGCGAACACCGTGTCGCGCAGCAGGCTCCAGTCGCCGTCGTGATCCGGCACGTGATGGTAGCGGACCGCACCGGCCAGCGTAGCGGGCAGGCCCCAGTGTTCGATCAGCAGACCGCCCAGCTCGGCGTGATCCACCCCCAGTCGCCGGGCTTCTTCCCGATGCAGCGGTACAGGACCGGCGGCCGCGGCCGCGAGGACCGGAGCATAATCCTCGCCGGCGTGTCGGATCAGCACGATCTTGCCGAAATCATGCAGCAGACCGGCGACAAAATGGTCGGTGTTCTCGCTCTCCGGAACCCCCAGGCGCCGCGCCAGCAGGCGCGCGATGGTGGCCACGCCCAGCGAGTGCTCGAGAAAGCGGCCGGTGTCCATGCCGGCGTCGTTGCGCGTGGGCAGCATGCCGACCGCCGCGATGCTGAGCGCCAGATTGCGCAGAGTGTTGAGGCCGGCGATCACCATGGCCTGGCGCACCGAGCTGACGGGGCGCGCCAGTCCGAACCACGGCGAATTGACCAGCTTGAGGACGCGCACTGTGATCACCGGATCGCGTTCCAGTGCCGCGACCAGCTCACCGGGCGAGCTGTCGGGGTTGGCGGTCAGCTCGAGGATGCGCTGCACCGATGCGGGGAATCCTGGCATGCGGTCGATCAGCCGGGTATAGCGCTTCAGGCATTCATCCCGGGCCATGGTCTGTTCTCCTCGCATTCCTGTAGCGGGTCATTTGCTCTCGCGGGTCCAGCTGCCGTCCCAGTCGGGGGGCGGTGGCTCGCGCCGCAGGTGCTCGATGCGGTCGAGGTACAGCCGGTAGAGTCCGACCCCGGGGTACGCCCCGGTCAGCCGCCGGAAGGCTTTCTCCGCCGCATCCAGATCCGCTGACCGGAATGCGTCCAGGGCCTGCGCCAGCGAATCCAGTTCGGCCTGCAGCTCGGGCGTGTGCTCCGGGGACCGGCAGACCGGCTCGAACACCCGCACCGGCCGATCGCGCCCCTTGACCCGCACGCGGTCCAGCTCGCGCCAGACGAAGCACTCGCCGGTCAGCTCCCGGGTGCGCTCGCCGACGACGATTCCGACTCCATAATACTTGCTACTGCCCTCCAGGCGTGAGGCGAGGTTCACGGCATCGCCCAGTACCGTGTACGCGCGGCGGTATTCCGAACCCATGTCACCCACGTTAACCACGCCGCTGTTGATGCCGATGCCGACATGGATGTCCGGGAGGCCCTGTGCCGTGAAGGCCTCGCGCAGCCGCGCGGTTTCCGCCTGCATCTCGAGGGCCGCCTCCACCGCGTGGGTGGCATGCTCGCGATCGTCCACGGGTGCGCCCCAGAACGCCATGACCATGTCGCCCACGTACTTGTCGATGGTCCCCCGGTGCTCGAAGATGACCCGGGTCATGGGCGTGAAATAACGGTTCAGCAGCCGCTTGAGCTGGTCGGCTTCCAGCGATTCCGACAGACCGGTGAAGCCGCGGATGTCGGAAAACAGAATACTCAGCTCGCGCGAGCGGCCCTCGAAATCGAAGGCCTCCGGATGCTCGCTCATCTGCTCCACCAGCGCGGGCGGCACGTACTGCCCGAACATCGCCTTCAGCCGGTGCCGGGTGCGCGCCTCGAACAGGAATCCCCAGCCGAGATTGAACACCGCGATCAGCACCACCGCCAGCAACGGGGACGCCAGATCCAGCACCAGGCCATGCGCCGACCACAGCCATGCGGTGAACGCGAGCAGGACACCGCCGGCGGCCAGGGACGCCGCAAGCTGGCGCAGCGGCGCCAGACGGGGCAGGACCAGGGCCAGCAGTCCGCCGGCCACCAGCAGCATGGACAGGTTGGCGCCCGGGGCCCAGGCCGGTTCGGTGAGGAAGGCCTCGTCCAGCATCGCCGCGATCAGGTTGGCGTGGATCTCCACGCCGGGGAATACGGCATCCATCGGGGTCGCGCGCAGGTCGAACAGCCCCGGTGCGGTGGTCCCCACCAGAACGATCGCCCCGGGCGGGATGCGCTCCGCGGGGTCGTCTTCCAGCACCTGCCAGGCCGATACGTACGGAAAGCTTCCGGGGGGGCCGCGGTACGGCACCAGCATGCGGCCCCGGCCGTCGACCGGCACCGTCAGATGGTCGTCGAGGTGCAGCGCCTCCAGATGCTCGCGCCGGTCGATGGTCTCGGTGGTCAGGCGGGCCTCTTCCAGGAACAGGAACTGGCGCACCGTCTCCGTGGCCAGCGAGCCGTACAGCTCTCCGTCGATGCGTGCCAGCAGCGGGGCGCGGCGCAGGGTGCCGTCGGCGTCGGGGATCAGGCTGAAGAACCCGGCCGTCGCGGCCGTTTCGCGCAGGACCGGCAGCGGCGCGCTGTAGCCGCTGGCCGGGGGCAGGG
Source organism: Thioalkalivibrio halophilus (assembly GCF_001995255.1). Taxonomy (GTDB): domain Bacteria; phylum Pseudomonadota; class Gammaproteobacteria; order Ectothiorhodospirales; family Ectothiorhodospiraceae; genus Thioalkalivibrio; species Thioalkalivibrio halophilus. Next base: position 1,364 of record NZ_MUZR01000045.1, on the reverse strand, counting down.
CCAGCTCCTCCACCGCAAGCGGTTCCTCCAGTGGCAATGGCTCGGGGAGGGCGCCGGAACGTGACCGCTGCTGCGCGTGAAAGACATAGCCCAGGACCACCTCGCGGCCTTGCAGGGCCCGCGCGAGCCGGTGGTCACCGTCGAGTTCCGGCGCCAGCCGGTCCAGCCGGGCCTGCAGCGCGGCGTCTTGCGGCAGGTGTTCACGGACGGTTTCGACCGGGTTGCGCTCGGCCTCGGCGAACAGGATATCGAGCGTGATGACCCCGGCCCCCGCCGCGTCGAGGCGTTCGACCAGCTCGGCAATGCGCCGGCGCGGCCAGGGCCACTGGCCCTCGCGTTCCAGCGAGGCCTCGTCGATGTCGACGATGACAATGGGAACCTCCGAATCGGTGGCCCCGCGGGCGGGCGGATGGGCCTGCATGCGCAGGTCGTAGACCAGCCGTTCGACCCGGTCCAGCGCGGGGGTCACCCCCGGGATCCCGGTCACCTGCGGCAGGGCCAGCAGGGCGACCAGCAGGACCCCGAGGGCCGTGGCATGGCGACGGGAGCGGGTTGGGTTCACTAATCCTGTTCGAAGGCGATGACGCCGGTACCGACAAATTGACCGTCCTGACGGATCTCGTAACCGGCGATGGCGCCCTCCGCGTCGGAGCCGACGAAGCGGCCTGCGAGCCGACCCTGGACATTGGTGCCGTACTCGAGCGGGATGCCGTCTGCGTGGAACTCCGTGATCGCGACCGAACCCCCGGTGGTCTGCAGCTGCTCGCCCCCTCCGAATTCCAGGGTAGCGCCGATCGTCGCGGCGCCGAAATCGACGGCCAGAGAACCCGCGTCGATTGCGAACATGCCCGTTCCCTCGATCCCCACATCCGAGTAGCTGGCCGTCCCGGTTCCGGGGAGATCGGCCGGGTCATGGATGACCCCGGTGGAGGTGATCCAGGTGAAGCTGTCGTTTCCGCCCGAATCGTAGGGTTCGATGTCGTTGAGTCGCTGGACGTCGGCATCCGTCCACCGGCCCCAGGAGACCGACGCGTCGCCGATCTCCGCGGTCCCGGTGGTCCCGGTGTCGTCACTGTCCACCACGAAGGTCTCGATCGCCAGGTCCGGGTCCAGGAATGCCTCGCCGTCCTCTGCCTGGAGCAACTGCCGGTCGTCACCCAGGCTCAGCGGCGATTGCAGGAAGCGGCCGGCGTAAAAATCGAGAGTGCCCGGCTCCGAGTACTGGCCGGTTACGAACCCGTAGGAAGCGGGCTCCGCGACCTCGGGCGGTTCGGTGGCGCGCACCGCGGACGACGGCTTCGGCGAGACCACCCTGCTGGAACACGACCGGGAGGTTTTTACCGACGCCACCGAACCGCCCGAGG
>NZ_MUZR01000044.1 GCF_001995255.1 Thioalkalivibrio halophilus | reverse complement strand
CCACTTTCGACAGTAACTCGGCCCCGGCTTGTGTCCCCCTGCAAACATGCAGGTAAGTTCGCGCGGTCCGGCTGCTACACTTCGGGAAGGCGTCGGCGGCTGCGGGCGACCTGCCACCGAGGGAGAGAAAAAGGGGAATCATGAACGAGACAACCAGTACGACCGGCGTGCGCGAACTCATCGAGCCGGTTTATCGCGGCAAGTTCTGGATGCAGCTGATCGGGGTCATGCTGATCCTGTCCGGGGTGCTCACGGCCCTGTCGATCGTCGGCATCATCGTGGCCTGGATCCCGATCTGGGCCGGCGTGGTGCTGATGCAGGCAGCCGGCAGCTTCACCCGGGCCTACGAGCGCGATGACGAGCTGGAGGCGAAGAATGCCATGGGCCGGCTGCGCACCCACTTCACCATCATGGGCGTGCTCCTGCTGGTCTACATCCTGCTGATGGTGCTGGGTGTCCTGTTCGGCATCGGCGCGGGGATGATGGGCATGAGCGAGCTTCAGGGCATGTGACCCGGGTAGTCGGGCCGCCGGCCGCGGCCCATTGCCTTTTGCGGCCCGTCGTCATAGCTTCTCCGGTATGTCCATCGTCCAGACCGGAGGTTCGTGATGACCCGCTCGCCAGCCGTGCTGTTCGCCGTTTCGCTTCTGCTCCCCGCTCCCGCGCTGGCCGGGCCGGATGCCGGCGAAGCGGAAGCCGATGCCTTTACGCGTGCCTACGCGGATTCCTGTCTGAGCGAAGTGAGCGATCTGGAGGCACTGCGGGCCGAACAGGACGAGGACGATCTGCTGCGTCCGGAGGTGGCCGCGCCGTTTCTGGGCGGGCAGGAAGGCGACGCCTGGCGTCTGGAGTCAGAGGCCGGGCGTTTCGTGCTGGCCCTTCCCGACGGTGACACATTCTGTGCGGTGCACGCGCGTCGCGCCGATGTCGAGCATGCGCACGAGGCGTTCGTGCGTCTGATCTCGGAGGCCCCGGACCCGATCGAAGCCCGCGAGGTTAGCGATGACACCCGGGAGGTGCCGGGGCGCGGCCCGACGCGTACCGTATCCTGGGAATGGGCGGTGCCCGAGGCCCCTCTCAAGCAGCTGTTCACCCTCAGCCTGGCACCGGCCGACGATGACGGCCGTGGCCAGCTGATGGGGTCGGCGGCCCTGGTGAGCGCCGACGACGACTGATCCGCTCCGGGGCCGTTGCTCACCCCGGGGCACACTGACAACACCCATCAAAGGAAGGGAGTCATTATGGCAAGTGGACTGGCGAAGGCCGGCGTGGCCGTCGGTGTCGTGGTACTGGGCGGAGCGGCCTGGGCGGGCGGTGATCGTCTGGTTCAGGCGCATGCGCAGGACAGCCTGCAGGAGGCGCTCGACCGCTTCGAGGCGGATGCCGCGGCGGTGGACGAGTTCGACGTGATCCGGCTCGCTTATGACCGGGATGCGGGGACGGTCGATTATCGCTTCCGCTATCGCCCGGAGTCCGACAACCCGCTGCACGAGCCGCTGGCGGAGCTTCAGGGCACGCCGGAGCCGAGCGTGAGTGCCAGTGGTCGCATGGAGGTCGAGGATTACGGCCTCGCCCGCTGGGTCAGCGGCCAGCCGTTCCGCGCGGCCGGCACGCTGCCGTGGGCCGAAGCCGTGGCGGCCGACCTGCCCGCACTGGAGCAGGATCACTGGGCCACGCTGGAGTTCGCCCATCGCCCCGGGGGCGACACCCGGATCCACCTGCAGGGCACCGGTTATGACGGCGATCTGCTGATGGCCGGCCAGCATCGCATCGGTGAGCTGTCCTGGGACGCCTGGGAGGCCTCCGCGCAGATCGCGGGCGAGGCCGGTCTGCAGGCGCTGCACGCCGAGCTGCCCCGGGCCTGGATCGGCGTGCCGGGCGAGATGGATCTGCGGATCGACGGCCTGCGCATGCGCGGCGACAACCTGGTCATTGTCGATTCGCTGCTGGTGGAGGGCGATTCCGAACTCGCGCTGGACGGGATCGAGGGTGAGTTCGACGACGAGTCTTTCCGCATGCGCGACCTGCGTCTGGCGGGGGTGACCCGCGAGACCGACGGTCGTTCGCGCAGTGACCTGAGTCTGGAGCTGGGCGAGACCCGGGCGGAAGGCCTGACCGGTCTGCAGCAGTTCCACGCCGAGCTGCATCTGGACCTCGATGCCGCCTCCGTCCGCGAGGCCGGGCGTCTGGGCCGCGAAGTCGAAGCCGGTCTGCACGCGCTGGAGGATGTGGACGCCCTGTACCAGCAGTGGCTGATGGATACCGCCTCGCACGGAGCTGTCCTGGAGCTGCGGGAACTGCGGGTGGTGGACACCCATGGTGACGCCCTGGACGGCAGCCTGACGCTGCGGGCTGGCGAGATCCCGCCCGCGGCCTGGCAGGGTCCGGGACTGCTCGAGTATCTGTCGGGTTCGCTGCAGGCGGGCGTGGATCGCGGGCTCATCCGTACCTCGGTGCGCGAGGACATGGCCCTGCGTGAGCCGCATCGGCCGGCGGCGGATCTGGATCGCGAGGCCGAGGAGCTCGTGGCCATGCTGATGCAGGGCGCGCGCGAGTTCCCGCTGTTCGCGGTGGAGGATGATCGGGTGCGGCTGGACGTCGAGGTCGCCGAGGGCATGATCGTGGTCGGTGGCGAGCCGATGATGGCGGTCACCGACCTGATGCTGCTGCTGCAGGGATAAGCGGTCAGGCGATCGCGTATTTCTTCATGCGGTAGAGCAGGGTGTCGCGGGTCAGGCCCAGCAGGCGGGCGGCCCGCGAGCGGTTGCCCGCGGTCTGTTCCAGGGCCTGGCGGATCAGGTCCATCTCCAGTCGCTCCAGGCTGAGGCCCTCGGGCGGGATCACGAACGGCCCCCCGGCCTGGCCCTGCGGGGTCTGCAGCCAGGCATCGGGCAGATCGCCCGGGTTGACCTCGGTACCGCTCATGAAGATCACGCAGCGCTCGACCAGGTTCTTCAGCTCGCGCACGTTGCCGGGCCAGGGCCACTGGCCGAGCCAGCGCAGCAGTGCGGGCGTGAACCGCGGCGGTTCCACGCCGTGGTGTTCCGCCAGAGTAACGCGGAAGTGTTCGGCCAGACGGCGCACGTCTCCCTGGCGGCTGCGCAGCGGCGGCATCTCCAGCGGCACCACCTGCAGGCGATAGTACAGGTCGGCGCGGAAACGCCCGTCGGCCACGCGCTGCTGCAGATCCTGGTGGGTCGCGGCGATCACGCGAACGTCGATCTGTTCCGCCTCGGCCGCACCCAGCGGCTGGCACTCCCCGTTTTCCAGAAAGCGCAGCAGCTTGGCCTGGGCCCCGGCCGGGAGTTCGGCGATCTCGTCGAGCAGCAGCGTGCCGCCATGTGCCTGGCGTACCAGCCCGGGTTGATGGTCGTTCGCGCCGGTGAAGGCCCCGCGGCGGTGGCCGAACAGCTCGGACTCCACCAGCTCTTCGGGCAGGGCCGCGCAGTTCACCGTGATCAGCGGTCCGTCCGGGCGCCGACTGCGGGCATGGATGTGGCGCGCCAGGTGTTCCTTGCCGGTTCCGCTCTCGCCCAGCACCAGTACCGTGGCGTCGGTGGCCGCCACCATGCTGGCCTGACGCAGCACGGCCTGCAGCTCGGGCGAGCTGCCCACGAAATGCTCGGCGGTATTTTCGGCTGATTCGACCAACATCTCCTCCCGGCCGCCAGGCGCTTGCGGCATGACTGCATAGCCTGCCCCAGAGTCCGTGCCCGGGCAAGGGAATCCGTACGCGTCCGGTTCGCAACTGCGGCGTTTAAGCCATCCGCTGTGGCAAATCCCGCACCGGTCCCGGGGGCTGCCGTGTGTGCGTGGCGGTTCCGGCCACCTCCGGTGGTGTTCCCAATGGTGCTTCGGGCGCCGCAGTCCGCCGTTCCGGCTTCCCGATCCTTGTTGGTGCCCGTACCTGGCCCGGTGCTTGCTGGCGAGTCGGTCGCACGACACCAATGAAAAGAACAAGGACGGAGAGAAATCATGAAGCATTCGCATGGATTCCGGTGCCGCTGGATCCCCCTGGCGATCGCCGGTGCCGCGGCCGCGCCCGTGGCGGCCGAAGGGCCTTCTGCGTCGCAGGCCGGGGATCCACCGCGGCTGGCGCCGGTGGTGGTAACGGTTCCCGCCATGGAGGGGCCCGGGCGGGTCAGTACCGATCCACGCCAGCCCCGGCTTCCGTTGCCGGCGCATGATGGCGGGGCGTATCTGGCCTCCATCCCCGGATTCGTGACCAGCCGCAAGGGCGGTACCAGCGGCGATCCGGCCCTGCGAGGCCTGGGAGGCTCGCGACTGTCGCTGCTGCTGGACGACGATCCGGTGCTGGGCGGCTGCGGCGGGCGCATGGACCCGCCCACCGCGTATGCCTACCCGCAGGCCTTTGACCGCATCGAAGTGAGCAAGGGTCCGCAGAGCGTGCGGCATGGTGCCGTGTCGGGCGGTACGGTCCGTTTCGAGCGGGACGCGCCGGTGTTCACGGAGGCCGGGGAGGTCACCGGATTCGCGGGCCTGACCGTCGGGCGTTTCGATCGCACCGACCTGGTGGCGGACGTGGCGACCGGGTCCTCAGCGGGCTATCTGCGTGCCATCGGCACCTTCTCGGATCAGGACGATTACCGCGACGGCGATGGCAACGAGGTCCACTCGCGGTATTCCCGCTGGAGTGGCACCGGGATCGCCGGCTGGCGCCCTGACGAGCAGACCCTCATTGAGTTCACGTATGACCGTTCCGACGCCGAGGCCGCTTACGACGACCGTGGCATGGACGGCGTGCGCTTCGACCGCACCGGCTACAGCCTTGCGCTGACCCGTGACGACCTCGCGCCCTGGTTCGAGACCCTGGAGGCGCGGGTCTTCCGCAACGAGATCGACCATGTCATGGACAACTACACCCTGCGGGAGCCGCCGGGCATGCCCATGGTCAGCTACCCCGAACGCATCACCGAAGGGGCGCGGTTCGCCGGGGATTTCCGGCTGCCGCGGGACATGGCCCTGCACGCCGGGTTCGATTACAGCCGCAACCGCCACAGCGGGAACCGCCTGATGGGGCCGGACGCCTTCGGGTGGCGCGATGTCGCCCGCGAGGATACCGCGCGGTTCCGCGACGCAGGGGTGTTCGGCGAACTCGAGATCCCGCTGGATGCGCGGCGCCGCGTGGTAAGCGGCCTGCGGGTTGACCGGACCCGGGCCGAGGCTCAGCGTGACGGCTTTGGTGGCGCCAGCGACGGCGACCGCGAGCGCGCGACCGCCACCAGCGGTTTCCTGCGCTACGAACAGGAGCAGGCGCAGCGGCCGCTGGCCTGGCACGTCGGTGTCGGGCGTTCGGAGCGTGCGGCGGATTTCTGGGAGCGCCGGCGGGTGTTCGATCTGGATACCGAGGTGCTGACCCAGCTGGATATGGGCATTGCCTGGAACGGGTCGCGCCTGCGTGCCTCGCTGTCCGGTTTCTACGGCGAGTTCGATGACTACATCCTGGTGGCGCAGCCCGGGGATCGCACGCGCAACGTGGGCGCCCGGACCTGGGGCTTCGAAGCGGACGGCGCCTGGGAGATGACGTCGGCGTGGACCTTGAACGCGAGTGCCGCCTGGGTGCGTTCGGAGAACACCACGGACGACGTGCCCCTGGCGCAGACCCCGCCGGCGGAGGCGACGCTGGGCGCGGAGTATGCGTCCGGGATGCATTTCGGCGGGTTGCAGGTGCGCGGCGTGATGCGTCAGGACCGCATCCACGAGGATCACGGTACGATCTACAGCCTGGACACCGGAGAGACCTCGGGCTTTGCCACCGTCGCGCTGTACGGCGGGGTGGAGCTGTTCGGGAACTCGCAGCTGACCGTGGGCGTGGACAACCTGTTCGACCGTAGCTACAGCGAGCATATCCAGCGCGGCAGTGCCGAACTGGGAGCGGCCACCCGGCCGGTCAACGAACCCGGGCGTACCGTCTGGGCCCAGTGGAACGTGGAATTCTGAGAGAGGGAGACATAAGCAATGACCAACATCTCGCAATATCAACGCCCCGGGCGGCTGGCCCTGGCCGGTGCCGTATTCCTGGCACTGGCTGCCACCGGCGTGACGGCCGGAGAACATGCGCATGGCGCGGACGAGACTTTCGCCTGCGACTGTCCGGAGGGCCTGGAAATCGTGTCGGCGCCCTGGGTGCGCATGATGCCGCCGGGCATGGGCTCGACCGCGGCGTATCTGACCCTTGCCAACCATACCGACGAGGACGTCGAGCTGGTCCGGGGCGAATCGCCGGTCGCCGGGGTCACCGAGCTGCACGACCACGTGCAGGATGACGCGGGCGTGATGCGCATGCGCGAGGTCGAGGCCATCACCATCCCGGCCGGCGGGAAGACCGCGCTGGAGCCGGGTGGCCTGCACGTGATGCTGATCGATCTGCATGAACCGCTGGAGCGGGATCAGCGTGTGTCGGTCACCCTGGAGACGGCCGCGGGCGAAACCGCGGGCTTCGAGGCCACGGTACGCGATGGTGGCGGGTCGCGCCATGGCCACGGGTCCGGTCACCACGGGCACTGAGGATTGATCCAGATCGTTGTGACCCTCCCGGGGGTGCGGGCATACTCCATCCCGTATGTCCATTCACGGGGGGAGCATGAACGAGCATTCCGAGGGAAGGGGCGAGGGCCGCGACCGTAACGGCCCGCAGGGCACCATGCTGTTCCAGCGTGGCGAACTGCCCGAGGCCCCGCCGGAGCCCGCCGGCACCGAGGTCGAGGAGAGTGACCTGCCGGTGCTGGTGGGGGTCGCCGAGCCGTTCAAGCAGCAACGCCTGCTCATGCGCCCCGGCCGCCATTCGCTGGGGCGTCAGTCCGACAACGACATCGTCCTGCAGGAGCCGAGCGTGTCCTCCCAGCACGCCTGGGTCATCAACGAGGACGGCGAATGCCGGGTGATGAACCTGCTCTCCACCAATGGCACCTGGGTCAACGGCGAGCGGGTGCACGAGGCCACGCTCAGGGAGGGCGACCGCGTGCGCTTCGGCGGGGCCGAATTCGTGTTTCATCACCGGGATCATGCCGGGGCGGGTCTGCCTCTGGCCGGCCGCCGTCCACGCTGGCGGGTCTGGCTGGCGGGCGGTGCCGCGGTGCTGGTGCTGGCGGTGCTGGTGCGGATCGGGCTGGAGGTCCTGGCCTGATCCATGCGCCGCTTCGGCCGGTATGAAGTTGGCGAGGAGCTGGGCCGCGGCGCGATGGCGACGGTCCATCAGGGGTATGACCCGCAGATCCGTCGGACCCTGGCCATCAAGATCCTGCATGACGACTACGCCTGCGATCCGGAATACCGCCAGCGCTTCCTGACCGAGGCCCGTGCCGCGGGTACGCTGACCCACCCGGGTATTGTCACGGTCTTCGACGTGGGCGAAGCCGAGGGCCGGCCGTTCATCGCCATGGAGCTGGTGGAGGGGCAGACGCTGGATGCCTACGCCGAACAGTTCCGGCCATTGCTGCTGCGCAATTTTCTCAAGGTGGCGCAGCAGCTGGCCGAGGCGCTGGACTATGCTCACCGCCATGGCGTGATCCACCGGGACATCAAGCCGGAAAACATCCTCGTCACCAGTGCCACGGTCAACATCAAGGTGATGGATTTCGGCATTGCCGAGACCCTGTTCGATCCCGAATGGCGCGCCGAGGACCACACCGCGTCGGCCGGTACTCCCCATTACATGGCCCCCGAGCTGATCCGCGGCGGTGATGCCGACGGTCGCAGCGATCTGTGGTCGATGGGCGTAGTGCTGTACGAACTGCTCACCGGGCATCGGCCGTTTCTGGATGGCGAGGCCGGTCGGGTCCTGGAGCGGGTCCTGGAAGAGCCGGTGCCGGAACCACGGCCGATCATCCGCGACTGCCCGGAAGACCTGGTCGCGGTGGTGCGCCGGCTGCTGGAACGCGACCCGTCCCGGCGTTATCAGTCGGCCGCCGAGCTGCTGGTGGATCTGCAGCGCATCGAGGACGAGCGCGCCGAACGCGAACGCGCCGGTGCCGGGCGCCGCATCGTGCCCCTGCGCCTGCGCTGGACCGCCGTGATGGGGGCTCTGGTCGCGGTCACCCTGGCGGTGGGTGCCTTCCTGGTGCAGCAGAAACAGAACGAGGTGATGACCGACCTCGCTTTCGATTACGGTTCCACGCTCGCGGGCACCATCGCGGTGGAGAGCGCCGAGGACCTGCTGCTGGAGGATTCCATCGCGATGCAGGCGCGCCTGCGCGACATGCAGGCCAATCGCGAGATCGAACTGCTGTCCGTCAGCGATCGGCACGGACGTATCGTCGCCAGCTCCGACCCGGACGCGCTGGGCGAGCCGCGCAACGAGCCGCCGGCCGAGGATCTTCTGCTCTCGCGCGAGGGGCGCACGGTATGGTCCACCGCCGGTCCGGACGGCAACGACGTGTTCCTGTTCGAGGCGCCGGTGCGGTTCCAGGATTTCGAACTGGGACATCTGCAGGTGGCGCTCAGTACCTCTTCGCTGCAGGAAGCGGGGCGCACCACCATGATGGCGCTGCTCATGCTGACGGTGGTGACCGTGCTGGCCGTGCTGCTGGGCGTCTATGTCTTTGCCCGGCGCCTGCAGGTGCCGATGGAAACCCTGCGCGGCGCGCTGGACCAGATCGCCCAGGGGCGGCTGGATACCCGTATCCGGGTGCGGCGGCGGGACGACTTCGAACGCGTTTTCTCCGCCTGCAACGCCATGGCGGATTCGCTGGAAGCGCGGGTCAAGCGGGCGGCTGCGGACCCGGCGCCGTCGGGGCACAAGGACGATGCCTCCGCCACGCGGACCATGCCGGTGGCTCCACCGGAACGGCCGCCCGGCGCGGACCCGGGGGGTGACGAACGCAGCGGATAGTCCGCCGCGGTCCGGCCGCCGGCCGGTTACTCCATGTTCTCCAGGCGCCGCTGCAGCTCGCGGGCGCGCAGGCGATAGCCTTCCGCCGCGTCGAAGTCGGGATCGAGCTCGAGCGCGGCATCCCACAGCTCAATGGCCCGCTCGAGTTCCTGGTTGCGGTAGTGGACGATCGCGGCGGAGTGCAGGGTCTCCGCTTCCGCGCGCCGCAGACGCGCCAGTTCGGTTCGTGCCGGTTCGCGCCCGGGTTCCGCCTCCAGTGCGCGTTCCAGCCAGTCCCTGGCCGCGTCCGCGTCGTCCCGGTCTCGCGCATCCAGGCCGCGCTGTTCGTAATGGGCCGCCGCGGCCTCCCGTTCCAGCGGGTCGAGCCAGTCGTCCCAGGCCTCATCGGGGGCGGCCTCACGGGCGGCCCGTGCGGTCTCGTAGGCCGCTTCGTGACGCCCGGCGTCGAGGTCGGCGCGGATGGTCATGCGGTAGGACTCCCCATGTTCGCGGGAGCCGTCTTCCGCGCCCGCACCCAGGGCCTGCAGCTGCTCGTCGAGATCGGGGGTGACACCAGGCTCGCCGGCGTCCTGGGGGTCGGCGGGCGGGGGAACCCGCAGCTGCTGACCGACGGTCAGGTGTTCCGGCCGCCGGATGTCGTTGAGCCGAGCCAGGATCACGAACTGCGTGGCGTCGCCGGTGTAGCGCCTGGCGATCAGACCCAGGGTCTCGCCCGCTTCCACGGTATGCCGGGTCTCGCCGTCGGCGAGCAGCGTTTCCGGGTCCTCCGTGAGCTGACGCTGCAGCGAGCGCGCGGTGGGGTCCTCGGGGCGGGATTCCCGGAACCGCTCCAGCATGGTCTCCGCCCGGTCCCATTCGCCCGCCTGCAGCCGGCTCAGGATAGCAGCAAGGGTCGGCGGTGAGGCATGTTTTTCGTCCGACCGGGCTGCTTCCCGCGGTTCATCCGTCGCTTGCGGGTCCTGGGTCGGTTCCGGGTCTGCGTCCGGTTCCTGTTCCAGCATTGCACAGCCGCCCGTCAGGGACAGCAGGGACAACAGCAACAGCGAGCGGACGAAACGGGAGGGGGCCATCGGACGATCCATTATGTGAACTGCTTCACTGTTTATACAGTATACGGGTTCCGTGATTTCCGTTCATCCGCCGCCGACCGGCCAGAACAGGATCGCCAGCACCGCCAGCAGGATGATCCCGCCCAGCAGCGTCGATGGCACCAGCGACCCGCCCCGGTGGCGCAGGCGATCGAAGCCCCGGGGGGCGCCGCTGCGCCAGGCGGCCACGGCGATGTTGTCGCCGCGTGGGCCCCCGCGCCTGGCGGCTACCCGCACCGCCTCGTCGAGCCCGCCGGACAGGTCATCGGACACCAGCAGGCCCGCCATCTCCGCCGGCTCGATCTGTTCCCAGAAGCCGTCGGTGCACAGCAGGAACGCGGAGTCCGGATGGCGTTTCGCGTGTCCGTGGTCCAGCCGCAGGCCTCCGGGCATGCCCAGCGCCGCGAGCAGGTGGTTCTGATCCGGGTGGGTGGCCATTTCCTGTTCGCGGATCATCCCGGCCTCGAACAGCTCCTGCACCCGCGAGTGGTCGCGGGTGCGTTCGATCAGGCGCGTGCCACGGAAATGCAGCAGGCGGCTGTCGCCGCAGTGCACCCACCACGCACCGGACTCATCCACGAACAGCACCACCAGGGTAGTCCCGGGCGGGGCGGTGTCGTCGGTGATTTCCGCGCGCAGGGCGTCGTGGGCCGCGCGGGCAACGGTTTCCAGCCAGCGGGCCGGACGCGTGGGCATGCCGTTGCACTGCTCCCAGTGCGCCTCGATGGTGGCGATGGCGGTATGCGAGGCCCAGGCCCCGGCCGCGTGGCCGCCCATGCCGTCGGCGACGGCCAGCAGTGCGCGGCGACCGTCGTCGGAGACCCGGACGGTGACGGCATCCTGCTGTTCGGGGCGCGCCCCGATGTCGCTGGCGGAGGCGGTTTCCATGTCGAGTCCGGCGGGAGGGATGAAGACCCTGCCATGATGCCGGTTTCGGGGATTGCGGGACACCCCCGGGCGGGAGAGTACGAAACGGGTGAAACGGCCCCGGTGGCATCCGGGGCCGTGAAGGATCCGCAGGGATCCGGGCGGGGTCAGCCGGTCGCCCCCAGCCAGAATTCGATGGAACGCCCGAGGAATTCCTCGGAGGTCATGTAGTGCGAGCCGTCGCAGGAGAAGGTCAGGCTGACCATGCCGTTGAACAGGTTGAGCGACGCGGAACGCAGATACACGGTGTCGTCGGCGAAACGCAGGGTCCGCAGGCCGTCCAGCACCCGGCCGATGTCCCGTTGCGGGATCAGTGCCTCCTCCGGGTAGGGCTCGTGGGGGAAGGCCAGGCAGACATCCGGGTCGGCCAGCGACTCGTGGGTCAGGATGCGGTAGCGGTACGGATCCTCGGTGGTCCACAGGGTCGCGCGCGAGCTGGAGAAGTGGAACACGCCCTGGAACACGCCGCGTTCGGTGAACAGCTCCTCCAGGATGGCCAGCGCGGTGTCCATGTTGCGGTCCATCAGGCTTTCGGTGCGGCTCTGCTGGAACAGCGTGCCGCGGATCGACGGGTCGCCCTTGATCTGACGCCACTCGCTGGATTCCTCGTACAGGTCCTCCGACAGGTCCGGCAGGTTGCGCAGGTCGAAGTCCGCGCCGAGGAAACCCAGGGCCCGGCCGTTGTCGTCGCGGACGAGCTGCAGGGCGGTCAGCGACGGGCGCCGCCCCAGCAGGCTGATATAGGCCTCGGACAGCAGGAAACCATCGGCCGGCACGGCCTCCTTCATGTATGGCCGCTGCGAGCGGTCGCGGCCGAAGTGCTCGGGCAGCACGCCGCTGCGGGAGATGTTGTCGGACAGCTGGATCCCGCGGGTGTTGAGCGCGTACATGAATGTGGCCTCGGGGATCCGCCGGATCCCGTCCTCCAGGATCGAGTCCAGTTCTTCGCGCCGGGGCCAGGCCGGCACCAGGCGCGCCGCGATCCCGCTCAGCGGCTCATGCAGCCGCTCTTCCAGGTACTCCCGCTGGTGCTCGATGGCCTGTTTCAGTTCGTTCATGGTGCGTTTCCGATTCCTTTTGGTGCGCGCGCATTATCCCCGAACCGGGTTTTCACTGTCGTGACCGGCTCTCCCGAGCGTTGACTGGTTTGTCAGCAGGATTCGTGCCCGCCGTCAGCTCCGCGGGTCTTTCCGCCGGCGCGACCGCCGCCACAGCCAGGCGCCCCCGATTACGGCGGCCAGCAGCAGGGCCGCGGCCGCGGGCCAGACATGCTCCGGCGAGCTCAGATAATGCAGCAGGGAATGGCCGTCGCCGTGCCCATGTCCGGGGTGCGCGAGCGCCGGACTGGAGGCCAGGGCCAGCGGGGCGAGAGCGAGGGGGCGAAGGGTCATGGTCGGTCTCCGGTGGTATGGCGGGCCCGACCAACGATAGCGCGTGCCGGCGCGGTTTTCAGCAGATGCGCGGGAGCTGTTCTCCGGCCGGCAGGACCAGTCGGCGTTCCACGCCAGTGGCCAGGCGCCGGATCACCGCCGGATCGCCGGCAACGGCCCGGCCGATGGCGACTGCGTCCCGGGTCACCGGAACGGACTGCAGGACCGCCAGCGCCTGCTCGGCATGGTCCGCCGGGACGGCCGCGAGGAACCGGCCCTCGCAGGCCGAGTGCAGGGGGTCCAGCCCGAGGATCTCGCAGGCCCCGCGTACGTCTTCGCGTACGGGGATGGCCTCATCCTCCAGCACCAGGCGGCAGCCGGACGCGTCGGCCAGCTCCTGCAGCGCGGCAACGGCGCCGCCACGGGTCGGGTCGCGCAGTGCATGTACCGCCACCCCGGCATCCAGCAGGGCCGCCACGGCTGCAGCGACCGACGCGCTGTCGCTGGGCACGGGCGGCTCGAGGCCGAGGTTCTCGCGGGCGGCGAGGATGGCCACACCGTGGCGCCCGAGGTCGCCGCTGGCCAGCAGCACGTCGCCCGGCCGGATCGCCGTCGGTTCGATGCCAACCCCGTCCGGGACCACGCCTGCGCCGCTCGTGTTGATGTAGACCCCGTCACCATGCCCGGCCTCGACCACCTTGGTGTCGCCGGCTACCACCTGCACACCACATTCTTCGGCGGCCGCGCTTACGGAGGCGAGGACGCGGCGCAGGTCCTCCAGCGGGAGCCCCTCCTCGAGGATCAGCCCCAGCGTCAGCCACAGCGGACGCGCCCCGGCCATCGCCAGGTCGTTGACCGTGCCGTGTACCGCGAGGCGGCCGATGTCGCCACCGGGAAAGAACAGCGGCCGCACCACGAAGCTGTCGGTGGTCAGGGCCAGGCGTCCGCCCGGCGCGTCGAGCACGGCGGCATCGGGGGCGCCGCAGGCGCGGGCGCCGAGGGCCGGCAGGATCACCTCGTCCAGCAGCCCGGCCTGCAGCCGGCCCCCGCCGCCATGTGCCAGCCGCACGACCTCGGTGGTCATGTCTCGCCCCGGTAGTGGAGGTAGGCCGCGCAGGCCCCCTCGGAGGAGACCATCGGCGCCCCCAGGGGGTGATCCGGGGTGCATTCGCGGCCGAAGGCCGGACAGTCGGGGGGTCGGCTCAGCCCGCGCAGCACCTGGCCGGCGATACAGGGACCGTCTCCTCCGGATTCGGTCCCGGCCAGGTCAAAGCGCTTCAGGGCATCGAAGCGCGCGTATTCCGGACGCAGGCCCAGGCCGCTGGCGGGCAGGCGGCCCATGCCGCGCCACTCGCGTTCCACCGGCTCGAACACGCGGGTGACCGCATCGCGCGCGGCGGCGTTGCCGTCATCGCGGGCGGCCCGGTCGTAGCGGTTCTCCACCCGCGCTTCGCCGCGTTCCAGCTGCTCCACGCAGGCCCGAATCCCGGCCAGCAGGTCCACCGGCTCGAAGCCCGTCACCACGATGGGAATCCGGAAGCGTTCGGCGATCGTCCGGTAGACGTCTGCACCTTCCACCGTGCAGACGTGTCCGGCGGCCAGAAAGCCCTGGATGCGACTGTCCGGGTCGGTCAGCAGGGCCTCCATCGCCGGCGGCACCAGTGAGTGCGAGACCAGCAGCGACAGGTTGGTCAGGCCCAGGGCCTCGGCCTGCAGCACCGCGATGGCGGCGGCCGGGGCGGTGGTCTCGAAGCCCACCGCCAGCAGCACCACCTCGCGCTTCGGGTGTTCCCGCGCCAGTGCGACAGCATCCAGCGGCGAGTAGATCACGCGCACGTCGCCCCCGGCCGCGCGCGCGGCGTTCAGGTCGCCCAGCGCGCCCGGTACGCGCAGCATGTCGCCGAAGGTGCACAGCATCACCTCCGGGCGGCGGGTCAGCAGTACCGCCTGATCAAGGGTCTCGGCCGGGGTCACGCAGACCGGGCAGCCGGGCCCGTGGAGCAGCTCGACCGAGTCGGCCAGCAATTCATCCAGCCCGTGGCGCAGGATCGCGTGGGTCTGGCCGCCGCAGACCTCCATCAGCGTCCAGCGCCGGGTGCAGGCCGCGCGGATCGCCTCGACCTGCTGCAGGATCAGCGCCGGGTCGCGGTATTCGTCGAGGTGCTTCACGGAGCCTCCGGAGCGGACGGATCGTGCCCGGGGATTTCGCGCAGCGCCGCCAGGGTGCGTTCGGCGGCCGCCTCGTCGAGGGTGGCGATCGCGATGCCGGCATGCACCAGCACGTAGTCGCCCGGCCCGGCCTCCGGCGTGCAGGCCAGAGAGACCGTTCGGGTGACGCCGCCGAACGCGACGCGCGCCTGGCGGAACAGCGGATCGTCCGCCTCCTCCACGTGGTCGATGCGGCCGGGGATGGCCAGGCACATGGTCTCAGTCTCCGTCGGTGGTTCGCACGGGCGAGGTCGCCCGTCTTGCAATCACGGCCTGGCCGGTCGCCAGCCCGCCGTCGCCGGGCGGGATGCGCTGCGGCCAGAGCGGGCGGAAACCGGCCGCCCGCAGGGCGTCCACGCATTGTTGCAGCAAATGCCGATTCTGGAAGCATCCGCCGGTCAATGCCACGGTTTCCCGGTTATTGGCGCGGGCCGCCGCGACCGCGAATCCCGCGAGCGCCCGGTGCAGCCGCGTGGCCATGCGTGCGGGCGCGTCCACCGGCCGCGCCGCGCGTTCCGCGAGCAGGGCATCGACCAGCGGGGCCCAGTCGCCCTGCCAGGGGGCAAGGTCGGTATCCAGCGTGATCGCGTCTGTATCGCCGTACTGTGCAGCATTGTCTGCGGGCCCGGCTGCCTCCGCGGCTTCCTGCACGCGCAGCGCGGCCTGGCCTTCGTAGCCGGCGGCGATGCGCAGGCCGCTGAGTGCCGCGACCGCATCGAACAGCCTTCCCGCACTGGAGGTCACCGGGGCGTTGATCCCCCGGTCCAGGCAGGCGAGCAGCGGCTGCCATTCCGCTGCGGTGAACAGGGCGCGCGCGGGGCTGGCCTCGAGGGCCGCGCGATCGCCGTGGTACCGGGCATGCAGCAGGCCCAGCAGCGCGCGCCGCGGTTCGCGCATCGCGGCCTCGCCCCCGGGCAGGCGGAACGGTCGCAGATGCCCGCTGCGCCGCCAGCTCCCGTCACGGTCGAGACTCAGGCACTCGCCGCCCCACAGCGTACCGTCGTCGCCCAGCCCGGCCCCGTCCCACACCAGGGCCAGCGCCGGTTCGCGCACGCCGTGCTCCGCGAGGGCCGCCACCGCATGGGCATGATGATGCTGTACCCGCGTGAGCGGCAGGTTCCAGGTTTCGGCCAGGCGTGTGGACGCGTAATCCGGGTGCCGGTCGCAGGCGATCCGTTCGATGTCCACCCCGCAGAGCGAGCCGAGGGCCCGCGCCTCCCCGTCCAGCCTGCGCAGGGCCGCATCGCTTTCCAGGTCGCCGACATGGGCGCCGGCCACCACTTCGTTCGCGAGCGTCAGGGCGGGCGCGGCCTTGAGCTGCCCGCCCAGGGCCAGGGTGACCGGCGCGGGCGCAACCGCGGGCTCCCCCGCAGGCAGTGGCACGCGCGTTGGCATGCAGCCGCGCCCCAGTCGCAGGCACTGGGGTTCGCCGGCGGCGACCTGGAACACGGAGTCGTCCAGCGCCCGTGCGACCGGCCGGTCGTGATCCAGGATCGCGTCCGCGATATCGCCCAGCCGGGCAACCGCCTCGTCGCCTTCCACGCACAGGGGCTCGCCGCTGCGGTTCCCGGAAGTGCAGACCACCGGTTCGCCGAAGTCGTCCAGGAGCAGGAGGTGCAGCGGGGTGGACGGGCGCATCAGTCCGCGACGCCCGAGACCCGGGGCGACCTCTTCGGCCAGCGGCGCCTCCGGCCGGCCCTCGACCAGCACGATGGGGGCCTCCGGGGATTCCAGCAGCGCCCGCTCGACATCGTCGATGCGGGCGAGCGTATCCGTTTCGGCCCGACCCGGCAGCATGATCGCCAGTGGTTTCTCCGGCCGCTGCTTGCGCCGGCGCAGCCGCGCGACCGCTTCCGGACGGGTGGCATCCACCAGCAGCTGGAAGCCGCCCGTCCCCTTCAGGGCCAGAATGCCCCCTTCGCGCAGGGTGTCCACCGCCGCGCGCAGGGCGTCGTCGCCGGTGCTCCGCGCGCCCCCGTCCGGCGTGCGCAGCGTCAGTTGCGGGCCGCAGGCGGGGCAGGCCATGGCCTCGGCGTGGAAGCGCCGATCCTCCGGATCTTCGAACTCCGTCCGGCAGGCCGGGCACAGCGGGAACGCCGCCAGCGTGGTGTGGGCCCGGTCCCAGGGCAGGTCGGTCGCGATGCTCCAGCGCGGTCCGCAGTCGGCACAGGCGGTGAACGGATAGCGGAACCGCCGCGCAGCCGGGTCACGGATTTCGGCCCGACACGCCGGGCAGGGCGCGCGGTCGGGGGCCAGTGCGGGAGCGCCCCCGCCGGCGGCATGATTGGTGCGGACGTAAAAATCCGCATCGCCGAGCGGCGGAATCGTGGTGGCGGTGATCAGGTCCACGCGTGCGGCCGGCGGGCCGTCCTCCTCCAGGGAACGGCGGAAGGAACTCAGCGCCGCCTGCGGCCCTTCGATCTCGATCACGACCCCTTCCGGGGTGTTCGCGACCGCCCCCGTCAGCCCCAGCCGACGGGCCTGACGGGCGACGAACGGCCGGAACCCGACGCCCTGCACCCGGCCCGCGACGATCAGGCGCCAGCGTGCACGGGCGGGGTCGTTCACACCACGTCCAGGTTCCGCAGCAGGATCTGCTGGGCTTCGGGGTGGGTGTCGTCGTCCGAGGCCTCCACCTCCAGTTCGGCGCCCTCGGCCAGCGTGCCGCGGGTGCTGTCCTCGAAATGCTCGCGGAAATGCTCCGGCGTGATATGCGACAGCGCCCCGAGCCACACCCGGACCCGGGTCACGCGCTCGGCGTTGTTGTCGGCCGCCACCTGTTCGATCTTGCGCAGCAAGTCGGCCATCAGCGAATGTTCGTGCATGGTTCAGTGTCTCCCCGTCCCGGTTTCCTTAAGGTAGACTGGTTCCTTCCTATAATGGCTGCAGGGAGGCGGCATGGAAAAGAACGAAACCTGGAAACCGTCGATGTTTCTGCCAGGGAAACACTGATCCATGTGCACGTTCGCGCTCGAGTCGCTTTTGCGTGCGAACAAGGCGCGGTGACCGCCGTGCAGCATTCTGCACAAGGGAGCCGCAACGCCGTGCGCGCGCCTGTTTTGATCAACAACGGGCGGCCGAGCCCCTTCGGGGTTGGCACCCCGGGTTCCTCGATCCGGCGTTGTCCTCTCCATCCCGTTCGCCGCGGATGTCATCCGGCATGTTCGACGGGTACGGGCGGCGGACACCCACTGAACGGAGCCCGACATCCATGCAGATCCACATCGACACCCCCGACCTGATGACCCGCGTGCGGCTCGAATCGCGCTGGCGCGCGGCCGGTGCCGAAGTGACCGGCAGCGGCGAGCCCGCCGCCCCCGACCTGATCGTGATCGACCTGGGTGCACGGGACGTCGCGAGTGTGTCGACCTGGCGTGAACGCTGTCCGGGTGCCGCCATCCTCGCCTTTGGCCCGCATGTGGAAGGGAGCATGCTCAAGGCCGCGCGTGAGGCCGGAGCCGACGAGGTGGTGGTGCGTGGCAAGGTCGCCGATCGCGTGGCGAAAAAGATCGCCGACGACACGGCATAGCGTGACGGGGCGGCGGGCGCATGCCCGAGCTCGACCGGGGTGTCCGCTTCAATGGACTCCCCGGGTCCCTGAACTCCCGGGAGGGCACGGCGTCAGGCGGAAGCCGATGGCGTCCGGTGGCAGGCCGACAGCGCGCGCAGGCGGCGGCGCTGCATCTTGAGGCGATACTCCAGCTCCTTGAATCGGGTGCGCAGTTCCGTGCGCAGCCAGCGGTCGTTCAGGGCCTCGCGACCGGCCCGCATGTTGTCCGCCTGCACCTGCTGCCACTGGTTCACCGTATCGCGGAAGTGCTGGTACTCGCGTTCCACGGTCGCGCGCCAGGTGTCGTGCATCGGCCCGGCCGCATCGGCGTTCAGCAGGCGGCGGAACTCGGTGTGCAGCCGCGCGCGCAGGATCTTGAAGCGCGGCGTCCAGCGCCGGTCATGCACCAGGCCCGTCCAGGCCAGCAGGTTGATCAGCCACTTCGAGGGGTCGTACTGCCACCAGCGCACCCCGTTGCGATAGTCGCCCTGAAAGGCATGGTGGAAGTTGTGGTACCCCTCGCCCCAGGTGAGCAACGCGACCAGGCCGTTGTCCACGGCGGTATTCTCGTCACTGTAGGGGCGCCATCCCCACCAGTGCGCCAGGGAGTTGATAAAGAACGTGAAATGGTGACTGAGCACCAGCCGCAGCACGCCCGCCAGCAGCAGCATGCCGATCACGTCCCCGAACACCAGCCCCAGCAGCAAGGGCAACCCCAGGTTCAGCCCCCACACCAGGGTCCAGTAGTGGCGGTGCTGCCACATCACCACCGGATCCTTCGTCAGGTCCTTCGCGCGCGAATAATCGGCCCGGCTGGCGGGCCAGTTGCGCAGCATCCATCCCATGTGGGCGTGCCAGAAGCCGCGCTTGATGGAATGCGGGTCGCGTTCCACGTCATCCACGTAGCCATGATGCACGCGGTGCCGGGCACTCCAGTTGTAGATACTGTTCTGCAGCGCCAGCGCCCCGCAAAGCGCCAGAATCACGCGCAGCGGGCCACGCGCCTTGAAGCTGCGATGCGCCCACAGGCGGTGATAGCCGACCGTGATCCCCAGCCCGCTCAATACCAGGAACAGTCCGAAGAACAGCCAGGCTGCGCCACTGAAACCCTGTGTGAGACCCCACCAGGGCACCAGCGTGAGTGCGGCCAGATTCGACAGGGCGAAAAAGATGGCCGAGGTCCAGGCGACGGGAGGGGTGTGTGCGGACATGGAAAACCTGCTTGCGAGACGGAGGAGCAGGGCGCTCCTGCCTGTACGAGTAAGACAGCCCTGCCCCCGGAAAATGCCCGGGGTTTAACGTTTGACGCCAAATATCGTCAGCAGCAGCCCCAGGACTACGGCCACACCGCCCCCGATGAAATACCACGTGGTTTCATCCGTGAACCGGCCGGTCAGGGTCTCGTGGGCCTGTTCGACCAAGCCCTGCGAAGTCTGCCAGCCAAAATAAAGAATCACGATCCCTGCGACCAGCAGGACGATACCGAGAATGCGAACCGGACTCATGGACTTTCTCCTTGCGCTCCGGTGTCATGGTTAGCGGGGTGCCAGCACGAACGTGCACCGGATCAGTGCTTCCCTGAAGTCTAGACCCTTGCCCGCGGGGTTGCCGACGACGGCCCCAGCTTCGCGCAGGCATGATCCCGGATCCGGATTATCGGGCTCTTCGGGTGCCCTGCAGCATGGCCCGGAAATCCTCCGCCTCGAGAGGATGCGCAAGGAGGAAGCCCTGGACACGGTCACAGCCGTGCGCCCGCAGCCAGGCCAGCTGCTGCGGGGTCTCCACGCCCTCGGCTACCGTCCGCAGGGCCAGGGCGCGTGCCATGGCGAGGCTGGCGCGGGCAATGGCTTCGTCGTTCTCGTCCGTGCCCAGCCCGCCCACGAAGGATTTGTCGATCTTGAGCTCGGCGAGGGGGAGCCGCTTGAGGTTGACCAGGGAGGAGTAACCGGTCCCGAAATCGTCGATGGCCAGGTGGATCCCCTGTCGGTGAAGTCTGCGGATCTCCTCGTGGACGATATCGGAGCGCTCGGTAAGCGTGCCCTCGGTGAACTCCAGCTGGAGCTGATCTGCGCCGATGCCGTGGTGCGTCATGCACTGGAACAGCGCCGTGGCGAACTCCCCTTCCCGAAAGTCCCGGGGCGAGACATTAAAGGAGATCGGGGGCGGGTCGAGCCCGGCCGCCCGCCAGGCGCCCACCTGTTCGCACAGGATCTTCTCCACCCGCCGGCCCAGCTCGGTGATCAGGTCGGATTTCTCCGCAACGGGTATGAAGTGTCCCGGGCTGACCGCTCCCCTCTCCGGGTGCTCCCAGCGCAGCAGGGCCTCCGCGCCCACGAGCCGTTCCGGATCGCCTGCGTCGAACTGGGGCTGATAGACGAGGCGCAGTTCGTCGTTGACCAGAGCCCGGCGCAGCGCGTCCTCCAGGCTGCAGTCTTCCATCAGGCGCCGGTGCAGTGCCGGTTCGTACAGACGCAGCCGGTTGCGGCCGTCGGCCTTGGCCCGGTACATGGCCATGTCGGCTGCGCGGGACAGGGTGTCCGCATCCTCGCCGTCGTCGGGGTACAGCGCCAGGCCGATGCTGCAGGTGACACGCAGGCTTCGGCCCCGGACTTCAAACGGGCGAGCAAGGGTCGCCACCAGGCGCCGGGCAATCGAGGCGGCTTCGTCGGTGTGAGTGTCGGCGAGGATGACCGTAAACTCATCGCCGCCCAGGCGCGCGATCGTATCCACGTCACGCACCACCTCCTGCAGCCGGGAGGCCACTTCGACCAGCAGCTCGTCGCCCACCTCGTGGCCCAGGGTGTCATTGATGGTCTTGAAATCGTCCAGATCGAGGAACAGCAGGGCCGCCTGTTTCCCGTCGCGCCGGGCCTGGGCAATGGCCTGGAGAAGTCGGTCCTGGAACAGGTTGCGGTTCGACAGGCCGGTCAGCGCATCGTGGTTGGCCAGGTATTCGACCTCCCGGTGGGAATCCTTGAGCTGGCTGATGTCCGAAAAGACCGTCACGAAGTAACGGGGCTGGCCGACATTGTCATCCACGCGGTTGATGGTCAGCCATTCCGGGTAAACATCCCCGTTCTTTCGCCGGTTCCAGATCTCCCCCTCCCAGAATCCGCGCTGGTTGATGCCTTCCCACATTTCTTCGTAGAAGGCCTGGCTGTGGCGTCCGGATTTGAGCAGGCGGCCGATTTTGACGCCCATGGCGTCGCTGCTGGTGTAGCCGGTAATGCGGGTGAAGGCCTGGTTGACGGTCTGGATGCGGCCGGCCGGATCCGTCACCACGATGGCCTCGCCGGCGTCCTCGAACACATGGGCCGCGATCCGGAGCTGATCCTCCGCGCGGCGGCGTTCCGTGATATCCATGAGGGCACAACGGAACCGGGCCTCGGCGGCGTCCTTGTTGCGTTCCGCCACCGTGTCCATGCGCACGGTCCGCGGGCTTGAGCCGTCGCCCACCAGGTTCAGTTCGTCCACAACATGGGCCTTCCCCGCGCCGGTCAGTGCACGGCGGTGCAGGTGCAGTGCATCCTGGGATTCGGTGGCCACGAAAGCGGACAGGGGCTGGTCGGTGACATCGGTTCCCGGGGCGAGGAGTTCGGTGGCGGCCCGGTTGGCCTCCCGTATCCGACCCTCGTCGTCCAGGATCAGGTAACCCATCGGGGCCTGCTGGAACAGGTCCCGGTAGCGATCCCGGGCGGTTTCCAGGTGGTCCCGTGCCTGTTGCAGCACCTCGTTCTGGATCCTCAGCTCCTCCTGATGCAGCTCCAGCTCCGCCACCAGGGCCCGGGTATCCGCATCGGTCCGTTCGGAGATGTCCGTCAGGCCGCGCCCCAGGCGCTGACGGGCCGCTTCGCGCAGGGCCTCGGGCGGAAGGGGTTTCGGGTCGTCATGGTCCATGGTCGGGGCTCCTTGCGGCGGGTTCCGGGGCCCGGGACACCGGTCTCCGGAACTCCATGGTGAGCAGGATCATGCTCGCGTCGTCCTCCAGTTCCAGGCGACGGCCGTTCAGGAGCAGGCCGGTCGACTCCGGGTCGCCGAAATCCGCTGTCAGCTCGAAGTCGTGGAAGGCCTTGTTCTGCGGCAGGACCTCGGTCAGCAGGGCCCGCAATTCCGGGTGGTTCCACTGCCCGTCTGCCAGCTTGAACAGGCTTCGGCCTTCCACCGACTCCGGGGTCAGGGGAAAGCTGCGATAAAAGCCGTCGTTGGCGGACACCACCCGCAACTCCGAATTCAGGACCAGCAGGGGCTCGCGAACGGTGTCGACGACCGCCCGGAAGAATGCCTCGGGACGGGCTACCCCCTGAGCGGCCTGAATGTCCTGGAAGGTACACACCACCCCGCGGATCACGTTCCGGGTGCTGCGGTAGGGCTGGATGCGCAGCAGATACCAGTGGCCGGTCTGCGTCTGCACCTTCACCTCGCGGGGGATAAGGCTGTCCAGAACCGCCTCGGCGTCCGCCTCGAGGGAGTCGTAGCAAAGCCTGGTGGTCAGCTCCCTCAAAGGGCGGCCGATGTCGGAGGGGCGTACCGCGATCAGGGTCTGCGCGGGCATGGTAAAGCGCTTGATGTTCAGGGATTCATCCAGGAACAGGATGGCGAGGTGGGTGCTCTCCAGGAGGTTCTTGAGGTCATCGTTGGCCTCGGTCAGGTCATCCACCCGGGTCTGCAGCTCGGTATTGACGCTGCGCAGCTCCTGGTTGAGGGACTCGACTTCCTCCTTGGCAGCTTCCAGCTCCTCGTTGCTGCTCTGGTGCTCCTCGTTCATGGACTGCAGTTCTTCGTTAAGGGACTGCAGCTCCTCGTTGGAGGACTGCAGTTCCTTGACCGCGAACTGCTTGTCCTGACGCAGGGCCTCCAGCTCCCGCTTCAGCCGGGTCGCGTCCGCGGTATTGCCGCCTTCCGGGGCGGCTGCCGTCGCACACGATTCAATGGATGCTTCCGCCGGGTCCACGGCAGGGACCGAATGCAGGGCCACCAGGCGGAATCCCGAAAGGGCGGCGGGTGTCCGGATCCGCCGGACTTCCAGCCGGACCGGCTCGGTATCGCCGTTGGTCTGGACCTGCACCTCGCGGGTCACGTGATCGGTATCGCTGCCGGTCACGTCCTTCAACGCCTGGGACAGCGGCGCCCGCAGCCCCGGCCGAGCCATCTCCAGGATCTGATTCCGCGCGGGGCCGCTGGCGGGTTCCAGGAAGCGCCCGGTGCGTCCGTGAATGTACACCACCTCCCCGCGGTCATTGACCACCACTGTCGGCGGAGCGAACTGCAGGGCCAGCAGGCGTTCCACATTGCGGGCGAGGCTGTTCCCGGTTCCGGTGGCCGGGCTGTCGCTGCTTTCCTGGGAGGGCAGTGCCCGATGGTGACGGCTGGGCCCCGGCATCTCCGGCAGGAGCGACGGCAGGCCCCCCTCGGCGACGCGGAAGATCCGGCTTTCCTTGTCCGCGACCGAGAAGGCCTCGCTGTGGTAATCCGGGCTTTCCGATGCGCCCAGCAGCAGCAGACCCTGGCTGCGCAGGGAGTAACGGAACAGCGCCAGGAGACGCTCCTGACGGTCACGCTCCAGATAGATCAACAGGTTGCGGCAGGTAATGAGATCCAGCCCGGTGAACGGCGGGTCCTGCAGCGCGTTGTGCTCGGCGAACACCACCATGTCCCGCACCTCCCGGCCGATCCGGTAGGCGTCGTTTTCGGCCGAGAAATGCCGGCGCACCCGTGCCTCGGTCAGATCCTGGGCAATGCCCGCCGGATAGCGTCCCGCCCGTGCGATGTTGATGGCCGCCTGATCCACATCGGTGGCGAAGATCCGGACCTCCGGGGCCTGCTCCCAGTGCTCGATACATTCCCGGACGAGGATGGCCAGCGTGTAGGCCTCTTCCCCGGTCGCACAGCCCACCACCCAGGCGCGGAACTCCTGCCCCGTCCGGGCTGCCCGTTGCAGCATGGCCGGCAGCAGCTTCTCTGCCAGCGTGGTCCAGACCGGGGGGTCCCGGAAGAAGTTGGTAACACTGATCAGGAACTCCTGAAAGAGCAGGTCGATTTCCTCGGGATGCGTCTGCAGATAGGTCAGGTATTCCTCGGCATCCACGATCTGCCGCAGGTCCATGCGCCGTTCCAGGCGGCGATGCAGGGTGCTGGTCTTGTACCCGGAAAAATCGTGGCCGGTGCGCTGCCGGACCTGGTTCAGGATCCGGGCCAGCAGGTTTTGCGGGATCAGAGGGGCATGATCCGCCAGGGCCTTCTGGCGGTCACCCCGGGAACGGAGATAGCCGGTCAGGGTGGCTGGCATGTCGGCCGCGGGCAGCACGTAGTCCACCTGCCCGGTGGCGATGGCATTGCCCGGCATGTCGCCGAACTCGGCGGTATCCGTGGCCTGGGCCATGACCATGCCCTCGCGCGACTTGATGGCCTGGACCCCGAGGGTGCCGTCGCTGCCCGTTCCGGAGAGAACAATCGCGATGGCCCGGTGTGCTGCCCCCTCCGCCAGTGAACGGAAGAGGGTATCAATGGGGTGGGGAGGGCCGTTGCCGGGGCGTTCCAGGGGGTCGCGCGAACGCATCAGCTGTCCCCGGACCAGGACCCAGCCGTCGTCCGGAAGCGCTACATACACGCGGTCCGGCGCCAGCGCCTCGCCTTCCTCGACCATCTGTACCGGCAGGGCCGTGTGCGGCCCCAGGATCTCCGGCAGCAGACTGCGTTCGCCCCTGGGGTGGTGGGTGACGATGACGTAGGCCGCCCCGGTGTCGGCAGGCAGGTGGGCCAGAAGGGACTGAAGGGGCTGGAGTGAACCCGCGGAGCCCCCGACACCGACGATTGGCAGGGCCTGGACTGTGGGATCATCGCTCGGTGGCGGCATGGACTGCTCTCGGACGGCGGAACGGGTTTGCTGATACCCACATACTAGGGAAACACTGATCAATGTACACGTTCGCGCTCGAGCCCCTGCATTTAATGACTTGTGGGGGTGGCACCCCGGGAAGCGGGCCCCGGATGTTTTTCACCCCGCAGCGGCCATGCTCGCACCGACAGGCTGTCCGATCGCTTTACAGCATCGGGCCGCACCCGCACGCCCGGGCCCGGGCAGCGCCGTTGGCCACGCCCATCGAACCCGGGGAGGAATCCGGCCGTATGTCGCACCACACCAGTCATTGCGGCACATCCGCCCGCACCGCGCGAGCCCTCCGGCCGTGCTCTTCGTCGTCCCGGGGGCTGTCCACATACTTTACGGTTCGTGGTCGCCCCTGTGCCCCTGGTTGGGCCCCGAAACGCAAGCCTTTGTTCTCAAAGGGGGAGAGGCCGCCCATTCCGTCGGGCGCGAATGTTGCATATCCATGTATGAGTGCAGCACCCAAACCACAATCTGCCCTCGCATACCATGGAGGTAGCTATCATCGACAAGATAGTTTCGCGCAGCGGAACCCTCGCTTTTCTCCTCGCGGGCAGCATGCTCGTGGCTGGACCGGCTTCCGCCAGTTTGATCAACTGTTCGGACGTCGACGGGGGCCTGGAAAACAAGGTCAATCCCAACCAGGGTTGCCAGATTCTGGAGCCGCTCGGTGGCAACCAGAATGACAGCCCCACGCTCATCAACAATACCGCGTTCTTCGACTACTCGGACTGGTCGTTCGACGGCAAGTACGACGATGACGGCGACGCCCTTACACCGGACCCGGGTGACCCGGCCACCATTGTGAGTTTCGACGGTGACGCCGAGAGCGGGACCTGGGGTCTGGTGGACCTCGATTTCTGGGCCAGTTTCGATAACCTGATGATGGTCTTCAAGGATGGCGGCAATACCAACCTGGTCGCCTATGACATCACAACCGGAGCCCTGAATGGAGACTATGCCACCCCGTTCACCAGCCCGCCGTTTCCGTTGCCGGGCCAGGGCAACGACCGCGACATCTCGCACGTCTCGATTTACTACCGGGACAACGGACATGGCGAAATCCCGGCGCCCGGCTCGCTGCTTCTCGTGGGTCTCGGTCTCGTGATGCTTGGCTGGTCCCTGCGCCGGCGCAAGAAGCCGGCCCCGGGATTGATGGCATAAGTCCCTGAGGATCCAGCCCCAACGGGCCCCGGAAGCGATTCCGGGGCCCGTTTCACGTGCGGCCCGGCTTCGCGCGCCGGTCTGTGCGGCCTTTCCCGTAACGCCTGCGGGCTGCGGAAGGGGGTGGCGCATTTCTGGCTTTGGGCTGAACCGATTCAGGGAGCCGGGCGGGATCGGGATACAGCCTCGTCGAGGTCCTCTGTGATCCGGGTGACGACCCGGGCAAGGGTGTCGAGGGTCTCGGGTGAGAGACACGCGCCGTCCTCAAGGCGGGCGGGTTCGATGCCGTGGACGATGAGAGTTTCCGGGAGCTCGCCGAGGGAACGGGCGAGTTCCACGGCCTCGGCGAGGCCGATGCCGTGGGAGGAGTAACGGGCGCCGCGCGGCAGGGGCTCGCGGGCGTCCAGTCGGTGCAGGGTGCCGGGGGCGGCGCCGGTGACGATGGCATCGACGAGGATCACCGGATCATGTCCCTGCCACAGCTCCATCAGTTCGGCAGGCTCGCCGTGGCTCTTGGCGGTGGCGAGGCCCGGGGTGTCGGCCAGCGCGTCCACCACGGCATGGCCGATACCGTCGTCGCCGCGCCAGGGGTTGCCGATGCCGATGACCAACGGCCCTTTGCCGGTGATTGGCACGGCGGGAGCCGTAGCCAATCCCTTTTGCGGGCGTTCCCGGGCTATGGGGGTGTTTCGTGCCGCCCGGACAATTTCTTCGCGGCGCCCGTCGCTCAGATCCGAGTGCCGCTCTTCGGTCTCGGAGGCCGAAAACAGCGGTTTTTCCTGAGGGGTCTGTCCGGATGGTCGTGCCACGGGGCGCTCCCGGTCGATACCTGGCGGTGGCTAACGGGGCGTGCCCTCGCTTTTCCGGGCGGCAGTGGTCGTTTCCAGCCGCTCCGCAAGCCAGATCTTGATGATCGACTGGCGGGTGACGCCCAGCCGGCGGGCTTCTCGGTCCAGGGAGTCGATCATCCAGTCCGGGAAGTCCACGTTTACCCGCCGCTGTTTGCGGAGCGGCCGCTGGGCCCCGGATAGATCGAGGGCATCGGTCATCTCTTCTCCGCTGTCAAAGCGCTCGTCAAATGTCTTCGCTTTCATATGAATGAATGGTATAGAAATTATACCTTTACTCTAACAGAACGACGATCTTGGCTCGCGCAGAATCAAGCGTCCCGTCTTGTGCTGGGCCTCACTGGCGGTCGACGGTGAGGTCGAGGAAGTGGGTGGCGCAGGAGATGCAGGGATCGTAGTTGCGGATGGCGACCTCGCAGTGGTGGCGCAGTTCGTCGTCCGGCAGGTCGAGGTGGGTCTGCACCAGTTCGCGCAGGTCGGCCTCGATGGTGGGCTGGTTGACCGAGGTGGGCGGGACGATTTTCGCATCGGTGATCAGGCCCGCGTCGTCGGTAGTGTAGCGGTGGTAGCAGATGCCGCGCGGGGCCTCGGTGGCGCCGAAGCCGGTGCCGGCGCGCGGGGTGACCGGCAGGGCGGGCTCGGCCGGTGCGGCGCGGTAGCCGTCGACCAGGCGCAGGGCCTCCTCGAAGGCGAGCACGATCTCGATCATGCGCACCAGGATACTGCGGAAGGGGTTGCGACAGGCCGCGCCCAGCCCGGCACGCTCGGCCAGCTCGGCGGCGCGCGGGGTCAGGCGTTCGCGGTTCAGGGCGAAGCGCGCCAGCGGGCCCATGAACACCGGTTCGCCGGAGTCCGAGCGGTGGCTGTGCAGGGCGTTGGAGTGGGCGACGTGTTCCTCGGTGAAGATGTCGTCGTAGTCGCGGATGGCGGCGTCCAGGCCGCTGGCGGAGCCGAGGCGGCCGTGGGTGATCGGGTATTCGTCCGGGTGCACCAGCGACACGAACTCGTAGTCGCGTTCGAGGTTCGGGTAGTCGAGGGTGGCGAGGAATTCGGCGACCTCGCAGGAGGCCTCCAGGCCCCAGGTCAGCTCCTCGCGCAGGCCGGCGACCTCGGCGGGCGTTGGCGCGCGGTAGAAGCCGCCGACCCGCAGATTGACCGGGTGGATCTCGCGCCCGCCCAGCAGGCGCAGGATCGAGTTGCCGATCTTCTTGATGCGCAGGCCGTTGCGCACCATGTCCGGGTGGTCCTTCGCGGCGGTGACCGCATCCGGATAGCCGAGGAAGTCCGGCAGGTGGAGCATGAATACATGCAGGGCGTGACTCTCGATCCACTCGCCGCAGTAGGCCAGCCGCCGCAGGTCCTGCAGCACGCCGTCCACAGTGATGCCGCAGATATCCTCCATCGCCAGCGAGGCCCCCATCTGGTAGGCGATGGGGCAGATGCCGCAGATGCGCGCGGTGATGTCCGGGGCCTCGCGGAAGTCGCGCCCGCGCAGGAAGCCCTCGAAGAAGCGCGGCGCCTCGAAGATCGACAGCTTCACCTCCTCCACGCGGTCGCCCTCGGTGCGCACGTACATCGCGCCCTCGCCCTCCACGCGGGCGAGGTAGTCGACTTCGATGGTGCGGGTCTCGCTCATGACTGCGATCCTGTTTCCTGTTCCTGACGTTCGCTCTCTTCACGGAAGGCGTCGGCGCCGGCGTTGAAGGTGCGGTAGAAGCGTACGCGTGTAGCGCGGTCCATCCCCAGTGTCTCCAGCTGGCCGGACAGGCCCGGCGCGTTGGGCGTCTCCTTGGGCCCGAAGCAGCCATAGCAGCCGCGGTTGCACCCGGGGCACAACGCGCCGCAGCCGGCGTGGGTGACCGGGCCGAGACAGGGCGTGCCGTGGGCGACCATCACGCAGACCTGTCCGGCCCGCTTGCACTCCTCGCAGACGCTGGCGCTGGAGACCTGCGGGCGCCGGCCGTAGAGGAAGGCGCTGACGACCTCCAGCAACTGGTACTTGTCGATCGGGCAGCCGCGCAGCTCGAAGTCCACCGGTACGTGCTGGCTGATGGCATCCGAGGTGGCCAGGGTCTCGATGTATTCCGGGTGGGCGTAGACCTGGCGGGTGAATTCTTCGACATCCGCGAAGTTGCGCAGGGCCTGGATGCCGCCGGTGGTGGCGCAGGCGCCGATGGTCACGAGGAACTTCGAGGCGCGGCGGATCTCGCGGATCTCCTCCGCCGCCTGCGGCGTGGTGATCGAGCCCTCCACCAGTGTCAGGTCCCACGGCCCGTCGATGCGGGTGCGCGTGGCCTCGGGGAAGTGGGCGATCCGGATCCGGTCGGTGACCGCCAGCAGCTCGTCCTCGCAGTCCAGCAGGCTGAGCTGGCAGCCGTCGCAGGACGCGAACTTGAACACCGCCAGGGTGGGCTTTTCCCGACTCATAGCTCGCGTATCCGGAAGGCCGGTTCCATCACCGGGTAGGGGAACACGGGGCCGTCACGGCAGACGAAGTGCGACCCGATCTGGCAGTGGCCGCAAAAGCCCACCGCGCAGCGCATGTTGCGCTCCATGGACACGTAGATGTCTTCCGGCTTCAGCCCGCGGCGCTCCAGCGAGGACGCGGTGAAGCGCATCATCACCTCCGGGCCGCAGACCATCGCCAGGGTGTTGCGCCGGTCGAAGCCGCCGCGATCGACCAGCTGGGTGACCACGCCGACATCGCCGCGCCAGGCGGCGGTGCCGCGATCCACGGTGATGCGCAGATCCACATCATCGCGCGCCGTCCAGGCGTCCAGCTCGTCGCGGAAGATCATGTCGCCGGGCGAGCGCGCGCCGTAACAGACCACCACGCGCCCGAACTCCGAACGGCGTTCCAGCGCCGCGTGGATCACCGGCCGCAGCGGCGCCAGGCCGATGCCGCCGGCGACCAGCACCAGGTCGCGCCCGCGCGCCTGCTCCAGCGGCCAGGCCGTGCCGAACGGCCCGCGCAGACCAACCACCGCGCTGGCCTCCAGATCCTGCATCGCGCGGGTCACGCTGCCCACCGCGCGGATGGTGTGCACGATGCCGCCGTCGTCGGTGATCGCGGAGACCGAGATCGGCACCTCGCCCACGCCGAACAGGTAGAGCATGTTGAACTGCCCGGGTGCCGGCGCGGCGTCGGGCTCCATCCCCGGCTCGGGGTACAGCGTCCAGCTGAACACCTCGTTGCTGGCCACGTCGCGGCGCACCGAGTGGATGCGCCATGGCTCTGGTGCCATCGCCTGGTCCGGCAGGGTTGCAGCCGCGTCAGTTGCCATGCCCGGGCCCGCCGTGGCTGTAGATATCCAGCGCCTGCAACCGCGCGGCCTGCAGGCGTTGCACGATCAGCGCGGCGAAGTGCTTCATCAGCACGTAGCCGAACGCCGGGTCGGCCTCCATGCGTTCGCGCAGCACGCCGGCATCGAAGTGCAGGGTTTGCAGATCGGTGATCGCTCGGGCGTCGTAACTGGCGCGGTACGGCGGCAGCAGCCAGGACCAGCCGAGGATGTCGCCAGGGCCCAGGGTCTGGAACGCGACGCGGCGTTCCCGCAGCGGGCTCTCCAGCGCGACCTGGCCTTCGCGGAGGAGCCAGAAGGTCTCGGTCGGCTCGTGATCGCGCATCAGCCGGGTACCGGCCGTGTAGCTGCACTTCGCCGCACAGGCGGCCAGCAGGCGCCGGTGCTCCGGCGCCATGTCCTCGAAGAAGGGCTCTTGCTCGATGATGGCCAGCAGCTCGTTCATCCCCGGCCCTCCGGATCGCGGCGCACCGCGGTGACTTCCTCGGTGATGTCGATCCCCACCGGGCACCAGGTGATGCAGCGTCCGCAGCCGACACAGCCGGAGGTGTCGAACTGGTCGTGCCAGGTGGCCAGCTTGTGGGTGATCCACTGGCGATAGCGCGCGGCCACCGACTCCCGATGGGGCCCGCCGACCAGGTGCGAGTGCTCCTGGTTGAAGCAGGAATCCCAGCGCCGCACGCGCTCGGTGCGCTGGCCCTCCAGATCGGGCACCTCCTCGACCTGCGAGCAGAAGCAGGTGGGGCAGACCAGGGTGCAGTTGGAGCAGGATAGGCAGCGCTCGGCGGTCTCTTCCCAGCGCGGGTGTTCGAAGGCCCGGTTCAGCACCTCGCGGGCGTCACCGGGCATGCTCCGACCCATCTTTTTCGGGGCCTCGGCCCACACGCGTTCGGCGGCGGCCTGCTCGGCGTCCGAGGCCGGGCGCGGCTCCAGCCGGTCGAGCATCGCACGCCCCGCGTCGGATCCGGCCTCGGCGACCAGGAAGTGCTGGGTGGCGTCGATCACCTCGGTGAGCGCCAGGTCGAAGCCCTTGCGGGCGCGCGGGCCGGTGTCCATGGAGGCACAGAAGCAGGTGCCTCCCGGCTCGGCACAACTGACCGCGACCATGAACAAGTCCCGCCGACGGGCGGCATAGCCGCGGTCCTGCACCGCCTGGCCGAGGAACACCCGGTCCTGCACGTCGATCGCCGCCAACTCGCAGGCGCGCATGCCGATGAAGGCGCGGCGGGGGATGTCGGATACGCCGGGCTCGGTCACGAAGCTCCCGTCCGGCTGGCGGGTCAGCCGGAACAGGGTCTCCTCGGGGGGGAACAGGTACTTCTTCCAGGAATGCGGCCCGACCACGTAGCCGAACAGCGCGCCGTCCTCGCGCTCGCGCAGGCGGTAGTGCCCGGGGGCCTGCTCGTCGGTCCAGCCCACCGGCAGGTCCTCGAGGCCGCCCACCCGGTCGTAGACGATCGCGCCGTCGCGCCGTGTCGGCCCCACCACCTCGTAGCCATCACCGGCCAGCAGGCGGATCAGCGTATCCACGGCTTGTGGTGCGATCACTTCCATGGAATCCCTCCGGTGAATCCCGTCCCGTCCGGTCCGTCGCTGCGGTCCGGTCGGTCAGTTTCCATGGTGCGCCAAATGCGACGCAGGTTCTACCCGTCCGCCCGGGCGAGTCTGGCCATCGCGCGACCGTGGTCTGGCGCCCTGGCCGCTGACACGGCCGGGGTCCGGGTGTGCGATCCTGCACACGTCAAAGCAACCAGTCGCAGGAGGATTCCGGATGAAGGTGGCCGTATTCAGCGCCCAGCAGCATGACCATGAACACCTCGTGCCGTTAATGCGCGAGGCGGGGATGGAGCCCGTGATGGACGAACGTCGCTTGACCCCGGAGTCGGTCAACGATGCGGCCGGCGCGGATGCGGTGTGTGCGTTCACCAACGACGATCTGGGTGCGGCCACTCTGGACGGCCTGCATGCGCTGGGCATCCGCGTGATCGCCCTGCGCTGTTCGGGACACGACAACCTGGATCACGAGCATGCCGCCTCCCTGGGCATGCGAGCAGGCCGGGTGCCGGCGTATTCGCCCAGTGCGATCGCCGAGCATGCGGTGGCTCTGCTGATGACGCTGAACCGGCATACCCATTTCGCCTGGCAGCGCACCCGGCGCGGCGATTTCCGCCTGAATCACCTGGCCGGCTTCGACGTCGCGCAGCGCAACGTGGGCGTGATTGGTACCGGCAAGATCGGGGCGATCTTCTGCCGAATCATGCAGGGTTTCGGGGCCCGGGTCCGGGCGATGGACCCGTACCCCGATCCGGAGCTGCAGGCCGCCGGCGTGACCTACACCGATCTCGACGGTCTGCTGAGCGAATCCGACGTGGTCTGCCTGATGTGCCCGCTGACGCGCGACAACCGGCACCTGATCAACGCCGACACGCTGGCCCGCATGCCCCGCGGCGCGATCCTGATCAACACGGCCCGTGGCCCCCTGGTGGATACCGATGCGTTGGAGGCGGCGCTGGATTCCGGGCAGCTGGACGCGGCAGCCCTGGACGTCTACGAGGACGAGGGTCCGGTGTTCTTCCGTGACTGGTCCGGGACCGAGGGTGGCGTACCCGACGAACGGCTGGTGCGCCTGACGCAGCGCGACAACGTGCTGGTCACCGGGCATCAGGCGTTCCTGACCCACGAGGGCCTGACCGGGATCGCCGAAACCACGGTCCGGAATCTGCAGGTGCTCTCGCGCGATCCGGAGGGTCACGAGGAGTTGCCCGGCCGCCTGGTGTGAAGCCGCGCCGCATTGCGGACGCAGCGCTTGATTTTCGCCGGCCCGGCTAATATATCCCCGGTAAGGATGCCGCCACGGCATGGAGGTCAACAGCATGCACGAGGTCGACGGCGTAAAGCTCATCGAAAACACCTGGATCACGCTGAGCGACGGCTGCCGCCTGGCTGCACGCATCTGGCTGCCGGAGGATGCCGGGGACAACCCGGTCCCCGCGATCCTCGAGTACATCCCGTATCGCAAGAACGACCACAAGGCCCTGCGGGATGCAGAAGTCCATGGCTTCTTCGCGCGCAACGGCTACGCGGGGGTGCGTGTCGACCTGCGCGGCAGCGGTGATTCTGACGGGGTGCTGCCCGACGAATACCTGCAGCAGGAACTGGAAGACGGCCTGGAGGTGATCCGCTGGATCGCGCAGCAGCCGTGGTGTTCGGGCAAGGTCGGCCTGTTCGGTCTGTCCTGGGGCGGCTTCAACGGGCTGCAGCTGGCGGCCCTCCAGCCCCCGGAGCTGGGGGCGGTGATCTCGGTGTGTTC
Organism: Thioalkalivibrio halophilus; assembly: GCF_001995255.1. Lineage (GTDB taxonomy): Bacteria > Pseudomonadota > Gammaproteobacteria > Ectothiorhodospirales > Ectothiorhodospiraceae > Thioalkalivibrio > Thioalkalivibrio halophilus. The sequence continues at coordinate 22,276 of NZ_MUZR01000044.1, read as the reverse complement.
GTCGGATGACCGCTATGCCGACGACGTGCACTACATGGGCGGCTGCCTGCTGACGGACAACCTTTCCTGGGCGTCGACCATGTTCGGCTTCAACTCCTGCCCGCCGGACCCGCGGGTGGTCGGCGAGGATCGCTGGCGCGACATGTGGCGCGAGCGCCTGGAGGGGTCCGGCCTGTGGATCCGCAACTGGCTGGAGCACCAGCGCCGCGACGACTACTGGAAGCATGCTTCGGTCTGCGAGGACTACAGCGCGATCCAGGTCCCGGTGATGGCGGTCAGCGGCTGGGCCGACGGCTACTCCAATACGGTGTTCCGCCTGCTCGAGCACCTGCAGGTACCGCGCGCCGGGCTGGTGGGGCCCTGGGGCCACAAGTATCCGCACATGGGCGGGCCGGGGCCGACCATCGACTTCCTCGGCGAATGCGTGCGCTGGTGGGACCACTGGCTCAAGGGCATCGACCGTGGCGTCGATTCCGATCCGATGGCGCGCTTGTGGCTGCACGACGCGCGCAGCCCGCTGGTGCCGGAGATCACCGGTGAGTGGGTCGCCGAGCAGTGCTGGCCCAGCCCCGGCATCCACTACCACGAATTCGGTCTGGCCCGGGGGCGCCTGGTCGCCGGCGGCGAACGCACCGATGAAGCGGAAACCCTGACCATCCGCAGTCCGCTGAGCGTGGGGCTGTTCGCCGGCAAGTGGTGTTCCTACGCCGAGACCACCGACCTGCCTTCGGATCAGCGCCTGGAGGACGGCGGCGCCCTGGTGTTCGAGACCGATCCGCTGGAACAGGATTTCGACCTGCTGGGGGACACCGAGCTGGAGCTGGAGATCGAGGCCGATCGTCCGGTGGCCCAGGTCGCCGCGCGCCTGTCCGACGTGGACCCGGAGGACCGGGCCACGCGCGTCACCTTCGGCATCCGCAATCTGACACATCGCGACGGGCACGAGGAACCGCAGCCGCTGGAGCCCGGGCGGCGCTACCGTGTCCGCTTCCGGCTGAACGAGGTGGCCCAGCGGTTCCGTCGCGGCCATCGTATTCGCCTGTCGGTCTCCAGTTCCTACTGGCCGCTGGCGTGGCCGGCACCGGAACCCGCACGTCTGACCCTGCATCTGGAAGGTTGCTGCCTGCATCTGCCGGAACGCCGGGCCGGCGCCGATACCCCTGTCCCGCGGGATCTCGGCGAGCCGCGGCATGCCCCCACCCCGGGGCATACCCTGCTGGCCCCGGCCCATCGCGAATGGAAGACCGAGCACAACCTGGCGACCAATGAGGTCGCCCTGAACGTGATCAACAACGACCCCGTGCTGCAGCTGCATGACAATGACCTGACCTTTGGCCGGGAGGTGCACGAACGCTACAGCTACCGCAGCGAGTCCTACGACACCGTGCGGGGCGAGGTGGTGCAGACCCGGCATTTCCGGCGGGATGACTGGTCGGTGCGCACCGTGACCCGCACGGTGCTTACCTCTACCCCCGACACCTTCCGGATCCGCGCCACCCTGGATGCCTACGAGGGTGACGTGCGCGTCTACGCGCAGAGCTGGGACGAGAGCATCCCGCGCGACCTGATCTGAAGCGGTCCGGCGAACACCGGGAAACCGGGAGGAGCGACATGAGCGAGAAGAAACACGTCTTTGTGGTCGGTATGGACGACTTCAACCGGGCCAAGCTGGAACGCCTGCCCCAGGCCGCCGAGTGCGAATTCCACGCGGCGCTGGATTTCGCCGACATCCGTAACGTCGATGCCTTCGATATGGGCGACCTGCTGGAACGTGCGGCCGCGCGTATCCAGCGGGCCGGGGTCCCGGTGGACGCCATCGTGAGCTTCTACGACTTCCCCGGCACCGTGATGGTCCCGTTGCTGGCCGAGCGCTTCGGCGTGCCCGGGCCCTCGCTGGAAGCCGTGCTCAAGTGCGAGCACAAGTACTGGAGCCGGCTGGAACAGCGCAAGGTCATCCCCGAGCATATCCCGCGCTTTCAGGCCTTCGATCCGCACGACGAGGAAGCGTGGTCGAAGCTCGGCATGCTGCCGCCGTTCTGGATCAAGCCGATCAAGTCGTTCCGTTCGTTCCTCGCCTTCCAGATCAACGACGAGCGCCAGTTCCGCTCCGTCATGCCGATCTGCCGCGAGAAGGGTGGCTTCATCGGCGCGCCCTTTGCCTGGCTGATGCAGCGCTCCGGCGCGCCGCCGGAAATCGCCGAGATGCCCGAGAGCTTCGTGGCTGAATCACCCATCGGCGGCTGGCAGTGCACCCTCGAGGGATACAGCTACAACGGGCAGGTGAATGTCTACGGTGTGGTCGATTCGGTGACCGAGCAGGACGGCTCCTCGTTCTCGCGCTACGAATACCCGTCCTCGCTGCCGCTGGAGATCCAGCACCGCATGATGGATCTCGCGCGCCTGGCGGTGCAGCAAACCGGCCTGGACAATTCGCCGTTCAACGCCGAGTTCTACTACGACCAGACCGGCGATCAGGTGTGGCTGCTGGAGATCAACCCGCGCATCTCCCAGGCTCATTCCGACATCTTCGAAAAGGTGCACGGCATCTCGCACCACTCCGTGATGGTGGACCTGGCGCTGGGACGCAAGCCGCGGCCGATGGAGCGCAACGGCGAGTTCAACGTGGCCGCGCATTTCATGTTCCGCACGCACGAGAGCGGCCGCGTGCGGCGGGTCCCCAGTGCCGAGGCCGTTACCCGGCTCAAGTCCCGCCAGCCCGGCACCGAGGTGAAGATCCCGGTGCGGCCCGGCCAGCACCTCAAGGACCTTCAGGGCCAGGACATGTACAGCTTCGAGATCGCCAACGTGTTCATCGGCGGGCGTGATCGCGCCGACCTTCTGGACAAATACGACGAGGCCCTGTCGGTGCTGCAGTTCGATATCGAGAAGGACACCGAGGCGGTCATCACCTGACCCTCGTGCCGGATCGGCGAGAGGGCTCGCCTCCTACCGGTTGATGCCTCCCCGGGCCGGATCGGCGAGAGGGCTCGCCTCCTGCCGGTTGACGCCTCCCCGGGCCGGATCGGCGAGGGGGCTCGCCTCCCACCGGTTGATGCCTCCCCGGGCCTGATCGGCGAGAGGGCTCGCCTCCCACCGGTTGATGCCTCCCCGGGCCGGATCGGCGAGGGGGCTCGCCTCCCACCGGTTGATGCCTCCCCGGACCTGATCGGCGAGAGGGCTCGCCTCCTACCGGTTGATGCCTCCTCGGGCCGGATCGGCGAGAGGGCTCGCCTCCTGCCGGTTGACGCCTGACCCGTAGGAGGCCGGCCCTCCGGCCGATCATCGGGCTCGCCGGGTGCCAGCCGGGGCGCCGTGTCGTGCGGCCCAAAAACCCTGTACGGGCCGACAAAAAAGGCCCGGTCCCCCGAAGGGGCCGGGCCCTGCAATGCCGGGTCGGCGGGCCGCGAAGTCCTCGCGGCCGCCGGGCCGGTCAGCCCTCGTTGTGGTAGCGGGTCACGCGCTCCACGTCGTTCTTCGCGCCCAGCACCACCGGCACGCGCTGGTGGATGTCCTTCGGCGGGAGATCCATGATGCGCTGGCGCCCGGTGGTGGAGGCACCGCCGGCCTGCTCGACGATGTAGCTCATCGGGTTGGCCTCGTACATCAGGCGCAGCTTGCCTTCCTGACCCTTGGCGGTGGTCTTGGAGTCCAGCGGGTACATGAAGATGCCGCCGCGCGACAGAATGCGGTGCACCTCGGCGACCATGGAGGCGACCCAGCGCATGTTGTAGTCCTTGCCCAGCGCGCCTTCCTTGCCGGCCAGGCACTCGTCGACGTAGCGCTTGATCGGGGCTTCCCAGAACCGCATGTTCGACATGTTGATGGCGAACTCCTGGGTGTCCTCGGGGATGTGGACCTTTTCCTTGGTCAGCAGGAACTCGCCGAAGTCCTTGTCCAGGGTGAACATGTTCACGCCCTGGCCGGTGGTCAGCACCATCATGGTGGACGGACCGTACAGGCAGTAGCCGGCGGCCACCTGGGTGGTACCGGGCTGCAGGAAGTCCTCGGTCTTCGGGTCCTGCACGCCTTCCGGGGCCTTCAGGATGGAGAAGATGGTGCCGACGGAGACGTTCACGTCGATGTTGGAGGAGCCGTCCAGCGGGTCGAACAGCACCAGGTAGTGGCCACGCGGGGCGTCCTTGGGCAGCTCGAGGATCTCGTCCATCTCCTCGGACGCCAGGCCGGCGACATGACCGTTGTGCGACAGCGCCTCGATGAACACCTCGTTGGTGATCACGTCCAGCTTCTTCTGGGTCTCGCCCTGCACGTTCTCGGAACCGGCCGAGCCGAGGACGCCGACCAGGTCGCCCTTGTCGACCAGGGCCGAGATCTTCTTGCAGGCGGTGGCGATGTCGTTGAGCAGTCCGGTGAACTCGCCGGTGGCGCCCTGGATGCCGCGCTGGGTTTCGATGATGTAGTTGGTCAGTGTCGTGCCGATATGCATTTTGCCGATCCTGATGGTTGTGAGTCCGTGCGACCTCGGGGCACTCTTGGGGCAGAGGCTGCCGCGAGGGCGGCCGAACCCGCCGCCCCGGCCCGGGTCTTAACCGGGATAGTGTAGCAAATGCCGGCGCGGGGGCCGATGCGGGTCCGAATGCAGCGAAATCCAGGGAGAAAGGCATGCCGCAGAACGCTTTGTACGCCCAGTCTGGCGGGGTTACCGCTGTCATCAACGCCAGTGCCTGGGGGGTGATCGAGGCCGTTCGGGGGCACCCGGCCCATTTCGGACGGATCTACGCCGCGCGCGACGGGATCCTCGGCGTGCTGCGCGAGGAGCTGATCGACCTCGACCACGAGGATCCGCTGACCCTGCAGGCACTGAGGCACACGCCCGGCGGGGCGTTCGGGTCCTGCCGCTTCGACCTGGGCGATCCGGAAACCCATCCCGAGCAGTACGAACGACTGGTGGAGGTCTTCCGCGCCCACGATATCGGCTATTTCTTTTACAACGGGGGCGGCGGCTCCATGGATACTGCCCTCAAGGTCGCGAAGATGGGGGACCGCATGGGCTACCCGATCACCGCGGTGGGTGTGCCCAAGACCATCGACAACGACCTCGCGATCACCGATACCAGTCCGGGTTTCGGCTCCGCCGCCAAGTTCATCGCCACCACCGTGCGCGAGGCCAGCCTGGACGTGGAGTCCATGCATACCAGCTCGACCAAGGTCTTCATCCTCGAGGTGATGGGCCGGCATGCTGGCTGGCTGGCGGCCGCCGCGGCACTGGCCCAGGAGTTCGACGGCCAGCCGCCGATGCTGATCCTGTTCGCCGAGATCCCGTTCGAGGAGGCGGACTTCATGGAACACCTCAACCGCACCATCGAGCGCCACGGCTACTGCGTGGTGGTGGTTTCCGAGGGCCTGAAGAACCCCGACGGCAGCCTGTTCTCGGTAGCGCAGAGCCACGATGTCTATGCCTATACCCAGCTGGGCGGCGCCGCGCCGCGCCTGTCCGAGCTGATCCGCGAGAAGACGGGGCACAAGCTCCACTGGGCGGTGGTGGACTACATCCAGCGGGCCGCCCGCCACATCGCGTCGAAGGTGGACGTGGACCAGGCCTACGCGTGCGGGCGTGCGGCCGTGGAAGGCGTGGTGGCCGGCCACCACAGCTTCATGCCGATCATCCAGCGGGATTCCACCCAGCCCTACCGCTGGCGCATGGGGCGGACCTCGCTGGAGAGCGTGGCCGACATCGAGCAGGGCATGCCGCGCGAATACATCACCCCGGACGGCTACGGCATCACCCAGGCCGCGCGCGACTATCTGCGTCCACTGATCCAGGGAGAGGACCAGCCGCCGTTCGAACGCGGGTTGCCGGCCTACCCCCGCATCCGCGGCGAATTGCTGCCGAAACGGTGCCCATCATTCGAAGTGGATCACGACTGAGCACTTCCGGAGGCTCGAGGGCTTGGCGTGGCGCCTGATGGGCGTAGGATGAAAGTTGTGGGGGGGGCCAACCCGTGCCTTCGAGGAGGCTGTCCATGACAAACTCGATCGTTACAAGTACTCGCTTCGTCCCGTCCGGCTCCGGTTTGCTGGCCGGTCTTCTCGCGCTGGGGCTTGCCCTGTTGCCGGTGACCCCCGCGCTGGCTGAAACCGGCGAGCGGGCCGAGGCCGGCACCGGCCACATGGTGGATACCCGTTCACTGATCGATCAGACGCAGTCCGAGGACACCCGGGCCGAACTGCTGGAGCGCCTGGACGAGGCGGCGGTGCAGGAGCAGCTGATCGCCATGGGCGTGGATCCGGAGCAGGCCCGCGAGCGGGTGGCCCGGCTTACCGATGACGAGCTGGCGGAGCTGGAGGCACGCATGGATTCCGAGCCGGTGGGGGCTACCGGAGTCCTGGGCGTGCTGGCCATCGTCTTCGTGGTGTTCGTGATCACCGATGCCCTGGGCGTGACCGACGTGTTCCCGTTCGTGCAGTCACGCGATCGCTGACCCTTCGATGCAGAGTTCGGGAGGTGCACACCCCGCGGCGCACTGGCGCGGCGGGGTCGGGGGAGTGCTGGCCGCCGCGCTGCTGGCGTTGCTGCTGACGGGCTGTGCCACCGCGCCGCAGAGCCGTGACCTGGCCGGCGGACCTGAGGCCCTCCCGGATCTGCCGCCACGCGTCGAACTGCGCGACACCCCGTTCCACCCGCAGGAGGATTACCAGTGCGGCCCGGCCGCGCTGGCCACGGTGCTCGAGGGGCGCGGTCTGGACGTGTCGCTGCAAGGGCTGATCGACGAGGTCTACCTCCCCGCCCGCGAGGGCACCCTGCAGGCCGAGATGCGTGCGGCGGTACGCGCGCGCGATCTGGTGGCGTATCGCCTGGAGCCGGATCTGGAAGCGGTCCTGCGCGAGGTCGCGGCCGGTCATCCGGTGGTGGTGTTCCAGAACCTCGGGCTCGCGATGTTCCCGGAATGGCATTTCGCCGTGGTCATCGGCTACGACCTGGAGGCGGGCGAGATCATCCTGCGCAGCGGGACCCACGAGCGCCACGTGAACGAGTTCGCCCGTTTCGAACGGACCTGGGCGCGCGGCGAGCGCTGGGCCTTCATCCCCGTGGCGCCGGATGAGCTGCCGGCCACCGCGGAGCCGCTGAACTGGCTGCGCGCGGTCAACGAACTGGAGGTCACCGGCGCACTGGCGGCCGCGGCCACGGGTTACCACACGGCGATCGACGCATGGCCCGATCACCCGGTGGCCTATGTCGGTCTGGCCAACGTGGCCATGGCGCAGGATGACCCCGAGGCGGCCGAGTCTGCGCTGCGCGAGCTGATCGAGCGTGACCCCGGGGTGGACGCGGCCTGGAACAACCTCGCCCATGTCCTGCTGGCGCGGGACTGCACGGAACCCGCCCGGGCGGCGGCCGCCTGCGCGGTGGCGCTGAGCGGGGGCGAGGACGCATCCCCGTATGCCCCGACCCTGCGGACGCTGGAGCGGGCGGCCCCGTCCCCCGACGGGGCATGCGACCCCGTCCCGGACTGCCCGGCGGGCCGGCGCGCCGACTGAGAGGGGCACGCGGCTCGGCGCGGCGTCAGTCCTCGAACAGGGCCTCCACCCGCGCGTGGATGTGCTGGTCGGCGTCCGGTCCGATTTGCGTGGTCTCCGGGTCGTGGCGGTCGCAGAACGCCCAGGCGAATTTCAGGTCCTTGATCCCCAGCGAGCCGAACAGCCGGGCCTCGGCCGAATGGTCGGTGGCTTCCGGGATCACGGTCGGCCAGCCGTCCTCGCCCGGGGTCAGCGCGGGACCGAAGAAGATCGCCCCCGGCAGGTTCTTGATCCGCAGGGCGCAGGTGCCCTCGGTGACGCCGCCCATCGGCAGGAAGTCGATGGTGCGCGACAGCCGCTGCTTGCGGTTGAACGGGGTATCCACGGTGCCGCCGGCGGCGCGGATCGCGGGTGCCTCGGCCTCGTAGGCCAGCACCTCCAGTCCGGCCTCGCGCCAGGCGTCGAGGTCGCGCGCGCCGCGGTGGCTGGGCAGGAACAGCCAGCGCGGCTCGGTGAGCGCGCGCAGCTCCTGCAGCAGGGCGTCCGAAAACGGCGGGGCGTTCACCAGGATGCCGCCCATCTCGCGGTCGTCGATCAGCCAGACCGCCGGCTCGTCATCGCCGACGCGGTGGATATTGCGTTCGCGCAGTTCGACCAGTGCCGGACCGATCGTTCCGGGGGAAGCGGACATGCAGGCGTCTCCGGGTTCCTCTGGGGTGTAGCCGGGGAGATTGCGGGCTTGCGGCCCCGTGCGCAATTTGGGCGGGAATCCGGCGGGGGATCGTCGGATGGTCGGGCCGCCGACCGCCGGGTTACTGCTCCCGCGGGGAGGCCTCGTCGCGGGCTTCCAGTTGCGCCATCTCGCTTTCGATCCAGTCCTCGGTCAGCGCCAGCACCTCGGCGGCCGAACGACCCTGCGTCTCGATCGGCGGCCCCACCGAGACCTCGATGGTCCCGGGGCGGCGCAGGATCCCGTGCCGCGGCCAGTATGTACCGGAGTTCAGCGCCACCGGCAGCACCGGGTAACCGCCGCGCGCGGCGAGCTGCGCGCCGCCCTGACGGTAGCGTCCCTTTTCCCCGGGATTTACGCGCGTGCCCTCGGGGAACACGATCACCCACAGGCCCTGGTCCAGGCGTTTCTTGCCTTCCCGGAGCAGGCCCTCCAGGGCCTGGCGACCGGCACTGCGGTCGATCGGTACCGGCTGGAGCATGGCCAGGGCCCAGCCAAACAGCGGGATGCGCATCAGCTCGCGCTTGAGCACCCAGGTCTGGCGCGGGAAGATCGACACGAACGCGAGCGTCTCCCACGCCGACTGATGCTTGGACATCACCACGTGGGGGCGCGAGGTGTCCACGTGTTCCAGGCCGCGTACCCGGTAGCGCACCCCGCAGGTCACCCGCAGCCACCAGATGTTGAAGCGGCCCCACTGGATCAGGACGCGGTAGCGGCGTTCATGGGACAGCGGCCAGATCAGCAGCGGCATGATCAGGCCGTAGACCAGCGACGAGCTGATCAGCCCCGCCTGAAACAGGAGTGCCCGCAGATAGCGCATCGCCCGTCTCCTTCAGCCGGTGGCCAGCCGCCCGATGTCCGCCACGGTCTCGAAGGCCTGACGCAGTTCCCGCAGCAGCGCCAGGCGGTTGCGGCGTTCGGCGGGGTCCTCGGCCATCACCATCACCCCGTCGAAGAAGCGGTCCACGCGCTCGCGCAGGCCGGCGAGCTCGCCCAGGGCGCGCACGTAGTCGCCGTCGGCCACCGCCGCGTCCACCGCCGGGCGCACCGCCAGCAGACCCTGGTGCAGCCGGCGTTCCTCGTCGGCCACCAGGGCGTCGGGCTCCAGCGTGCCGGCGGCCTCGTCGCCGGCCTTGCGCAGCAGGTTGTGGATCCGTTTGTTGGCGGCGGCCAGGGCCCCGGCCTCGGGGCGATCGCGGAACTGCGAGACCGCCCGCACGCGGTTCGCGAAGTCGAGCGGTTCGTCGGGGGCGATGGCGGCTACGGCCTCGATGGTCTCGTGGGCATGGCCCTGTTCCAGCAGGTAGCCGCGCAGGCGCTCCACGATGTATTCGCGCACCGGCTCCACCGCCTCGTCGGCCTCCGTTACGCGCTCGCGGATCGGTTCGGCGGCGGCTGCGAGCAGCGGGGTCAGGGCGAGCGGGAGTTCGCGTTCGACCAGGATGCGCACCAGCCCCAGCGCGGCCCGGCGCAGCGCGAACGGGTCCTTGGTGCCGCTGGGCTGCTTGCCGATGGCGAAGATCCCGACCAGGGTGTCGAGGCGGTCGGCCAGCGCCAGGGCCTGGGCCAGCGGGCCGTCCGGGAGTTCGGAGCCGGACTGGCGCGGCCAGTAGTGCTGCTCGATCGCGTCGGCGACGGCCTCGTCCTCGCGGTCGTGCAGCGCGTAGTAGCGCCCCATGGTGCCCTGCAGTTCGGTGAACTCGAACACCATCCGGGTCAGTAGATCGCATTTGCACAGCCGCGCGGCGCGCGCCGCCTGCTGCGCATCCAGGTCCATCAGGCCGGCGAGGCGCTGCATCAGCGCTTCCAGGCGCTGCGACTTGTCGCGCAGGGTGCCCAGGCGCTTCTCGAATACCACCGCGCCGAGCTCGTCGAGGCGCTCTTCCAGGCGGTGCCTGCGGTCCTGCTCCCAGAAGAATTCGGCATCCGCGAAGCGCGGGCGCAGCACGCGCTCGTTGCCATCGCGTACTGCTTCGGGATCGCGCGACTCGATGTTGCTGACGACGATGAAATGCGGCTGCAGGCGGCCGGCCTCGTCCACCACCGGGAAGTATTTCTGGTTGTCCTGCATGGTGGAGATCAACGCCTCCTGCGGGACCTCGAGGAAACGCCGGTCGAAGCTGCCGCCCAGGGCCACCGGCCACTCCACCAGCGCGGTGACCTCGTCCAGCATGTCCGGGTCGACCAGCGCGCGCCCGCCCAGCTCGCGGGCGGTGGCGTGGACCTGCTCCAGGATGCGTTCGCGACGGGACTCGAACGAAGGCTCGACGCGGCCCTCGGCGCGCAGCCTTTCGGCGTAGTCCGCGGGGCTGGCGAGCTCCAGCGGGGCCGGGTGGTGGAAACGGTGGCCGCGCGTGTGGCGGCCGGCATCCTGTTCCAGCACCGTCATCGGCAGGACGTCGGTGCCGTGCAGCACCACCAGCCAGTGCACCGGGCGCACGAATTCCGTGGTGCTCTCGCCCCAGCGCATGCGCTTGGGCGTGGGCAGGTGTTCCAGGGCCCCGGCCAGCATCTCCGGCAGCAGTTCGCCGAGGGCCTGCCCCGGCTGCATGCGGCGGAAGATCAGGTATTCGCCCTTGCCGGTGTCCTCGCGCTCGAGCTGGTCCACTTCCACCCCGCAGGAGGAGGCGAAGCCCTGCGCCGCGCGGGTCGGCTGGCCCTGGTCGTCGAAGGCGGCGGCCACGGCCGGGCCGCGGCGTTCCTGCAGCTGGTCGGGCTGGCGGCCAGGCACCGCGGGGAAACGCACGGCCAGGCGTCGGGGCGTGGCGAAGGCCTCGGGCTCGCCGGGTTCCAGCCCGGCGTCGCGCAGGCGGGTGGTCAGGCCCTCGGCCAGGGCGTCGCGCAGGCGTGCCAGCGCGGTGGGGGGCAGTTCCTCGGTGCCGAGTTCGATCAGAAGTTCGCGGGCTTCGTCCATGTTCGGTCCAGTCGGGTTCCGGTGGGCCCGCGCGCCCGTTCGGGGCGGCGGCGGGCACGGGTTCGGGGTATGCCCCGGTGTCGGGTGGCGTCAGGCGGCGTCGGACTTGCCGGTGTCGCCCGGGGCGCACAGTGGAAAGCCCAGGGCCTCGCGCGATTCATAGTATTTCTGCGCGACGTTCCTGGAGAGCTCGCGCACGCGCAGGATGTAGCGCTGGCGCTCGGTGACCGAGATCGCCCCGCGCGCATCCAGCAGGTTGAAGCTGTGCGAGGCGCGCAGCATCTGCTCGTAGGCCGGCAGCGGCAGGCCCAGCTCGATCATGCGGTCGCTCTCCGCCGCATGGTGGTCGAACGCGGCGAACAGGGCCTCGCGGTCGGCGTGCTCGAAGTTGTACTTCGACTGTTCCACCTCGTTCTGGTGGTAGACGTCGCCGTAGGTGACCGCGCGCCCGTCCGGGCCGACGGTCCAGACCAGGTCGTAGACGCTCTCCACGCCCTGCAGGTACATCGCCAGACGCTCCAGCCCGTAGGTGATCTCGCCGGAGACGGGGTGGCAGTCGATCCCGCCCACCTGCTGGAAGTAGGTGAACTGGGTCACCTCCATGCCGTTCAGCCAGACCTCCCAGCCCAGCCCCCAGGCGCCCAGGGTCGGGGACTCCCAGTTGTCCTCGACGAAACGGACGTCGTGGGTCAGCGTGTCGAAGCCCAGCGCCTCCAGCGAGCCGAGATACAGGTCCTGGATGTCGGCCGGGGAGGGCTTCAGCAGCACCTGGAACTGGTAGTAGTGCTGCAGGCGATTGGGATTGTCGCCGTAGCGCCCGTCGGTCGGGCGCCGGCTGGGCTGTACGTAGGCGGCGCGCCAGGGTTCCGGCCCGATCGAGCGCAGGAAGGTCGCCGGGTGGAAGGTCCCGGCGCCCATCTCCATGTCGTAGGGCTGCATCACCACGCAGCCGTGGTCGTTCCAGTAATCCTGCAGTCGGCGGATCAGGTCCTGGAAGGTGGGACTCGCGGTCTCGGTTCGGTCGCTTGCGTTCGCCATCGCTGGGGGTCCGGAGCGGATCAGGGGCGGCAGTATATCGGCCCGTGCCCGGGTGCGGCCACCGCCGGGCGGGTCCATAATGAGCGGATTGATCCGTCCCGGAGGGATGATGGCCACGCACAGTGACGACTCAGCCGACGCTCCACGCGACGGCTCGCGCTATCGTGATACACGGCGGGTGACGCTGACCGGCGCTGCGGTCAATTCCGGCCTGGCTGTCACCCAGCTGGCCAGCGGATGGTTGCTGAACTCGCAGGCGCTGATCGCCGACGGCGTGCATACGGTCTCGGACCTGGTCACCGATGCCGTGGTGCTGGTCGCGGCGGGGCATGCGGCCGCCTCCCCTGATCGCAATCACCCCTATGGTCACGGCCGGATCGAAACCCTCGCCACCGTTATTGTGGGGGTCTTTCTCGCTCTCGCCGGCGTTGCCATTGCCTGGGGCGCGGGCAGCCGGCTGCTGGGGCCGGAAGAGCTGACCGGTCCGGCGCCGCTGGCCATCGCATTCGCCGTGGTTACCCTGGTGGCCAAGGAGGGCATGTACCAGTACACGCATCGGGTCGCGCGCCGCCTGGGGTCGCGCATGCTGGAAGCCAACGCCTGGCATCACCGTACCGATGCGATCTCCTCCGTCATTGTCCTGCTGGCAGTCGCCGGTGCGGTAGCGGGGTGGCCGTGGCTTGACGCGGCCGCGGCGCTGGTGGTGGCCGGCTTCATCCTGCATATTGCCGGGCGCCTCGTCTGGCGCAGCGCCGCGGAACTCATCGACACCGCGCTGGAACCGGAGGAGGTCGAGCGAATCCACCGCACCATCCTGGACGTCCCGGGGGTAAAGGACGCCCACATGCTGCGCACCCGGCGCTCCGGCGACGATGCCGTGGCCGACGTGCACGTGCAGGTCGCACCGATGATCTCGGTGTCGGAGGGGCACCGCATCGCTGACGCGGTCCATCAGGCGGTGACCGAGGATGCGGGCGCAGTCTGCGATATAACCGTGCACGTGGATCCCGAAAACGACGAGGATCAGGCCGCCAGCTCGCGGCTGCCATTGCGCCCCGAGCTGGTGGCCGGGCTGCGCGAAGCCTGGTCCGGCTTCCCCGAGCTGGAGGCCCTGGAGCACCTGTCGCTGCACTATCTGGGCGGGCGGGTGCATGCCACCGTTACCCTGCGCCTGGATCCCGGGCTGTCGGGGACAGGGCTTGAGGGGCGCGCGGACCTGCTGACCCGGCAGCTCCGCGAGCACCCGGCGCTGAAGCCGGTGCTGGGCCAGGTGACCATACTCTACCGGCCGTGCACCGAATGAGGGCGGGCTTGATGTATACGCACCACAATAGTGCATTCTATGCACTGCGGGTGTGCGGATCGTGATGGCGTCGCTGCGGAAAAGGGCGTCAGGGCACTCCGAACCGGGGCTTTCGGTCTGGCACGCCACCTGCATAACCATCGGGCAGACGCCGCTCGGCCTCTGACGACCGCACCGGCATCGACCGTCTCAAACTGAAGACCAGAGGAGTCCTCACTATGTCCGCAGCCGAAGTGCTGAAGCAGATCAAGGAACAGGAAGTCCGCTTCGTCGATTTCCGTTTTACCGATTCCAAGGGCAAGGAACAGCATGTGACCCTGCCGGCCCACGACCTCGACGAAGACGCCTTCGAGGAAGGCAAGATGTTCGACGGTTCCTCCATCTCCGGGTGGAAGGGCATCAATGAGTCCGACATGATCCTGATGCCGGACGCGGAGTCCGCGGCCATCGATCCGTTCTTCGAGGACATGACCATGAACATCCGCTGCGATGTCGTGGAGCCGGCCACCATGCAGGGCTATGACCGCTGCCCGCGGTCCCTGGCGCGTCGCGCCGAGGCCTATCTGCAGAGCACCGGCATCGCCGACACCGCGCTGTTCGGTCCGGAGAACGAATTCTTTGTCTTCGACGACGTGAAGTGGGGCTCCGACCTCTCCGGCTCCTACTGCCGCGTGGACTCCCAGGAGGCCTCGTGGAACTCCGAGCGCGTGTATGACGACGGCAACATCGGCCATCGCCCGGGCGTGAAGGGTGGCTACTTCCCGGTCCCGCCGGTCGACAGCCTGCACGACATCCGCTCCACCATGTGCGAAGTGATGACCGAGATGGGGCTGGTGACCGAAGTGCATCACCACGAGGTGGCGACCGCCGGCCAGTGCGAGATCGGCGTCGGCCCGGCGACCCTGACCAAGAAGTCCGACGAAGTGCAGATGCTCAAGTACGTGGTGCAGAACGTCGCCCACATGCACGGCAAGACCGCCACCTTCATGCCCAAGCCGATTGTCGGCGACAACGGCTCCGGCATGCACGTGCACCAGTCGCTGTCGAAGGACGGCAAGAATCTGTTCTCCGGTGACCTGTACGGCGGCCTGTCCGAAACCGCTCTCTACTACATCGGCGGCATCATCAAGCACGCCCGCGCGCTGAACGCCTTCACCAATCCGTCCACCAACAGCTACAAGCGTCTGGTGCCGGGCTTCGAGGCGCCGGTGATGCTGGCCTACTCCGCGCGCAACCGCTCGGCGTCCATCCGCATCCCGTTCGTGATGAGCCCGAAGGCCCGCCGCATCGAGCTGCGCTTCCCGGACTCCACCGCCAACCCGTATCTGGCGTTCGCCGCGATGCTGATGGCCGGCATCGACGGCATCCAGAACAAGATCCACCCGGGCGAGGCGATGGACAAGAACCTCTACGATCTGCCGCCGGAGGAAGAAAAGGGCATCCCGCAGGTCGCCCATTCGCTGGATCAGGCCCTCGAGGCGCTGGACGGCGACCGCGCGTTCCTGACCCAGGGCGGGGTGTTCACCGACGACATGATCGACGCCTACATCGACCTGAAGATGGAAGACGTCACGCGCATGCGCATGACCACCCATCCGATCGAGTTCGACATGTACTACAGCCTGTAAGCCCCGCGGGTTTTACGGCCGTCAATCGGGCCCCGGCGTTCGCGCCGGGGCTTTTTTGTGCGCGGAGAGCGCGCACAAAAAAGGGCCGCCCGAAGGCGGCCCTCTGCTTCCCGAAGCGCGCCCGGAGGCGCGCCGTGCGGGCAGTCTTACAGCGCGGTTACGTCACCCGCGGCCAGACCCTTGGCGGTTTCCTGAATCTCGAAGGAAACCTTCTGGCCTTCGGCCAGGGTCTTGAAGCCCGAACCGTTGATCGCGGAGAAGTGCACGAACACGTCCTTGCCGCCATCATCGGGGGTGATGAAACCGAAACCCTTGCTCTCGTTGAACCACTTAACAACACCGGTATTCACAACTACTTACCTCATCATGTAACTAAAGAAACGTGATTGCGGAACGCTACCAACAGATCAACGGGAGCACTGGTCCAGAAAACTGGGGACTTCCTTGGAGTTGCTGCTTACCGCGAATCACGTATTCGACTATACGCCCCTGCGCCGGCAAAAGCCAATGGGGTGTGATGAAGTTTTTCTGTCAACGCCGACCGGTCAGGCGCGCGTATTCTTCCGGGTCGTTGAGTGCACGGATATCGACAAAGCTTCCGGAGGGCTGCTCGCGCAGCCGTGGCAGTACGTCGAAAATGTCGCGTGCCGCGGTTTCCGGTTCCGGCATGGTGCGGGTGCCGCGTGCGGCCTTGAGCCGCTGCAGGGCAGTGAAGGTCTCGCTGTCGGCCTCGTCGCACAGATAGTCCTGCATCGCGGTGTCGATCAGACCCGGTGCCAGCGAGTGCACCGGCACGCCGGGGAATTCGTGCGAGTAGAGCTGCATCAGCATGTTCAGCGCGGCCTTGGACAGCGAATACCCGCTCCAGCCGGCGTTGCCGAACACCGCCGCCCCCGAGGAGATGGCGACGATCTGGCCGACCGCGATCTCGCGCGTCAGCAGACGATCCAGGATCACCTTGTTGGCAAACGTGTTCACGTCCATCAGCAGGCGCAGTTCGTCCATCGGCGCGTCCGGCATGCGCTGGATGTGTCCGAGCAGGCCCGCGTTCAGGATCACGAGGTCCAGACGGGTGACGCCCTGCAGCAGCCGGTCCATGGCCTCCGGGATGGCGTCAAAGTCCGCCAGGTCGATCTGCACGTCGCCGGCGACCCCGTCGTCGGGGCAGCCACGGCGGCTCATGCCGTAGACTGACGCGCCGTCGGCGGCGAGGACCCGGGTGAGTCCGAGGCCCAGGCCGCTGGAATTGCCGGTAATCAGTGCCGATTGCGGAGTGGTCGATGTCATGTCTGCTCCTCGCTGAGTGGTTCCATCCAGGCGTACTCGGCCTCCACCACGTTGCCGCTCCCGAGGTGCCGCATCTGCCGGCACAACCGGTGCACCAGGGTCAGGCCGCGGCCCCACAGCCTTTCGTCGCTCTCGCCCTCGAGAGCCCGCCGTACCCGTTGGTG
Organism: Thioalkalivibrio halophilus; assembly: GCF_001995255.1. Taxonomy (GTDB): domain Bacteria; phylum Pseudomonadota; class Gammaproteobacteria; order Ectothiorhodospirales; family Ectothiorhodospiraceae; genus Thioalkalivibrio; species Thioalkalivibrio halophilus. The sequence goes on along the minus strand of NZ_MUZR01000044.1, from coordinate 5,733 downwards.
GTCGAAGCCCGCGCCACTGTCGCGCACACGGATGCGCACGCAGTGCCAGTCGTCCGTGCGGCGATAGCGCAGACTGATACCGATGCGCCCTTCCAGGCGCTCGAGTCCTTCCTGGCGCAGGCGATAGTACTCGGCAAAGCCCTCCGCGGTGGCTTTCATCTCGGAAGACAGGCCCAGCACGCCATGTTCGAAGGCATTGTTGCAGAGCTCGGCGACCACCGTCTGCAGGGCCTGAACGTGTTCGCCGGGCTCCGGGAACCAGCGTCGGAGCTGCTGCCGGGCCTCTTCCGCGACGTCCACGCGGGCCAGCTCGGCCCCGGCGGCCTCCATGGACCAGCGTCGGTTGCCGGTCGTGTCCGGGGGTACCGCGAGACCGGTTTCCAGCACGACCTCGGGATCGCAGGTGATCGCGACCGCGGTGATGTCGTCGGCCGGTGACGCGTCCCCCATGTGCCGTGACAGGGCATCGCCCAGCCGTTCGATCCGTTCCGGTGGGCGCTCCGGATGGCACAGACAGCCATGCAGGCGTGCCTCGCCGAACGGCTCGCCGGCCGCGCCTTCCTCTTCCAGAACCCCGTCGGTGACGATGAGCAGGGTCTCGTCGGCGGCGACGGCGTAACGCCGAGGGCCGCTGTCCAGCTCCAGCCGGGGCAGGATCCCCAGCGGCATCGCCTGCGAGGGCAGGCTGCGCAGTCGTCCGTCGCCGCCGCACAGCAGGGCATCCGGCAGGCCGCCGTTCCAGGCGGTCAGGCTCTGCCCGTCGGGCTCAAAAGTGACCAGCACGGCGCCCATGAACATCGAGGGCGGCAGAAAGCCGTGGAGCACGTGGTTGAGCTCGAAGACCAGTTCGGTGTCGCCCACGCCCTCGCGCGTCAGCGTATGGAAGGTCTCCGAAACCGGATAGGTGCCGATGGCCGCAGCCAGGCCATGGCCGGTGAAGTCCCCCACCAGTACCCGCAGGCCGCCGTCCGGGGTGAAGTCCGACAGCACCACGTCGCCGCTGAAGGTGGCGGCGGCCCACTGGCGTACGTGCAGCCGTTCGTCGCCCACATTGCGTCCGGTGATGGCGCGCGAGAACACGCTTTCCGCGGTCTCTTCCTCCCATGCCTGGCGCGCCCGGGCCCGGGCCAGGGCCTCGTTGCGCTCGCGCAGCCCGTGATGCAGGTCGCGCAGGCGCTCCATCGCGTGGATCTTGGCGCGCAGCACCGAGAGGTTGAGGGGCTTGTTAAGGAAATCATCGGCACCGGCGCGGATACCCTGCAGCAGGGAGTCCTCGTCATCCAGGGCGGTCAGGATGATCACCGGGATGAAACGGTCGCCGCACTCGTGCTTGATCTGCCGGGTGGACTCGAAGCCGTCCAGCCCCGGCATCATCACGTCCATCAGGATCAGGTCCGGGGGAGCGTTGCGTGCCTGCTCCACGGCCTGGTGGCCGTCGGTCGCCTCCTCGGTGTCGTAGCCGGCGCCGGTCAGCATCATCTTCAGCAGGCGCCGGTTGTGCTTGTCGTCGTCGACGATCAGCACACGCCCCTCGCCGGACGCCAGCGGCACGCTTTCGGAGGAGGCGTTCACGGACGTCACTCGATGGTGAACAGGCGACCGAAATTGGCGATGTCGAGCACCTTGCGTACCCCGTCGGACGCCCCGACGATGCGCACGTCGGCACTATCGCCGCCGGCGTGTTCCCGCAACAGCAGCAGCATGCCCAGCGCGGAGCTGTCCATGTACTCCGTCTGCGACAGGTCGATGACGTAGCGCATGCCGGCGCCGCGGGTGTCGCGGTAGGCGCTGCGGAAGTCCTGATGCTGATCAAAATCGAAACGGCCGTGGATGGCGATGCGCAGTTCGCTGCCGTCCGTCGATGTGCGGGTCTGGATGCTCATGCGGTCTCCGTCGGGAGTTTTCGGGGGTCAGAAGAGTTCAACGTCGCCGGTGTCCAGGTTTTCCTGATTCACGGCGCGATGATGACGATTCTGGCGATCCTCGCGCCAGGCGCGCACGCGCTCGGCCATCGCGCGGGCATCGTCGGTGGAGCTTGCCTCGTGGAGGATCCCCTGCAGTTCGTGCAGATGGGCCAGGGCGTCTTCGGCGGTGCCCAGGGACTGACGCGCGATGTCCTCGAACTGCAGCGAGCGAACCGCGGTGGCGACCGCCTGGTTCATGCGGTCGGCCAGCTCCGCTTCTTCCTGCAGGCGGTTTTCCATTTCCTCGGTGGCCTGGCGGGCGTATCCGAACAGCGAGCCGACGCGCTCCTTTTCTTCCATGCTGTCGCTCATGTCGCGCGAGGCCATGGCGTGGACCGTGTCGTGCGCCTGGCGGATGCTCCGGCGCGCCTCCTCGATCTGCTTGCGGATGTCCTCGTGGAAGGTGGCCGAGCGCTTCGACAGGTTGCGCACCTCGTCGGCCACCACCGCGAAGCCACGTCCGGCCTCGCCGGCCCGTGCGGCCTCGATGCTCGCGTTCAGCGCCAGCAGATTGGTCTGGTCGGCGATCTCGCCGGCACTGTCCAGCAGCTTGAACACCCCGTCCATGTGCTGGTTCATGTCTTCCATGTGGTGGGCGCTCTCCACGCTCTGGCGACTGACTTCCACCAGCGTGTCGATGAACATCTGCAGGGTCTCGTCCGACTGGCGGGTCAGGTCGCGCAGGATCTCCGGCTGGGATTTCCCGTCTTCCCCCGCGTTGTTCGTGGAGGACAGATCGGAGCTCATCAGTTCCTGCTGGCGTTCGGCGATCTGGTGCATGTCGCTGAAGCTGTCCCCCAGTTCCTTCACCGCCTCCTCGATCAGTCCCTTCTGCCGGGTGATCTCCTGTTCGATCTGACCCAGCTCGAAGCGCATGACCTGGTCGATTTCGTCGGACAACTCCGCGCCGTCGGCCCTGCCGCGCGCGGCATCATCCTCGGCGGCGGTTTCCGCATGCCCGTCAGTGGCCAGAAACAGACCCGCCACGATGGCTGCGCCCAGCAGCAGGGGGATGACCAGCAACGTCGCAGCCGCGGTCGCGCCGGCGAGCCAGACGCCCGCGATGCCGGCGAGCAGGGTCACTACCAGGGCGATCGCGAGTCCGCGCTGCAGAGCCGGATGGCTCAGTCGTTGTTTCCAGTCGGTCATGGCGTGTCTCCTCCGTTGGCCCCGGCGCGGCTGGTGTCGCGATGATCGTCCAGCAGTGCCTCGGCAATGCGCCCCAGCGGCAGAACCTGTACGGCCGCGCCGCGTTCCACGGCCTCGCCGGGCATGCCCCAGACCAGGCTGGTCGCTTCGTCCTGGGCGATGGTGTGGGCGCCGGCCTCGCGCAGCGCCAGCAGCCCGCGGGCGCCGTCGTCGCCCATGCCCGTCAACAGCGCGGCCATGGTGTTGGAACCGGCGGATTGCGCGGCGGATTCGAACAGTACGTCCACGCTGGGCCGATGACGGTTCACCGGGCCCTGGTCGTCCAGCCGGCAGACGTAGCGCGCACCGTCCCGCTCCAGGCGCAGGTGATAGTCCGTGCCGGGGGCCACGAATACGTGCCCCGGCATCACCACGTCTCCGTCCTCGGCCTCCTTCACCCGTAGTGCGGTGCTGCGGTCCATGCGCTCCGCGAAGGCCTGGCTGAAGCCTGCCGGGATGTGCTGGGTGATCACGATTCCGGGCGCATCCGGCGGCAGTCCCATCAGCACCTCTTTGAGGGCCTCGGTCCCTCCGGTGGAAGCACCCAGTGCGATAACGCGATCGGTGGTGCGAAAGCGGCGGCCCCCGCCGGCGGTGGCCGCCGGCGGGGTGACCTGAGCGGGCGCTTCCGCCGGGGCGCTGCGAGCCTGCACGCGGATGCGTGACGCGGTCCGGATCTTCTCGATCAGGGCGTCCGCGTAGGCCTCCATGGCATGCGCCACGTCGGTGCCCGGCTTGGTCACGAAATCCACCGCCCCCAGCTCCAGTGCCTGGAGGGTGACATCCGCTCCCGCTTCGGTCAGCGAGGAGACCATGACCACCGGCATGGGGCGCAGGCGCATCAGATTCCGCAGGAACGTGATGCCGTCCATCTTCGGCATCTCCACGTCCAGGGTCAGGACGTCCGGATCGTGCTGCTTGATCTTCTCGCGGGCGTCGTACGGATCGGCGGCGGTGTCCACCACCTCGATGTCCGGTGCCTGATCGAGGATGCGCGCCAGCAGCTTGCGGATCAGGGCCGAGTCGTCGACCACGATCACGCGGATGGGACGGGCCTGCGTTGTGCTCATTCAAACAGCTCCACGTCGCCGGCCACGTCCTCGCCTTCGAGGCGGCGGCGGTAGTCCTGCTCGCGTTCGAGCAGGGTGTTGTTGTGCAGGGATACGAGCTTTTTCAGCCGCACCCGTCCCGAGGCGGGGAAGAACACTACCTTGCGCGGCCATGGGCCGCCCACGTCCTCGGCCAGAATCTCGAGCCCTTCTTCGCGCGCGTAACGGCGCAGAAACGCGATGTTGCGCGCGCCCACGTCACTCATGCCGGCCATCACGCGCCCGCCCCCGAACATCTTGATGCGCAGATCGTCGCGCTCGGCGCCCAGCTTGAGCAGCTCGTTCACCAGGAACTCCATCGCGTGGGTGCCGTAGCGCGTGGCATTGGAAACCGCCGGCCCCCAGCCGCTGTCGCGTTCGCCCTCCGGGAGCATGAAATGGTTCATGCCGCCCACTCCCGCCTTCGGCGACCATACGCAGGCCGACACGCAGGAGCCCAGCACCGTGGTGATCAATTCCGCGGAGGACACCGAAACGTAGCATTCCCCGGGCAGCAGCTTGGCCGCCGGGGCATTATTCATGCGATCCCAGTAGCGGTTGATGTGCGCGAAGGCGCCATCATGCAGCTCGGGCACCGCGCTCATGGCGAAACCCTCCGGTACAGCGTCTGTTCCAGCAGGCGGAACGTGTCGGTCACCCGGTACAGCGATTCCGAGTGGCCGATGAACAGGTAGCCGCCGGGGCGCAGGATGGTCGCGAAGCGTTCGACCAGCTCCTTCTGGGTCGGCTTGTCGAAATAGATCAGCGTGTTGCGGCAGAAGATCGCATCCAGCGGCCCGCGGATCGGCCATTCGTCGAACAGGTTGAGCTGCTGGAATCGTGCCATCGAGCGCAGGTCATCGCGGATCCGGACCTTCCCGTCCTGCGCGCCCTTGCCGCGCAGCAGCCAGCGCCGCTGGCGTTCGCGCGCGATCCCGGTGATGCGACTGCCGTCGTAGATCCCGGCATCGGCATGCGCGACCACGCGCGAGTCCACGTCGGTCGCGAGGATGCGCGCCGCATCCGTCGAGCCCGTCGCGTCGGCCAGGGTCATCGCGATCGACCAGGGCTCTTCCCCGGTGGAACAGCCGGCCGACCAGATCTTCAGCGGTCCGTCCGGGTTGGCGCGGCGCATCTCCTGCAACACCGATCCCTCCAGCATCTCGAAGTGGTGCGGCTCGCGAAAGAACGCCGTGAGGTTGGTGGTGAGGGCATTGATGAACTCTTCGAGCTCGGCCTCGTCGCCACCCTCGACCCGGTCGAGATACTGCTCGAAGCGTTCCAGGCCCAGCGCCCGCAGCCGCCGTGCCAGGCGGCTGTAGACCAGCTCCCGCTTGCTCTCGTTGAGCATGATCCCGGTGCGTTCGCCAATCAGGCGGGCGACGCGCCGGAAATCGCGGTCGCTCAGGCTCTCGAAACGGCCCATTCAGCAAAGGTCTCCGGTGCGCCTCAGAATTCTTCCCATTCTTCACCGCTGTCCGCGGTGGCGGACT
>NZ_MUZR01000043.1 GCF_001995255.1 Thioalkalivibrio halophilus | reverse complement strand
AAGAAGCCGAAGTCGTTGACGACAAAGAGAAGCCGCACGCCCTACAACCGCAAATCCGCCGCTTCGGGCGGCAGGGCCGACTTCACGTCGAACACCACGGCATTCTCGCGCCCCAGGCGGCGCACGCCCTCGCCGCCCAGCGCCACGAACTCCCGATGCGGCACGGCCAGTACCATCGCATCGTACGCACCGGCATCCGGCTCACCTTCCAGCAGGTCCAGGGCGTATTCCTCACGCGCCTCGGCCGCATCCACCCACGGGTCCCACACGTCCACCTGCGCGTTGTAGCCCTGCAGGTCGGCGATGATGTCCACCACCCGGGTGTTGCGCAGGTCCGGGCAGTTCTCCTTGAACGCCAGCCCCATCACCAGGATGCGCGACCCGACCACCGGGAAGCCCTTGCGGATCATCGCCTTCACCAGCCGGTCGGCGATATGCCCGCCCATGCCGTCGTTCACCCGCCGCCCGGCCAGGATCATCTCCGGATGGTGGCCCACCGCCTGGGCCTTGTGCGTCAGGTAGTACGGGTCCACCCCGATGCAGTGCCCGCCCACCAGCCCCGGCCGGAACGGCAGAAAGTTCCACTTGGTGCCCGCCGCCGCCAGCACCGCCTCGGTATCCAGCTCCAGCCGGTCGAACAGCAGCGCCAGCTCGTTCACCAGCGCAATGTTCACGTCCCGCTGGGTGTTCTCGATCACCTTGGCCGCCTCCGCCACGCGGATGCTCGGCGCCCGATGCGTGCCCGCGCGGATGATGCGCGCGTACAGCTCGTCCACAAACCGCGCCACTTCCGGCGTGGAACCCGAGGTCACCTTCACGATGTCCGGAATGCGATGCGCCTTGTCCCCCGGGTTCACCCGCTCCGGGCTGTAGCCCAGGAAGAACCCTTCATTCACGGTCAGGCCGGACTCCGCCGCCAGCACCGGCGCGCAGTCTTCCTCCGTGGCCCCGGGATACACCGTGGACTCGAAGATCACCACGTCGCCATCCTTCAGCGCCCGCCCCACCGTGCGGCTGGCCGCCAGCAGCGGCCCCAGATCCGGCCGCCGGTGCGCATCAATCGGCGTCGGCACCGTCACGATGAACACATTGCAGTCCGCCAGCGCCGCCGGGTCCGCCGTCATCTCCAGCTGCGCGGCCGCCGCCAGCTCCTCCGGCTCCACCTCCCGCGTGCGATCATGCCCCCGGTTCAGCTCCTCCACCCGCTGGGCGTCGATATCGAACCCCAGCGTGGGCAACACCCGCCCGAACTCCGCCGCCAGCGGCAGGCCCACGTAGCCCAGGCCGATGACGGCAATGCGTATGTCTGCTAGCTGGGCGAATCTGTCCATCGTCATCTCAATCTGTCCTTGCTGCTTGGCTTCCGAGGCAAATCACAGCCCGGACGGCTGCCCGGGGCACTTCAATGCATGCTCCCTTCTTCCAAGACATCTGCCTAACGCTTCAGCGTTCGTGCGAAGTCAGCGGCCTCGCTCATGCTGAAGGAGCGCATTCCCTCGCTCTCCCGAAGCCGTTCAAAGGTGTCCAAAATGTCGTCCAGGGCTTCCAGATTCTTTTCCTGGTTCGCGCCGAAGTTGTGGGGATGCCACCAGAGGTGAAACACCTCGTTTCGCTTCGCGGCAGCCCGAATACCTGCTTTCACGCGACGCCTGCGCAGAGGCTCAAGATACCGAAGCTTGCGAGAGTAAGGCCGAAGAAAGCGGCTTGCTTGAACATTCCAAGGGTACTCCGCAGTGATTCTGTCCCAACCGAACGTATGGTGCCCGGTCAGATTCAGAAACCCGTCCGTCAACCGGGCCGCCCGCATCGCGGCACGCCGCGCCGGGTGATGCACAGGCTCATAAAGCCCCCCGGGAGGATTGCCCCGGTAAATTTCGATTCCGTTTTCCGTCAAGGCTGACAGATACTCATCAACCACTTGGTTGCGCGGGAACACAAGCGACCGCAGTGCTTCCCCCTCACGCTCGGCAATCGCCTGGGCCGCAGCCAGATCCGCCGAAAACGCCTTGCGGGACTGGCCGGGCTCATCGCAGAAATAATGCGAGAACGTATGCGATGCGAGTTCCTGACCCTTCGTCTCACGGATCTTCTTCACCAGAGTGGGCGCGAAATGCAGCGGGTCTTCCGCCTCTGATGCCCCCAACCCCAAGCGGTAGTTATCCACGGCGGTGCGCTCGTATTCGGGCCTGACAGCAGGCATGAACGAGCCAAGGTCCGTACGCCCATCGGCAAACAGCGCGCCAACCGTTGCCCAGGTGGCGTGGATTCCACGCTCCCGAAACCGCTCCAGCAATCGGGGAATCACATCCCGCGCACCACGCAGATGAGCGGCATAGGGATGGTCAGCTCCAGTAACACGCTCGCTGACTCCCCAGTGAAGCTCAAAGTCCAACGAAACGACCAGCGCCGGTGGGGCTTCCGCATACTTCGCCATCAGAATGTCTCCAAATCGCCCAGTGTCAGCCCCCACGCACCACGGTCATGGAAGACCGGCGCCTCGTCCGCCCAGGCAACCGGCCGCGCAGCAAGGTTCACGTTCCGCCAAGGGAACGGGGCAAATCCGCGCAGACCCGCAGCCATTCCAGCCCCCCTGGATCTTTGCGGCCCCATCACCACATAAGCCCCGTCCGTCTCGCGCAATACCGCACCCAAAAGGCGATACCGAGCCCCGATCGCAGCTTCGCGCAAAAACATGTCGAGCACCGCAACTCCCTGGCGCCCCGCACGGCGATCCGGCCTCACCACCGCGGTTCCCGCTTCACACGAGACCAACGAATAGGTGAGGTTGGGGTGCCCACCGTACCGCCAGCGCAGATATTCCGGTGACTTCTCTACAATCAGAGCATCACCACGGTCCTCCGTACCCATCTCTGCCAGTGCCGCTGCATCCTCCGGCCGGAACGACCGAAGCCCAATGCACGGACTTTCAACCAAGCGGCGTGTTAACCCGAACGGGCGTGGCCGAATCCACACGCGCGGATGGCCCAACAAATGCCAGCCCATTTTTCGGTACCCCGGGCCGCTCCGGTCGTTCGGTGTGTTGAAAACCAGGTCAATCCCATTCTCTGCCAGTTGCTCCAATGCGCCGACGGTCATTCGAGAAAACAATCCGCTTCGCCGCCAATCGGGATCAACGGCGGTATCCACCGCTCGCACCGCAGACACCTCCACTCCATCTGCCCCGCGCAGTCGCCAGCGCATAAAGGGGCGCAGACCGATCAGCTCACCGCTCGGGCTGAACGCAGCCAACCCGACCGAGTCCCCAGCCGGGTTATCCTGATGCTTCCACTTCCACAGCCTCGCGCTCTTCTCTCGCCCGAATGCATCCCCCATACATCGGGCGAGCAGTTCGCTGGCGGCTTCGCCTGAGACAGCCGCCAAAGGTTCAATAATCGGTTCCGTCATGGTTGGGGTTCCCCGATCACGCCAGCACCCGCGCACATTCCACGGCTCCACCTCTCCCTTCCCTGCGACCCCCAGCTGGGTCCCCGATCAATGACGACGGCCCACCAGCGCCGGAGGTCCACCACACGTTGTTCAGGCCGTGCCCCTTTCTGTGCAATCCTGGTAAATCCACCTGAATCCCTCGTGCGTTGAAAAATCCCGTGTTACTCAACCAACTGCGAACTGTTTCCTCTGCTCATCCAACCATGCCTGAAACATGAGCACGCACCAGAGGCGATGCTGGCTTCGGCCTCGGCCCGCCAAGTGCTCGGTCCACACCCTCCGGATGGGCGCCGGATCGAAAAAGCCTTCTTCACATAGGCGTTGCTCATCAAGCAGCGACTCCGCCCAGTCGCGCAACGGCCCCCGAAGCCAGTGTTCAATTGGTATACCAAAGCCCTGCTTCGGCCTTTCCATCAGCGAGCTCGGCACATAGCGATCAAGAACCTTGCGTAACAGCCACTTACCCTGCCCGTCGCGCACCTTGTACTCGGTCGGGACCTGCCAAGCGAACTCCACCAGTCTATGGTCCAGCAGCGGTACGCGAGCCTCCAGGCTTACCGCCATGCTGGCTCGGTCCACCTTGGTCAGAATGTCGTCCGGAAGATATGTGAGCATATCAAGGAGCATCATCTGCTCCCGCAAGCCGGGCAAGTCCGAAAGCCAATCCACCGGGCCCTCTTGCTCCTGCTGTTCGGACGCCCCCAGGACCATGCCCTCCGGCGCCTTCCACCGAGAACGCAGTGCACGATAGAACCCGGGCCCGTCGGACGCACCCAGCGCCTTGGCGAGTTTTTCCAGTTTGAGCTCCAGATTCGGGACCTGCATGCGGGCGGGAAGCCGCCTTCTCCATTGCCGCAGATCCCGCTGCGACAAGTTCCCGACGGCACCACCCAGGAACCCGCGCAGCCAACCAGGCAGCCTATTCACTCGGCGCCATACCCCCGGGCCGACAACATGGCGGTTGTAGCCCCCCAAAAGCTCGTCGCCCCCGTCACCGGACAGCGTTACCGTGACATCCCGCCGTGCCAGCTCGCTAACCAGATAGGTCGGTATCTGGGAGGAATCCGCAAATGGCTCGTCGAAAATTTCCGGCAAGCGCGGGATGACAGCCTGCGCATCCTCCGGCGTTACATACAACTCTCTGTGATCCGTCCCCAGGTGGCGGGCCACGGCCGCCGCGTGATGCGCCTCGTCGTACTCCGCATCTGCATTGCCAATCGAAAATGTCTTTACGGGGCGGGCACTCTGCGCCTGCATCTGCGCCACTACCATGGTCGAATCGAAACCACCGGACAGGAACGCCCCCAGCGGAACGTCCGCCATCATTCTCCGACCAACGGAGTCGCGCAGTAGCTCATCCAGTTCGTCTGCGAGTGCGTCCGGCTCGCCCTTCGCCTCCCGAGCCCCTTCCGACGCGACCTCCGGGAGATCCCAGTAGCACTCCGGTTCACCCACCTGATGCCCCTGACCCCGAACCACCAGATAATGGGCCGGCGGCAACTTGTAGATCCCTCGGTAGATGCTCCATGGCGCGGGCACGTTGTTATAGCGAAGCATAAGCGCTAACGCATCGCGATCTACCTCACCCCGCCAATCCGGATGCGCAGCCAACGCCTTGAGTTCGGAACCAAAGAGAAATGTGTCGCCACTACGACCATAGTAGAGCGGCTTCTCTCCCATACGGTCACGCGCCAGAAACAGCGTCCGCTCTGTCCGATCCCAGAGCGCGAACGCGAACATGCCGTTTAGCCGCTCCAGAGCACCATGCACCCCCCAGTAGCGCAACGCCGCCAGCAACGTCTCCGTATCCGAATGGCCCCGCCAATCGAATCCGCCGCCTTCGCGTTCCAGCTCCTGCCTGAGTTCCGTATGGTTATAGATTTCTCCGTTATACGAAAGTACATACCGTCCACAGGGTGACACCATCGGTTGATGACCGGCTGGAGACAGGTCAACTATCGACAGCCGTCGATGCGCCAAGACCGGCTCGCCTTCACCTTCAGCCCACACCCCAGCGTCATCAGGGCCCCTCGTCGCTATACGATGAGCCATCCGGCTGGCCACATCCACGGAGCGGCTATTCCGCGACCAATACCCGACGATCCCGCACATCAGCGGACCTCTACTGCATCAGGAGAACTCACCACTTCCTCCACCAGGCGTGCGTAACTTTGTCCCCACTGCGCAGTTCCGAGATGTTCAAGTGCATACGTTGAGGCAGCGTCCCCAACAGACTTACACGCCGAACGGTCTAGTGCACACCTCTTAATACGTTCGGCCCAGGCTTCGGCGTCATCCATACCCAGAATCCACCCAGTCTGACCGTCGCGAATAATCTCCGGCATGCCCCCCGCTTCGCTCGCAAGTACAGGTACGCCTATCGCCATCGCCTCCTGTACGGCATTTGGAACGCCCTCATCTCTTGACGGCATCACCAAGATATCCGCTTCCACCATCAACGCCTTAACATCGTCACGCCATCCAAGGAACATCACATTCGGCTCAAGCCCATAGCCACTAACACGAACCGGGACAACCCGATCCTGTATTTCGTCATACACCAACCACAGTTCCCAATCTCCATGCACGTTATTTATCTGTAGAGAACGCAATGCCTCTATGATTGTTACCTGATTCTTCCGATCGCAGATGGTGCCGACCTGGAGGATCACGAAAGGATCGCCCTCCCGTCGCTCCCTCGCCATTCGCTTGGCCCGGAACGGTTCCAGCGATGGCAGATCGATGCCGGGGATGATTGTCCGGAACTTCTGTCGGTACCGCGCGGCCAGCTCCAGACCGAAAATCGCATCCGGCGCAGCCGAATACTGGAATACCACGCGCTTGGCCGCCCACAACCCCAGCCGATGCAGCCAGCGCACAACACCCCGGGATGGCAGCTCGTAATCCACGTCCCATACCAGGGGCCGCCGGCTCACAAGCGCACCCAGCCCGGCAAACGCAATCCCCTTGCTGCCTCGAATCCAGACGACATCCGCACCGTGCTTCCGAATCTTCCGCGCGATACCCAGGTTCTGCACCAGCAGGCTGAACAGCGCCTTCAGGCGGAATACGGCATTACCCCCGAACAACGCACCGTGACGTTGGCGGAGCACCCCGACCGGCTCCACCTCCACCGTATCGAGCCCCTGTTCCTCCGCCGCCCGAAACAGGTCGCTGTCGCGCTGCGTGGCGATGCACATCTCGACGCCTTGCTCACGAAGGACGGATGCCAGGGTCAGCAAGCGCCGGGGCGCACCCGTGAGGCCGCCCGGCGTCGGCATGTAGGCAAACAGCCTAATCATGCCGACACCCTCACCTTCGCGCCAAACGATCTAGCAAAACCCCTAACGCGAGTCTCTCTATGAGGCCAACCCCAAGCGACCCGCCGGTATCTATCTTTCATGTAAAGAAAAAGCACCAGCAAAACCAAAACCCCTGTGTTTCGAGGAAGAACAAACAGCTCTTTTGCATTGCCGACGGCGATGAGAACAATGAGACATGCCAACAAGAGAGCCACCCCATCACCATCTCGAAGATATCTATAGACCGCAGCACCCCAAAGCAACCCCAGAGGAACTATAATCAACAATAGCCCTAATACACCGCTATTAAACAATACACGAACATACCCAACGTCACTTCTGACATAGGGGCCACTCTCCCAACGCCCCAGATAGCCTCCTCCAAACAACGTTTCAACAAAGCCTTCTGGAAGAAAATACATTCGCCCGACTATAGTTTCTAACGATCCGGGCATCACTAAACCACGCCCATCACCATCAACGAATTCGAAAGCCCAGGATCGCACGTGATCCGGTAGTACGCTGAATGATGCATACGCAATTAAAAAAGATACCAACACAACTAACGGCATCGTAAGCCATGCCTTGCGGACAACAAGCTCCCTTTTCAGTGCCGCCCTAATAAACATGAGAGCCAGCAACGTGAACAAGCCCACCAAGAACAGCACAAGAAAGGAGCGCGCCATCAGCACACCACCAAAACCAACAAACAACCCAAGCAAAATCGCGCCCAGCCCAGAAAACCGAAGCCTCCGCCAAAGGAGGGCAATGATAAAAACAACTACCACATACCCAAAGGCACCATTAAAAGCACCACCTGAAACGAGGTCGTACGCTCTGTATCCCGACTCAACCCAATGGTAATTACCGTCCATGAAGAAGTTTTCGCCTACCCAACCCCTATACCAAGGGATAAGAACAAAACTAATACCGCTGAGGGCCAAAATCGCCCACAAGAAAACAACGTGACGGAGAAGGCGAACTGCCCAATCAGAACCATATGCATGGATGTATACCTTGACGAGTCCAGCTGCAGCAAAGGCATACACATAGGCTTTCGCCAGGACATAAGAAAACTCCATTGTCCCTAACGGCAGTAAAAGCGCTAAACTGATTGCGTACAGTAGTGATGGAAACAAAAACGCAGATATCGAGACAAGCGGTTTATCGATTTTCCCCGACGCCAGCCCGAAGACCAAATAACCTGCCGAAACCATCAGCACCGAAGCAGCATGAACATCGAAGACCTGAAGACGCGGGCCCGCCAAAAGAGCAAACGCCAATGAAAACGCCATGATGGCCGATAAATTTCGGACCGCATTAGACGTACCCGCCGCCCTATCACCGCGGTACATCATGCCCTTCCTGCAGCACTTTGGTGGTAATGCGAAGACCTTTAGCTTTAAGTGCTTCCGCCACCCAAGCAAAGAGCCCGATGCAGCACTGCGCGCGTCGGATAATGCGACTCGCAAGGTCGGCGCTGTAATAATGCAGTTCATTCATGGGTAACATGGACACGCGTGGGTGCTGCTCCTGCTGGCGAAGAAGAAATCTCGGTCCGTACTTGGGAGAGCCACCGATGAAACTCCTGAGTTGTCGTTTCGCCATCTCACCACCCGAATCATCGTTCTGGGTCAGAGTCGATTGTCGATGAGTGGCCATCGAAACTACTGACTTCGGATCCAAATATGATCGCGGTAAATTCGGAAACATATCTCGAGTATATTAGGCGGGTTTCGGCGAAGTTCTCTGCGTACGACTTACAATCATTAAGAAAACTCTGGTCGGCACACATCTGGCCGATCCCATCAGCGATGGACTGAGCGTCGAAAGGGACCAAGAGACCCGCCGCCGAGTCCCGCATAAATGTCTCTTGAAGATCTACTCCACGACTGGCAACTACCGCGAGACCTGCGCCCATGTATTCCGCAAGCTTGGTCGGAGACATCTCACGATTTATTCTTGTTGCCGGCACCAGGCTCAGACCAACGTCCGCCCCCCCTAACAAGCCTGGAAGCGTCGGACGCGGCAATGCCTCAATGAACCGAATACGGCTCTCTCCCTCCCAACGTTGTACACCTGAACTCGTTCTCAGCGCGGCAATTTCCTCTGGCTTCCCGCCCACAAAAACGAATGCGGCGTTTGCGCCTGCGTTCAAGGCACCCACGGCCCCGGCCAACACAACGTCAAGGCGCCTCTGCGCTCCATGCGTTCCGACATAAATGAATCGTACTGAGCCTTTGTCGCCACCCCAGATGGCATCTTCGGCCGCCGAGGCGCGCGGCAGATCCGACAGGAGCGGAACGACCAAACCTGGAGCGTAGTCAGAGCACAAACTCCGGGCCCGCTCGAGCCCCAGGGGACTCACTGCCAGCACACCATCCACTCGGCGACCGCCAAGACGCAGTGCGGCTTGATGAAGCCCGCGCCTAGCCCTATTGCCTTGCCGCTCCAGCGGGAAGCTACTTTGAAAAACAAGTCCATCGGCTCGCCCCCTCAAGCTTGCCGCGACGAGCAACAGCGCGGGATGGTTTCGGACGAACAGAACGACACGTTCACCTCGACGCCGCGCCTTGTCGATCAAGGTGCTGGCAAGTCGCCGTGCTGTCAGCATGGCCCGCACACGAGAATTACCCTGCCGCGAAAAGTCGGGTATCATGGGCAGGCATGCCGCGCGGAGGTAACGCTGCGGGCCGAGCGGACTACCCTCGGGCGCCATGACGAGCAACTGGACCCGCACATCGCCGTCGCGAGGCAGTGCCTGCGCCAGCATGCCGGTCACGAAGGAGTGGTCCGGTGGGTATTTCTTATCCAGGAGGCAGATTAGTGTCGTTTTCTTCAATGCTCGCTACCCGTGCACTTCCAAATTGACGGCCAGGCCCAGCAAGACCTGCAAGGCCTGAGCGTGGTCTCGCTTGCCACGGTAGTGCTCACGCCAGATGGTATCCAAATCCAGCCATGGCACTGCCTCGTGTTGCTTCAGGACCTCGATGGCTTTTTCGATAACGCTGATGTAGTCATCGCGTTTGCGGAAGGCCCATTGAAAGTCGATGTAATTGTCCGCTAAACGGCTGCGAATCGGCAGCCACGGCATGTGCCGGTGAAAGCGGTTACGGATGCCATGTTGCGCTCTCAGCAGGAATTGCCGCCTCCGCTGATGCCTGCTCACCCCCCAAGTAGATTTTCCAGGCAGGCCGAAGAGGGTGGGGAAACGTGCCTCCGCCATACGTTGGTAGAGATGCTGCCCGTCGTGCTGGCGGCGTGGCGCGTGCAACCAATACGCAGCCCAATCCCGATCTGCGTACGGTGCGATCATCGGGGCCATGCCCCACCCATAACCCTGATCCGCTTGCCAGCCGCGCCAGGCACCTCCGAGAACAATTGGGGCGATACAAGCCCGCTGCCTGACGGAGAAATCCAGCCATTCCCGCTGTGCGGCGCATGCCCTCCATTCGGGAGGCGCTTCCGGGTAGCTCTGAACAGTTGAGTGCGAAGCCAGCAACTTTGCGTTTCCGCGCCGTTGGCTTCTCGCAAACTCCGAACGCGCCTGCGAAGGCGTTTCAGCCTCATAGTCCGAACGATAATGCCCTCCCGTAAGGGCTTCACCCAAAAATCCGGACCAGATAGACGCGCCCGAGCTCGCTGCTTGCTTGCCTGCCTGACAGCCCGCGGAGATAAAGAACGCATCCGGCTGGTACGTCCATGGTGCATGGCGTGTCGTCTCGGCCAGCGCGCTCCATTCCAGGGTTAGCTCATCCAGTGGCACAGGCACGTGTTCCACACAAGCAGCCTCGGCGATACGCGCCGCAATCTCATAATCCAACTGGCCTGGGCACCCCACCGTCACGGTAACCACTTTATCGGTCCTCTCCCGCAATGCGGCGAGGATCAGACGGCTATCCCACCCCCCGCTGAGCGGCACGATATACGGCGGCGACACCGCCTGGGTAAGCCGGTCAAAGAGTGCGTCGAGGCGTTCGATGGCGCCATCGACCGAGTGGTCCAACCCGTCCGAAGGCCGTTCACATACCTCCAACATCCATTCGGGCGCATCCCGGTGCGGGACATAGGCATGCCACAAGTATTCCGAAACGGCACTCGAGACTTCGGCTGTTCTCACACGGGCCTCCGGAACAATCCGACAACGTGGCGGCCCGTGTTCGCATCCCCGATACGGTGCCTCGACCATAAACGGCGCCACAGCCACGACGAGACGAAAGAGACATCAATCATCCAGTATCGATTCACCGTCAGCTTGTCGTACACGGCCATCCATCGGGGCACATGGCAAACATGCTCGACACGCACTGGTTCCGCTCTCGGCTCGGCGTCTGCAACCTGTGATCGCAACAGCTCTTCCGAGTAGTGCCTAAAATGCTTTTTGTTCAGCGGCAGAATGACCGACGGTACGGAAATCAGCACATACCCCCCCGGCTTAACCCTCTCGAACAGCACGCGGAGGAACGACGAAACCTGCTCGTCCGGAATGTGCTCCAGCACTTCTATCGCAGCGACCACATCGAACTGTTCATCAATTTCCGCGGCGTCAGCCGCATGGAACGTCACATCCGGATTAAAGGCGCGAGCAAACGATATGGCCCTTTCCGAGAAATCTACACCGACACGACGGGGAACATCCGAACCAAGTGCGCCGATGAAGTAACCATCGCCACATCCCACCTCCAATACGGAGCTGGGTGACAGTTCCCTAACCGTATCTGCGATATGGTGTTGATAGCACAGATACTCGAATCCCCAGCCAAGAACCCTGTATCGCTGCGCTCCCGAGACATTAAATTTCGGTATGTAGTGATACGGAAACTCGTATTGCCCTTCTTGGAGCTTCAGTCGTTCTTCTCTCTCATCATGCATTGTCGCCAACCTTATTCATTAACTACCCCACCCCGGCGCAGCCGGGAAAATGGTGAGCAATCACACCCAATCCACCGCTTCGCCGCCCACCACCCGAGGCCATTTGCGAGGATTAACGTACCCGCAGTTGATATCGCCGCACCCACCGTCCCGAAGATCGGAATCAATACAAGATTGAGCACCACATTCAAAAAGGCTGCCATAATCCAGAAACGGGCGTATTCTCGATGATGACCAGACATGGTCAATAAGTGGCCGCTGGACCCAATTGTCGAACCAGTCAAGCGCCCGAGTGAAAGAATCAGCATCGGGATGAAGGCGGCCACGAATCCAGCACCGAAAGCGATATGCAGCAAGTCATCGCCGAACAGAAGAAGGGGCGTGAAAACCGTGAGGGCGATCGCGAGATTCAGTCGGGAGGCACCTCGGGCCAGACGGTGTAATTTTTCATGTTCGCCCTGGTGATACAGGCGCGAGAAGTACGGTTCCACCACCATCTTTGTCGCCTGCAGGCCAAAAGCGACGATCAGCGAGACCTGGGCGGCGACCTTGTACTGTCCCACGTCCGCGCTTTCCATGAAGACACCGATCAACAGGATGTCCGCCTGTGTGTTGATCAGATGCATGGCGTTGATGCTCGCCATGGGAATAATGGTGGCGAGCCAGGTTCGGGATTCGTAGACGGGCGCCGCCTGATCCAGTGCCGAGGGTCGTGCCCGTCTGAGCATCAGTGCACCGATAAAAAATGCGACGGCAGTAGCCGTGATATTCAGGGCCATGGCCTGCGGGGCACGCAACACATCGCCGGAGACGAACAGGATGCCCAGCAGCAACATGAGAAATGTGAGTGGCTTGATTGCCAGCTCCGGTAACTGCCCCTGTACGGTATGGCCGAGGCCACGCAGGGACGAGGCCCGGACCAGTGCCAGCCCCATGAGAGGGATCATAAGCAGGCCAATGGCGAGCGTGATGCCGGGCTCGGAACGGAAATAGTCGGGGAACAGCAAACCCGCAGCCACAGCGCCGAAAAAGACTACGCCGGAGACGATCAGAACGACCAGGGACGACCAGCGCCACACGGCCCTGATCGTGCCCCACTGGCCGCTTGCCTGCGCCTTGGCTGTCTCGCGCGTGACCAGCTGCGGTACGCCAGCCTTGGCCGGCAAGCCGACCACCATGATAACGGCGAGGGCGAAGGCGTAGACGCCGAAGCTGTCCGGGCCGAGGGTACGCGCCAAAACCACAGTGACCGCAAAGCCCAGCACGGCGTTGATGACCTTGAGCGCCACAGAAGCGCTGCTGGCACGAACTATACTGGCTCGTAGCCCATTGCCGCTCGTCAGTCGGTGAAGCCGCTGAGCCCACGAGGCGCCGTTCATGCAGGTGCCCCTCCCGGTCGCAGCCATTGGACCAGTGCTGCCACTGTCTCGTGATCGCTTACCACGTCGTCGAAAGGCTCACTCGCAAGCCGGTTGCGATACGGGGCCCAGCTGCTGATGTCCTTGGGGCCAGTCAGGCCCAGGTGGTGTTCAATGTCTCCGCCTGTCCAGAGCCAGACCTCGTGATGGCGGAGCTTGTGGTGCAGGTTCTCCGCCACGGGAAGGGCGTCCGGACTGGCAGCCCAGCCCCGGAACACGACAGTCGGTTTCTTGTTGCCCGCCGGGTTGTCCTTGTTGGAGCGGGGGCGGCCGTTGCCGTCGAGGGTAATGGAGGGGTCGTTATTCGCCATGGCCTGAATCTGGCTGAGGCATTCGCGCAGGTCTTCGTCATCCTTTGCGATGAGACCGTGCTTTACCGCCTGGTTTGCGGCGAAATCCAGATCCGCCAGCGCGCGCACTTCGATGCCCAGTTCCCGAAAGACGCTTAGTGATTCGGGCAATCCCCCGGCGCCACCCAGCCCGAGGATGGCCAGCCCATCGTCGGCGGGCTTTCGGCCCGTGACGGCTTCGTAGATAAAGGGGAGCAGGTAGCGCTCGGTGGGGCCTTCGGCGATGAGCACGCGATCGCTGAACAGCCAGTGGTTGGCATTCTCCAGGGCGAAAAGCGCGTGCAGGCGCTTGTTCTCGTCCTGTACGCGCTGTTCCAGGGCCTCGTGAGCCGTGGGCATGATGCGGGTTTCCCCGGTTTCCGGATCCTTGCGGACGATGCGGGTGCTGGCCGCGGCTTCGCGGTCCACCATGACGGGAGAATGTGTGGCGAATACGACCTGATAGCCGTGGTGAGAGAGGCTGTCCAGCGCCGTGCGCACCTGCTCGATCGCTTGTGGATGGAGGAACAGTTCGGGCTCCTCGATGAGCAGGAGCCGGCGCTGCGCCGTCGCGTGCTCGTCGGCGCGGACGTCGGCGAGATAGCGGATGAGTGCCATCTGGATGCTGCGCTGGGCGCCGTGCCCCAGGGCGGTGAAGTCGCGGACGGCATCGCGGCCCTGTTCGCTCACCTTGATGGTGCCCTTGCCGAAAAGATCCTGGACGCTGGGCACGGGGATATCGAGGTGGAGCTGGATACCGGGGAAGAAGGGGCGCAGGGCTTCGGTGGCCTCATTATCGAACCGGTTGAGTTCTGCGGCGCGCGAGGTGCCGGTGGCCGTGAGCTTGTCGTGTAGTGGCGCGAGGGCCTGCTCCAGTTCGGCACCGTGGCTGGCCTCGGCCGGGCCGGTGAACTGCGCCAGCAGTTTGCCGATGGTGGAGGTGTTTTTCGCCTTGGTGGCGTCTTCGGCCGCATCCTCCATGGCACCGATACTTATGGGTTCCGGGAACAGCGCCTTGAGTGCGTTATCGATCCCGCTGGGGTTGCGCTTCCAGGCACCATCACTATCGTCTTCGGTAGTCGGATCGCGCACTTCCAGCATGATTTCGGTCTTCTTCGCGCCGGGAGAATGTTGAGTACGCCGCACATGGAGGCGCCCGTCCTGAATGTACGGCTCGATCTTGGTTCGGTGCTTGTCCGCGATTCCGGCCAGGTGTCCACCGTCCAGGCCCGTGAGTGTTCCTTCCACCGCTACTGGACTCTCCGCATCGTGAAAGTCGGTCTCCCGCAGAGACGTGGAGGTTACGAACCATGCGAGAGCGGCCAGCACGTTGGACTTGCCGGCGTTGTTGTAACCCACGATGGGGGTGCAATCGCCGAGCGCGAGGGCAACATCGCGGCACGAGCGGAAGTTCTGGATCCGGACATGGGCAAGGTGGTGCATAACGGGGTTACCGGCTCCCTGGCGTTAACTCAAAGTGCACTGTGTTCGGCCATGCCCTGGACGATATGGCCTCTACCCTTATGGGCAGGACTCTGCGAGCGGCGCATCTCGATGAAGCGGTTCATCGCGTAGTGCGTGAGCGAGCGGAAGAAGGCGGAGAACAGGATGAGCCCGAAGGCGGCGGCACCCAGTGCGAGGATGAAGGCGTCCACCGAGGTGAAGCCGAGGCCGTCATACGCGGTGTTGAGCACCGGGTTGGTCTGCACCACTTCGGGGTTGCCCAGCACGCTCAGAAACGGCATGGCCGAGGCGACGCCGGCGGTCTCCAGCACGGCCATGATGATGACCATGCCGAGCACGAGGCCGCCGCGGCGTTTTTCCTTGCGGCTGAGCAGGGCCAGGGCTTTGCGGTAGGTGCTGAGCATGGGGTAACTGGGCGGCCTCAGGGTCGGGTGTTGGGTTCGGGATGCGGGGTTATTGGGTATCTGCCGGAACAGCAAACTGAACCGTCGGGATGACGACCCTCGGCAACTCCATGCGGGCGCATTGATTGCTTACGAATTCACGCCAGTATGGCCATACGTGGTAGCTGGCATTCCTCTGTGCAAAGGCTTCGAGCGCTTCCGGACCCGGGTCGGTATCGGTGTCGTACTCCGCAACAAATGTCGCCTCGATCTGCGCCAGCACACCATCGCTTTCTGCCTCACCGGCTTCGTGTTTCTCCGGGTCTTCCCCTTCCCGAGCGGGAGAAACTGGCAACAAGCGCAGGCCCAGCCCGATGAACACCCGGAAGACATAATACGATGTCTCCGCCTCGCGGACTTCCATGAGATAGCTGCGTTCCACATGGTGCTTGAACTGCGGCTGGTATGCCTCGACGGGTGAAAACCGCGGGTCATGATCTTCCGCCAGCCAGGCACTGGACTGGCGCACGCTTACCCCGTGGATTCGCAGGCAATCGATGGCTGCTTGGATCGGGGAATCCGTCATACAGCTGGCGCCATCCACTTATCGGCTTTGCTGGAGTCGCCCGCGCCGATGTCATGGATGATTTGCGGGCAAGCCGTTGCAGCCTTGCCGCCGGGTCGGGCAATGGCGGGCTCTGCATGCCACTCGGCGAAAACCGTACGGGTTGGCGTCTGCACTCCGACGTAGTAGCTCAATACGGCGACGATCTGCTGGTTGAGGCTTACGCCTTCGTCTTCGGCCAGGGAGACCAGTGCGCGGTGCAGCGTTCTGGGCACCCGCAGTGTAATGCGCCCACTGAAGTCATCCGCGGGCGGCAAGGGCTGCGGCAGCGCGCGTCCGCTTTCCTTCAGCGCTGCCTCGGTGGTCTCGATGGTATCGATCGCGAGCTCGTAGGCCTCGTCGTGGGTGTCGGCGTATTCGACAACGTCCGGCAGCTCTCGTACCCGGGCCTCGAAGCAGGCTTCTCCCTCCTCGATAACCCGGCGTATCGTGATCCCGTAGTCCTGTGCGTTCATGACGTCTCTCCCTTCAGCCATTGGCTCAATTCCGGCTCCCGCTCCTCGAGCATCTTGCGGATGTTCCGGACATAAGCTGGCTTGATTTCAGGGTTTTTCCCGTGTCCGCATGTGTAGGAGGTCGAGTAGAAACTCGGCAGCCCGGCATGGGTGACCACCTTGTGGCCTGCTTTCTTCCCGTCGCGGACCTCGAAGCCCAGGGTTTCGAGCAACCGTCGCAATTCATCGCATCGCAGGGAACCGCCCGCACCCTGGAGCTGCTGCAGTACATCCTTTACGTTAGCAGACATCTGACACCATATACAGTGTCACCCGGCCCGGGGTGGATAAGCGGAGAACGGGATAAGCCCGAAGGCGGCCGCGCCCAGCGCGAGGATGAAGGCATCCACCGAGGTGAAGCCGAGGCCGTCATACACGGTGTTGAGCACCGGGTTGGTCTGCACCACTTCGGGGTTGCCCAGCACGATCAGAAACGGCATGACCGAGGCGACGCCGGCGGTCTCCAGCACGGCCATGACGATGACCATGCCGAGCACGAGGCCGCCGCGGCGTTTTTCCTTGCGGCTGAGCAGGGAGAGTGCTTTGCGGTAGGTGCTGAGCATGGGATGGCCGGACGGGTGGATTCCTGTTTGATTTGCCTGTAGGAGGCCAGCCCTCTGGCCGATCTGGCATCAGGACAATCGGCCAGGGGGCCGGCCTCCTGCGCGGGGTTGTTCACCGCTTGAACGAACTGCGGATTGGGCCATGAATCGTGGGGCAAATCAAGTGCGCTTTGGGCATGGTCCGATGTATGGTCGGGGTTCGCTTACGGTCAGGGAAGACGCTATGGAGATCGTGCATCACGGAGGTGCCGAGGGCGTGACGGGCAGTTGCCACCGGCTGCGGCTATCGGCGCGGGATTCGTTTCTGGTGGATTGCGGGCTGTTCCAGGGGCGCGACCACGGGCCGGGCGATACGCTGGAGCGCCATGCGATCGAGTTTTCGGTGGAGGATATCCGGGCGCTGGTGGTCACGCATGTGCATATCGACCACATCGGGCGGCTGCCGTATCTGCTGGCGGCGGGTTTTGACGGGCCGATCATCTGTTCGAAGCCCTCGGCCCGGCTGCTGCCGCTGATGCTGGAGGATGCGCTGCGCGTGGGCTTTACCCGCGACCGGCAGCTGATCGAGCCGGTGCTGGGGACCATCGACCGGCGGCTGGTGGCACTGGATTACAACGCCTGGCATGCGCTGCCGGTGGAGGATGCCGCCCTCGCCCCGCGGGTGCGGCTGCAGCGCGCGGGGCATATCCTGGGTTCGGCCTATGTGGAGTTCGATTTCCGCGAGCCGGGGGAGCGCCGTTCGCGCCGGGTGGTGTTCTCCGGCGATCTGGGCGCGCCCGGGGCGCCGCTGCTGCCGGCGCCGAAGCCGCCGCGCCGGGCGGATACGCTGGTGCTGGAGAGCACCTATGGCGACCGCCTCCACGGCGACCGCCGCGAGCGCGCGGCGCGGCTGCGGGCGGCGGTGGAGCATGCCCATGCCAACGGCGGCACGGTGATCGTGCCGGCCTTCAGCATCGGCCGCACGCAGGAACTGCTGTATGAGCTGGAGGGGCTGATCCATCGCGGCAACCGGCGCTGGCGCGACATGGAGGTGGTGCTGGACTCGCCGCTGGCCGCGCGCTTTACCGAGGTCTACCGCGAGCTGAAGCCGTTCTGGGATGCCGAGGCGCACCAGCGCCTGCGTGCCGGGCGGCATCCGCTGGATTTCGAGAACCTGTATACGGTGGCCGACCACGACACCCACCTGCAGACGGTGGACTACCTGGCCCGCTCCGGCCGCCCGGCGGTGGTGATCGCCGCCAGCGGGATGGCCGCCGGGGGCCGGGTGGTGAACTACCTCAAGGCCATGCTGGAGGACGAACGCCACCACGTGCTGTTCGTCGGCTACCAGGCGGAGGGCACGCCGGGCCGCGCCATCCAGGCCGCCGGCCGTGGCGGCCACGTGGAGCTGGACGGCGAGCGCTACGCCATCCGCGCGGGGGTGGACACCATCAGCGGCTATTCCGCCCATGCGGACCAGGCCGACCTCCTGCGCTTCGTGCGCGGCATCCGCACCGGCCCGCAGGACATCCGCCTGGTCCACGGCGAACCCCACGCCCGGGAGGCCCTGTGGGAGCTTGCTTGCAAGCGAACAGGTTGAGCCCGGGGCGAACGCCCGTCCGGTTCGCGGCCGAGGCCGCTCCTACGCGAACCGGAAGGGGCCCGGGCCGTGCCGGTCAAGTTACCCCGGCCCTCCCCGAGCGCCATTGCTCGAGCAGTGCCTTCTCCTGACGGCTCTGCAGTTGTTTTGCGGCTCCCGAGTTGGTGATCTGCCATGCCAGCAGTTCCCGGCTCACCCGGTAATCGGCGCGCAGCCGTTCGGCTGCCTCGGTGAGGTCGGCGCTTTGTTCCACGGCCCTGGCGGCCACGTCACGTGGCAAGAGCAGTTCGGCGGCAAAGGCTCGAGCCCGTTTCTCGGGGTATTCCGGTGTTCGTCCGCCGAGCACTTCCGCCACCGGGAGCGCGCCCTGCCGGTCCAGTAGCAGATGGGCAATCTCGTGGGCGAGTGTGGCGCGCTCCCCGTATTCGTGACCGGCACGCGATTCCGACGCGTGGTTGACCAGCACCAGGGGGCCATGGCGCTCGCCCCACACGGTCACGGCTTCTATCGGGCATGCTCCCAGATTGATGCCCTCAACATGCACACCCCAGCGTTTCAGCCATTCACCCGGCTCCACAGCGGCTTCGGGCGACAGGCTCAGCCACTCACGCAGCCAGCTCGCCGCCCAGTAGCCCTGCCGATAGGGGGGCTCGGTATCGTCCAGTTGCTCCCCGAGCGCCGCTTCAATGCGATCGAGCTCGGGCGTTGCGCGAGCGGGACAATCCACGATGCGGCGCAGCAATTCAGCCTGCTGATCGGCGTTGACAACGCTGTCGAAGGCCATCCGTGCCACGGCGCGCAGTTCCGGCCACTGCCATTCGTCGGCATCAATGCCGGCCTGCTCGAACCGTCCGGGCGCATCTTCCTCGAGCCGCGTGGTCAGCATCCACTCCCGAGCCTCGGTTCGCTCTCGGCGCTCCTGCCACCAACCCACGGCCTGACGGGCACGCGGCTGCGTGCTTTCCGCGCAGGCGGTGGACAGATGTTCGCCTGCGGCTTCCAGCACTGTCTCGACCTCGCGCCAGGGGCGAATAACCTCACGCGGCAACCCCGGAGCCGAAATCTGAGCGGTCTTCCCCTGTCGCATGATGATCAGGGAAGGCAGGAACAGCCCCCTGGGTGCCGATGCGAGGTCGTGACGCGCCAGGAATCGATGGGCTTCCAGCTCTTCGTCATCGACCTGCTCGTCTGCCATGCCGTCCCAACGGCGCTCGCACTCGGCCAGAAACTGGGAAGGGAATGCCGGCGAAACAGGTACAGGATAATCCTCCTCCAGCACCAGCCAGGGCCACCAACGCCCCAGAAATTCCAGCATGTCGACCCATGTCCACTCGAGGTACCCACCGCAGCCGTCCGGTGCTTCGCCCTCGCCCACCCACACCGGCTCACCCGCCAGGAACATGCGACAACGACCTTCGGCAAGCCCCTCCAGGGAGGCCGGCTCCAGATCCAGTTCGATCTGTAATCCGCCAGCGTATCCGAACATCATCGCAATGCTCCCCCGAACTGTCGGAGCCAGCTCTCAAGCTCTTTCGTTTCGCCCCTTTTGTCTGCTTTTTCTCGCAGCGCTTTCAGCGTTTTGCGAGTCAGAAAGGTAGGGCCCCGAAGATCACCACGCCATGGATATGCATGGTAGGAATACCCGGGCTGTGTGGGCACGGCTTCGTAGATCACGCCCCTGTAAACCGCGTGAAACCGATCGGGCCACTGGCTGTCCTCTGATTCGTAGAACGGAATGGCCTCTTTGTTGAGCAGTTCCTCGGCCAGGTCACGGGTTATGCTTTTCGGGCACTTTCCGACCGGACCCTTGGGCGACGGCTCAAAACCCGCGTAATCATTGTGCCACGAGTTATGGTCAAGTCT
>NZ_MUZR01000042.1 GCF_001995255.1 Thioalkalivibrio halophilus | reverse complement strand
CGCTATCTGTCAACGTAGATGACGCCTGAGAGGTTTCTCGGTTCTTTAACAATTGGCCGCCGTTTCCGGATTCAAGGCGACGGCCTCCGGTAGACCGAAGTCCCGGATTGCCCCGGCCCAGCGTTCCGGGTGGGTATCACGTGCTCGCTCGTATGTGGCCTTGCGGTTCGCCAGGATCCGAGTGGCCTCGCCACGATGGCGCTGGGCCGGCGTGACGTATTTCAGTGCGCTGTGCCGGTGTTCTTCGTTGTACCAGTGCACGAAGGTAAGCATCCATTCGCGAGCTTGCTCGAGCGTGGCGAAGCCCTTCGACGGGAAGCCCGGGCGGTATTTCAGTGTCCGGAACAGTGCCTCGGAGTAGGCGTTGTCGTTGCTTACCCGGGGGCGGCTGCGCGAGGGTGTGATCCCAAGGTCGTAGAGCTTCTGCAGGAATGTCGCCGCCTTCATGGGACTGCCGTTATCGGAATGCAGAATCAACGGCTTGGCCCTCGCGGCCAGGTGCTCCCGCCAGTGGGCTTTCTCGATGAGCTCACTGGCCAGTTCGCCGTTCTCGGCGGCGTGGACCTCATGACCGACGATCTTGCGGCTGAATACATCCACGATCAGGTAGAGGTACCACCAGGTCCCGCAAGCCGGTCCGGGGAGCCAGGAAATATCCCAGGACCATAGCCGGTTCGGCGCATCCGCCACGTGGGTTGTGGGTGGCCGTCTGCCGTGAGGGGCCTTGTGACGGCCGCGGTGATGATTCTGGTCGTGATCGCGCAGCACCCGGTAGAACGTCGACTCCGAGGCGATGTAACGGCCCCGGTCGGCCTGGTCTGCGACGATGTAAGCCGGCGGCTGACTGCGGTAGCGGGGCTCATTGCAAAGATCCAGAATCACCGTGCGCTCCCGTTCTGCGAGTTTGTTGTGCGGCTCCGGGCGTTTGGCGTCCGCACGGCCGTCCGAGCGCACACCCTCAGGTCGGCTCCAGCGCTGGTAGGTGCGAACACTGACGCCGATGATGGCGCAAGCTTTGGCCAGCCGGGCTCCGTCGCGCTGCGCCTGTGCAACCAAGGCGACGGTGTGCTGGCGATCCGGGAGGCTGGTCAGTCGTCCTCGTCGTTGCGGCCCCAGATCGCCTCGGCTTTTTTTGACAGCGTCAGCAGCGCTGCCGTCTCCGCCAGGGCCTTGTCCTTGCGCCTGAGTTCGCGCTCGAGCTTCTTCATGCGCTTGTGCTCGGCCTTACGCTCCTGGCGAGAGCGTTTGTCCTGCTCGGCCGCATTGGCGTTCGCTTCCATGCAGGCCTGCCGCCAGGCTTCAACCTGCTCGGGGTAGAGCCCCTTCTCGCGGCAATAGGCGCTGAACTCCGCCTCGGTCATTGGCGCGGTCTCGAGCACGACGCGGAACTTCTCCTCGCTGCTCCAGCCCTCCGGGGTCGATCCTCGTGATGGCAAAACCTGTCCTCTCTCACGGGCCTGTTTGCGCCAATTGTACAGGGTC
The DNA here is from genome assembly GCF_001995255.1 of Thioalkalivibrio halophilus. GTDB lineage: Bacteria > Pseudomonadota > Gammaproteobacteria > Ectothiorhodospirales > Ectothiorhodospiraceae > Thioalkalivibrio > Thioalkalivibrio halophilus. Next base: position 158 of record NZ_MUZR01000042.1, on the reverse strand, counting down.
GCCGTGGAGATCCCCTCGGCCTCGGCCACCTCGGGGACAGTGAGGTTCATCGGTGGTGCCAGCTTGCGCAGGACGGCTTCCTTACGCTCCGCGGAGTAGTGCTTCATGGTTGTCACCTGTCGGTTGCGTTGAGGCGACAACTACGTTGACTGATAGGG
>NZ_MUZR01000041.1 GCF_001995255.1 Thioalkalivibrio halophilus | reverse complement strand
CGCGCGGCGCCTGGACACCGTCGAAACCGCACTGGACATCCACGCGCAGCGGGTGATGGCCGACGCCCGCAGCTCGATCTACGATCTCGCCGTGGAAGCCGGCGGCGAACGCCTGCTGGCGGCCCGCGCCACGGTCATCCTGGAATCCGGAGAAACCCCATGACGCGACGCGCACTCGTCACCGGCGGCAGCGGCGCCATCGGCGCGGCCATCGCCCGGGATCTCGCCGCCGCCGGCTGCGAGGTCTTCGTCCATGCCAACCGCAATACCGACGCCGCCACCGAGGTGGCCGAACAGATCCGCGCCGATGGCGGCCAGGCCGAAGTACTGGGCTTCGACATCACCGATGCCGAGGCCACCCGCGAGGCACTGGAGACCGAGATCGCCCGCGGACCGTTCCAGATCCTGGTGCACAACGCCGGGGTGCACGACGATGCCCCGCTGGCCGGCATGACCCCGGAACAGTGGCGCCGACCGCTGGAGGTCTCGCTGCACGGCTTCTACAACGTGATCCAGCCGGCGCTGCTACCGATGATCACCACCCGCTGGGGCCGGGTCATCGCGGTGACCTCGGTGGCCGGTGTCACCGGGAACCGCGGCCAGGCCAACTATGCCGCCGCCAAGGCCGGGCTCCACGGGGCGATCAAGTCGCTGGCCCAGGAGGTCGCCAGCCGCGGCATCACCGCCAACGCGGTCGCGCCCGGCATCATCGAGACCCCGATGAGCGAATCCGCCTTCGACCACGAATCCATCCGCCGCATGGTGCCCATGCAGCGCGCCGGCGAGCCCGCCGAGGTCGCCGGGCTGGTGGGCTATCTCGCCTCCGAGGCCGCCGGCTACGTCTCCGGGCAGGTCATCGGCATCAACGGTGCTCTGGCCTGATGCCCCGGACCGCGCAACCATGACCGAGCCCGTCGTGTTCGCCGTGATCCCGGCCCACAACGAGGCCGCGACCATCGAGGCGGTGGCCGCCGCCGCGCGGGCGCAGGTCGACCGGGTACTGGTGGTGGACGACGGCTCCGCCGACGACACCGCCACCCTGGCGGCCACCCATGCCGAGGTCCTGCGCCTGGAACCCAACCGCGGCAAGGCCGGTGCCCTGTGGGCCGGGATGCAGCAGGCGGTGGCCGAGGGCGCCGACGCGGTCGTCACCCTGGACGGCGACGGCCAGCACGACGCCAAGGAGATCCCGGCGCTGATCGCCGCGTGGCGGGAACAACCCCGCCACCTGATCCTCGGTGCCCGGCTGAAGGAGCGCGAAAGCACCCCGCCGCTGCGCCTGTTCGGCAACCGGGTCGCGGATTTCTGGATCGGCTGGGCCTCGGCGCAGCCGCTGCGCGATTCGCAGTCGGGCTTTCGCCTGTACCCCGCCGATCTGCTGCGGCAGATGCGCATCCCCCACGGGCGCGGCCGCTCGTTCGTGTTCGAGAGCGAGGCACTGATCGCGGCCGAACGGCACGGCTTTCCGGCACGTCTGGTGCCGGTGCGCTGCATCTATCCCGAGGATCGCCGTCCCAGCCATTTCCGGCCGGCGGCCGACACCCTGCGCATCATCTTCATGGTCGCCGGTCATCTGCTGCGTCGCGGAATGCGCCCGCTCGGGCTGTGGCGCTCGCTGCGCCGGCCGGAGGTGGCGCCGACCGTGGAAAACAGCTGACCGGAACTCTACACTCGGGTGTCGTTGCGTCGCACACCGGAGAACTGGAGGGAACACCGCACCATGCACTACAAGACCCTGCTCATCGTCGTCGTCACCAGCCTGTTCCTGGTGGCCGGCTGCCGGGGCACCGCCCCGGTGTATAACGTCAGCGACACCACCATCACCAATGCGCAGGGCGAACGTCCCGGTGCCGAGGTGATGTCGCAGGCAATCCGCGATGCCGGCGCACGGCTCGGCTGGCGCATGGAGGAGGTCGAACCGGGCGTGATGGAAGGGGCAATCCGCGTGCGCGATCACACGGCCGTGGTGGAGATCCCGTATTCCGCCGGGCAATACCGCATCGACTACAAGGACAGCACGAACCTCAACCACACCAACGGCGAGATCCACCCGAACTACAACCGCTGGATCGAGAACCTGGACAACCAGATCCGGGCCGAGCTCTCGCGCCGGTAGCCCGGGATCCGCACGGGTCGGTTCCGGGGCGGGACCGGGAGCGGCTCAATCGGGGCGCGGGCGCTCCGGATCGGACCGGCGCTCGCGCTGCCCGGCCTCTTCCGGATCGGAGGCATCGGACAGGCGTCCGGACTCCTGCGGGCCCCGGTCGCCCGACTCCGAAGATTCGCCGCCGCCCTGACCGGGATCGAAATCGCGCTGGTGGGTGTTCGCCAGCATCTTGCCCGCCCGATCCTCCAGGCGTTCGCGGGTGGGCTTGTCGGCCAGCTCCTCGGCGCTCTGCGCCAGATGGTGATAGAGATCGCGGTAGGTGCCCGCCATGCTGGCGAACAGCGTGGCCGTACGGTCGAAATGATCGTTCACCTGCGAGCGGTAGCGCGTAAGCTCCTGCATGCGCTGATCCAGCTCTTCTTCCAGCTGACGGATCAGCTTGCGTTCGTCGCTGGTCACCCGACCGACCCAGAAGCCGACCAGCGCCGCCACCACGATCGCCAGGATGCCGAGGGCCACCCACAGCCCGACTGCCGTCTGTTCTTCCACCGCTGTCACCTTTTTTCGCTCCGGCGCGCCGCCGGCGTTGCTTCCGGAGCCCCGGGCCTTTCCCCGAGGCGTCCCGGGGCCATTGTGCCCCACGCTCCGTGCGAACGCACATGCTACCCTCGCACAAACCCCCGGAAAGCAAGGATTCCCACGATGCAGGATTCGCCGCGCGCGCAGCAGATCCGGCAGGCCCATGCCACGCTGATCCATCTGGTGGTGCAGGCCTGCCAGAACCCGCAGAGCCGACAGGAGCTGGAGCCCGTCCTGGAACAGGCGATCCAGGGCGGCTGGACGGACCTGGTCGCCCGCATCCGTCAGGTGCTGGACGGCCAGCGCGACCCGTCTCTTTTGAACGGTCTGGACGAGGAAGACAACACCATTCTTTCGTCCATTCTCACCGGCCTGCAGGACCCGGCCACGCTGCCGGACCCGAACCAGACCGCCGATGCCGCGCAGGCCGCGCCGGGCCTTGCCCAGATGATCCACGGAGCATCCCGCGGCGATCCGCAGTCGTTGCACTGGCTGTCGCAGATGGCCGAACAGATGACCCGCGCGGGCGGCGACATGGCCCGCCTGGGCGGCATCGCCAAGCGCCTGGTGGATGGCGAACGCGATCCGGAGGTGCTGTGTCAGGGCATGGGTCCGCAGGGCGAGAACCTGGTGCAGTCCATCCTGAGCGAACTGGGCAAGCTGGAACGTCACTGACGGAAACCGCGAGCGACCCATGCCCCGGCCCGCTGTCCCGTACCTCCGCGCCCCCCGGACCGTTCTCCTGGTCCTGCTGGTGGTGGCATTCGCCGGCTGCGCACCGGTACAGGTGCAGCCGCCTCCCGATCCGGACCCCGCGACACAGGTGCTGATCATCGACCATGGACGACACAGCAGTCTGCTGCTGCCGGACGCGGACGGCCGGCACTGGCTGCGTTATTCCTACGGGGACTGGCGGTTCTATGCCGAACGCCGTACCGGGCCCTTCAGCGCGCTGGCCGCGCTGGCCTGGCCGACCCGGGCCGCGCTGGGACGCCAGGTCCTGACCGGCGAGGCCCCGCAGGCAGCCCTCCGACGCGACCTGCGAGTTCCGGTACGCGAGGTGCACACCCTCACGGTGGATGCCGACGAGACCGCCGCCCTGCGCGAGGATCTGGAAGCCCTGTGGCGACGCGGCCAGGACGACCGCCGCGAAATGGCGGTTTGGGACATGGCCTTCGTCGAGCACCCCACCCGGTACAGCCTGCGCCACAATTCCAACCGCATGATCGCGTTGTGGCTGGCCGAACTGGAGGTTCGGGTATCACGGTCGCCCATCCTGTCACGCTGGCAGGTGTGTCCGGTGGCCCCGGGGAACGCAACGGAAGACGACGACGCACCGGAAGACGACGACGCACCGGACTGCTGACCGGACGCCCTGACCGCACCGGTTACAGCGCGCGCACCCAGCCGAGAACGGCCTCCTGCAGGCTGCGCCCCGGCCCGATATGGGCGCGCGGGTCGTTCACCAGCAGAACGACGCGCACGTCATCCCCGCTCTGCGTACGCACGTAGCCGGCCACCGCGGAGACCTCGCGCAGGTGTCCGGTCTTCAGATGCATGTGCCCGCGTTCGGCCCCGTTGTTGAAGCGGTTGCGCAGGGTGCCGTCGACCCCGGCCAGGGCCAGCGAGGACTGGAACTCGGGCCGCAGTGGATGTTCCCACCCGGCCTTGAGGATCTGCCCCAGCTGGTACGGCGACATGCGTGCGTCACGCGACAGCCCCGAACCATTGTCCACCCGCATGCCACCGGGGTTCACGTCCAGCTCGCGCAGGGCCTGCAGCAGTGCCTGACGCGAACGCTCCTTGGTCACCGGGGCGCCGTGGCGCTCCGCGCCCAGACTCAGCATCAGATGCCGGGTCATCACGTTGGAGCTCCACTTGTTGGAGACCCGGATCAGGTCCGCCAGCGGCCGCGAGCGGTGCGTCACCAGGGGCTCCTCCTGCAGGGGCGTCATGCGCCCCGGGCGGATCTCGCCGTCCAGCTCCCCGCCCCATTGCGACCAGTGCAGACGGAACAGCCCGGCGTGATTGCGTTCGGGCTCGGTTACCGAACGCAGCAATTCGTATTCACCACAATGCACGGGATACTCGCCCCTGAGCGTCAGGCGTCCGTTGCTGCGGTCGGCATCGATCTCGATCCCGCGCTGAAAGTCACCGCAACGACCACGCCCGGGCCGCAGCCGGTTGTCGATCTCCACGTCCGGAAGTGGGGGATCCAGGCTCACCCGGACGGCCTCGCCATTGCGCCCGGGCCGCACACGAATGCGGTGGGCGTTGGAGTTCACGTGCAGGGCGTACACGCCCTGGTTATACGCCCGCAGCGGCTTCCCGTTGAACACGGAAGGATCCTGCGGCCCCACGTCGAAATGCGAGGCGTCCAGGATCACGTCGCCGGCGATGCGTTCCACGCCCGCCTGACGCAGCTGCCCGAGCATGCGCCAGTGCTCCTCATTGACCATGCCGGGGTCGCCGGTGCCGCGCACCACCAGGTCGCCGTCCAGAACCCCCTCGCGCAGCTCGCCGACGGCCCACAGCTCGGTCTTCCAGGTGTAGTCCGGCCCCAGCTGGTCCAGCGCCGCCAGCGAGGTCGCCAGCTTGAGTGTGGAAGCCGGGTTGAACAGCCGGTCGGCATTAAGCTGCGCGAGCACGGCATTGTCCCCGGCGCGCTGGATCCAGAGCCCCACGGACCCGGGTGGCAGGCCCTGCGCATCGATCGCGGATTTCAGCGGGGTGGGCAGATACTCGTACTCGGAGGCGAACGCGCCCCCGGGAATGGCCGGAAGCAGCGCGAGCAGCAGGATTGCCAGCAGGGCAGGGGTACGGCGGTTCATGGACGCGGCGACCATCCAGCAGGGGGACCAGGGCCCAGTATTGGCTGTCACGACCCCGCGGACAAGCCCCGCGTGAAACCCGCGCCCTCGGCAAGGTTCTGCATCACGCCGGCGAGGTATTCGGCGGTCACCAGCTTGACCCCCATGCGATTGCCCAGCTTGCGCATCCCCTGATCGGCGGTCGCCAGTTCGGCATCCAGTTCCATCGCCAGAAGCACCGCGTCCACGTCCTCGCGCGAATCCACCAGGCCCTTGCGCATCGCCTCGCGAAAACGCTCGCGCAGCTGGGTGATCAGCTCGGGGCGCAGGGACTCGGCCGCGCCGGCCTCGCGGGTGTGCTCCTCGGCGATGCGCAGGCCCCGGTCGATCCGGGTGCGCACCTCGTCGATGAATTCGTAGAGGATGTCGCTGGGCAGGGTCAGCGCGAAACGCCGCGGCGAACGGACCCACACCACGGTCTCGAAATCGGCGGCCAGCGGCTCGAGGTCGCGCATGGTGCGGAATTCCTCGTAGACCGACAGCGGCATGTAGAACTCCGCGCTGCAGTCGCGCGCGAGCCAGAGAAACTGCTGCAGGACCGCCTCGGGGGTCTCGCCGAACTGCGCCGAGACGTGCGGGTTGGTGAAGACGCTGGTGTCCAGCACGAAGCGGCGCATGGGGACCTTCCGGTGGCTGTGGGACGGGCTCCCATCATCGATACCCCCCGCGAGGGGGTCAACCGGGGTGTTACGCCGGGCCGTTACGGGCCGTTACGCGGCGTAACGACGGGTGTTACGTGGCGTAACACCCGTAACCCCCTTCTGCTTCACAAGCCACTGTTTTTACAAGCCCGGAATCACTGGCCCGCGACTTGCGTCGGGCGCGGGACGCCGATTCCCGCAGCCGACACGATGTCCGACGCCCTCGACAGCACCCGCGAGTTCCTCAGCGCCCACGCGCCCTTCGACCAGCTCGAGGCCGAGGCGCTGGAATTCCTGTTGCCGCGTCTGCAGACGCGCTTCTACGAACAGGGGGCGCGCATCACCGACCCGGAAGCGGGCCCGGCGCAGCGCTTCCACATCATCCGTCAGGGACGCATCCGCGGGGAGAGCCCGAGCGAGGACGAACAGCTCTCCGGGAACGCCTGGGAGCTGATCCCCGGCGAGTGTTTCCCGATCGGGGCCCTGCTCGGCCGCCGCGCGGTGCATACCGTGCATCGCGCGGCGGAGGACACCCTGTGCCTGGAACTGAGCCTTGAGGATTTCGACCGCCTGCGGGCCCGCTCGCGGGTATTCAACGACTTTTGCACGCGGCGTCTGGCCAACCTGCTGGACCGCCTGCATCAGGGCCTCGACAGCCTCGCCAGTCATGACGCGGCCGGCGGCGGCCAGCTGAACACCCCGCTGGCACTGCGCCTGGCGCGCGAACCGGTCACCTGCCGCCCGGACACCCCGCTGCGCGAGGCCCTGACCACCATGCGCGACCAGCGGGTGGGATCGATCGTCGCGGTGGACGACCAGGCCGCACCGGTGGGCATCTTCACCCTGCATGACCTGCTCAACCGAGTGGCCCTGGAAGGCGTCGGACTGGACACGCCGGTGCGCGCGGTGATGACCCCGGACCCCGTCGCGCTGGAAGAGAATGCCCCGGGCTTCGAGGGCATCGAGGCGATGACCGAACACGGGATGACCCACCTGTGCGTAGTGCGCGACGGGCGCCTGGCCGGGGTGCTGGGCGAACGCGACCTGCTCACCCGCCAGCCGCTGACCCTGGACGGGCTGGTGCGCGAGATCCGCCAGGCGACCGCGGTCGACGAGATCGCCGCGCGCCTGCGCCAGGTCCCGCGGCTGGTGGAGGCGGTGATCACCCAGGGCGCCGAGGCGGACCAGGTCCTGCGCCTGATCACTCGCCTGAACGAACACGCGACCCGCCGGGTGCTGGCCCTGCTGCGCCCGCAGTACGACATCGAGGGCATCGATTTCACCTGGCTGGCGTTCGGCTCGCAGGCCCGCGAGGAGCAGGCGCTGATCACCGACCAGGACAACGGCATCCTGTTCGATGCCGAGCCGGGCGACGAGGACGCCGTCCGCGCACGCCTGCTGCCCTGGGCGCAGGCCGTCAACCGGGCGCTGGCGGAATGCGGTTTCACCCTGTGCCCCGGCAACATCATGGCCGGCAATCCGGAGTGCTGCCTCAGCGGCCCGGAATGGGAGGCCCGCTTCACCCGCTGGATCGAACAGGGCACCCCGGAACACCTGCTCAAGAGCACCATCTTCTTCGACCTGCGCGCGGTGGACGGCGACGCCTCGCCGGTGGAGGCACTGCGCACCTTCCTGCTGCAGAAAACCGCTTACAACTCGCGCTTTCGCCGGCAGATGGCGGCCAACCAGCAGGCCTTCCGACCGCCGCTGGGCCTGTTCGGCGAGATCCGCGCCGGGGCCGAAGGGATCGACGTGAAGAAACAGGGCCTGACCCCGTTCGTGGACGGCGCGCGGGTGATCGCTCTGGCCGCCGAACTGCCGGCCACCGGCAGCCACGAGCGCATGGATCAGGCCGTCAGTGCCGAGGCCATGCGCCCCGGCGATGCCGCCGACTATCACGCGGCCCTGCGCTATCTGCAGATGCTGCGCCTGCGCGCGCAGCAGAAGGCCCTGCGCGAGGGCCGCGAGGACGACAGCCGCATCCGGCCGGAAGAACTGGGCGCCCTGGAGGGACGGGTGCTCAAGGAATCCTTCCGCCAGGCCCGCAAGCTGCAGGGGCAGCTTGCGGTGCAGTACCAGCTGTGAGGCCACCACAGCCAATACCTACGAAAAGAGGAGCAACACCATGTCGCAAGACCTCAGTCGCGAGGCGTACTGGAAGGCGAATCTCCGCCTTCTGGCGATCTGCCTCGGCATCTGGTTCTTCGTGTCGTTCGTGCTCGGCATCCTGCTCGCCGCGCCACTGAACAACATCCACCTGGGCGGGTATCCGCTGGGCTTCTGGTTCGCCCAGCAGGGCTCGATCTACACCTTCATCGTCCTGATCTTCGTTTATGCCTGGCGCATGAACGTGCTGGACCGCAAGTTCAACGTCGACGAGGAGTAATCCGGCCATGGATCAACAGACTCTCAGCCTGATCGTGGTCGGCATCACCTTCGCGATCTACATCGGGATCGCGATCTGGGCCCGCGCCGGCTCGACCAGCGAATTCTACGTGGCGGGCAAGGGCATCCACCCGGTCGCCAACGGCATGGCCACGGCGGCCGACTGGATGTCCGCGGCCAGCTTCATCTCCATGGCCGGCCTGATCGCCTTCCTCGGCTTCACCGGGGGCGCCTACCTGATGGGCTGGACCGGCGGCTACGTGCTGATGGCCCTGCTGCTGGCCCCCTATCTGCGCAAGTTCGGCAAGTTCACGGTGCCGGAATTCATCGGCGACCGGTTCTACTCCAAGCCGGCCCGCGTGGTGGCCGTGATCTCGCTGCTGGCGATGTCCATCACCTACGTGATCGGGCAGATGCGCGGCGTGGGGATCGCCTTCTCCAACATCCTCGAGGTGCAGCTGGAAGTGGGCCTGGTCGCCGGGATGGCAGTGGTGTTCATCTACGCTGTACTTGGCGGGATGAAGGGTATCACCTACACCCAGATCGCGCAGTACGTGATCATGATCTTCGCCTACACGGTGCCGGCGGTGTTCATCGCCATCACCCTGACCGGCAACCCGCTGCCGCAGCTGGGCCTGGGGTCGACCCTGCAGGGCTCCGACACCTACCTGCTGGAGGCCCTGGACAACACCATGGTGGAACTCGGCTTCACCGAATACACGGCCACCGAGGGCGGCATGAGCATGCTCAACATGTTCCTGCTGACCCTGGCGCTGATGATCGGTACCGCGGGCCTGCCGCACGTCATCATCCGCTTCTTCACCGTCCCGCGCGTGCGGGATGCCCGCAAGTCGGCCGGCTGGGCGCTGGTCTTCATCGGCATCCTCTACACCACCGCGCCGGCGGTGGGTGCGATGGCCATCTGGAACCTGGTCAACACCGTGCATCCGGGCGAGATCGGCACCGAGGAAGGCCACCTGGCCTATGAGGACAAGCCAGCCTGGATGGATCGCTGGGAACAGACCGGCCTGCTGGAATTCGAGGACAAGAACGACGACGGCGTGATCCAGTACTACAACGACCAGAACGAAGAATTCGCCGCCATGGCCGAGGAGGAATACGGCTGGGAAGGCAGCGAGATCGTCGAGCTGGACCGCGACATCATGGTGCTGGCCAACCCCGAGATCGCCGGCCTGCCGGGCTGGGTGATCGCCCTGGTGGCGGCCGGGGGGATCGCGGCGGCGCTGTCCACCGCGGCCGGGTTGCTGCTGGCGATCTCCTCGGCCATCTCGCATGACCTTCTGAAAGGGGTCTTCACGCCCAAGATCAGCGAGAAGCGCGAGCTGCTGGCCGGACGCATAGCGATGGCCGTGGCCATCCTGTTCGCCGGCTATCTCGGGCTCAATCCACCGGGCTTCGCGGCCGAGGTGGTGGCACTGGCCTTCGGACTCGCGGCCGCCTCGCTGTTCCCGACCCTGATGATGGGCATCTTCATGAAGAAGATGAACCGCGAAGGCGCGATCACCGGCATGCTGGTGGGTCTGGTGACCACCCTGCTGTACATCTTCATGTACAAGGGCTGGTTCTTCTTCCCCGAGACCGCCATGCTGCCGGACACGCCGGAGGGCTGGATCTTCGGGATCAACCCCTCCAGCTTCGGTCCCATCGGTGCGGCCCTGAACTTCATCACCGCCTTCATCGTGATGAAGATGACCGCTCCGCCGCCGAAGGACATCCAGGACCTGGTGGAAAGCGTGCGCGTGCCGCGCGCCGACTGATCCGTTCCTGGGATCCGCTTCCGGGGCCGGCCACCAGGCCGGGCCCGGGACGATCCCCGAGGTATTTCTCTCGGGGATCGTCCGCAAATCCACGCGGGTGGGCTTGCGGACGATCCTCGCGACACCCCAGCCAGCCATCCACGGAGTACCGGGATGAACGCCGAACTCGACGAGATCCGCGAATTCCTCGATCAGTCGCCGGATCTCGCGGAGCTGTCCGCGGAGACCCGCTCCGCGATGGTGCGCCGCCTGACCCTGCGCTACCTGCGCCACGGCGCGCCGTTCCCGCCCGAAGGGGACAGCGACGGGCTGTGGATCGTGCACACCGGCGCCATCGACCTGCTGGACGCCGGCGACCGGCTGCACGACCGGCTGGGCGAAGGCGACGTGGCCCGGGTCGCCGACGGCGCCTGGGGAAGCGGAGTGGCCGGTGAGCACGGACGCGTGACCGAGGACGCACTGGTCTATCACCTTCCCGGGCCCCGCGCCGAGGACCTCGCGACCCGTCATCCGGAACTGGCTGATTTCCTGCGTACCCCGGGCGCGCCGGTGGCACCGGACGGCGAGAACGCGGTAATGCACGCCACCGAGGGCGGACCGGACGCCCTGCTGACCACGCCGGTCTCCACCCTGATGAGCCCGCAGGTTCTGCAGGGGCAGTCGGACATCTCGCTGCGCGAGGCGGCCCGGCTCATGACCGACGCGGATGTCTCGGCCCTGGTCCTGCACACGGCCAAAGACCCGGACCGACCCGCCGGCCTGCTCACCGATACCGACCTGCGCCATGCCCTGGCGCAGGACCTGCCCGCGGACACCCCGGTGCATCAGTGCATGGCCCGGGATCTGGTCACCGTTACCGGAGAAACCCCGGTCTTCGAGGCCCTGCTGGAGATGGCACGCCGCGACATCCATCACCTGCCGGTGGTGGAACCGGCCGGAGGCCGTCTGGCCGGCATCCTCTCCGGGACCGACCTGATCCGGCACCAGGGCACCAGCGCGGTGCATCTGATCCGTGACCTGCGCCGGGCCGGCTCGCAGGAAGAACTGTGCCAGCACATGCAGGGCCTGGCCCGCCTTCAGGTCCGGCTCACCGAGGCCGGAGTGGACGCCCTGCGCACCGCGCAGGTAATCACGCTGGTGGTCGACACCCTGACCCGATGCCTGATCGAACTGGCCGAAGCCCGTCTGGGGCCCGCTCCGGCCGCATGGGCCTGGCTGGCCAGCGGCAGCCAGGGCCGCCACGAACAGCTGGCCCATACCGACCAGGACACGGCTCTCATCTGGGACGACGGTGCCCCGAACGACGCCGACGACTGGTTCGCCGAACTGGCGCGCGAGGTCACCGACGGGCTGGACGCCTGCGGCATCCGGCGCTGCCCCGGCGGCGTCGACCCCACCCACGCGGCCTGGCGCGGCCCCGCCAGCACCTGGCAGGAAACCTTCCGGCGCGCCTTCACCCGGCCGGACGCGCAGGAGGCCCGCCTGGCCGCGCATTACCTCGACCTGCGGGTAATCCACGGCCGTGGCGATCTCTTCACGCCCCTGCGGGAGCAGGCGCTGGACGACGGCTGCCGCCACGAGGCGGCGCACACGGCCATGGCGGTGCAGGCCCGCGAAGTACGCCCCCCGCTGGGTTTTTTCCGCCGCTTCGTGCTCGAACACGATGGCGAGCACACTCCGGCCCTGGACCTGAAGAAACGCGGCCTGCTACCGGTGGTGGCCCTGGCGCGGGTCTGCGCCCTGCGCGCCGGAGCCGATGCCCGCGGGACCCTGGAACGCCTGCGCGCCGCCGCTCACGCCGGGGTCCTCGACCCGGACAGTACCCGGGAGCTGGAAGAGGCATTCCGCTTCATTGCCGGGGTCCGGGCCCGCCATCAGGCGCGACGGATCGCCGCCGGCGAAGCCCCGGACAACCACGTGGACCCGACGGAACTCTCCGGGCTGGAACGCAGCCGGCTGAAGGCCGCCTTCGTGCGCGTGGATCGAGCCACCCGGGCGGCCCTGGGAGGCGAAGGCGAGGTATGACCCGCGCCGCCGCCCCGCAACGCGAGGCCTGCGCCCCCGGTCGCGCCGCGTTCTGGCTGGCGCCGGGCTACTGGCGCTTCTGCCGTGCGCGAGACCACGCCCGGAGCCAGGCCCCCGCCGGGGCGCTGAGGGACTGCCTGAACACGCCGCCGCCCGCCCCGTCACAGCCGGTAGCCCGCACCCGCTTTCTCGCGGTGGACATCGAGACCACCGGTCTGGACCCGCAACGCGACGCCATCCTGAGCATTGGCTGGGTGGCGCTGGATGGCACCAGCATCGACCTGGCAACCGCCGGACACGTACTGGTACGACCGCAACGCGAGGTACCGGAACAGAGTGCGGTGATCCATGGCATCACCGACCACCGGGCAGCGACCGGCGGCACGCCCGGCGAGGCCCTGGATGCGCTGTTCCGGGCCCTCGACGGCCGCGTGCTGATCGCCCATCACGCAGCCCTGGAGCTGGGCTTTCTGGCCCGCGCCTGCGAACGTCACTACGGCACGCGCCCCCCACTGGCGGTGGTCGACACCCTGCGTCTGGCCGAAACCTCGCGGCGGCGCGCCGGCCGCCCGATCCCGGCCCGGGGGCTGCGGCTGCACGTACTGCGCGGCGAATACAATCTGCCCGCCCGGCGCACCCACGACGCCCTGCTGGACGCACTCGGGGCCGCCGAACTGTTCGCCGCGCTGATCGCCGAACGCGATCCGACGGGCGAGCTGCCGCTGGGACGCGTGCTGTTCCGGCCGCGACGGCTCTGGTAGGCCGGACACGGCCGGCAGGCATGCTATCCTCGCGCCCGTGAGACCCAACCCCGACGAATCCGCTGGAACCACGCAGAACATGGAGGCCCGCATGAGCGACACCATCGAGTCCACCCTGACCGAGACCCGCCATTTCGATCCGCCGGCGGCATTCACCGCGAACGCCCGGCTGAAGCCGGAGGACGTGGAGGCCCTGCACAACAAGGCGCGGGCCGACTACGAGGGGTTCTGGTGCGATCTGGCCCGGCAGAAGATCGACTGGCAGACCGACTTCACCGAGGGCCTGGACAGCTCGAACGCCCCGCATTTCCGCTGGTTCGCCGACGGGCGCATGAACGTCTCCTACAACTGCATCGACCGCCACCTGGAGGCCCGCGGCAACAAGACCGCGATCCGCTTCGAGGCCGAAAACGGCGATACCCGCAACCTCACCTACCGCGAGCTCTACAACGAGGTCGGCAAGCTGGCCAATGCCCTCAAGGGCATGGGCGTGGAGAAGGGCGATCGCGTGGTCATCTACATGCCCATGAACGCGGAGGCCGTGATCGCCATGCAGGCCTGCGCCCGCATCGGCGCGATCCACTCGGTGGTGTTCGGCGGCTTCTCCGCGGATGCGCTGCGCGACCGCGTGGTGGACTCCGGCGCCACCGTCATCATCACCGCCGACGGCGGCGAGCGCGGCGGCAAGGTCGTGGGCCTGAAGGCGGGCGTGGACAAGGCGCTGGCCAGCAACCCCGCCGAGGTCGAGAAGGTCATCGTCTGCCGGCGCGCCGGCAACGACGTGACCATGCACGAAGGCCGCGACGTCTGGTGGGAAGAGGCGGTGGACGGCGAATCGGTCGACTGCGAACCGGAGTGGGTGGAATCCGAACACCCGCTGTTCCTGCTCTACACCTCCGGCTCCACCGGCAAGCCCAAGGGCATCCAGCACTCCAGCGCCGGCTACCTGCTGGGCGCGATCATCACCAACGAATGGGTGTTCGACCTGCAGGGCGACGATATCTTCTGGTGCACTGCCGACGTCGGCTGGATCACCGGCCACACCTACGTCGCCTACGGCCCGCTGGCGGTGGGCGCGACGCAGGTGGTCTACGAGGGCGTGCCCACCGTTCCGGACGCCGGGCGCTGGTGGAAGATGTGCCAGGACCACGGCGTGACCGTGTTCTATACCGCCCCCACCGCCATCCGCGCGCTGATGAAGGCCGGCCCCGAGCTGCCCGCGCATTACGACCTGTCGAAACTGCGCCTGCTGGGCACCGTGGGCGAACCCATCAACCCCGAGGCGTGGATGTGGTACTACCGCGAGGTCGGCGGCGAGCGCTGCCCCATCGTGGACACCTGGTGGCAGACCGAGACCGGCGCCAACATGATCGCCCCGATCCCCGGCGCCACCACCCTGGTCCCGGGCTCCTGCACCCGCGCCCTTCCGGGTATCGACGCCGACGTAGTGGACGAGGACGGCAACAGCCTGGGCGCCGACGAGGGCGGCTACCTGGTCATCAAGAAGCCCTGGCCGTCCATGCTGCGCACCGTGTGGGGCGACGACCAGCGCTACAAGGACACCTACTGGCCCAAGTTCGGCGGCAAGTACTACCTCGCCGGCGACTCCGCGCGTCGCGACGCCGAAGGCAACTTCTGGATCATGGGCCGCATCGACGACGTGCTCAACGTCTCCGGGCACCGCATGGGCACCATGGAAGTCGAATCCGCACTGGTGGCCCACCAGGAAGTCGCCGAAGCCGCAGTGGTCGGCCGTCCACACGATGTGAAGGGCGAGGCCATCGTCGCCTTCGTCATCCTCCAGAGTGACCGCCTGACCGGCGAGGAAGCCGAAAAGATGGTCAAGGAACTGCGCGAATGGGTGGGCGAGCAGATCGGCCCGATCGCCAAGCCCGACGACATCCGCTTCGCCGACGGCCTGCCCAAGACCCGTTCCGGCAAGATCATGCGGCGCCTGCTGCGCTCCATCGCCAAGGGCGAGGAGATCACCTCGGACACCTCCACCCTGGAGAACGAGGCGGTCATCCCACAGCTGCAGGGCAAGGCCTGACGCCGGGCACGGGGGCCGCGATCCGAACCTGGTACGCCTGCCGAGGCACCAGGTTCACGGCCCCGCGCCCGGGCGCTCAAGCAAACAGATCGTCCAGGCCCACGCCGAGCGCATCGGCCAGGGCACGGGCGGTCACGATGGAGGGCACCTTTTTCTTCCGCTCGATTTCATTCAGCATCGCGGGCGAGATACCGGCTGCGGAGGCCAGGGCGCGCTGGGATAGCCCCCGTTCTTCCCGCCAGAGGGTCACAAGGCTTTCCCCGGCCAGGTGACGTTCGACCGCGGCAAGGGGCAGGGTGGGATCATTCCGCCGCTCGGCGATGACGGCCCGATCTTCGGCATCCTCCAGACGCGCCAGCAGGGCCTCATACTCGCCCCGATCAAGAGTGATTTGCTCGGCCGTTTCAGTCATAGGCTTTGCTCCGATGGCGAATGGCGGTGACTTCCATGATGGTCATGGTGCCGTCTTGAAGGATCACGAACAGCACCCGGTAATCCCCGACGCGAAGTCGATATTCCTCTCGGCCTTTCAGCGCCTTCACATTGTTCGCCAGGCTGTCCGGCTCGGCCGCATATTGCCGGATTTTTGCCAGGACAAGGTCGCTGGCCGCTCCGGCCTTCTTCAGTTCCTTGATCGCTTTAGTCGTAAACCTGACGTCCATGTCATCCATCCCTTACTCACGGCAGTATTCGCTCCAAGCGAACACCATGTCAAGACTGGAGTACCTCGAGAGATCCTGCCTCACTATCGGGGAAATAAACCTCGCACCTTAGTCGGCGATCACACGGGTCCCGGCCTGCACTTGGTCGCCCGGCCGAGTCACCACCCGTTCCCCGGCCTCCAGACCCTCGCGGATCTGCGTGGTGAAATCGCTGCGGCGGCCGGCCTCGACCCGGCGCGGCTGCGCCCGGCCTTCTTCCACCACGAACACCGCCCATTCACCGTCCTCGCGGAACAGGGCGCTGGTGGGGATCTGCAGCACGTCCTCGCCTTCCCACAGCAGGAACTCGGCCTCCACGTGGTAGCCCACCACCAGCCCCGCCTTGCGGGCCTCTTCCGCATCCACTTCGAGCAGGACCGGCACGCGCTGCTCGTCCACCCCCAGCGCCGAGGTCCGCGTGAAGCCCGCCGGCCGCAGCCGGCGCACCCGGGCCTCCAGCGCCTCATCGCCACCCCAGTCGATCAGACGCACACGCATGTCCGGCGTTACCCGCACCGCATCCATCGACAGCAGGTCCACCTGCACCTCCAGATCCGCCGGATCCCCGAGCTCCAGCACCGGTTCGCCGGCCACGACCGTGCCCTCGCAGCAGCGATGCCGGTGCAGCACCACGCCGCCGGCCGGCGCACGCACGGCCAGCGATTCGGCTTCCTCCTCGCTGCGTTCGCCGGTGGCGATGTCCAGGATCACCCGCGCCGCCTCGACCTCGCTGCGAGCGACCTCCACCGCCGACTCGCCTGCCTCCACCGTCGAGCGGGCGCGATCACGCCGGGTCTCCACCCGCTCCAGATCGCTGGCGGACACCGCCCCGTCCTCGAACAGTTCGCGGTGACGCCGGTACTCCGACTCCGCCAGCCGCGCCTCGGCCCGCAGATCCTCGAGGCTGGCCCGTGCCCCCTGCAGACGCGAGCGTGCCGCGGCCAGGTGCTCGCGGGCCTGCTCGCGCGAGCGCGCATCCAGCCCCGGCGCCGGCAGCGGCTCCATGCGGAACAGTTCATCGCCGGCGGCTACCGCATCGCCCTCTTCCAGGTGCACGCGATGCAGGAATCCCGCGATGGGCGCGGACACCTCCCAGGTATCGCGCAGCCGCGTGCGCCCTTCCTCGCGCAGGGTCTCCGTGAACGGCCCGGACTTCACCTCACTGACCGCCACCGCGACCGGCCGCGGGCTCAGCGCCCACACCAGCGCTGCGGCACCCGCCAGCACCACCAGTCCCGCCGTGATTCGCTTCTTCAACACCATTTCCTCAGTCTCGCAGATCCCGCGCCCCCGCGCCGCAGACGAGCGTTCCGGACACCGGGGGTCATTCCGCGGCCTTCAGGGCCTGCACGCGGTCCAGGCCGCGCAGCCGGCGCAGGATCAGCAGGCCGGACAGCGTGGAGGCCACAATGATCCCCAGCGCGGCGAAGCCGTACAGCTGCGGCGTGATGATGAACGGCAGGCGCACGAACTCGAGCGTCAGGGCCTGGTTCAGCAGCCAGGCGAACCCGGTACCGCTGGCCCAGGCCACCGGGATGGCGGCCAGGCTGACCAGCGCGATCTCGCCCAGCAGGACCCAGCTGACCTGCGCCCGCGAATACCCCAGCACCTCCAGCGTGGCCAGCTCGCGTTCGCGCTCGGCGTACGCGATACGGGCGTTGTTGTAGGTCACCGCGAAGGCGATCGAGCCGGCCAGCAGCACGAATACCGCCGCGAACGCGAGCACCGTTTCCTCCATGTATTCGCGCACATTGGCCTCGGCCTCGCGCACCCGCTCCACGCTGGCCACCTCGGGTTGTTCGGACAGCGAGGCATACAGCGCGTCTTCGTATTCGGAGTCGACCAGCAGCCAGGCGCCGGTCACCGCCGGGCCCTCGCCTTTCAGCCGATGCAGCGCGTCGCGCCGGATATAGGCCCCGGTACCCATCGGCTCGTCGACATCCATCTGCAGGGTCACCCGGTACTGCTGGTCGATCATGTGTCCCACCGCCTGCAGCTGGTAGGCCCCGATCAGCAGCAGTCCGCCGGACAGGCCGATCCCGATCACCGACGCCAGTGCCTTGAGCCGGTGGCGCGCGAGATTGCGCAGGATGATGCGGGAGGACTGTCCCAGACCCCGCATCAGCGCCGAACCCTCCAGCCAGCCGCGGCGGAAGCGTTCCGGCGCCGGCGGACGCATCGCCTCCGCCGGCTGCATGCGCACCGCCTGCCACACCGCCTGCAGGGTGCCCAGCAGGGCCGCGACCATCGCCACCCCCACCGCCAGCAGCACCAGCCATCCCTGCAGGCGGAAGTTCAGCTCCGGGAAGCGGAAGTACTCCATGTACAGGTCGACCAGGGCGTGCGCGGTCCACGCCCCCAGGGCGATCCCCGCGACACTGCCCGTCAGCACGATCAGCGTCGTCAGCAGCACGTAATGCCACGCGATCGCGAGGTTGCCGTAGCCGAACGCCTTGAGGATCGCGATCTGGTCGCGCTGCCCGCGGATGATGCGCCCCATCACCACGTGCAGCAGAAACGCCGAGACCAGCAGGAAGATCGCCGGCACCACCACCGCCATGATGCCCAGCTGCTGGATCTCCAGGGTGACGAACTCGTGCGAGAACAGCTCGTCGCGGCCATGGGCGCCGGTGCTGCCATAGCGCGCGAGGGCAACGTCCAGCGCGTCGATCACCGCCGCGCGGTCGGCATCGCGCTGCAGGCTCACGCTCAGGCTGTTGAACGCCCCTTCCATGCCCCAGGCGGCAGCCAGCGCGCTTTCGTTCATCCACAGGATCGCGTAGCGCTCGTAGTCCGGCATCAGATGCCCCGGCGAGACCTGGTAGACGAACTCCGGTGACAGTGCGATGCCGCTGACGCGCACCTCGACCAGTCGCCCCCCGATGATCAGCCGCAGCGTATCCCCGGCAACCAGCCCGTGGGCCTCGGCAAAGCCGTCGCTGACCACCACCTCGTCGGAGCGGGCCCGTTCCGGCAGGCGTCCCTCGCGCAGGTGCAGCTGGTTGAGGGCCGGCTGGCGCCCGTCCGGCAGCGACAGCACCTGGCCACGGATCGGGTCGTCGAAGCCGTCCAGTTCCAGCCGCGCCGGCGCGCGCACCCGCGGCTCAACCTCGGCCACCCCGGGGATCTCGCGCAGCGGATCGGCGATCCGCCGCGGGGCCCGGTTCACCTCGGCGAAGACATCGGCAAAGTGGCGCTCGGCGTAGAAACGTTCCTGCGTCAGGCTCAGTGCGTCATGGCCCATCACCGAGAACACCAGGGTCAGCACCCCGCTGGCGATGACCAGCGCGATCGCCGCCGCCTGTCCGCGCAGCCGGGCGAGATCGCGAAGGACCTTGAGATGCAGGGTGCGCACGGGTACGCGTCACCACCGCAGGGTGGCCGGGTCCGCCCGCTGCGGGTTCTCCTCGATGGAATCGACCCGGCCATCGCGCAGATGGATTACCCGGTCGGCCATCTCGCCGATGACCGCGTTGTGGGTGATGATCGCGACCGTGGTGTTCAGCCGCTCGTTGATGTGCGCCAGCACCTCCAGCACGCGGATCCCGGTCTGCGAGTCCAGCGCGCCGGTGGGCTCGTCGCACAGCAGCACCGCCGGCTGCTTGGCGATCGCGCGGGCGATGGCCACACGCTGCTGCTCGCCGCCGGAGAGCTGCGACGGAAAGTGGTCCATGCGGTCCTCCAGCCCCACCAGCGCCAGCGCCTCCTCCGGCGGCATCGGATCGCGCGAGATCTCGGTGACGATGGCCACGTTCTCGCGTGCGGTCAGACTGGCGATCAGGTTGTAGAACTGGAACACGAAGCCCACATGGTCGCGGCGAAAGGCCGTCAGCGTGCGCTCGGAGGCCTGCGCCAGATCCTGGTCGCGGTAGCGCACCTCGCCCTCGGACGCGGTATCCAGCCCGCCCATGATGTTCAGCAGCGTCGACTTGCCGGAGCCCGACGCGCCCAGCATCACTACCAGCTCGCCGGCGTAGACCTCCAGGTCCACCCCACGCAGCGCCCGGATGGTGACCTCGCCCATGAGATAGACCCGGGTCACCCCGCTCGCATGGAAGATGACCTCGCGCCGGCCGAAACCGGCGGCCGGGGCCGGGATGGCGTTCATCCCGGAATCGAGGTTACCCGCGCCACCGGGGCCGGAGGTTCGGCCGCCGGGGCCGCCCCGCTGTCCGGCGCACCCGGCAGCAGACCGCCGCCGTTGCCGTCCAGACCCGCCGACCACAGGCTCAGCAGCAACAGCAGGAGGATCAGGATCGGGATCAGGATGCGTGGTTTCATCGGACAGGCCCTCGCTCGCGGCAATACCCCAATGCTGCCACAAAGGCCCCCACATGGCGGCGCCCCGTCCCCCCTCATCGCGAGTTGCGCGAGACCCCGATTTGTTGTTTTGCGCCCAAATATTTACCCTGTGCGCACCGTCCGGCCCGCCGCAGACGCGCCGCGCACCCCGCAATCGCGCGCCGCAGGGCCGTTTTGACGCCACATCGGCATCATCCGAACCGCTTCAACAACGCAAGGAGTCAACATGTCCGCTCTGATCTGTGGGTCCATGGCCTACGACACCATCATGGTGTTCCCCGACCGCTTCAAGAACCACATCCTCCCGGACAAGGTGCACATGCTGAATGTGTCCTTCCTGGTCCCGGACATGCGTCGCGAGTTCGGCGGCTGCGCCGGCAACATCGCCTACAACATGAAGCTGCTGGGCGCCGATCCGACCGTGATGGCCACCGTGGGCGGCGATTTCACCCCCTACGCCGACTGGATGGACAAGCACGGCATCTCGCGCAAGTTCGTGAAGGAGCTGCGGGACACCTACACCGGTCAGGCCTTCATCACCACCGACCAGGACGACAACCAGATCACCGCCTTCCATCCGGGCGCGATGGGCTTCTCGCACCAGCAGAAGGTCACCGACGCCGACGGCATCAAGGTCGGCATCGTCTCCCCGGACGGCCGTGACGGCATGATCGAGCACGCCCAGCAGTTCGCCGATGCCGGCATCCCGTTCATGTTCGACCCGGGCCAGGGCCTGCCGATGTTCGACGGCGACGACCTGAAGCGCTTCATGGAGAACGCCACCTATGCCGCGTTCAATGACTACGAGGCGCAGCTGACCGCCGATCGCACCGGCATGAGCATGGAGCAGCTGGCGGAGATGGTGGACGCGATGATCGTCACCCGTGGCGGCGACGGCTCCGACATCTACACCGGCGGCAAGAAGATCACCATCCCGTCGGTGGAACCGGCCGCGATCAAGGACCCGACCGGCTGCGGCGACGCCTACCGTGCCGGCCTGCTGTTCGGCCTGGAGAAGGGCTTTGATTGGGAGACGACCGGCCGCATCGCGTCGCTGATCGGCTCCATCAAGATCGCCCACTCCGGCACCCAGAACCACCACTTCTCGGCCGAGGAATTCGCCGACAAGTTCGAGAAGGCCTTCGGCTACCGCTACTGAGGCAGCCCCTCACCGAATCCGGCCGCGATGGCCGGGTTCCGGCGAGCTTCCGGCCCGGGCTCCCCTTGGGGGACCCGGGCTTTTTTGGGCCCGAGGGTCCCGCCCCCCGGAGAACATGCAGGCGCGTGCAACATGAATGCACGCCTATTCCTTCAATAATCAAATGGACTTTGCTAGTGTGGGATCAATTTCCGGCCTTCGCCCGGAATCGTGCTCATTGACGAGGACAACGACATGGAAAAGCAGGAAGTCCTGGACCGTCTGCACCAGGCCAAACGTGCCCACCTCGCCTGGGTCGGCCGCGCCGAACTTCTCACCCAGGGTGTACCGGTGGAAAAGGACCAGATCCCCGTACTGCACACCGACTGCCCGTTCGGGCAGTGGTATTTCAGTGACGGTCAGGCGCTCAACGATTTTCCAGAATTCGAGGCAATCGACGAGGCCCACCGTCACCTGCATCAGGCGTACGCGGAGATCTTCAAACTGGTCACCGAGGAAGAAAACGCCTCGATGTTTTCGAAACTGCTGGGTTTCGCCCGGCGCCAGCACGAGCGGAACGAACCGCTGATCCGGATGCACATGGAGGCACTGGAGGAGGCCTCGCGCAGCGTGGTGCACCACCTCGACGCGCTGGAGAAGAAGATCCGGGAGATGGAAGAAGAGCAGTTCGCGGAGGCGGTGCGCGCCTGAGGCGGCACCGGCGGCCGCCCGGATTCTCAGGCGGTCGCCGACCCCGACTGCGCCCAGGCCGCCTTCCAGCTCTCGTAGTCCGCGACCAGCTGCTCGACATCGGCCTCGTCGAACGGCCGCAGGCCACTCAGGACCAGGTGCTTGCTGCCCCGAGCGACCACCGCCCCTTCGGTCACCAGCTCGTAATCCAGGCGGATCTCGCCGCGCTTGCCATTAACCGTCATCACCGCGTCCTTCAGGCGCGGCTCCGGCACGGCGGCCGCGGCCGCCAGCGGCTCGGGGAGTTCGAACCCCATGCGTTCGTACATCACCAGCGGACGTTTGGGATTCACCATCACTTGATGCTCGCGCATCAGCGGCACCAGCACGTGCGGGAAGTTCTGCCCGGAGAACGACACGTAGCTACGGATCAGCGACTCGATCGCGGCCGGGTCCTCGACCACCGCCCCGGAACGCTCGATCTCGACCACGCTCTTGCCGTTCTCGTCGGTAATGGCGACCTGTTCGCCGGGATCCTCCGGGAAATGCACGGGGGCGTTGCCGCCCACCATGCCGGTAAAGCGAAAGTTCATCGAGGCACTGGCGCCCCAGGCGTCCAGCGCCAGGGCGAAAAGCAGATCACCGGGTACGCAGAACCGCCGCGAATCGGCGTCATGGATGGGGTTGAAGTCCCCGGCCACGGCCTTGGCAAACCGGCTCCCCTGCTCCGGGGTCACCACGAGCTGCCCGTCCTGATAGCGGTAGAAATCTTCCAGAAATGATATGCGGGTCACTCGACTCTCCCCGAACTTCGTTCTCGTTATTCCCGGACTTCCAGTCCCAGGTGTTCGCGGATCGCCGCCAGAAAGGCCTCGCCGTAGCGATCCAGCTTGTGCTGCCCGACCCCGGAGATGCCCAGCAGCTCATCCGGAGTGCGCGGTGTGCCGGCCACCATCTCCAGCAGGGTGGCGTCGTTGAAGATCACGTAGGGCGGCACGCCCTGGTCCGCCGCGAGTTTCTGACGCAGCCTGCGCAGAGTGTCCCACAAGGCCCGGTCTTCCGCATCCAGACCGGCGACCGAACGCGCCGTCTCGCGGCGCGAGGCGGGCGCGGGACGCCCCCCGGCGACGGCCTCGTGGCGCAGATGCAGGGCTTCCTCGCCACGCAGTACGCCGCGGCAGGCGGGATCCAGCCGCAGCCCGCCGTAACCCTCGGGATCCAGACGCAGCAGGCCGCGCGCCAGCAGCTGGCGCACCATGCCGCGCCACTGGCGCTCATCCAGTTCGGTCCCGATCCCGAAGGTGCTCAGCCGGTCGTGGCCGAGGCGGGTGAGCCGCTCGCTGCGGCTGCCGCGCAGGACCGCAATCACGTGACCGGCGCCGAAGCGCTCGCCGGTGCGGTAGATGCATGAAAGCAGCTTCTGCGCCGCCACCGTGGCATCCCAGGTGGCCGGCGGGTCCTGGCAGTTGTCGCAGTAACCGCAGGGCTCGGGCAGGGTCTCGCCGAACCACGCGAGCAGGGCCTGACGGCGGCAGGTGGTCAGTTCGCTGAAGCCCAGCATCGCCTCCAGCTTCTGCTGCTCGATTCGCTGGCGCTCCTCGCCGGCATCCGAGTCCTGCAGCATCTGCCGCAGCGTGACCACGTCCTGCAGCCCGTAGAGCATCCAGGCATCGGCCGGCAGCCCGTCGCGTCCGGCACGGCCGGTCTCCTGGTAGTAGCCCTCCAGGCTCTTGGGAAGACTCAGATGGGCGACAAAGCGCACGTCCGGCTTGTCGATGCCCATGCCGAAGGCAATGGTCGCGACCATCACCACGCCATCCTCGCGCAGGAAGCGACGCTGGTGCTCGGCGCGCGTCGCCGCCGGCAAGCCGGCGTGATAGGGAAGCGCGGTCACGCCGCGCGCCGCCAGCCATTCGGCGGTTTCGTCCACCTTGCGCCGCGACAGGCAGTAAACGATGCCCGCCTCGCCCGGGTGTTCCTCGCGGATGAAGCGCAGCAGGCGCTCGCGCGGCGGGCCGGACGATCCGTCGGCGGCCCCGACCCGGTAGCGGATGTTGGGCCGATCGAAGGAACTGACAAACATCCGCGCCGACTCCAGGCGCAGGCGCTCGCGGATCTCCTCGCGGGTGGGTTCGTCCGCGGTGGCGGTCAGGGCAATGCGCGGCACCGACGGGAAACGCTCCGCCAGCACCGCCAGGCGCCCGTACTCGGGACGGAAATCGTGCCCCCACTGGGATACGCAATGCGCCTCGTCGATCGCGAACAGCGCCAGCTCCAGCCCTTCCAGGCGATCCAGCATCCCGGGCGCGAACAGCCGTTCCGGAGAGAGATAAAGCAGATCCAGCTCCCCGGCGTGCAGCGCAGCCAGCACACCGCGCGCGGTGGCCTCGTCCTGCCCCGAATCCAGCCCGGCCGCGGCCACGCCGTTCTGCCGCAGGGCCTGCACCTGGTCGTGCATCAGCGCGATCAGGGGCGAGATGACGATGGCGCAGCCACGCCGCGCCAGTGCCGGGATCTGGTAGCAGAGCGACTTGCCCCCTCCGGTGGGCATCAGCACCAGGGCGTCGCCGCCCCCGGCGACATGCTCCACCACCGCCTGCTGCTGTCCGCGAAAGGCCTGGTAGCCAAACGTCTCGCGCAGGATGGTTTCCGGGGCGCTTCCCTGCGCCGGTGTTGCTGCGGTCTGATTCCCTTCCACCGGACGGTCCACCTGCGTTGCCATTAAGCTGTTCAGACTGCCCCAGGCCCCGCGCCGGGCGCAAGAACGGGCAGCCTCCTGGTGTGCATAGTAGGCTACGCGCTCCCTTCATCCGGGTGACTTTCCATGCGCGGTTTCGGCTCTTCGGTCCACGACGCCCCCGACAACGCGGTCAACTGGCGCATCGTGCGCAGCCTGCTGCCGTATCTGTCCGAATTCCGCGGGCGGATGTTCCTGGCGCTGGGCCTGATGGCCCTGGCCAAGCTGGCCACCGTGGCCGTGCCGGTGGCCCTGAAGTACATTGTCGAGCACTTCGAGGACGCCGGGGCGGAGGCGCTGGTGACCGTGCCTGTGGCGCTGGTGCTGGGCTACGGGCTGCTGCGCTTCGGCGGGACCTTCTTCGGCGAGCTGCGCGACGCGGTGTTCGTGCGCGTGGCGGAGCGCGCAATGCGGCGCGCCTCGCTGCGGGTCTTCCAGCACCTGCACCGGCTGGAGCTGGGGTTCCATCTGGCACGCGAGACCGGCGGCCTGGCCCGGGACATCGAGCGCGGCACCAGCGGCATGAGCTTCCTGCTGCGCTTCATGGTGTTCAACATCCTGCCGACGCTGATCGAGATCCTGCTGGTGGCCGTCATCCTGCTGTTCGCCGTGGGGCCGGTGTTCATGTTCACCGTGCTGATCGCGGTGGCGGTCTACGCAGCCTTCTCCATCTGGGTCACCGAGTGGCGCACGCGCTTCGTGCGCGAGGCCAACCAGCGCGACAACGAATCCAATACCCGGGCGATCGACAGCCTGCTCAACTACGAAACGGTCAAGTACTTCGGTAACGAAGAT
Source organism: Thioalkalivibrio halophilus (assembly GCF_001995255.1). Lineage (GTDB taxonomy): Bacteria > Pseudomonadota > Gammaproteobacteria > Ectothiorhodospirales > Ectothiorhodospiraceae > Thioalkalivibrio > Thioalkalivibrio halophilus. The sequence continues at coordinate 8,166 of NZ_MUZR01000041.1, read as the reverse complement.
TACGAGGCCGAACGCTACGACCGCGGACTGGCGGCCTGGGAACAGGCACGCACGAAGAACGTGCTGTCGCTGGTGCTGCTGAACTCCGGGCAGGCCCTGATCATCGCGGTAGCCATCACGGTGATGATGCTGCTTGCCGCCGCGCGGGTGGCCGACGGCTCGATGTCGCTGGGCGACCTGGTGATGGTCAACGCCTACATGATCCAGCTGTTCATTCCGCTGAATTTCCTCGGCTTCGTTTATCGCGAGATCCGTCAGTCGCTGGCCAACATCGAGCGCCTGTTCGGGCTGCTGGAGAAGCCCGTGCAGGTCGAGGACCGGCCGGATGCGCCGGACCTGGAAGTCGGCGCCGGGCACGTGCGCTTCGAGCACGTGGATTTCCACTACCAGCCGGAACGTCCGATCCTCGAGGACGTGAACATCGACCTGCCGGCCGGGAAACGGATTGCAGTGGTGGGCCCCAGCGGGGCCGGCAAGTCCACCCTGTCGCGGCTGCTGTTCCGCTTCTACGACGTTACCGGCGGGCGCATCACCATCGATGGTCAGGACCTGCGCGACGTGACCCAGGCCAGCGTGCGCCGGGCGATCGGCATGGTTCCGCAGGACACCGTGCTGTTCAACGACACCATCCGTTACAACATCGCCTACGGCGATCCGTCCGCCAGTGACGCGGCGATCGAGCGGGTGGCGCGCCTGGCGCATCTGGAAGGGTTCATCGCGCGTCTGCCCGATGGCCTGGACACGGTAGTCGGCGAACGCGGCCTGAAGGTGTCCGGCGGCGAGAAACAGCGCATCGCGATCGCCCGCATGCTGCTGAAGGACCCGCCCATCCTGGTGTTCGACGAAGCCACCTCCTCGCTGGACTCGGACACCGAGAAGGGCATCCTGCAGGCGCTGGACGAGGTCTCCGCGCGCCGCACGACACTGGTGATCGCCCACCGCCTGTCCACGGTAAAGCACGCCGACCGCATCGTGGTCCTGGAGCACGGTCGGGTGGCCGAAACCGGCAACCATCACGAGCTTCTCGCCCGCAACGGCACGTATGCGCGCCTGTGGCACCACCAGCAGTCCGAGGCCGGTGACGCCTCGGAATTCACCGACAACTCGTGATACATTTCTCAAAACTCGTGAACCGCGGTGGCGATGAACCCCCCGATCCTCCTGCTCTGGTGTCTGCTGGCCCTGACGGTTGCGACCGCCGATGCCGATGACGATTACCGGGCCCCGGAATCCATCGCGGACACCACCCGGATCGATGCGGACGACGCCTGGAGACTGTTTCGCGAGGGGCTACCGTTCGTGGACGTGCGGCTGGCCGCGGATTATCGCGCCGGCCGCATTCCCGGAGCCATCAACCTGACCATCATGCGCGACGCCGACGACCCGCGGAACCGCTTCACCCGCGAGGCCCTGCTCGAAGTCGCCGGAGGCCGGGACCGGCCGGTGGTCCTCTACTGCAACGAATTCGACTGCTGGCGCACCGAGGCCGCCATCCGCCGCGCACTGGAATGGGGCTTCGACGACCTCCACTACTTCCCCGGTGGCTACCCCGAGTGGAGCCGCCGGAACTACCCCTTCGAATGAGATGGAGTCCGGAGCGGAGGCGCGGGTGATTCGGCTGCGAACAGCGATTGCTCTGGCTGTTTTCACCGGCCTGGCCCTGCTGGCTGCCGCGCTGGCTACCGGCGCCCATCTGGCCCTGCAGCAGGCGGACCAGCGGCTCGACCGCTTTGCCATGGAAACCCAGGAAGCCGCCTGGCAACAGGTGCTGGAGGCCGAACTGCAGGCGCTGCGCAGCGAAGCCACCGCGGTCACCCGCAACCGGGCGCTGCGCGAGGCGCTTGCCGGCGACGAACCGGTGGCGGGCTATGCCGACCCGCTGCACAACCGACTGACCGCCGCGGGCGTCGCCAGCGGCCTGGTCATTTATGACGCCGACGGCGAACGCCGCTTTGACTCCGTTCTCGAGGATTCCACCGAGTGTCCGCTGGCTCGTGCCACGCTGGACGACGGCCGCATCCACCAGGGCCTGCACCGTACTCCGGAGGGGCGTTATTTCGCCGGCCTGACCATCCCGCTGTACGACCAGGGGCAGCTGGTCGGCGTGGTCGTGCCGCTGCAATCGCTGGCCGGGTCCGCCCTCGACACCCTCGCGGGCAAAGCGGATACCCGCGCGGCGCTGCTGGACGCCGGGGGGCGGGTGGAACATACTGCACCCGCGGTGGCCCTGCCCAACCCCGGCCCCATGCTGAACCGGGCCGCGGCACGACGCACGACCGCCGCCGGACGTCATGAACTCGCGGTGCACCTGCCGCTGACCCCGTTCGATGGCGAGGACGTCACCGGCAACATCGTGGTCATCCGCGACATCACCGACTCGGTTACAACCCAGCGCTTCATCAACAACGCCACGCGCGCCGGGGCGATCGTCGCCCTCCTCCTGATCGGCTGGGCGCTGTACTTCTGGCTGGGGCGCGCCCTGCGACCGCTGCGCGAGGCGGTGGCCACTCTCGAGGACGTGGGCCAGGGACGGTTCACCACCCGCATCCGCCGCGATTCGCGGCTGCGGGAAGTCGCCACCCTCCAGGGCGCCACTCTGGACATGGTGGAGCGGCTGCGGCGCATGCTGGAAGTCGAAGAAGACGCCCGCCTCGCCTTTCTCGATCCGCTGACCGGCCTGGCCAACCGCCGCCTGCTGCACGAGCGCCTGGACCACGCCATCCGCGCCGCCGAACAGTCCGGGCGGCCCTCGGCCCTGCTGCTGATCGACCTCGACAACTTCAAGACCCTCAACGACACTCGCGGCCATTCGGTCGGCGACCGGCTGCTGACGCTGGTCGCACAGCGCCTGCAGGGACAGGTCCGCCTGCAGGACACGGTGGCGCGCATCGGTGGAGACGAATTCGTGGTCCTGCTGGAAGAGCTCAAGCCCGACCAGGATCAGGCGGTCGCGGATGCCGGCAAGCTCGCCGCCAAATTGCTGGACCATATTCGGGAGCCGCTGATACTGGACGGGATCCAGCATGTCATCCAGGCCAGCATCGGCGTCACCGTGTTCCCGCAGGGCGGCGACACCAGCGAGGAACTGCTCAAGCAGGTGGATTTCGCGATGTATCAGGCCAAGCATGACGGTCGCGACACAATGCGCTTCTACGACCCGGAGATGCAGCGTCAGCTGCAGCGGCGGGCGGAACTGGAACGGGCCCTGCGGGACGCACTGGATGCCGATGAGCTGCTCCTTCACCTGCAGCCGCAGGTGGACGCCGACGGCCACCTGATCGGTGCCGAAGGCCTGATGCGCTGGAACCCGGGCGATCCCCGGGAGGTTTCACCCGCCGAATTCATCCCCGTGGCAGAGCAGAGCGGTCAGATCCTCGCGATCGGCCGGGTGGCCCTGCGCCAGGCCTGCGAGCACCTGGCCCGCTGGCGCAACATCCCCGGCGCCGAGGCCCTGCAGCTCGCGGTCAATCTCTCCGCTCCTCACCTGCGCGATGCCCGGCTGCTCGACGAGGTGCGCCAGCTGCTGAAGGAGACCGGCGCCCCGCCGCAGCGACTGACACTCGAGATCACCGAGAGCGTGATGGCCGACGAATCGGAACAGTTGATGACCAACCTGCAGGAGCTGCGCGCGCTGGGCATCGGCCTCGCGCTGGACGATTTCGGCACCGGCTACTCGTCGCTCGGTTATCTCAAGAGGTTGCCGGTGACCGAACTGAAGATCGACCGCTCCTTCGTGCGCGACCTCGAACACGATCCGGGCGACGCCGAGATCGTAACCACCATCCTCGCCATTGCTCGCACCATGGGGCTGGAGGTCGTGGCCGAAGGGGTCGAGACGCCCGCCCAGCAGGAGTTCCTCGGACAGCGCGGCTGCAGACGTTTCCAGGGCTTCCTGTTCCACCGCGCCATGCCCGCGCAAAGCCTGGAAGCGCTGCTGCCCTGACGAGCTCAGTCGCCGGGGTCGACGCGCCCGCGCAGGGCCTTCCTGCGCCCGCGGCGGGTCTTGGCGTCCAGCCGGCGCAGTTTGGCGGCACGGGGCGGTCGCGTCGGGCGCCGCTTCTTCACCGGCTGTCCGGCCTCGCGCAGCAGCTCGGCCAGGCGCTCCAGGGCATCCTCGCGATTGGCCTCCTGCGTGCGGTACTGCTGTGCCTTGATCACGATCACGCCGTCACGGGTGATGCGCCGGTCGCGCCGGCGCAGCAGGCGTTCGCGATAGACCTCGGGCAGGCTCGCGGAGGCATGGATGTCGAAGCGGAGATGGATGGCGGTGGCCACCTTGTTGACGTTCTGCCCGCCGGCACCCTGCGCGCGGATGGGCGTCAGCTCGATCTCCGCGTCGGGGATGCTCACATTACCGGAGATCTTCAGCATCGGGAGGCTCAGCGGAACTCGCCATCGATGATGCGGCCGTCGTCGTCGAGTTCGGCGAAAAAGCGGCTGTTGTCAGTACGGTATTCGTGCGTGGCGATGTCGCCCGGGAGCACCAGCGTCACATCGGGATAGACCCGCCGGAATTCCTCGGGGGTCGGGCGGGTGTCGATGAAGGCATGGAACGGCTCGAGCTCCTCGACCGTTCCCGGCCGCGGCTCGAAGCCGTTGCCGCCGCGCTCCCCGGTCTCCAGCGAGCAGCCCCCCAGGGCCAGAACCATCACGACCGCCAGTGCGGCCCGGTGTCGAAATATCATCGCTGCCTCCAGCGCCGCGCCGCGATCGGCGCGGGTCAGTCGCCCGGCTGTCCGTGCTCGCGGGTGGCGAGGAACCGGATCTCCGGCCATTTTTCCTCGGCCATCTGCAGATTGACCCGTGTCGGAGCGATATAGACCAGATCTCCGGCGTGGTCCAGGGCGAGGTTGTTCGCCGCCTTTTCCTTGAACTCCGCCAGTTTCTTCGGATCGTCGCTTTCCACCCAGCGCGCGGTCTGCACGTTCACGTTCTCGAACTGCGCCTCCACCTTGTACTCGGTGCGCAGGCGTTCGGCGACCACGTCGAACTGCAGCACCCCCACCGCCCCCAGGATCAGGTCGTTGTTCGTCAGCGGGCGGTAGAGCTGGGTCGCGCCCTCCTCGCACAGCTCCTGCAGCCCCTTGGTCAGCTGCTTCATCTTCAGCGGATCCTTCAGCTGCGCACGGCGGAACAGCTCGGGCGCGAAGTTGGGGATGCCCTTGAACGTCAGATCCTCGCCCTGGGTAAAGGTGTCGCCGATGCGGATGGTCCCGTGGTTGTGGATGCCGATGATGTCGCCGGGATAGGCGGTCTCCACGTGTTCGCGATCGGAGGCCAGGAAGGTCAGCGCGTCCGGAACCTTCACGTCGCGCCCGATGCGCACGTGACGCAGCTTCGCGCCCTTGTCGAAGGTGCCGGAACAGATGCGCATGAACGCGATGCGGTCGCGGTGATTGGGATCCATGTTCGCCTGAATCTTGAACACGAACCCGGTGAACTTCTCCTCGGTGGGTTCCACCCTGCGCGAATACGTCGGACGCGGCAGCGGCCCCGGGGCGTACTCGACAAAGTCGTCCAGCAGCTCCTCGATGCCGAAGTTGTTGATCGCCGAGCCGAAGAATACCGGGGTCTGCTCACCGCGCAGATAGGCGTCCGGGTCGAACTCGTGCGAGGCGCCCTGCACCAGCTCCAGTTCCTCGCGCAGCTCTTCGGCCTGGGTCCCCAGGACCTCGTCGAGGCGCGGGTTGTCGAGGCCCTCGATGATCTCGCCGGTGGACTTCTTGCCGCCCTGCTCCGGGTCGTACAAGTGCACCGCATCGCGGCGAATGTGATAGACGCCGCGGAAACGCTTGCCGCTGCCGATCGGCCAGGTGACGGGGGCGCACTGGATCTTCAACACCTCCTCGACCTCGTCCAGCAGTTCGATCGGCTCGCGCCCCTCGCGGTCCATCTTGTTGACGAAGGTCATGATCGGGGTGTCGCGCAGGCGGCAGACCTCCATCAGCTTGATGGTGCGGTCCTCCACGCCCTTGGCCGCGTCGATGACCATCAGCGCGGAATCCACGGCGGTCAGCGTGCGGTAGGTATCCTCGGAAAAGTCCGCATGCCCCGGGGTATCCAGCAGGTTCACCATGCGCCCCTTGTAGGGGTACTGCATCACCGAGGAGGTGACCGAGATCCCGCGCGACTGCTCCATCGCCATCCAGTCGGAGGTGGCGTGGCGCGCGGACTTGCGCCCCTTGACCGTACCGGCGAGCTGGATCGCGCCGCCGTACAGCAGGAGCTTTTCGGTCATGGTGGTCTTGCCCGCGTCCGGATGCGAGATGATCGCAAAGGTCCGGCGGCGGGCGGTCTCGTCGACAAAGGACATCGGTCGGGTCCCGTACGGGGAGAAAGCCCGACATTCTAACGTATTCCGCCCGCCGCATTGGGCGGCGCGGCCTCGCCCACCGCGCAAGCGGTTCAGCGCACGGCGGCCTCGGTGCGCATGGCCGTGCGCTGTTCGGCGAGGCTCTCGCGCGCTGCCGCCAGTTCGGCCTCGCTCATGCGGGACTCCAGGCGTTCCACGTGCTCGGCGTCGTCGCCGAGGCTGTACCAGACCCAGGCCTGGATCCGGTCACGATTCACGCCGCGGCCGGCCATGTGCAGGCGCCCGAGCCCGCGCTGGGCCTGGTCGTTGCCCTGCTCCGCCGCGAGCACGTACCACTCGACGGCGTCGTCCACCGAACGCTCGACCCCGCGCCCGGTCTCCAGCAGGTAGCCCCAGTGATACTGGGCGGAGGCCAGCCCCTGACCGGCGGCGCGTTCGATCCATTCCGCGGCTTCGGCCGGATCGGCCGATTCATCCGCCAGCAGGTCGCGCCCGAGGTGATACTGGGCATCCATGTCGCCCAGTTCCGCCGCGCGACGGTAGTGTTCGCCGCTTTTCTCCGCGTCCACGGGAACCCCGCGTCCGGTGGCATGGAGGTAGCCGAGGAAGTAGTGCGCGCGCGCATGCCCCTGCTCGGCGGCCCGCGCGAACCATTCGGCCGCCGCCGCCGCGTCCTGTTCGGTGCCACGCGCGGTGTAATGGGCCATGCCCACGTCGAACTGCGCGTCACGGTCGCCGCGTTGCGCATTGCGTTCACGGATGCCGAACCAGACGCCCAGCAGTTCCTGCTGACGTTCGGCTTCGTCGTAACCGAATTCGGTGGCCGCTGCGGGGCCGGCGGTGAACACGAGCGGCAGGGCCGCGGCCAGGGCAAGAAGGGACTTTTTCATCACGGCCTCGATACGGAGTCAGTCGTAAGACCCTGAGAATAGACACATGCTGGGGGAACCGCAAAACCGGCGATGCATTTTTGCGCACCCTGACCGCAGAATGCGCCAGGGAAACGCTGATCAGCGTTTCCCTAGGCCCCCGCCGGTTCCTCGCAGCTGCGGCGCAGGACCCAGGCATCCTCGCGGCCGCTGGGAAGCGGGTAGTAACGCGGTCGGGTGCCGATGTGCTCGAAGCCCTCCGACCGGTAGAGCTGCACGGCCGCGGCATTGGACGGGCGCACTTCCAGGAACAGCGCCTCGGCCCTCTCGCCGCATGCGTAGCCCAGCAGACGGCGCAACATGAAACGCCCCAGCCCGTAGCCCTGCCAGCGCGGATCCACCGTCAGGTTCAGCAGATGCGCCTCGCCGGCGGCCACGGTCAGGATCGCATGCCCCACCTGGCGGCCATCCACGGAGAGGACCCAGCCGTCGTAACCGACCTTCAGGCAGTCCTGAAAGATCCGCGCGGTCCAGGGATAGTCATACGCCTGGCGCTCGATCACCATCACGCGATCGATGTCGGCCAGCTGCATGTGCCGCAGTTCAGGTCGGGTTCGGGCTTCGGCACTCATCGGTCATCTTCCCTCGTGCAGGAGTCGCCCCCCGGATGGAGCCGGTGGTTCAGTCGGTGGCCGCGGACGGCAGGCACGCACGCGCCCGCTGCAGGTCCTCCCAGGCCCGCGCCTTTTCCCGCGGCGAACGCAACAGATAGGCCGGGTGCCAGGTCACGACCAGCGGAATGCCGCGATACTCGTGGACGCGCCCGCGCAGGCGCCCCACCGCGGTCTCGGTCTCCAGCAGCTGGTGCGCCGGGACCCGCCCCAGCGCCACGATGACCTCCGGGGCGAGCGCCTCGATCTGGCGATCCAGGAATCCGCGGCAGGCCCGTGCCTCCTCCGGCTTCGGATCCCGATTGTCGGGCGG
>NZ_MUZR01000040.1 GCF_001995255.1 Thioalkalivibrio halophilus | reverse complement strand
GACCAGCTGGTCGCGCAGGCCGCCCACCGGGATCGCGCCGCCGGTGCGATGCACGATCTCGGTGCCCAGCAGCCCCTGCTCCACCAGCTGGGCATGCAATGCTTCCAGCGGGGTCTTCATGTCGCGCTCCAGACGCTTGTCGGCGCCCAGCCCCAGGTTGGCCCATTCACCCTTGGGGAACAGCCAGGCGTACCCGCCGGGGAAATCATCCGACAGCCAGACGTCGGTCGCGGTGTAGGGCCGCAGCAGCGGCACGGTGTACTGGCGGGTCTGCACCACCGGCAGCGGATCCAGGCCCAGGGCCGCGGCCACGGGGGAATGCGGGCCGTCGCCGGCCACCAGGAAGCGGAAACCGATCTCCTGCTCTTCACCCGCGTGCTTCACCCGGGCGACGCGCCGTTCCGGATCCACACCGATCAGCGGGGTGGACATCGCCACCTGGGCCCCGGCAGCCTCCGCGGCGCGGATGATCGCGCGGTCGAACTCGCCGCGGTCGACCATCAGGCCGGGGAAATCGGAATGCTCCACCGCGCCGGAGGGGAGAAAACTCTGCATGGAATCGATGCGCTGATGCAGCACGCCGTCCGGCTTCGCATAGGCGCCCATGGGGTTGGGGATGAACTCGGCGCATTGCACCGGCTCGCCGCGTGCACGGTTGCGTTCCACCGCCAGCACCGACAGCCCCGCCTCGGCCGCCACGCGCGCCGCGGAGGCCCCGCCGGGCCCCAGCCCGACCACCAGTACGTCGACCGAAGCGGGCAGCATCAGGCGCACCCCGCCGGGTTGGGGATACCGTTCATTATTCGGCGGCCTCGTCGGTTTCCGCCTGCGCCAGGGCCTCGCGCAGGGCGGCGATGAAGTCTTCCGGCGTCAGCTGCAGCATCTCCACCTCGCGCTCGGCGAAGAAGGCGCGCACGCGGTCCTCCATCTCGGTGACGGGAGTATCCTTCAGGCTGGCCTCCAGATCCGCGATGGTGCGGGTCGGCTTGACGAAGACATCGCCGGTGATCCAGACCTGCTTGAGATGGCTGCGCTCGGGGTCCACCGCCGCGCCCACGCGCATCAGGCCGCCGTCGCAGCGATACACCGCTTCGTGCAGCGGGGCATCGGTCGCGGGACGGTTGCGCTGGTAGACCCATTCGTCATTGTCGATTTCGGCCAGCGCCTCGCGGAACGCGGCGTCTTCTTCCGCCAGCAGGTCGGCCGGTGCCGCCTCCACCGCAAACTCGCGCGCGATCGCCTCGGCGATGGTGCGTTTCACGTGGTCCAGATCCGGGGTCTCGCCCAGCAGGGTCGCCATATTGGCCACGCGATCACGCGCCGACTCGATCGCCTTGTCGGAGAGCTTCTCCGCCGGGATGCGCAGGATGCGCAGCATGTCCTCGACGTCGAACTCGATCAGCAGCGTGCCCTGATAGAGGATGGACTCGCCGTCGAAGGCGCCGCCGGTACCGGAGATCTTGCGCCCGTCCACCTCGATGTCGTTGCGCGGGCGGAAGCGGGCATCCACGCCCAGCTTCTGCATGCCCTCGGCCGCTGCAGTGCAGATCCGTTCGGCGATCCGGCCCATGTCGGCGGTGCCGAGGAACTGCTTGTCGAGGTAAAGCTCCCAGCCCAGCTGGGTGCTGTCGAAGTAGATCGCGCCACCGCCGGTGATCCGGCGCTGGATCGCGATCCCTTGCTCGCGGCAGTAATCGGCGTGGATCTCCTGATCCACGTTCTGGTGGAAGCCCACCAGCGCGCAGGGCTCGAACTGAAGAAAGCGCAGGGTATGCGGCGAATGGCCCTCCTGGTGGCACTCCAGCAGGGCGCGGTTGAACGCCATGTTCTCTGCGGCCGGGCGCAGTCCGGTATCCAGGATGCGCAGCGTCTTCTGATCACGTTCAGGCATGACAGCCACCCCCCGAGGCCACGGCCCCGCCTTCGGTCACGATGCGAATGCCACCCAGGCCCTCGCGCGCCTTGCGCTCCTGTTCGCGCCGGCGGGCCTCTTCGGCAACGATGGTGTCCAGATCCAGTTCAACCCCGCTGGCGTTGTCCGCGGCCTCGGCCATCACCTCGTCGCCCACCGCGATGGAACAGCATGCGGGCGTGACGCGGACGTTCTTGCCCAGGCGCGCAGCCAGCTCCACCACACCCTCGGCCGGATGCGCGATCCCCGACAGCCCGGCCATCACGGCATAGCTGTCGATCTGGCTCTTGGCCTCGCCCGGCGGCCGGGCGCACCCGAGCAGCAGCGAGGTGTCGCCCAGGCGTTCGCGGGCGTCATGGAAGAACCGGCCCACCGCGTGCACGTCCGGGGTTTCGAACGGCCGACTGGCCGGGGCATAGAACGGCATGACCACCACCAGTACCACCGCATCGGGCAGATGCCGGGCCAGCATCTCGAGCGCGTTCCACTCGCCCAGCAACTTGCCGTAATGCAGGCCCACCACGATGTGCGGCACCACCTTCATGTTGGTCTTCACCAGGCTTTCCAGGGTCTGCTCGAAATCGTCGACGCTGCGGCGCAGATGGTAGACCTGCGTGATGGTGTCCTGCGCACCGATCACGTCCATCATCGCCGCGTCGATCCCGGCCTGCTCCATGGACAGCGCGATGTCGTCGTCGACCAGGGCGGTGTGCATCGCGATACGGAAATCCGGGAACTCGTCCTTGATCCGGCGGATGGTCGAGTAATAGAGGTCGTATTCCACCTCGTTGCGGTGGTTCGAGCCGCCGGTCAGCAGCATGCCCTGGGCGCCCGATTCGATCACCTGATTGACCTCCCGCCACAGGTCTTCGGGGCTGCGCACCGGGATCATGGGTTCCAGGATCTTGGCCTTGCAGTGGTCGCAGGCCAGCTTGCAGTCCCCGCCGGTGATCGACATGGCCGGCCAGGCACTCTTGCCGCAGTCGGCGATCTCGCTGGTCTGGTAGGACTTGAACGTCGGGGTGTAGAAATGGACCGAGTCACTGCCCGCAGTCGCGCCGCCTCCCCGGGCCTGAAGATCCTCCACCAGCAACGGATCCACGGGGACGTCTTCCAGGGGTTCAACCCGCCGGATCACATCGTTCCAGCTCGTCATCGGCTCTCTCCGGGTGCGCGCAATTTGTTGAACGTTTTACTGCGGTATTAGTGACAAAAAAGAGGCCGCCGATCCCTCGGGAACGACGGCCCCTTCGCGAAAGACCTTCAGCAGCCGCCGAAGCCGTCCGCTTCCATCTTGGCTTCGAACGCCGCCAAAGCGTCGGAACCGGTCTTGAGTTCGGCGCTTTCGCCGTCCCAGTCTTCCGGCTTCAGCTTGATCAGCCAGCCTTCACCGTAGGGATCTTCGTTGATCAGGCCCGGGTTCGCGGCGACCTTGTCGTTGGTCTCGGTCACTTCACCGGTGACCGGGGTCTTGGCCGGGCCGACCCACTTGCCGGATTCCACGGTAGTGCAGGACTTGTCCTTCTTGACCGATTTGCCGACTTTCTTGGGGGTGTACGACACAATCGTACCGGCCAGCGAGCAGGCGTAGGAGGTCAGGCCGACCGTCGCGGTCCCGTCGCTCTCCTTGCGCACCCAGACGTTGTTTTCAACGTTGTACATCAGATCTTCCGGAATATCACAACCCCGAACAGCGCCCATAAATGCCTCCTGGATAAATAAAGCGGGAAAGACTAGAAAGTTATCGTTTTGTCACTACGCAGTATCAGGTCAGCGAGCTCGCTGGCCCGATTGACTTCATCGACCTCGGCGACGAGATCGGAAGACGCGTCGATTTTATACCCCGGCAAAGCGGGCTGGCAAACGTGCAGACGCACGCCCGCACGCTTGGCGTCCTGAATGAATTCGCTGATGAGCTTGCCGCCTTCCATTGCCCGCAGATTCTCTGCGACACCCTGCTCCATCAGCTTCACCCCTTCCATGGTGAAAAAGATGTACACGTCCACGTCCATCGACGCCATCACCGCGCCGAGATAGAACGGCGTGGCGCAGCGGCCAGGGGTGGACGGCCCCGAGGTCATCACGAACACGACGGTCTGCTCGTCGTTGTCCAGATAGTAGTCGTCGTCGAGATCGGCCATCTTTACCCCTCAGCGCAGCTTGCGCTGGCACTCGATATCATCTTCACGCGCCCGCCGGCAGTAACCTTCGTGCGCCTTGTCGCCGGTGACGAATTCCGCCAGTGCCGCATCAGCGCCGTTGGTCGCCTCGACCCGCGCGATCCACGCACTGTAGGGGTCCGAGTTCAGCAGCACCGGATTCTCCAGCACCTCCTCGTTCCCCTCGACGATCTTGCAGTCGATGAAGTTGGGGATCGGACCGGCCCACTTGCCGCTTTCGATGGTGGCCACCGGCTTGCCCGGCGGCCGCCGCGTCCCCGGCCGGCGCACCCGCACATGGATGATCTTGCCGGCGATCGTCTGTGACAGGTCAGTCATCCCCACTGTGAGGGTGTCGTCGTCCTCGCGCCGAAGCCAGATCTGGTATTCGTCGTCGTAGAACAGTTCAGGATGGAACTCGCAGCCGTTGCAATCCATGATTCGCCTCGTTCCCGGACGCCCGCGCGCCCGTGCTCCACAAAAAAACGGGCGCAGCGCGCCCGTTTTGTCGTATCAAGCCTGAATGCCGAAAGAAGGGGATCAGAGGACCCCCTTCTCCTTCAGCAGGCCGATCGAGTCACTCACGTTCTCGTGAATGCCCAGCTTGCGCGGCGACAGCCCCATGGCCAGGCCCAGCAGCTGCGTGAAGTAAAGCACCTTCACGTCGGTCTTGATGCCGAACTCGGTTTCGGCACGCACCTGGTGCATCTCCAGACCGGAGTGGCACGTCGGGCATTCAGTCGCGATCACCTCGGCGCCGGAGTCCTCGGCCGACTGCAGCAGGTTCAGCACCAGCTGGGTCGAGGTATCCGAGTCGGACAGCGTATGGGCACCGCCGCAGCAGGAGGTCTTCAGCGGGAAGTCCACGTTCACGCCGCCCGCAGCGCCCAGCAGATCGTCCATGAAGTGCGGCTGATAACTGGACTCCGAACCCGGGCCGTTGTCCTTCTCCGGGAAGATCTGCCGGGGACGGGTGTACATGCACCCGTAGTAGTTGGCGATCTTCAGGCCGTTCAGGCTCTTGGTCATCTTCTGTTTGATGCCCTCGGGACCCAGTTCCTCCATCAGCCATTCCAGCAGGTGAAGGGTGCGCACGTCGCCGGAATACACCGGGTCATCCGACTTGCGAGCCAGATCCTGAACGGTATTCATGGCGTCGTCGGAGGTCGCGGTCTCGTACTCGGCCTTCTTCAGGTTGTGATAGCAACCGTTACACGGCGCCATCACCGTATCCATGCCCATCTGCTCGGAGGCGATGGCCATGTTCCGGGCCGAGAGGTAGGTCTGCAGCATGGGGTGAACGTTCTTCACCTCCATCGCGCCACAGCAGTTCCAGTCACGCAGGTTTTCCATCTCCAGGCCCAGCGCCTTGACCAGCACGCGGGTCGACCGGTCATACGGACCTCCGGAACCCTCGAGTGCGCACCCGGGATAGTAAGCAACCTTAGCCATGAGCGGCCTCCTTCTGTTCGCGCACGTAGTTCTTCAGCACATCCCCGGTCTTGCCCCAGGACTTGGTGCGCGGCGTATGAACGGTATTGAAGCCCATCGTCATGAGGTGCTTCACCGGCAGGTGCTTCATCATGCGGAAGACGAACACTTTCAGCCATTCCTGCAACAATGGCTGGCCGGTCTTCTTGAAGAAGTTCTGCATGACCTTGCCGTCCTCGATGCGCCCGGTCTTGTAGATCTGGTCCGCGAACTCTTCGTCAAAGATGGTGGACGGGGCCTTCTCGGTGATCCCCTCTTCCTCCATCCAGTGCGCCAGCGCCTTCATCACGCCCTCGGGCTTCACGTCCTTCGGGCAGATATTGGTGCACTTGTTGCAGGACACGCACTGCCAGATGATGTCCTTGTCCTTGACCAGCTCTTCCTTCATGCCCAGCCGGGTCAGGTAGATCCAGTAGCGCGGATTGAACTGTACGTTCTGCGCATACATGGTGCAGGAGTTGGTGCAGGACCCGCACTGCCAGCAGCGGTGCACGTACTCGCCGCCGGTGTAGCTCTGGATCTTCGTCTCGAAATCGTCGTCGTAGTCGCGGACCGTGCGCGGGGCAATCATGGTGTTCCAGTGCCCGGACACGTCCACGCCGTCGACCACCAGCTCGTCGTGCTGCTGGAGCCGCTCGTCCTCGATCAGTGCCTTCTCGTGTATTGCCATGACGTCTCTCCGAAAACCTGTCCAACCAGGCTCAAACTCGATTCAGTTATTATTCAGTGCAACGAAGCCTGCTCGCCCTTCAGGCGCCCCTCGGGAGAATCGATCCCCAGCAGTTTCACCACAAGCTCCAGCGGATCCTCGCGGGCCCCGAACTGGGCATCGATCAGTCCCAGGCTCATCGACAGCGACTTGGCGTAGTCGGAATACGCCTGCACCCAGAGCAGATCCGTGACGAAATGGAGATCACGGTAGAACCCCATATCGTGCAGGGCCTCGTAGAACCATTGCCGCATGCCCAGCAACGCTGCATAGCCATCGTCGATCGGAATCTCCCGCAGGGTGTCGTTCCCGCGGATGAATTCCCGCATCGCGCCGGCCGTGGTACCGGAGTCCCAGACCCAGCGATTGGCCAGTGGCAGCGCTTCCGGATCCGCGAAGTGCAGGATCTCCGAACCGAAGTCCCACAGTCCGCGGCGCAGCTTGCGGTCATCGCCGGCGAGATCGGCGAAGGACTGCAGCCGTTCATCCGGATGGAAATCCGGCCGTACCAGGCTGCGTACGCCTTCGACCACCGCGCCCTGACGCTCCGCCAGCAGCGGCCCCAGCTTGCGCCGCACCGAGAACACCAGCCCGCCCAGGGTCCGCACGTCGGTGTCGTCGATCTCGTCACCTCTGGCGACGACCCCGGCGAACACCTCGTGTTTGGACTGCAGCGCCTCAATGAAGGTCTGCAATCCCTGAACCCCGCCGGCGTCGGCGATGTTCTCCTGCAGCGTGTTCAGCTTCGTTGCAAGGATGTCCCTGTCAAAGGTGACACGAGGCGGTACCGGCGTCAGATCCGGCACCGCCTCGTCCTTGACCACCTCAGCCGGCTTTCTGAACCAGCGCATGCAGGTCCGCCACGGCCCGGCCACCCGCGGCCGCACCCTGCGCGATCGAGTCGTCGATCGTCTCGGGGCCGTATGCCGCGCCGCAGGCATAGATGCCCTTGCGCGTGGTACCGCAGGTGTTGGTGTACTGCTCGGCCTTCTCGAGGAAGCCGTGCTTCTCGAGACCAACGCCGAACACCTGGGAGATCTCCGGGTTGTCGGCGTTGGGGTCCATGCCGATCGCGTGGACCACCATGTCGAACGGGATCACGATCGGGCGCTTGACCAGGGTGTCCTCGCCCTTGACCAGCAGGCGGCCATCACCGGAGGACGTCACTTCGGCGATACGCGCCTTGACGAACTTGGTCTTGAACTCTTCCTGGGACTTCCAGTAGTACTTGTCCTCGTACAGACCGAAGGTACGGATGTCCATGTAGTAGATGAACACGTCGGTCTCGGGGGACAGTTCCTTGATCTCCATGGCCATGTTCGCGGACACGGTGCAGCAGATCTTGGAGCACCACTCGCGACCGATCTGGCGGTCACGCGAACCCACGCACAGCAGGATGCAGACCCGTTCGGGCACACGGCCGTCGGAGGGGCAGGCGATGTTGCCCGAGGCAACCATCTGTTCCACCTGGGTGGTGGTCAGCACGTCCTCGTAGGTGCCGAAGCCCCACTCCGGCTTGTTGATCGAGTCGAAATGGGTGAAGCCGGTGGCCAGCACGACCGAGCCGGCCTGCACGGTCTCGCCGTTGGTCAGCGTGGCGGTGAAGTTGCCCGCCTCGCCATCCAGCTTCTCGACCTTGGCACTCTTGTGCACGGCCACGCTGGAGTCATCCTCGACGCGTTTGACCATGCGGCCAATCGCCTCGGAAGCCCACTCGCCGGAGGGGACCAGCTTGGCATAGCCCGACAGGATCGGGGCACCGCCCAGGACGTCTTCCTTTTCGACCATGACGGCCTTGTAGCCGGCCGAGGTCACGTTCGCGGCGGCGGACAGGCCCGCCGGACCTCCGCCAACAACCAGTACAGTATCTTGCATCACACCTTGCCCCCGTATGCGAGTTCAGGATTGTAGAGGTATTCGATGTTCCCGGCCTCGACCTCCTTGAGGTACTCCTGGAAGGTCTTCTTGGCTTCGGACCAGGACATGCCCATCTTCTCGACCAGATCTTCGCAGGGCGACGCGTGCCACTGCAGCTGGACGATCTTGAACGGATCCGCGCCGCAGGCCAGGGCCGCGAACTGGACTTCCGCCATGATCGGGATCTGGAAGTTCTGGTTATGCGCCTTGCCGATCCACTGGTTCTTGTCCATGGTCGTGACGCACCCGGTGTCGTTGGCCAGCATCACGTCGGCATTGGCCTCTTCGCGCGCCACCCGGATCTTGCGGTCCATCGTGAACGAGCGGGTGAATTCGCGCTCGGAGATGATGTGCCGGAAGCCGAAGCCGCAGCAGTCGTACCAGGTGGAGTAGTCGATCACCTGGGCACCCAGCGCCTGGGCGGTGGAGGTGATGATGGCGGTACGGTTACCACCGAGCACGGACTGATCATAGACCGCGTCCTCGTGGACCATCTTGTAGTAATGGCAGGCCACGTGGGCGGTGGTCCGGATGTTGGACACGTCGATCGTCTGCAGCTCGGAGGCGATACGGTTGCGCATCACGTGCACCCACTCGGAATAGTGGATGATCTCTTCCGGAATCACGAGCTTGCCGTCGACCAGGCGACCCAGCTTGCCGAGGATCTTGGTGACCTTTTCGCGCAGTTCCGCCGACTCCACCAGGAACTTGCGGATCTCCTTGTAGTTGCCGAAGGAGGTGCCGCAGTGGACCAGCGGGTAGAAGTGGCCGAGCTCGTGGCCGTGCTGCTTGCCGGAGACATAGGCCTGATGGAAGTTGCGCAGGAATACCGCGGCCAGCGACTCGACGTTGCCGATACCGGAACCGTGGTAGTTCCACGCGGTGCAGGACGTCTGGTCGGTCTCGTCGAGGTAGTCCTTGCCGGGCTCGAAACCGAACTGGTTCATGAACCACAGCAGCGAGGTCGGATAGCCCGGGATGTTGCCGCACTGGCCGCAGGACTTGTGGTGCCAGAGCTGCTTGGTCGGGATCTGCTTGTCCCAGCCGAACAGGGTTTGCACGGTCTTGGGATCATGCTCGTCCTTGATCCGGTGGATGATAATCTGGCCGTCCTTCTCGAGCTCGTACATGTGCTCGCGGACGTCATCCATGCGGTCGCCGAGGTCGATGGTGCGGCGGTCGACATGCTTGCGCACCCAGTCGGTGGCCTTGACCGCCTCTTCCTGCGACAGATCGGTCGCCTGGAAGAAGGAGCCGTGACCGGCAACACCCTGGCCGTCGGTGTTGTGATAGCCCGGCTTCATGGCGCCGGCGCCGGCACCCTCACCGTTCTGGTTGTGATTGCCTGGGGTCTGTTCACTCATAACGCTTCTCCTGATGTCGCGGAACCGGAGGGACGCCGACGATTACTCGTCGTCTTCCTCTTCCTGCTCCTCGAGCCAGTCTTCGTAATCCTCGCGCTTCTCGTCGATGAAGTCCTCGATCACGTCAAAGAGGTTTTCATCCATCAGTTCGAGGGACTTCAGAACGCCGGTCATTTCCCAGATGGTGTACATCTCGACCGAAGTCTTGAGCGAGACCTCCCAGGCCGTTTCCACGGTCTGCAGGGTCTTCACCGGGATGGCCTTGCGCAGCACCTGGAGATCGCCTTCCACCTTCTGGATATTGGGACCCCAGTCCGGGAAGTGATCGGGCTGGATCATGTCGGGCGAAAGCTGGTTACCCGTCGTGATCAGCTTGAGCATCACGCGCCCGAACGGACGAAGAACGTCCTTGGCCGACTGCATCTCGTGCTTGATGGCCACCTCGCGCATGATCGCGACGAGACCGCCGGGGGAGTTCTTGAACGGGCAGCGGGCGGCGCAGGTCATGCACTGGGCGCAGGCCCAGATCTTTTCCTGCATCGCGTCGTAGATCTGCTCGACGTTCTCCGTCCAGAGCAGCTGGACGATCTCGCGCGGGGAGTAGTCGTAGAACTGGGCGGAAGGGCACGTCGCCGTGCAGATCCCGCAGTTCAGGCAGCCGTTGAGATCATGGTCGTAGCGAAAATCTCCGCGGATGTCGTCGAAGATTTGCTGCATCTCAGCATATGTCGCCATATGTCACCTCTTCGCTGTGGGCGAGCAGGCCTCTTTTGTACGGACCTTGCAGCCAGCCTAGATCGGGTCCAGGCATCAATCCAGTTACCTCACGGTAACCGCGTCTACCGGCAGCCCGGGGCCGTTCGCGAGACCGGCCCCGGGCTTCGATGCGTCAGGAGACCTCAGGCCTTCTTGACCAGGAAGTAGAACTTGCCGCCCTCTTCCTTGTGCTCCATCAGTTCGTTGCCGGTCTGCTTGGCGAACGCCTGGAAGTCCTTCACCGCGCCCGGGTCAGTGGCGATGATGTGCAGCACCTGACCGGCATCCATGGAGGCCAGCGCCTTCTTGGCACGCAGGATGGGCAGCGGGCAGTTCAGGCCGGAGGCGTCGAGCTCTTGATCGAAGTTGGCCATGGCTTTCTCTCCTTTGTGAGTCTTCGTAATGGTTGACCGTTACCGGTCGTGGATCCGCCGAACTCCCCCTTATAGGGGAAACGGAATCGGAATACAACCAGATGCTAATCGGGCGTAACAATCGAGCGGCCGGACTGCGCCCAGCCCATGATGCCGCCCCGCAGGTTATACACGCCCTCCACGCCCTGCTGGGACATGAAGGCGCAGGCCTGGGCCGAACGCGCCCCGCTCTGGCAATAGAACACCACGGGGGTCTCATCTCCGCTGAACTCGTCCTTGCGCGGCGGCACGGCCGCCAGGGGCACGAGTTCGGCGTCCGGGATCACCCCGCGGCCGGTCTCGGCCGGCTGACGCACATCCACCAGCCGGAAATCCCGACCCTCAGTGCGCCACTGCTCCAGTTCATCCGGGGTGATTTCCGAGAATCCGTACACGGCCAGCTCCAGTTTCCGGTTGATTTCCGGGCGGTGTAGCAGGTGCGCGCTACCCATGCATAAAGGCCACGCACACGGTGGGCGCGGAGCATATCGAAACCGCGCACAATTGCAAATGGTTGCGGGCGACTGACGTTACCATTCGGCAACACCGGCCGAGGGAACCGGTCTCGCCCGCGGCGGTCAGACGTGGTAAGGTCACGCCCGCCTAAACAGTCCTGCGGAGGATTTTCCGGTGGAAAAGAGTGATTTCCAGGTAGACGGCCACTACGCCGTGACGATGAAGGATGGCCAGGGCAAGCTGCGCCCGGCGAACATCTACGTCCATCGCATGGAGGACGATCACATGATCGTTCGCTACACCTCCGGCGGCGACGTGGGCCTGCTGTTCAAGCTCAAGTACGACAACGTGGTGAAGATTGCTCGCACCCACAAGGTCCTGGACCGCAAGAAATTCATGGTCCCGGAGTCGGTGCTGCAACCGAAGCTGTGGAAGGACCGCGACAGCATGCGGGCCTACTCCTCGGCCCCCGGGCTGGGCAAGTAATACGCAAGCGGCAGCATCACGCTGCGGGGGTCGGCCCACCACCGGCCCCCGTATCATGAAAAAGACCCTCCTCACGTTCCTGATCCCGCTTCTTCTGGTGCTCTTTCTGGCACCGGCGAGCACCTCTGCGGATACCTCCCTCCCGCGCCTCGGCGAAGCCTCGGGCGGCGTCCTGACACCCGCCGAAGAAAGCGAGCTCGGCCGCTCCCTGCTGCGCGAAGTACGTCGCTCCCTGCCGGTCGTGGACGATGCGGAAATCCGCTTCTACGTGGAATCGCTGGGCCGCCAGCTTGCCAGCCACAGTGACGGCGAACGCATCACGTTCCACTTCATCCCGATCGACAACGATCAGGTCAACGCCTTCGCGATGCCGGGCGGCATCATCGGGGTGCACACCGGGCTGATGCTGGAAACGCGGGACGAGGCGGAACTCGCCGCGGTCATGGCGCACGAGATCGCCCACGTGACCCAGCGCCATCTCGCACGCATGTTCGCCCGCGGCCGCGAGATCAACTTCCGCACCGGCCTGGCGATCCTCGCCGGGGTCCTGGCAGCGGGGATCGACCCGCAGCTCGGTCAGGCGGTGATCACCGGCGGCGTCGCCGGCGGCATGCAGTCCCGGATCAACTTCACGCGCGCCAACGAGGCGGAAGCCGACCGGGTCGGCATGCGCATTCTGGCCGCCAGCGATTTCGACGCTGATGCGATGGCCGATTTCTTCGAGCGCATGCAGGAGCTTTCCCGGGGGGCGGGCGACGCGGTACCCGAATATCTGCGCACCCACCCGGTCACGCTCGACCGCATCACCGACACGCGCAACCGCGCACGCGACAAGCCCGAAGGCGTGCGCAACCAGGGCCCCGAATTCGCCTGGATGCAGGCCCGCGCCCGGGCGCTGAGCGATCCACGGCGCGCACTGGACCGAATCGGCGAGGATGCCTCCGCCGCGGAGCTGTACGGGGGCGCGATCGCACAGCTTGAACGCGACAATCCGCGCGAGGCCCGCCAGCTCCTGGACCGTATCGACGCGCCCGACGCCCCCACACTCACCCTGGAACTGGCGCGGATCGCCGTGGAACGCGCAACCGGGGAACACGAAGCAGCCCTCAACAGCCTCGAGGACCTGGACGCCGTCTACCCCGGCCACCCGGTGGTGCGCGAGCGCATGGCCCGCGTCCAGCGCGATATCGGAAACTACGACCGGGCGCTGCGGATCACCTCGCGCATGATCCGCGAGACCGAAGCACCGGAACCGGCCCTGCTGCGCCTGCAGGCGAACATCGCCAGCGAGGCCGGCCGCGAGGCCCTGCGCCACGAGACCATGGCCGAGTATTTCTTCCATCGCGGCCAGTACGAAGAAGCGGTGCGGCAGTTCGAGGTGGCCCTGGAGGCCGGGGACGCCAGCGAGCGCGACCGCCAGCGCATCGAGGACAAACGCGAGACGGCCAGCCGCACGGCGCGCGAATTCCGCGAGGAGCGGTAACAGCCCTGCGCGCGCACGCAGACGACACCCACTCGGTCAGAGGAAACTCGCGAATGTCCGCTGCAGGGCACGAATGTCAGCGAGGTCATTGCACAGGACCTGGTACACCTGCCTGCGATCCAGCTGCAGGTAGGCATGGACCAGGATGTTTCGGAAACCGATCATCCGCAGCCATTTTTCTTCCAGCGCGCTGTCAATGTACCCGTGTTCGCGGAACAGACGGGGGATGTCCCGCCCCTGGTTCACCGAGCCCAGACCATTGTCCGCGATCACGTGGCTGCCCATGTCCAGCAGCGCTTCCAGCGCAAGCTGGAGGAAGCGTTCGGCGCTACCGTAATGCTCCGGGTCAGCGAGGAACTCGTCCTCGTCGTACCGCGCAAGCCGTTCGAGGACCTCGAGGTTCTCAGAGACGGCCTCGATGCGTCTGCGGATGACTTCAGGCCTGACCATCGAGCAGCCTTTCCTTCAGGGCCTCGCGCTGGACACGGAGGTAGGGTTCGAAATCGAAGTATTCCCGCAGCGCAAGCGAGTAGTAACTGCCCCGATCGAAGTCGGGCCCGGCATGCAGCAGGCAGTTCGGCCGTACGGCCTCGAAACGCAATGCCGGATCCGCGCCATCGAGCAGCACCAGATCCACCGCATCCAGCCCTTCCCGCGCCAGATCCGTCAGGATGTCCAGGCGGCGCGGCTCGATCGCCCCGGCGGGGCCGACCAGCGCGAGATCGATGTCACTGCCCTCCCGCGCCCGACCCTCCGCGCGAGAGCCGAACAGAAAGACCGCATCCACTTCGCGGTAACGCGCGAACACCCTCTGGACCCGCTCGGTGATCGTCTCGATTGTCAGGGCATCCGTCATTGATCGTGCTCCGCACCGCGCCGCAGAGGCCATCAATGTAGCATGGCGCAATCCGGCTTCGGGCAGAACCGCCGGTGGGGGAAGCATGCGGGAGGGAGAGGGAACTCATGGCGCGGCTGCGAGGCCGGTGGCCGCCGGACCGCTCGGGTCGCCATGCGGAAAGACACGTAAAGATGGTGGGCCGTGAAGGAATCGAACCTTCAACCAATGGATTAAGAGTCCACTGCTCTACCAATTGAGCTAACGGCCCCCGGTACGGACGAGCACAAGCGAGGGATGGGGTGACCGATGGGACTCGAACCCACGACAACCGGAGTCACAATCCGGGACTCTACCAACTGAGCTACGGTCACCACCGTATTGTTTCACTGCTTCGGCCATTGCCGATCCGGGCTCTGGCGCGCCCGGCAGGACTCGAACCTGCAACCGCCGGCTTAGAAGGCCGGTGCTCTATCCGGTTGAGCTACGAGCGCGTTTGCCGCCGGGCATCCGGGTTGTTCCAGCCGGTTGCGTCCGCCATGGTCGGGGTAGAGGGATTTGAACCCCCGACATCCTGCTCCCAAAGCAGGCGCGCTACCAGACTGCGCTATACCCCGTCGAGCCGTTCCCGCAATGGGTCCTGCACAGCGAGTGCGAAATCGTAGCGCCGGGAGGCCCCCGGGTCAAGCCATGGCCCGCGTCGCAGCCCCGTGAATCGTCTCCGACCTTCCTTGAGGACCCGGCTGTGCCATGGGATCATCGCGTTCAGCCCTCCTGCCGGACGAGACCGAATGACAGCCCAGACCATCGACGGACGCGCCATCGCGCAGACCCACCGCGCCCGCATCGCCACCGAGATCGAATCCATGACCTCGCGCGATCTGCGCCCGCCGGGTCTCGCTGTGGTCCTGGTGGGGGCCGATCCGGCTTCGCAGGTGTACGTGCGCAACAAGCGCAAGGCCTGTGAACAGGTGGGCGTGGTCTCGCACTCCTATGACCTGCCGTCGGGCACGCCGCAGACCGATCTGCTGGCGCTGATCGACCAGCTCAACGCCGACCGCACCATCGACGGGATCCTGGTCCAGCTGCCGCTGCCGGAGCACATCGACCCGGAAACCATCATCGAGCGCATCTCCCCGGCCAAGGACGTGGACGGCTTCCATCCCTACAACGTCGGGCGGCTGGTGGCGCGCATCCCGCGCCTGCGGCCCTGCACGCCCTGGGGCGTCATCCAGCTGCTGCGCCATATCGAGGAGCCGTTCAAGGGGCGCACGGCCTGCATCATCGGCGCCTCCAACATCGTTGGCCGGCCAATGGCGCTGGAACTGCTGCTGGCCGGCGCCACGCCGACCATCTGTCACCGGTTCACCCCGGATACCGCGGCCATCGCCCGCCAGTCCGACATCCTGGTGGCGGCGGTTGGCAAGCCCGGGCTGGTCAAGGCCGACTGGGTCAAACCGGGGGCCACGGTCATCGACATCGGCATCAACCGGCGCGATGACGGCACGCTGTGCGGCGACGTGGAATTCGACGGCGCGGCGGAGCGCGCGGACTGGATCACCCCGGTCCCCGGCGGCGTGGGCCCGATGACGGTCGCCATGCTGCTGGACAACACCCTGCGGGCGCGCGCGTTCGGCACCCACGAGGCGGCCTGAACGGCCACCCCGCTGACCCGGCGGATCAGTCGGCGGCCGCGGCCGCCACGTCGCGTGCGGCCTGCAGTCGAACGCGGGTGCGCTCCGGGCCCAGATATTCGCGGATGCGCGGCAGCTCCGGCCCGAAGGTCTGCCCGGACAGCGCCGCGCGCAGCGGCATGAACAGGCCGCGCCCCTTGCGACCCGTGGCCGCCCCTGCCGCCTTCGCCACCTCGGGGAAGTCCGTACTGGTATCCAGCGCCTCCAGGGCGGCCTCGAACAGGGCCGGCCCGGCGCCCGCGATCTCGTCGCGGGCCGCGTCGCTCAGCGGCGCCGGATCCTCCGCAAAGGCCGCTACCCAGCACCGCGCATCTTCCACCGATGCGATGTTGTCGCGCGCCAGCGCGATCCAGGCCGCACGCGTCGCTTCCGGCAGCGGGTCCAGCACGCCCAGCCCCGCGAGATGCGCCTGCAGATCCGTGTCCGACAGCGCGCGCAGGGCCTCGGCCTGCCAGTGTTCCAGCTGGCGCGGGTCGTGGCGCGCGGCGGAATGGCCGATGCGCCCCTGGTCAAACCCCTGCGCCAGCCCCTCCAGCGACAGCAGCCCCTCCTCCTCGTAGCGATGACCCAGCCGCGCGAGGTGGTTGAGGATCGCCAGCGGCAGCACCCCGGCTTCGCGCAGCTCGCGGATGCTGGCCGAACCGTTGCGCTTGGACAGCGGGGCCCCGTCATCGCCGTTGACCAGCGGCAGGTGGTGATACCCGGGCGCCGGCAGTTCCAGCGCCTCCAGCAACAGCAGCTGGCGCGGGGTGTTGGCGATGTGATCCTCGCCGCGCACCACGTCGGTGACCCCCATCAGGGCATCGTCCACCGCGTTGGAGAAGAAGAACGCCGGCGTGCCGTCCGAACGCCGGATCACGAAGTCGCCGATCTCGTCGGTGCGGAACTTCACCGCGCCGCGCACTCCGTCCTCGAAGCGCACCGTACGCCCCAGCGGCACCCGAAAACGCAGGGTCGGGCGCTGCCCTTCGGCCTCGCGGCGTCGCGCCTCCTCCGGGTCCAGTCCGGCACAGGTGCCGGGGTAGCGCGGCGGCTTGCCCTGGGCACGCATGCGCTTGCGCCCGCGCTCGAGTTCTTCCGGCGTGCAGAAACAGGGATACGCCAGGCCGGCCGCGATCAGCCGGTCGTAGTAGGCCTGGTAGAGCCCCGTACGCTGTGACTGGGCATAGGGGCCGGCGTCGCCGGCGGCCGCGCCGTATCCTTCGTCCCAGTTCAGCCCCAGCCACTGCAGATCCTGCTGCAGCGCCTCGACGAACTCCGCACGCGAGCGTTCCGCATCGGTGTCCTCGATACGCAGCAGGAAATGCCCGCCGCGCGCCCGCGCCAGCAGGGCGCTGAACAGCGCGGTGCGCAGATTGCCAAGGTGCAGCAGCCCGGTGGGACTGGGCGCGAAACGGGTGCGGGTCACGGTTGTCGTCATGGCGCGCATGGTAGCCGAGCATCCGGGTGACTGGAACCGGCGGGGGCCCGCGGTTACCATGCCGGCTCCTGATTCCGGAGTGTCGTCATGCCCCGTCCTGTTCCGCCGGCCGGCATCGCCGCGGCCCTCCTGATCCTCGTCCTCAGCTTTCCGGGAGCCCTCATGGCCGAATCCAGCCCCAAGGTCGCGCTTGAAACCACGCACGGCCGCATCGTCCTGCAACTCGACGCCGAAGCCGCGCCGGAGACCGTCGCCAACTTCCTGCAGTACGTCGACGACGGCTTTTACGACGGCACGCTGTTCCATCGCGTGATCCCCGGCTTCATGGTCCAGGGCGGCGGCATGGACAAGGACATGCGCCAGAAGCCCACGCGCGACCCGATCCGCAACGAAGCGGACAACGGCCTGAAGAACAAGGTCGGCGCGGTCTCCATGGCCCGCACCCAGGACCCGCATTCGGCCACCGCCCAGTTCTTCGTCAACGTCAACGACAACGACTTCCTCAACCACACCGCACCCAACCCGCAGGGCTGGGGCTACACGGTGTTCGG
Organism: Thioalkalivibrio halophilus; assembly: GCF_001995255.1. Classification (GTDB taxonomy): domain Bacteria; phylum Pseudomonadota; class Gammaproteobacteria; order Ectothiorhodospirales; family Ectothiorhodospiraceae; genus Thioalkalivibrio; species Thioalkalivibrio halophilus. The sequence goes on along the minus strand of NZ_MUZR01000040.1, from coordinate 26,830 downwards.
CGAAGTGGTCGAGGGCATGGACGTCGTGCGCACCATCGAGGGCGTGCCCACCGGCCGTTCCGGCATGCATCAGGACGTGCCGCAGGAACCCGTGGTCCTGGAAAGCGCCCGCCGCGCCGAGTGATCCCGTGAGCGAGACCGCGCCCGCCCTGGTCATCTCCGACCTGCACCTGGAGCGCGAACCCGGCCCGACGCTGAACGCCGCGCTGGCGTTCCTCGACGGCCCGGCGCGGGCCGCCTCGGCCCTGTACATCCTGGGCGACCTGTTCGAGTACTGGGTCGGCGACGACGCCTCGCATCCGGCGGCAGAGCAACTGGCGGCGGCGCTCTCCGCGCTGGAGGCGCCGGTCATGTTCATCCATGGCAACCGCGACTTCCTCGTGGGCCCGGACTACGCCGCCCGCGCCGGCATGACACTCGCCCCCGAGCCGCTGCACGCCACGCTGCCCTGCGGCCCGGCCCTCCTGATGCACGGCGACTCCCTGTGCACCGACGACAGCGAACACATGGCCTTTCGCCAGATGGTGCGCAGCGAGGCCTGGCAACGGGATTTCCTCGGCCAGCCACTGGAACAGCGCATCGCGCGGGCCGAAACCATGCGCGAGGCCAGCCGTCACAACGGGCAGATGAAGGCCGCCGCGATCACCGACGTGAATCGCGAGGCCGTGGCCGCAACCTTTCGCGAGGGCGACGTCCCCCTGCTGATCCACGGACACACCCACCGCCCCGCGATCCACGATCTGGAGGTCGCCGGCCAGCCGCGTCAGCGCTGCGTGCTGCCGGCCTGGGACGAGCACCCCGGCTTCCTGGAGCTCGGCCCGGAAGGCCCGGTCCTGCGCCAGCTGGACGAAACGCCCTACCCCGCACACCTGCTCCACGCCTGAGACTGTCGCGGGGTTACCCCGGGGCTGCTTCAGCGCCGACCCTGCTGCTCCAGCGCCCCCATCTCCGACTCGGTGAACCCCGCCGCCAGGCGGGCCTCGTGCGCGAACGGCGGCCGGACCCGCCCCGGCATATGTTCGGCCAGCAGCGCCAGGAACAGCGGCTCGGGATCGAACCCTCGCGCATGCGCCAGCTCGCGGAACCAGCGGGTGCCGATCGCCACGTGCGCGACCTCTTCGCGCTGGATGATCTCCAGCAGCGCCACGGTCGCGTGATCGCCCGCCGCCGTCAGGCGCTCGATCATGCCGGGCGTCACATCCAGCCCGCGCGCCTCCAGCACGCGCGGAACCAGCGCCATGCGCACCATCACGTCGTGATCGGTCGCCAGCGCCGCCTCCCACAGGCCGTTATGGGCCGGCAGGTCGCCGTAGTCCGCACCCAGCTCGTGCAGGCGCGCCCGCAGCAGCCGGAAATGGCGCGCCTCCTCCGCCGCGACCTGCAGCCAGTCGCTGACGAACGGCGCCGGCATGTCGCGAAAGCGATACACGGCATCCAGCGCCAGGTTGATCGCGTTGAACTCGATATGCGCGACCGCGTGCACCAGCGCCACCCGCCCGGCCGTCGTGTGCAGCCCGCGCCGCGGCAGCTCCTTCGGATGCACCAGCACCGGCCGCCCCGGCCGCCCCGGCACCTCCATGCGTTGCGGCGCGGGGGCATCCGTTCCCTCCAGCTCATCCGCCCACCAGGCGCGCGCCAGCTCCAGCACACGCTCGCACTTGGCCTCCGGGTCGCGCTCGCGCAGCGCGGCCTCGGCCGCGCGGTAGACGGCCGGGTGCGGCCGCGGTCTTTCGCTCATGGCATCCCTCTGTCGCTACGCACGGTCAGGCCCGGACGCGCACATTCACCATCATGTCGTTGTCCTCGTGCTCCAGATTATGACAGTGGAACACGTAGAGCTGATCGCCAGCGTAGTGATGGGTGAAGTCGAGCGCGATACGCACCGTCTCGCCCGGCCACAGCAGGACCGTGTCCTTCCAGCCCAGGTCCGTGACGGCCAGGCCTTCATCGTTCACGGCCTGCTGGCGCACGAAGTCCGGACCGCCCGAGCGCGACAGCACCTGGAACGAGAAGCCATGGATATGCATCGGATGCGGCATGCTGCGGTCCGCATTGCGGATGGTCCAGACCTCCCGCGTGTTGGCATCCACCTCGATCGGCACCCGGTCAGGATCGTACGTCTCTCCGTTGATGCGCCACTGCATCGGCGCCATGTCCAGACGGATATCCCGCTGGCCGGCATCCGTCACGTCGATGGGCTCGATCCGCGACAAGCGCTCGGGCACCTCGGCGGTGACCGCCTCGCCCTCCTGGACCACGAACTCGAGCAATGCGAGCGGATCGCCGTCGTGCATGCCGCCACCCATCATGCGACCCATGCCGCCGCCCATGCCGCCACCGGCCATCGGGTCGAATTCCAGGCTGTGCAGCTCGACCCGGTCGCCTCCGGCAAACGCGGCGAAGTCGACCAGGACCTCCAGACGCTCTCCCGGCGACAGGAAGGCCTCGTGGGCCTCCCGAGGCGAGTCCAGCAGCCCCGCGTCCGTACCGATGACCCGAAACGGAATGGCCTGCCCCTCCGCGCGCAGGGCCAGCCGGTAGATCCGGGCGGTGGAGCCATTCAGCAGGCGCAGGCGATGGATGCGCCGCTCCACCTCGTGCGTCGCGGCCGGTGTCATATTCACCAGCACCGCGTCGCCGAGATAGCCCATCATCCGCTGCATCGGGTTCGGCTGGTACACCAGATGACCGAGCCGGTCGAAGCGCTTGTCCTGCAGCACCAGCGGCAGGTCGGTCTTGCCGAGTTCCAGCCCCAGCGCCTCGTTCAGCGCCTCGTTGTCGTCGTCGCTCACCAGCAGGAAGCTCGCCAGCCCCTGGTGGGCCTGGCGCGCAGTCCGGTGATGGGCATGGGTGTGATACCAGTAAGTACCGCCACGATTGGTCACTTTAAAGCGGTATTCGTACTGCTCACCGGGGTCGACCGTCTGCATCGGATGCCCGTCCACCCGGCCCGGAACGTGCAGGCCATGCCAGTGGATGATCGTGCCCTCGTCGAGCTGGTTGTCCAGGGTCACGTCCAGTTCATCGCCGGTGCGCAACAAGAGGATCGGATTCTGGTATTCATGGCCGTTCATCTGCGTCCGGTACCAGAGGAACGGGGTTTCCTCGCGCCCCGGCGCCGGCAGCCACCCCTGCTCCGCGACCAGGGTGAACGGCGCGTTGGGTGCGAGGACCGCAAACGGGCCGTCGGCGCCGGGCAGAAACAGGGCGTTGTCGAACCGGGGGGCGGACACCGCGTGGTTGAACAGGCTCCAGCCGCCGAATGTGGTGATCACGGGCAGCGCCGCGGCCAGCCCCAGAAACTGACGTCGTCTCATCATTGCTTGTCTCCAGTACCGGCTGCCGGCATGCTCCGGCGCAGCAGAATGGAATTGCCGATGACCGACAGCGAGCTGGCGGTCATCGCGACCACACCGATCATCGGGTGCAGCAGGCCGGCCGCGGCGATCGGGATCGCGGCGCTGTTGTAGGCCCAGGCCCAGAACAGGTTCTGCACGATCTTGCGGAAGGTCAGCCGCGACAGCTGGACGGCCTCGACGACCTTGGTCAGCTCGCCGCGCACCAGGGTCACATCCGCCGCCTCGATCGCGACGTCGGCGCCGGCCCCGATCGCGATCCCGACATTCGCCTGCTGCAGGGCCGGGGCGTCGTTGATGCCGTCGCCGACCATCGCCACGTGCTCGCCGTACTCCTTCTGCAACTCGCGGATGGCCTCGACCTTGCCCTCCGGCAGCACCCCGGCGCGCACCTCGTCGATCCCCACCTGGGCAGCCACGGCCTTGGCGGTGCGCTCGTTGTCGCCGGTGACCATCACGCAGCGGATGCCGAGACCATGCAGTTGTTCGATCGCGGCCTGCGACTCTTCCTTGAGCGTGTCGGCGACCGCGACAATGCCGGCCGGCCGGTCGCCGATGGCCACCAGCATCGCGGTCTTGCCGGCATCCTCCAGTTCCCGCAGGGAATCCAGCAGGGCCGACGGATCCAGGCCCTGCTCCTCCAGCAGCCGTTGGCTGCCCACCAGCACCCGTTCGCCGTCCAGGCGGGCCTCCACACCGCGCGCGGTGTGCGACTGGAACTGCTCGACCTCGGCGACCTCCAGCTCCCGGTCGCGCGCGCCCTGCACAATGGCGTCGGCCAGCGGGTGCGCGGAACCGGCCTCCACGGCCGCCGCAGCCCGCAGCACGCGGGACTCGTCGAAGCCCTCGGCCGGGATGACGTCGGTCAGCGCGGGCTTCCCCCGGGTGATGGTGCCGGTCTTGTCGAGCACGATCACCGCAATGTCCTTCAGGGTCTGAATCGCGGATCCCGAGCGGATCAGCACGCCGCGCTCGGCGCCCATGCCGGAGCCGACCATCAGCGCGGTGGGCGTGGCCAGCCCCAGCGCACAGGGGCAGGCAATGACCAGCACGGCGATCGCCGCGAGGATCGCCAGCACCAGCGGGGGACGCTCGGAATCCACCCAGGGCAGGAAACCCTCGCCCCAGATCAGGATCGGCTGCAGCGCCCCGGAGAACGCCAGCCAGGCCGCGAACGCGGCCAGCGCGATCACCAGTACGGCCGGCACAAAGCGTGCGGTGATGCGGTCCGCCAGTTCCTGCACCGGCACGCGCGAACCCTGCGCCTCATTCACCAGGCGGATCACCTGCGACAGGAAGGTGTCAGCCCCGACGCGGGTCGCACGCACCTTCAACCGCCCCTGCTGATTCAGGGTCGCACCGAGCACGGTGTCGCCCTCGCCCTTGTCTACCGGGACCGACTCGCCGGTGGCAATGGACTCGTCCACGGTGCTTTCGCCCGCCACCACCTCGCCATCGGTCGGCACTTTCTCGCCCGGGCGCACGATCATCACGTCGCCCACCTGGAGCGACTTGACCGACACCTCGACCTCCTCGCCATCACGCTCGACCCGGGCGGTCTTCGCACCCAGATCCAGCAGCTTGCGGATCGCCGAAGACGCCTCGCCCTTCGCGCGGTACTCCAGATAGCGACCGAGCATGTGGAAGGCCATGATGGTCGCGGCCATCTCGATGAACGAGGTCATCGGATAGACGAAACCGACCAGTCCAATCAGGTAGGGCGGCAGGCTGCCCATGGAGATCAGCACGTCCATGTTCAGATTGCCACTTTTCAGCGAACGCCAGGCGGAACGATGGGTGGCCGCGCCTCCCGCGAGGAACACCACCGGGAAGGCCAGCAACGCAATGATCAGCAGATAGCCGGGGATCGGCTGCCAGAACATGTGCGGCATCATCAGGACCATGATCGCGATGGTCGGCACCATCGCGAACCACAGACGGTTCCAGGCCTGCTTCACGTAAGCGGCGTCGATCGCCGCGTCGTCCGCCTCGCTGGCGGCATCGTCGGTCTCCACCGCCGCCACATCGTAGCCGGCCCCCTCCACAGCCGCGCGCAAAGCCTCGCCATCGGGCCCGGCCGGCGTCACCTCCACCGTCACCCGGTGATCCGAGATGTTGGTGCGTATGGATTCGATCCCGTCGAGCTTCTCGATCGCCGCGCGCACGATGCCCGCGCAGTGATCCGAGCCCATGCCCGGCACCACCAGCCGCACCGAACCGGAGCCCCCGGCCTCGCCCTCGACCTGCGCGACGTCGTAACCGGCGCCCTCCACCGCGGCGCGCAGCCCCTGCGGGTCGACCTGGTCGGGGTCATACCCCACCGTCACCCGGTGCCGGGCGATATTGGTCCCCACCGAGGTCACCCCCGGGGTCTTTTCCAGCGCCGAGCGCACGATGCCCCCGCAGTGGTCCGACCCCATGCCGGGGACGATGACCACCGCCTCGCGGGCGTCCGCCTGCTTCGTTTCCGTTTTCATCGCGAAACTCCTTTAGCGACTGCTGATCAGGTACTTGATCAAGGCCGCGCCCCCGAGGATCAGCAGCATCAGGATCAGGGGTCCGATCCAGCCGTGGCCGAAGCCGAGGGCTGTCGTCCAGACAAAACCCTGGTCATGCATCATCGTGTATTGGTCATTCATCATGGTGTAGTCCTCCCGGGGCATAGATACAAACGACGATGCGCGAAACGGCGCACCGCGGCGGCGATCAGCGATCACCGAATGCCAGGCCGGGGCCCGGCCGGGGAGGACTCAGAGAGGGGGGCGCAGGTCCGGACCCGCGCGGGCATCGAGGGCCATGGCCACGACACCCGGAACGGGGCCGGAGAGATCGGCAGTGACCGACAGAGTAACGCTGGAAGGCAGGGCCGAAACCCCGCAGATGCCACAGACCGCGCACGGCACCTCGCAGGTCGGGCCTTCGATCGGGATCAGAGAGGCATCCGTATGTAAAACGGCGCCCGGGTCGGCACAGTGGGCTTGCGCGGTCATTGCCGCTCCAGGTTCGCCGTGCAGCATCTCTCCACTGGCCACCGACGTCGCGAACAGCGCGGCGGCAATCAACAGAGTCAGCAAATAGTTCAGGGCTCGGAACACGGGCGGGCCTGAAAGAAGCATTCCAAATGAAAGTATAGCACCGGCGCGGGCAGGACGCCCACGAACTACAGCACCGGCGCCAGCAGATAGGCGGCGCGCGCGGCCACCCGGCGCCATAACGGAAGGTCGTCCACGTCCTGCCGGGTCATCTCGCGCGAACGCGCAAAATCGGCCTCGAACATGCGGGCGGTCTCGCTGGCAAAGGCCGGGTCCAGCACCAGTGCCGTGACCTCGAAATTGAGCCGGAACGAGCGGTTGTCCAGGTTCACGGTCCCCACCGCCGCGCCCATGTCGTCCACCACGAACGCCTTGCCGTGCAGGAAGCCTTCCTGGTAACGGTAGACGCGCACACCGGCATCCAGCAGTGGTCCCAGGAAGGCATAGGCCGCATGCGTGGTCAGCGGGTTGTCGGTGACCTCGGGGATCAGCACGCGCACGTCGACGCCGCTGAGTGCGGCCAGCTTGAGCATGCCCTGCACGCCCTCGTCGGGCACAAAATACGGGCTGGCGATCCAGATGCGCCGCTCGGCGGAATGGATCGCCTGCTGCATCATCAGGCTGGCGGTCTCGAATTCGTCGGCCGGTCCTGAGGGCAGGATCAACACCGGGACCCCGTCCTCCGCCATGGTCGCCGGCTTCCATTCCAGCTCCGGGACCGCCTCGGTGGCCCAGTGCCAGTCCTCCAGGAACACCGACTGCAACGCGAGGGCGGACGGCCCCGCAATCCGCAGGTGGGTGTCGCGCCAGGCACCGATTTCCGGATCGCCGCCCAGGTACTCTTCGCCCACGTTCAGCCCGCCGACCCAGGCCTGCTCGCCATCGGCGACCACGATCTTGCGATGATTGCGGAAGTTCAGCTGGAAGCGATTGCCGCGTCCGCGGGTGGAGTGAAAGTGCTGCACATGGACGCCCGCCTCCCGCAGGGTGTCCAGGTAGCTCCCGGGCAGGCGGTAGCTCCCGATCTCGTCATACAGGAAATAGACGTCGACGCCGGCCTCGGCACGCTCCACCAGCCGCCGCTGGAGTTCGCGCCCGAGATCGTCGTCACGCACGATATAGAACTGCACCAGCAGGTAGCGCTCGGCCTGCTCGATCCCCCGGAAGATGCTGTCGAAGGTCGCCTCGCCGTCCACCAGCAGCTCGACCTCGTTACCGTGGAGAAACGGCCAGCGGGCGAGCTGCTGTACGCCGTCCAGGTGCTTGCTCGGTTCCTGCGCGACGTACTGGTGTGACCACAGCTCCTCGGTCTTCGGCTGCAGCGCGCGGGCGAGACTCGAGTCCTCGTCGCGCCGCGCCACGACATAGCCGCGAAACTCGCTGGCGCCGAAGACCCAGTAGGTCGGCACCGCCACATAGGGCACGGTGTTGAGCGAGACGATCCAGGCAACCGCCCCTTGCGGCGTCCGGGTGGACATCAGCGCATCCAGCGACGAAAGGAACCCCAGCAGGTGGAACCCGATGACGACCGTCAGCAGAATGCGCCAGCGCGGCCGGCGGCGCGCAGACTTGACGCACCGGTTGTCCGAGTCGCTCGACATGCCCGCGGGACCCGTCAGGCCAGCGGTTCAGAGCGCGTCGAGGCCGCGGGCCAGATCACGCTGGATGTCGGCGACCGCCTCCAGCCCGACGGCCACGCGCACCAGGGCTTCGGTGATGCCCTGGGCCTCGCGCTTGTCCGGGTCCACGCGGCCGTGGGTGGTAGTCGCCGGGTGGGTGATCGTAGTCTTGGCATCGCCCAGGTTGGCGGTGATCGACAGGAACCGGGTGGCGTCGATCACCGACCAGGCAGCCTCACGTCCTCCGGCGACCTCGAAACTCAGCACGCCACCGAAACCGCTTTGCTGCTGCTTCGCGATCGCGTGCTGCGGGTGATCCTCGAGGCCCGGGTAATGCACCGCCGTGACCTTCGGGTGGGCCTGCAGCCACTGCGCCAGGGCCAGCGCATTATCGCTGTGGGCACGCATGCGCAGGGACAGGGTTTCCAGCCCCTTCAGGAACACCCAGGCGTTGAATGGCGACAGCGTCGGACCGGCCGTGCGCAGGAACCCGTAGACATCCTTGCCCACACGCTCGGCGTCGCCCACCACCGCGCCGCCCAGACAGCGGCCCTGGCCGTCGAGGAACTTGGTCGCCGAGTGGATGATAATGTCGGCACCCAGATCCAGCGGGCGCTGCAGAATGGGGGTGCAGAAGCAGTTGTCCACCGCCAGCAGCGCGTCATGACGATGCGCGATCTCCGCCAGCGCGGCGATGTCCACCACCTCGCCCAGCGGGTTGGAGGGCGTCTCGCAGAAGTACAGCCGGGTGTTCGGTTGGGTCGCGGCCTCCCAGGCCTCGAGGTTCGAGAGCTCGACGTAGGTCACCTCCACGCCGAAGCGCCCGAGGTAGTTGTTGAACAGCACCGTGGTGGTGCCGAACACCGAACGCGAGCAGACCACGTGATCGCCGGCCTTCAGCAGCCCCATCATGGTCGCGAGGATCGCGGACATGCCGGAGGCGGTGGCCACACAGGCCTCTCCGCCTTCCAGCGCCGCGAGCCGCTCCTGGAAGGTCCTCACGGTGGGGTTGGTGAAGCGCGAATAGATGTTGCCGGGGACCTCGCCCGAGAACCGCGCGGCGGCCTCCGCCGCGCTGTCGAACACGAAGCTGGAGGTCGGGAAGATCGCCTCGGAGTGTTCCTGTTCCGGGGTCCGACGGTAGCCATGGCGGATGGCGACGGTATCGGGGGCGTAGTCGGCGGGATCGAATTCTTCGTGCATCGGGGCTTCCTGGCTCGCGTGAACGGGCCAGTTTACGGATGCCCGCCGGCACTCGCTACGCTGGCCGCAGACGCCCGGCCACCCGCGTGAGCAGCTCGTAGCCGATCGTGCCGGCAGCACGCGCCACGCGCTCCACCGGCAGGCCCTCGCCCCACAGTGTCGCGAGATCCCCCACCGCGGCCTCGGGCACGTCGGAGAGATCCACCGCGAGCATGTCCATCGAGACCCGCCCGACCAGCGGGCAGAGCTGACCGCGTACCCGCACCGGCGTGCCGGTGGGGGCGTGGCGCGGGTAACCGTCCGCATAGCCCATGGCCACGATGCCGATGCGCTCGCCGCCATGCGCGGTCCAGGTGGCGCCGTAGCCGACCCCGTCGCCGGGGGCCGGATGCTGGATCCCGATGATCGGGGCCTGCACGGTCATCACCGGGCGCAGGTCGGCGTCCGGACCCTCCGGCGGCGTCTCGGCCGGTACCGAGGCCGGGTGACAGCCGTAGAGCATGATGCCGGGACGGGCGCGGAAGGCCTCGTCCGCGCCGTGGCCGACCCCGCGCCCCCAGCCGGCGAACAGCGACGCCGAATTGGCCAGGGAGCGCGCGCCGGAGCGTCCCGCCACGGCCGTGGCGAAGGCCGACAGTTGCGCCGCGTTGTGGTCATCCGCCGGGTCGTCGGCACAGGCCATGTGGGTCATCCAGTGCAGGCCGCGCCCGCCGTGACCGGCCGCCCGCAGGGCACGTTCCACGGCATCGGCTTGGGCCGGGGCGAATCCCAGTCGATTCATCCCGGTGTTGAGCTTGATCCAGACCTCGGGCAGGACGACGCTGGCGGCGTCCAGCGCTTCCAGCTGCGCCGGAGCATGCACCGCCGGCTGCAGCGCGAGCTCCGCACAACGGCGAAGCCCGGCGGAGTCCCGCCCGCCCTGCAGCACCAGCAGCGGGCCATCGAATCCGCTCCGCCGCAGGACCTCGGCTTCCTCCACCGCGGACACGGCCAGCCCGTCGGCCACTTCGCCCAGTGACTGCGCCGCCCAATCGAGACCATGGCCATAGCCCTCGGCCTTGATCACGGGCCACATCGCGACCTCCGGGGCGAGCCCGCGGGCCACCTCCAGGTTGTGGCGCAGGGCTCCGGAATCGAGCTGGATGCTGGCCGCCCGTTGCATGTCGTGACTAGCCCTCCGGGCCCACCTCGCCGTACACGTCCGGGGCGTAGTTCTCGAAACGGGTAAACTGGCCGCGGAAGGTCAACCGCACGGTGCCGATCGGCCCGTTACGCTGCTTGCCGATGATGATCTCGGCGGTCCCCTTGTCCGGCGATTCCTCGTTATAGACCTCGTCGCGATAAACGAACGCGATGATGTCTGCGTCCTGTTCAATCGCTCCCGATTCGCGCAGGTCGGACATCACCGGGCGTTTGTTGGGGCGCTGCTCCAGCGAACGGTTGAGCTGGGACAGGGCGATCACCGGCACCTCCAGCTCCTTGGCCAGACCCTTCAGCGAGCGCGAGATCTCGGAGATCTCGTGCGCGCGATTCTCGCCGGAGCCGGGGTGCTGCATCAGCTGCAGGTAGTCGACCACGATCAGCTTGAGGCCCTGGTGCTCGCGCATCAGGCGCCGCGCACGGGCACGCAGCTCGGTGGGCGTCAGGGCCGGGGTGTCGTCGACGAACAACGGCGCCCCGGAGAGCATCTGCACCGCACTGGTGAGGCGCGGCCAGTCGCCGTCGTCCAGGCGCCCGGAACGCAGCTTCTGCTGGTTGATCCGGCCCATGGAGGACAACAGGCGCATCGCGATCTGCTCGCCCGGCATCTCCATGGAGAAGATCGCCACCGGTTCCTGATTCTTCATCGCCACGTATTCGGCGATGTTCATCGCGAAACTGGTCTTGCCCATCGACGGGCGCCCGGCCACGATCACCAGGTCCGAGGGGTTGAGCCCGGAGGTGAGCTCGTCCAGATCCTGGTAACCGGTCGCGATGCCGGTGATCGGGCTGGTGCTCTCGTAGAGGAACTCGATCTGCTCGACGGCGGACGCCAGCAGCGGCTTCATGCCGCGAAAGCCCTGGGCCCCGCGGGCGCCCAGCTCGGCGATCCGGAACACCTTCTGTTCCGCCTCGTCCAGCAACTGCTTGGAATCGCGGCCCTCGGGCACGAACGCCGAATCGGCGATCTCGGTGCCGACCGTGATCAGAGAGCGCAGTATGGAGCGTTCGCGGACGATGTCCGCATAGGCCACGATGTTCGCGGCCGAAGGGGTGTCACTGGCGAGCTGGCCAAGATAGGCCATGCCGCCGGCGGCTTCCAGTTCGGCAGTGCGTTCCAGCTGTTCGGAAACCGTCACCACGTCGAACGGAGCATTGCGCTCCGCCAGCTGTCCGATCGCCCGGAACAGCACGCGGTGGTCGTGGCGATAAAAGTCGTCCGCCGTTATGCGGTCGGCGACCCGGTCCCATGCCCCGTTGTCGAGCATCAGACCGCCGAGGACGGACTGCTCCGCCTCCTGGGAATGCGGCGGGACGCGCGGCATGTCGGTCATCGCCATGCCGTGTCCCCGCCGCCATCATGCGGGCCCGCGGCGGCAGCGGCCCGCCCGGCGGTCCGCCCGTCCGCCATCGGGAGCCTCACTCCTCGGGGGTGACGATGACGCGGATTTCCGCGTCGACGCCCGAGTACAGGTGAACACCCACCTCGAACTCGCCGGTCGCCCGCAGCGGGCCCTCGGGCATGCGCACTTCCTTTTTCTCCACTTCCACGCCCTTCGCGGTCAGCGCATCGGCGATGTCGGCCGGGCTCACCGAGCCGAACAGCTTGCCTTCGGCACCGACCTTGGCCCGGATCTCCAGATCCATGCCGTCGAGCTTTTCGCGACGGGCTTCGGCGGCCGCCACGGCCTCGGCCGCGGCCTTTTCCAGCTCGGCACGGCGCGCCTCGAATTCGGCGATGTTCTCCGCGGTGGCGAAGGCCGCCTTGCCCTGCGGCAGGAGGTAGTTGCGCGCAAAACCGGGGCGCACGCGGACGCGATCGCCCAGCCCGCCCAGGTTGTCGATCTTTTCCAGCAGAATGACTTCCATCTTGGTCTTCCCGTCAACGATTGAACCAGCGACCCGAGGTCGGGCCGTATTCTACACCGTGTGCCGCGCCGGCCGAACCGCGCGCGTCACACGCTCAGGATTCCGGGGGATCGTCGCCGGCATCGCGCTCGCGACCGATCCCCATGCGCCGGCGGATATCCGCCCACGCGTCGATGACCCCGATGCTGGCCAGCAGCAGGAACATCTGCGGCAACGCCAGGGCCATCAAAACGTACATGCCCACCAGCCAGAACACGCTCATGCCCTGGCCATGCGTCAGCGCATGCATCAGGGCGATCCCCTGGAGGAAGAACAGCACCCCCAGGATGAACGCCAGCTCCATCGCCAGCGGCGACGGCACCAGCTGCCCCACCGCGAGCAGCACGACCGCGGCGGCGCTGACGCCCGGACCCAGCTGCAGGGCGCGGAATTCCGCGCCGAAGGCCCCCGGGTTGTACAGCGCCGCCTGCCAGTAGCGGGCGATCAGCATCGCCAGGGTCACGCTCAGCAGCACGATGCCCGCCAGCAGCCCGGCCAGGTAGGGCGCGAGGTCGGCCAGCACCGCCTCGAGCTCTTCGCGCGCGGCCGCCTCGCCGGTCTCCACCAGCGGCGCCAGCAACTCCATGCCGGCCCGCACCCAGAAGGCCTCGGCATCCGGCACCAGGGCGTGCATCAGCAACACTCCGGCGCCGGCCACCAGCGCCCCGGCCTTGAGGGTGATGCGCCAGGACACCGTGCGCCGCAACAGTTCCGCCAGCAGGGCCACCGGCAACCACTGGATGACACCGGCCAGCAGCACCGCCGGTCCCGGTGTTCCGGGGCTCGCACCCCACAGGGCGGCGCCCAGCAGGCCGGAGGCGATCGCGAGGACGATCAGGGCCTGAGTCAGCCCCAGCCGCAGCCCGACCAAGGCCACCAGGGCACTGCTAACGATGGACACCGGCGGCAGGAACAGCCCGGCAATACCAAAGCCGGCGACCGCACCCACGGCGCGGCCCCGGCTCTTCATCGCGAATTCGGCGAGGATCTGCATGACCGTTGCACTCCGCCCGGCGGGCGGCGATCAGGCAGCGTTCAGGCGCCGATCAATGCGTATCGCTGTACGGAAGCAGCGCGAGAAAACGCGCGCGCTTGACCGCCGTGGACAGCTGACGCTGGTACTTGGCGCTGGTGCCGGTGACGCGGCTGGGCACGATCTTGCCGGTCTCGGTGATGTAATTCTTCAGCAGGTTCAGGTCCTTGTAATCGATGTACTCGATACCTTCGGCGGTGAACCGGCAGAACTTGCGACGACGCGGGAAACGGGCCATGTCCGATCTCCTTCAGTAAACGGGGGTGGGGTTCGGGATCACTCGTCGGCGGGGGCTTCGGCCGACTCGTCCGCGGAGGCGTCCTCGCGGCGACGGCTGCCCTTGCCTTCTTCTTCCTCGCGGCCCTTGGCCAGCGGGGACGCTTCGGTGATCGCACGATCCATGCGGATGGACAGGTGACGCAGCACCGCATCGTTGAAGCGGAAGGCGCTGTCGAGCTCTTCCATCGCGGCCTCGTCGGCCTCGATGTTCATCAGCACGTAGTGGGCCTTGACCAGCTTCTGGATGGGGTAGGCGAGCTGCCGGCGGCCCCAGTCCTCCAGACGGTGGACCGTGCCGCTGTGGCCTTCCACCAGACCCTTGTAGCGCTCGATCATCGCCGGGACCTGCTCGCTCTGGTCGGGATGGACCAGAAACACGACTTCATAGTGACGCATATCCAACTCCTTGCGGGTAACAGCCTCCCGGTGCGCCGGTGAGGCAAGGAACCGCCCTAACGACGGGCGGAAAGGCGCAATACGTTAACCGATGTTGCCCGCGGTCACAACACGGCGCTGGCGCCGGACTTCGAACAGCGACACGCCGGTGGCAACCGAAACGTTCAGGCTCTCCACGGTGCCGACCATGGGAATGTGCGCCAGATGATCGCAGGCCTCGCGGGTCAGGCGCCGCAGGCCCTCGCCCTCGGCGCCCATGACGATCGCGGCAGGGATGCGCAGATCGACGTCGTACAACGCCTGCTGCGCCTCGCCGTCCAGCCCTGTGGCCCACATGCCGGCTTCCTTCAGCGCGGCGAGGGTGCGGGCGAGATTGCCCACGCTCACCACCGGCACGGTCTCCGCCGCGCCGGAGGCGACCTTGATCGCCGCCGGTGTCAATGGAGCACTGTGGTGGCGCGGGACGACCAGGGCCCCGGCGCCTGCGGCGTCCGCCGTGCGCAGGCAGGCGCCGAGGTTGTGCGGATCGGTGACGCCATCCAGCACCAGCACCAGATCCAGGCCGGCCTCCACGCGTTGGCGCAGCTCGCGCTCGTCCACCACCGGGCGGGGCGTACAGTGCACGATCACGCCCTGGTGCTGAAATCCGGGGTGCTGCTGGTCCAGGCGCTCGCGGGCCACCCGCTCCACCGCCACTCCCCGCGTACCGGCGCGCTCCAGGATGCGCTGCAGGGATGCATCCACCTCGCCGCGCGCGAGCTGCAGGCTCTTGATCCGCTCCGGAGCACGCTCGAGCAGCGATGCCACCGCATGGATCCCGCCGAAGGCCTCGCCCCGGGAGCGCCCCTTTCCGCCGCTACGGCTCATCCCGCACGTCCCCGCACTTTCGGTGGCGGTACGGACATGGCGCCCGCAACGGCGCCGGTAACGCCAGGCATCCGTGCATCACTCAGGAGGAGGAGGCCGGGCGACGGCGACGGCTCCGGCGCCGCCCCGGCTTGCCCCCGGTTTCGCCGTCTCCGGAGCCGCCCTGGCCGGTGGCATCCTCGTCAGGGATGGTGTTGCCATCCTTGTCCGGAACGGCCTCGGCCTCCGGAAGCCGCTCGTTGCCCGGCTCCGGGGCATCTGCGGAGTCCTCGTCGGAGGCACCCCCGCCGGCACCCTGCGCGGCGGCGTCACCTTCCTCCGCGGAAGGCTTGCTGCGCCGACGGCCGCGCCGCCGGCCCTTCTTCTTCGGTGCGTCGTCACCGGCGGGCTCCGGCGCCAATTCAGGGACCGATTCAGGGGCCGATTCCGCGGCTGCGTGTTCGCCTTCGCTGTCGGCGGGTGCCGAATCGTCGGACGCCGGGCCCGCATCCGGGCCAGCAGCCGCCCCCCCGCCCGCCTCCGCATCGCCTCCTCTGGCGCGACGCTTGCGACGGGCGTTGTCGCGGGCGCTGCCACGCTTCTTCCCGCCGGCACCGGGA
Source organism: Thioalkalivibrio halophilus (assembly GCF_001995255.1). Taxonomy (GTDB): domain Bacteria; phylum Pseudomonadota; class Gammaproteobacteria; order Ectothiorhodospirales; family Ectothiorhodospiraceae; genus Thioalkalivibrio; species Thioalkalivibrio halophilus. The sequence goes on along the minus strand of NZ_MUZR01000040.1, from coordinate 11,338 downwards.
CCTCCGCCCGGGCCCTTGCGACCGGCCGGGCGCGCGGCGGGTGCAGCCTTCTCCGCCGGCTTCGACTCGCCGGCCAGCGCCAGGTCGATCTTGCGGTCATCCAGACTCACCCGCACCAGCTGGACCTGGAGCTCGTCACCGATGCGGAACACGCGACCGGCGCGCTCGCCCGTGAGGGTATGGCGCTTGGGATCGAAGTGGTAGAAATCGTTATCGAGGCTGGAGACATGCACCAGGCCTTCGATGTACACCCCCTGAATCTCCACGAACAGGCCGAAGCCGGTCACGCCCGAGACGATGCCGGTAAACACATCCCCGACCTTGTCCTGCATGTACTCGGCCTTCAGCCAGGCCTCCACATCGCGCGTGGCGTCCTCGGCACGGCGCTCGGCCATCGAGCAGTGCTCGCCGAGGCCCTCCATGCGCTGGTGGGTATAGGGGAAGCCCTTGTTGCTGCCATTGCGCAGTACGTGCCGGATGCCCCGATGGACCAGCAGGTCCGGATAACGCCGGATCGGCGAGGTGAAGTGCGCGTAGTCATCCAGCGCCAGACCAAAGTGGCCGCCGAGCTCCGGCGAATACACCGCCTGCGACAGCGAACGCAGAAGCACGGTCTGGATCAGCTTCTGGTCCGTGCGCTGCTTCGCCGCCTTGAGGACCTCGGTGTAGTCCCGCGGGGTCGGCTCGTCGCCTCCGCCCAGGGACAGACCCGCGCCATTGAGGAATTCACGCAGCTCCTCGACCTTCTCTGCGGGCGGCTGATCGTGGTTGCGGTAGAGCGCCGGGACCTTGTGCTTCTTGAGGAAGCGCGCCGCGGCCACGTTGGCCATGATCATGCATTCCTCGACCAGGCGGTGGGCATCGGTACGCTCCACCGGGACGATGCGTTCGATCTTGCGGTCCTCGCCGAACACGATCTGCGTCTCGGTGGAATCGAAATCGATCGCACCACGGCGGTTGCGCGCCGCGTGCAGCGCCTTGAACACCCGGTGCAGTTCCTCCACGTGCGGCAGCACCTGCGCGTTCTGCTCGCGCAGGCCCTCATCGCCCGCGAGCATTGCGGCCACATCGTCGTAGATCAGGCGGGCATGCGAGCGAATCACGCCCTCGTGGAAACGGTAGCTCTTCAGCGCCCCGCGGGCACCGATCTCCATCTCGCAGACCATGCTCAGGCGGTCGACGTCCGGATTCAGCGAGCACAGCCCGTTGGACAGCGCCTCGGGCAGCATCGGGATCACCTGCTCGGGGAAATACGCCGAGGTCGCGCGATTGACCGCCTCGCGGTCCAGCGCCGAGTCCGGCTCGACGTAGTGCGACACATCGGCGATCGCGACCCACAGCCGCCAGCCCTTGCCTTCGGGCTCGCAATACAGGGCATCGTCAAAGTCCCGCGCATCGCTGCCGTCGATGGTCACGAACGGCTTGTCGCGCAGATCCAGCCGACCCTTCTTCGCCTTTTCCGGCACCGAATCACCCAGCTTGTCCGCCGCTTCGGTGACCTCCTCCGGCCATTCGAACGGCAGCCCCTGGGCACGGATCGCGATGTCGATCTCCATCCCCGGTGCCATGTGCTCGCCCAGGACCTCCACCACATCACCGCGCAGACGCGACTTGCGCGACGCCATCTCGCGGATGCGCACGACCACGATCTGGTCGTCCTGCGCCTCGCCCAGACCGTCCGGCGGTACCAGGATCTCGTGGGTGATGCGCTTGTTGTCCGGGGTCAGCAGGCCCACGCCGTCCTCGATGCGCAGACGCCCGACCACCTGGGTGGTGTTACGCTCCAGCACCTCGACGATGCCGCCCTCACGACGCCCGCGCCGGTCCACGCCCATGACGCGCGCCACCGCGCGGTCCCCGTGGAACACCCCCCGCATCTGCTTCGGCGACAGGAACAGGTCGTCATCCTGCTCGTCCGGCACCAGGAAACCAAAGCCGTCGGGATGGCCGATCACGCGCCCGCGGATCAGGTCTTCCTGATTGACCGGGAGGTAGGCACCCCGACGGTTGCACAGAGCCTGACCGTCACGCTCCATTGCCTTGAGCCGCCGGCGCAGGGCCTCCAGACGTTCCTCGTCCTCGATACCGAGACGCCCGGCGATTTCCTCAAAGGACAGCGGATTCCCCTCGAGCTGCAGCAGGTCGAGGATGTACTCGCGGCTGGGGATGGGGTTGTCGTACTTCTGCGCCTCGCGTTCGAGGTTGGGGTCGATCTGCGGCTTGCTGCGTTTTCCTGGCATTCAGTGAACTCTTTCTTCTGGTGTTGTGCCGCGCACCCGAGGTGCCTGCGGCAGTGACAGGCCGGAGCCGGCCCGGTGCCCATTATGGCCCCGATGCGGCGCGGGCGCATTTCTTTCACCTGCGGATGCCGCAGGGTTTGACAGATCCGCCAGCGCGGATTACCTTACGCGTTCCTGAAGCGCAGGCCCCCTTACAGGGCCGACCTCAAGTGCCGAGGTGGCGGAAATGGTAGACGCGCTAGCTTCAGGTGCTAGTGGGGGTAACCCCGTGGAGGTTCAAGTCCTCTCCTCGGCACCATTCTTTATTCGCTTCCCGCTTCCTTCCCGAAGCAATCCGCAGCCCCCACGTCCGCAATCGCTCGCATGGCAACGGCCTGCGGGGAATTTTCGCGCGCGCGGTCGTCCGTCGGCCGACGGATCCGTGAGCGGGAACCCCCCTTCCGGCCCGCATCCGGACCGGAAGGGATATCCGTCAGCCCCGGAAAGGATCCCGCATCACCAGCGTCTCGTCGCGATCCGGACCGGTGGAGATCATATCGACGGGCACACCCACCACCTCGGACAGGCGCTCCAGATACGCACGCGCATTGGCGGGAAGCTTCGCGTACTCGCGCACCCCGACGGTGGATTCCTGCCAGCCCGGCATCTCTTCGTAGACCGGCGTACAGGACCCGTAGGCCTCGGCACCCGCCGGTGGCACCGCCACTCGCCGGCCGTCGACATCGTAACCGGTGCAGATCTGCACCGTCTCCAGCCCGTCCAGCACGTCCAGTTTGGTCATGCACAGGCCACTAATGCTGTTCACGGCGACCGCGCGACGCAGTGCCACCGCATCGAACCACCCGCAGCGGCGTGCACGCCCGGTGGTGGAACCGAATTCGTTGCCCCGGCGCGCGAGGTGTTCGCCCATATTGTCGAACAGCTCGGTGGGAAAGGGGCCGGCCCCGACCCGCGTGGTGTATGCCTTGGTGATCCCCAGCACGTAATCCAGATTGCGCGGCCCCACCCCGGAGCCGGTGGACGCCCCGCCGGCGGTCGTGCTGGAGGAGGTCACGAACGGATAGGTCCCGTGGTCGATGTCCAGCAGCGTGCCCTGCGCCCCTTCGAACATCACGTCACGATCCGCGGCACGCAGCTCGTGCAGACGACCGGCGACATCCGTCACCATCGGCTTGAGGCGCTCGGCATGCTCGAGGCACTGCTCCAGCACCTGCTGATGGTCCACCGTCGCCGCCCCGAAGTAATGTTTCAGGGCAAAATTGTGATAATCCATCACCTCGCCGAGCTTGGCCGCCAGCCGCTCGCGATGGAACAGGTCGTCCAGGCGCAGCCCGCGACGTGCGACCTTGTCCTCGTAGGCCGGACCGATGCCGCGCCCGGTGGTACCGATGGCCGCCTTGCCGCGCGCTTTCTCGCGCGCGTGATCCAGCGCCACGTGGTACGGCAGGATCAGCTGACAGGAATCCGACAGCCGCAGGCGATCGGTCACCGGCACGCCGCGGGCCTCGAGCTCGTCCATCTCCTTGAGCAGGGCCTCCGGCGACAGCACCACGCCGTTGCCGATCATGCACTCCACCCCTTCGCGCAGGATGCCCGAGGGGATCAGGTGCAGCACTGTCTTCTCGCCATCGATCACCAGCGTGTGTCCGGCGTTGTGCCCGCCCTGGAAGCGCACCACCGCCGCGGCATCCTCGGTCAGTCGGTCGACGATCTTGCCCTTGCCTTCGTCACCCCACTGACTGCCCAGTACGACTACGAAACGTCCCATCAGTGTTCCACCACCATCCATTGTTCATTGCGGTACTCCAGGCGTGCGTCCGCATCCGTCACCGGCGTCTCGCCCCGCAGCTCGCGAACCACGCGTACGCCGCGCCCGCGCAGCTCGCACACCGCCGCCTCCAGCTCCGGATCGGTTCCGGCGGGGGCGAGCACGCATTGGCGTGGGCGCTCCGGATCGCCACGGGCGTCGCCGTGCCGGGCCAGCTCGCGCAGGTCGGTACTGAACCCGGTGGCCGAACGCGCCCGCCCGAACACGCGGCCGATCTCGTTGTAGCGCCCGCCGCGGGCGACCGCCTGTCCCGACCCCGGGATGAACGCCGCAAACACCAGACCGGTGTGATAGGCATACCCGCGCAGCTCCGCGACATCCACGTGCAGATCCACCTCGGTCCCCAGCGACTGCAGGTCCTCCACGATCGCCTCCAGGTGGTCCAGGGCCGCGTGCACCTCGGCGGGTGCCCTGCCCAGCGCGGCGCGCGCGCTCGCCAGGACTTCGGGCCCGCCATTCAGGTCCGGCAGGGCACGCAGGGCATCGGCCAGGTCGGGGTCGAGCCCCGCCGCACGCCATTGCGCCAGGGTCTGTTCGATCTCGGGGATGCTCTTGCGCTGCAGCTGATCGAAGAAGGCGCGCTCCTGCTCCGGCTCCAGACGCGCGGCCCGGGCAAGACTGCGAAAGATCCCGACGTGCCCCAGATCCATGCTGGGCCGGTGCACACCGCAGACCTCCAGCGTAGCCAGCATCAGACGGATGACCTCGACGTCGGAGTCCAGACCGTCGTGTCCGAAAAGCTCCGCGCCCGCCTGCAGCGGACTGCGGGACCCCGACCACTCATCGGCACGGGCACGCAAAGTCGTACCGACATAGCACAGCCGGTTGGCACCCGCCACATGCTGACGGTGCGCGTCGATGCGGGCGACCTGAGGCGTCAGGTCCGCTCGCACTCCCATCAGCCGGCCAGTCAGCTGATCGGTCAGTTTGAACGTCTGCAGATCCAGCTCGTGGCCGGCACCGGTCAGCAACGACTCCAGGTATTCCGCCAGCGGCGGCATCACATGATCGTAGCCCCAGACATCGAAATGGTCGAGCACACGCCGCCGCAGGCCCTCCAGGCGCCGTGCCGAATCCGGCAGCGCCTCTTCGAGTCCGTCCGGCAGCAGCCAGCGATTGATTTCCGTCATGTCATCCTTGCCTGCACGGCCTGACCCGTCCACAGGCGGGCTGGCCAGAAGAAGGGCCCGCGGTGCGGGCCCGGCTTGTGATTGGCAGAACCTGCCCGCACCGGCCCCGAAGCGGGGCCGGCCGCACGATCACTCGGCGGGCTGCGGCAGCTGCGGAGTCCGGGACGGACGCTCGCCGCCCGGAGCGTTGAAGAACTGGAAGAACTCCGAGTTCGGTTCCAGCACGAACGTGCTGTTCTCGCCCTGCAGGCTGTTGCGGTAGGCGATCAGGCTGCGATAGAAGCGGAAGAACTCTTCATCTTCGCCGAAGGAGGTACCCAGGATCTCGGTAGCCCGGGCATCACCCTCCCCGCGGATCACCTCGGAGTCACGGTACGCGTTCGCCAGGATCACCGTGCGATCGCGGTCGGCACGCGAACGAATCCGCTCGGCCTCCTCCTGCCCCCGGGCGCGGAAGTCCTGCGCCACACGCTCGCGCTCGGCCCGCATCCGGTCGAACACCGACTCGGAGACCTCGTCCGGCAGATCCATGCGACGGATGCGCACATCCACCAGATCGACCCCCAGCTCCAGCGCCGTCTCCAGGGCGGCCTGGCGCACCGCGCCCATGATGGTCAGGCGCTCGCCGGCGACCACGTCCTGCAGCTCGTAGCGGGCGAATTCGTTACGCATGCCGTCCCGCAGGATCTGCGACAGGCGCTCCTCGGCCAGTCGTTCGTCACCGCGGGTGGCGCGGTAGAACTGACCGACATCGTTGATCCGCCACTTGGCGTAGAAATCCACGATGATGTTCTTCGCCTCGCTGGTCAGGAACCGGTCCGGCGGGATGTTCAGGGTCATGATCCGGGCATCGAACTTCTCGACGTTCTGGATCAGCGGGAACTTGAAATGCAGCCCCGGCTCCTGGTCCACCTCGCGCAGTTCCCCCAGGGCGAACTTGATCACGCGCTCGCGCTCGTCAACGGTGTAGGTCGACAGGGCCACGACGATCCCGATGACCACCACGGCAATTCCGGCAATACGCAGCATCAGCGAACCTCCCGCGAGCGCAGGCTCTCGGTATCACGGGTCATCCCGGTGTCCCTCTCAATCGCACGCCGGTCAGTGTCCAGTGGACGCGGCGTCGGCGCGCCACCCGAATTGCGGGTGCCCGACTGGCCGGAGAACATCTCGCCCAGCGGCAGCATCATCAGATTGCCGCTGGCGCCCACGTCCAGCATCAGCTTGCGCGAATCCTGGAGCACGGCTTCCACCGCCTCGAGGTAGAGACGGTCACGCGTGACTTCGGGGGCCTGCCGGTATTCGGTCAGCAGCTGGTCGAAGCGCGAGGCATCACCCTCGGCGCGGGCCACCACCTGATCGCGATAACCCTCGGCTTCCTCGATGATGCGGGCCGCCTGACCACGCGCCCGCGGGATCACGCCGTTGGCATAAGCCTCGGCCTCGTTGCGGAAGCGGACCTCGTCCTCGCGTGCACGGATGGCATCGGCAAAGGCCTCCTGCACTGCTTCCGGCGGCTGCGCCTGCTGCATGGAGACCGCGGTGACCACGATCCCGGCGCCGTAGGCATCGAGGTTTTCCTGCATCACCGTGCGGGTGGACTGGGCGATCTCGCCACGGCCCTCGCCGAGGATGAATTCGAGATTGCCCTTGCCGACCCGTTCACGGATGGCCGACTCCATGACCTGATGCACGGTGGCATCCGGATTGCGGACATTGAACAGGAAGTCGACCAGATCGAGGATGCGGTACTGCACCGCGATATCGACATCGATGATGTTCTCGTCGCCGGTGAGCATCAGCGCGCGGCTCTCGATGGTCCGCACGTTGTCCACGTTCTCGATCTCGATCCGCTCGATGGGATAGGGCAGGTGCCAGCCCGGCCCCGGACTCTTGACCTCCTGGAACGCGCCGAAGCGCAGCACCACGCCGCGCTCGCCTTCGGAGACGATGTGGAAGCCGGAGGCGATCCAGACCACCAGGGCGATGATCAGGCCGAGGCTGATCAGGGCCTGGGAACCGCGCCCCATGCCGCCGCCGCCCAGGCCGCTTCCGCCCTGGTTGCCGCCACCAAAGATGCCGCTGAGCTGCCGCGACAGTTTGCGCAGCATCTCCTCGAGATCGGGCGGCTGCTGGCCACCTCCACCACCGCCGCCACCGCCGCGGTTACCGCCTCCCCCGCTCCAGGGGTCGCGGTTGTTGTTTCCCGGTTCGTTCCAGGGCATGAATCAGGGACTCCGTCGATCGCTCGGGATGTGCCGATCAGGCACAGGGAGCGGACATTCTAGGGGGGCACCCGGGGGCGGGCAAGCGCACCCCTGCGGGAGTCGGGTTGTGACCGGGGCCCGCGGCCTCCCATGCGGCCATGCCACCGGCGACGTTCCTTACGTGGCCATAACCCAGCCGCTGCAGGATGGAGGCCGCGACCGTGGAACGGTATCCGCTGCCGCAGACCACGGCCACCGGTTCTTCGGGCGCCACACCCGGGACACCGTCGCGGGTTTCCGCGACCGGCCGATGCAGCGCCGCCTCGTCGTGACCAGCGGCGTATCCCGTGCCGCGTGGCTGCCCGGGACCCCGTCAGGGGGTGCGATCAGGCACCGGAGCCCGGTGCCGGGGCGCGCGCACCGGCGGCTTGCGCGTCCTCGGCGTCCCCGGGTTCCTCGCCCGGCCCCACGAAGGCCGTTTCCGGATCCAGCCCGGCCTCGCGGAACAGGTCCTGGAAGCGCCGCTCCGGCAGCTGCACCCGCAGGCGGATCGCACCCTCATCACCGGTCTGCTCGGCCTCCACGGCGTTCTCGTCGTACAGCCGCCCGCGCAGCCGCCCGGCGGACGGCGGCACCTCGACCCAGCCACGGCGCATGGATTCGGTGAAGGACTCGGCCAGGCGCTGGTACAGCCGCTCCACCCCTTCGCCGGTTTGCGCCGACAGCCAGAAGGCCTCCTCGCCCTCGCCACCGGCAAAGCGCTCCGCCGCCTCGTCGTCGCGCTCCGGCAGGGTGTCGATCTTGTTGTAGATCCGCCAGCAGGGCACGTCCTCGGCGCCGATCTCCGCGAGCACGTCCTCCACCTGGGCGATGTGCCGCTCGCGCTCCGGATCGGCGGCGTCGATCACGTGCAAAAGCAGCGCCGCCTCGCGGGTCTCGGTCAGGGTCGCCTTGAAGGCCGCCACCAGTTCGTGCGGCAGGTCGCGCACGAACCCGACAGTGTCCGCGAGGATCACCGACTGGTGCGGCGCCAGATCCAGCCGGCGCAGGGTCGGATCCAGGGTCGCGAACAGCTGGTCGGCCTGGTAAACGTCGGAATCGGTGAGGCGGTTGAACAGGGTCGACTTGCCGGCATTGGTGTAGCCCACCAGCGAGACCGTCGGCACCTCGTTGCGCAGGCGCGCCTGGCGCCCCTGCTCGCGCGTGCGCTCGACCTTTTCCAGTCGCCGCTCGATATGCTTGATGCGCGCCGCCAGCAGCCGGCGGTCGGTCTCCAGCTGGGTCTCCCCGGGACCGCGCAGGCCGATGCCGCCCTTCTGCCGCTCCAGGTGGGTCCAGCCACGCACCAGTCGGGTGGACATGTGACGCAGCTGCGCCAGCTCCACCTGCAGCTTGCCCTCGTGAGAACGCGCGCGCTGGGCAAAAATGTCGAGGATCAGCCCGGCGCGGTCCAGCACCCGGCACTGCAGGTGCTGTTCCAGGTTGCGCTCCTGGCTGGGCGACAGCTCGTGGTTGAAGATCACCAGGTCGGCCCCGTGCGCCGCCACCTGATCGCGAATCGCGTCCGCCTTGCCGGACCCCACGAACAGACGCGAGTCGGGACGATGGCGCGAACCGGATTCCACGGCCACCACCTCGGCCCCGGCCGAACGCACCAGCTCCTCGAATTCCTGCAGCTGGACCTCGAGATCGGTCGCACCGCCGATGGCCATGGCCACCAGCACCGCCCGGTCGCCACCGGTCTGCGGACGCTCAAACAACGCGCGACCACCCCCGATCCGGGCCCGGGCCACCCCGGAGGTGGACGCCCCTACTCATCCGCGGCCTCTCCGCCGCTGGCCGCGGCGCTGTCTTCATCCAGCGGCATGCGCACCTGCCGCGCAGGCACGATGGTGGAGATCGCGTGCTTGTAGACCATCTGCGACACCGTCGAGCGCAGCAGGACCACGAACTGATCGAAGGACTCGATCTGCCCCTGCAGCTTGATGCCGTTCACGAGATAGATCGACACCGGAATCCGGTCGCGGCGCAGCGCGTTGAGAAAGGGTTCCTGCAGCATTTGCCCTTTGGCCATCGGTACATTCCCTGGTTGCATTCGTCGGGGCCCGCGCTGCGGGCCGAAACCTGTAAAAAGAGTAGCATATCGTCAGCGTGATGCTGTCTCGCGCAGGGCCGCCAGGGCCTGCTCCGGATCGACGGTTTCCGCCGGCAACCGCGCGTGCAGCGGGAAGCGCCGCAGACCGGTCAGCTGGCGCTTGGCCAGCTGCCGCGTCGCGGCGATCGCCCGGCTGCGGAACGTGGCGAAATCGACCTCGCCGTCCAGCCACTCCCAACCCTGGCGATAGCCCACCGCCCGCTGCGAAGGGTGTTCCGCGGTCAGCCCGGGGCGCGCGCGCAGGGCCCGCAGCTCCTCCACGAACCCCGCCTCCAGCATGGCATCGAAGCGTTCGGCAATCCGCGCACGCAGACGTTCCCGATCTTCCGGCCACAATGCCAGCGCGCACCAGCCCGCCGGCAGCCGCGCCTCGCCCCCCTGCTGGAAGCTCGACAACGGCCGCCCCGTGGCCTCGAATACCTCCAGCGCCCGCAGGATGCGCTGCGGATCGTTGGGATGGATGCGCCCGGCGGCCGCCGGGTCCACCGCCTCCAGGGCCTCATGCAGGGCCCGGGCGCCTTCCGTCTCCAGCCGGGCGCGCACCGCGGCGCGCACCGCTTCCGGCACCGGCGGCATGGGGTCGATCCCCTCCAGCAGCGCCCGCAGGTACAGCAGGGTCCCGCCCGCCAGCAGGGCCACGCGCCCGCGCGCATGGATCGCGCGGATGCAGGCACGGGCATCCGCGGCGAAGGCCGCCGCGTTATAGGTCTCCTCCGGATCCCGGATGTCCAGCAGGTGATGCGGCACCCGCGCCCGCTCGTCCGCATCCGGTTTGGCGGTACCGATGTCCATGCCGCGGTACACCTGCGCCGAATCCGCGGTCACGATCTCGGCGTCCAGCCGCTGCGCGAGTTCCAGCGCCAGCCCGGTCTTGCCGGTGGCAGTGGGCCCGGCGAGCAGCACCACCGGCGGTTGCGGGACGTCCATCAGCGCCCGCGCATGAACAGCCCGTCGAGGGCAGCGTGATCCAGCTCCACCCAGGTCGGCCGGCCATGGTTGCACTGGCCGCTGCGCTCGGTGGCCTCCATGTCGCGCAGCAGCTGGTTCATCTCGGGCACGGTCAGCCGGCGCCCCGACCGCACCGACCCATGGCAGGCCATGGTGCTCAGCACCTCGTTGGCCGCCGCCTCGGTGCGCTGGCTGTGGCCGCTTTCGGCCAGATCCCCCAGCACGTCGCGCAAGAGCGCCGGTGCATCGCGGCCCCGCAGCAGCGCCGGCACCGCACGCAACCGCAGACGTTCGGGCCCGCAGCGGTCCACTTCGAAGCCCAGCCCGGCCAGCGTATCCGCCTGCTCCTCGGCGCGGTCGGCCTCGGCCGGGGTAACCTCCACCTCCTCCGGCACCAGCAGCGGCTGGGCGGTCACGCGTTCACGCTCCCATTCGCGCTTGAGCCGCTCATAGGTAATTCGCTCGTGCGCGGCATGCATGTCCACCAGCACCAGCCCGCGGACGTTCTCCGCGAGCACGAAGGTATCCGCGACCTGTCCGATCGCGAACCCCAGCGGGGGCATCTCAGCGTTGTTTTCCGTGCTGTCCGTGCGCCCCGCGCCCTCGGCGGCATAACCCGGCGCGGCACGTTCACCGACACCGGCAGCGGACGACGATTCCGGCGGCCGGAACGCAGCCCAGGCCGCGGCAAAGCCGTCACCGCGCCCGGGGTCCGCGCGTCCGCCACCCGCCCCCCCGGACCCGCCCCCGACACGGCCCGGTGCACCGCCGGGCCGTGTCGGGGGCGGGTCCGGGGGGGCGGGGGGCGGACGCGCGGACCCCGGGCGCGG
>NZ_MUZR01000039.1 GCF_001995255.1 Thioalkalivibrio halophilus | reverse complement strand
GATCACGGCGCCGTGATCGGCCAGGGGGCTGGCCTCCTGCGGGGGGGGGTGTGGATGGGTGCCCGTTCGGTAGGAGGCCGGCCCTCCGGCCGATGGGGTCCGGCGCCGTGATCGGCCAGAGGCTGGCCTCCTACTGGATGATGAAGTTGGAGAAGTACAGGGCGTCGATCAGCGGGGCGCCGGTAAGCTCTTCCATGATCTCGCGCAGCTCCTCCACCGCTTCGTCGCGCAGCGCCTCGCGGCCGTCACTGCGGCGTACCTCAGCAGGGCCGCGTCCGCCCATGACGTGGATCAGCCGGTCGCGGACCGCGGGCATGTGGTCGCGCACCCGGTCCGCGTCTTCCTGCGAGGCGGTCTCCAGCTGGATGTTCGTCTGCAGGTAACGGGCCGCGCCGGGGTCCTCGAGGTTGACCACCAGGCTGTCCAGGGTTACGTAGCGCGAATCGCCGTCTTCCGCGGTGGCCGGGCCGGTCGCGAGCGCCAGCAATACGAGCAGCATCAGGGCCGGGAGTCCGGTGCGGGGGACGGGGTGTTTCATGGATCGGGGCATTATGTCGGTCTCGGTTCGGGGATGGATGTCGCGACCGCCGCCGCGCGGCGATGGGGCTGCTGGCGGAAGTAACCCGCCATTTCCTCGTAGACCGCGGGCAGGTCCCGCCGCAGGCGGTCGGGCTCGAAGAAGAAGGCCTCGGCGGCCACCGCGAGGAATTCCTCGGGCGCGGTGGCGGCATAGGGATCCAGCGGCAGATCCTCCTCGGACACGCCCGGGGCGTCGACCCGGGCGTTGAACCATTCCCAGGCCTCGCTGAAGGCGGCGGTCCAGGCGGCCGGGTCGCGGTCGCGCGGCAGCGGCGGGAAGCCGTTCACGTCGCCGTTGCCGCCGTCCAGGATATGCGTCACCTCGTGCACCACCACCGCGCCGTGCTCGAGGACGTCATTCCACGACAGGATCACCGGTCCCCGCTCCCAGGCCTCGCCGGCCTGGGGCATTGCCCCTCGGTGCACGATGCCGTCCTCGTCCACCCATTCGTGATCGGGCACGAAGGTGTCGGGGTAGATGAGCACGGTGTGCCAGTCACGATAGGGCTCGAGACCCAGTTCCAGCACCGGCAGGGCGGCGTAGGCGGCGATCACGTGGCACTGCCAGGGTTCGGGCTCGTGGTCGATGCCGACGAACTCCTTGCTGCCCAGCAGGCCCTCGATGCGCTCGCGCAGGCGCGTGGCCTCCTCTTCGGTGAGGGTGCGGCTGAACGGGACCCGCCGGCGCAGGTCGGTCCATTCGGTGTCTGCCAGGGTCACGCGCCGCCCGTCGCCCGCCCGGGGCGGGCGGCCCAGGCTGCGCAGCCAGTCTCCCAGGCGTCGGGGCAGGGGCAGGTTCACGATGGATGCGGATCCGAAGGGATGAATGACCAAACTGCCAGAACCCGCGGGCGCTGCAAAGCGCACCCCGGGAAGTGCACGGGAAAACGCGGGTGGCTGCCCGGTGTTACCCCAGGGCTTGGCAGAGGTCGTCGATCAGGTCCTGCGGGTCTTCCAGGCCGACCGACAGGCGCACCATCGAGCCGGTGATCCCGCGGCGTTCGCGTTCCTCCGGCGACACGCCGTGATGGGTGGTGGTGACCGGCTGGGTCACCAGGCTCTCGGTGCCGCCCAGACTGGGCGCGATGGCGAACAGGCGCAGGCGGTCGACCACCGCGCTGGTACCGTCAGTGTCGGCATCCAGCTCCAGGGTCAGCATGCCGCCGAAGCCGTGCATCTGCTCGCACGCGAGCGCATGGCCGGGATCCTCCGGCAGGCCCGGGTAGCGCACGCGCGCGACCTTCGGATGGCCCTGCATCGCCTCGGCGATGGCCCGTGCCGAGGCGTTCTGGTGGCGGACCCGCACCACCAGCGTGTGCAGGCTGCGGGCCAGCTGCGCGCAGGTCTCCGGGGAGGGCGTGGAGCCCAGGTTCTTGCGCCAGCCAGCCACGGTCCCGATGTTCTCCGTCGAGCCCATCAGGGCCCCGGCGGTCAGGTCGGAATGCCCGCCAAGGTACTTGGTGGCGCTGTGGCTGACCAGGTCCGCCCCCAGTGCCAGCGGGTTCTGGTTCACCGGTGAGGCAAAGGTGTTGTCGACCGCGAGCAGCGCGCCATGGGCGTGCGCCCGCTCGGCGATTTTGCCGATCGGAAACACCTCCAGCGCCGGATTGGTCGGGGTCTCCAGGAACACCAGTCCGGCACCCTGTTCCAGGCAGGCGTCCAGACGGTCGAGCTCGTCGCCCAGCAGGAACTGCGTGCGGATCCCGAGTTGCGGCAGCTGCTCCGAGAGCAGTTCCATGGTCCCGCCGTAGGCATCGCCGATGCAGACGACCCCCTCGCGGCCCAGGGCCAGGAACAGCGCGGTCTCCGCCGCCATGCCCGAGCTGAATACCAGCGCGGCCTCGGCCCCCTCGAGACTGGCGAGCTTGGACTCCACGCTGCGGATAGTCGGATTCATGCCGTAGCGGGTGTACAGGCTCCCGCTGGAGCGTCCTTCGACCACGTCGAGGATTGCCGCGGTGGAGCGGTACTTGAAGGTGGTCGTCGGGTAGATCGGCGTCAGCGCGCTGCCATGGGCATCGCCGATCTCGCCGGCGTGGACGCAGCGGGTGGACAGGCGGCGGTCGTCGGATTCGGCCATCGACAGGCTCCCGGTCGCGAGGGGTGTGGTTCGGCTCAGGCACGCCTGGCCGCGCCGGGGCATTCTAACCGTCGGTCAGGCGTGGCGCAGGGTGCCGTCGAAATAGCGCTGCAGGAAGGTATCGAAGTCCAGGGTGTCGGCGGCCTCGATCTCGGCCTGTTCGGCCAGGCTCTGGCGCGCCAGAGCCTCCAGCATGTCGGCGCGCGGCAGCGGCCCGTTGGAGCGGAACGCCTCGCGGTGCTGGGCCGACAGGCGCCGGGCGTGCACGTGGAACCCCTCCTCGCGCGCCATCATGTCTTCCAGCATGCGCGCCGACGGGGTCAGGTCGGCCTGCTCGACCTTGCCCCACTGCTCGCTGAGAGCGCGGCGGTAGGGGTCGCCCGGGCGGTCCTGGTCGAGCACGGCGGCCACCGGGCGCATCAGCGCCAGCAGTTCGCGTGCCCAGCCCGCCAGCGCGGTATCGCCCTGCGGACGCTGGAGTTCCAGTCCGGGGCGCCGGCCATAGTGCGCCACCTGCAGCAGATTGGCGTCGATCGCGTCCAGCTCGCCCGGGCCGAACGCGGGGCTGGGCTGCAGCAGGCAGGCCAGCGCAAAGGTCTCGAGAAAGCGCAGCTGGGTCTCGTCCACGCCGAGCGGGTGCTGCGCGTTGATGTCCACCGAGCGCAGTTCCACGTACTCGATCCCGCGCGCCTCCAGCGCGTCGGTGGGCTTTTCGAAGCGCTCCAGCGGCTGTTTGGGCCGCACGGTGGAGTAGTATTCGTTCTCGATCTGCAGGATGTTGGCGTTCAGCTGGCGGTATTCGCCGTCGACCTTGACCCCCAGCGCCTCCCATTCGGGGCTGGGGGTGTTGATCGCGCAGCGCAGCGAATCGACGTACCCGGCCAGCGTGTTGTAGTCCGCCTTGATGCCGGTGTCCGCCTCCTTGCGGTTGGTGTAGCCGATGTCGCCCATGCGCAGGCTGGTGGCATGCGGCAGGTAGCTGGTGTCGTCGTCGAAGTCCTCCAGCGTGGTGCCATGGCCTTCGAGAAACGAGTTGCACACGGCCGGCGAGGCACCGAACAGGTACGGCACCATCCAGCCAAAGCGCAGCAGGTTGCGGATCATGCCCATCATGCGCGCGTCGCGGAACTCGCGGGTGTCGGTCTCGCCCAGCACCTCGGCCAGCGCCGGCCAGAACTCCTCGCGCGGGGAGTAGTTGAAATGCACCCCGGCGATCACCTGCATCTTGCGCCCGTAGCGATGGCCCAGCCCCAGGCGATAAACCGTCTTCATGCGCCCGGCATTGGAGGGTCCGTAGTCGGCCACCGGGATCGCCGAGTCGTCGGCGGTCACGCAGGGCATGGAGGTGGACCACAGGATCTCGTCGCCCACGCTGGCGGCCGCGAACGCCTGCAGGTCGTGGAGGAAGCCGAGGGTCTCGCGGACATCCTCGAACGGCGGGGTCACGAACTCCAGCAGCGCCTCGGAATAGTCCGTGGTGATGTAGGGGTGGGTCAGAGCCGACCCCAGCGCCGGCGGATGCGGCGTCTGCGCCGGGCCGCCCTCCGGACTCACGCGCAGGGTTTCCTTTTCCAGGCCGATGCGGCCGTGCAGGCTGCCGGCGGGCAGTATTTCCGCCAGTCGCCCCACCAGGGCCTGCAGATTGCGTTCGTCGCTTCCCACGTGCGGACCGCCTTGCTGGATCGAACTTGGTGGATGAAGACGCGGAAAATACCGGATTGTTCCTCGCCGGTCACCGGACGACCGGTGGCGGTTCTCTTCGTGCCGCCCGGCCGGTATATTAGAAACGGCTGATGTTAGCATGGAGACCCGCATGAGCAAGCCACCCCCCGAAACCGACCCGCGCGACCTGAGCGACCGCGTCATCGACTTCCTGCGCGCGCCGGCCACCCTGCTGTTCCTGGCCGGACTGGTCATTGGCGGTCTGGGCGTCCACTGGCTCTCGGACCCCGAGGTACCGGAAGGGATGCTGCTGGTCACGGTGCACAACGACACCGACGAGATGATCGAAGCCATCCATTTCAGCTTCAGTCACGACCAGAGCCTGAGCGAGTTGCGCGAAGGGCGCATCCGGCCCGGCGAGCGCCGCGACGTGGCACTCAACCACCCGCCGGCAGCCGGTTTCAACATGGAAGTGCGCTACGCCGATGGCGAGACCCAGTCCTTCTGCGCCAACCGGGGCGTCGAGGGCCGGCGCCAGGCAGTGCGACTCTACCGCTGAGGACCCCCGCGTTCCGGCACCATGGGGCGTCCAGGGACCGGCTAACGCCGTTGATGGACAGCCATCACCCGGCTGTCCTAAAGTCAGGAAGCTCAGGGGAGTAGTCACCCCGTCCTTCGGCGACGGGGGCCTGCGTCAACATCATTGGCCCGCACGGGCCGTGGCGCAGGCAGCCGCATCCGGCCCGACGAGACCTGTGGCATGGATCTCCGGCCCGCCGTAACGGCGGCGGGCGTGCTCATGGCCGGGCGGCGGAGGTCGATGCCACCGGTCATCGCCCGCCCGGCCCGGATCGCCCGTCATGGAGCTGTTCCTTCTTTCCGTGTTGACCGTGGCCGTGGCCGAGATCGGCGACCGGTCGATGTTCCTGGCCGCCTTGTTCGGGCTGCGCTGTCACCGCCTGTGGCCGGTGTTCTGGGGCATGACCGCCGGGCTGTTCGCCAACCAGCTGGTGTCGGCCGTGGCCGGGGTTTGGCTGTTCTCGGTGATCGACACCGAGTGGCACCTGTGGCTGGTCGCGATCGCGTTCCTGGCGATGGCGGTATGGGTGCTGATCCCGGAGGACGACGGGGACGGGGTGCCGGAGAACCCCTGCGCCCGCAGCCTGTTCTTCACCGCCGCGACCACCTTCTTCCTGTTCGAGATGGCGGACAAGACCCAGCTGGCGGTGGTCGCGCTGGCCGGGGCCTCCGGCAGCCTGGTGCCGGTGGTGCTGGGCGCGACCCTGGGGATCCTGCTGATCACCGTGCCCGGGCTGCTGCTGGGGCGGCGCTTTGCCGAGCGCATGCCCGTGCACACGCTGCGCTGGTTCGCCGCGGCGCTGTTCCTGCTGATCGGTCTGTGGAGCCTGCTGGAGGCGCTGGGATGGATGCCCGATCTCGGCCTGCCGGACTTCTCCGGCGCCCTGCTGGAGGCCGCCGGCCGGAGCGCCGAGTGATTCCGGCGAGGAGGGCCGCTACCGTTCGCTTTTGTCGTCGGGTTTTCGCGAAAATCCGCGATTTTCATTCGATTGCCTCGATGGGATCATCATCCGGGTGAACCTTCCGGAGGAATGGCCATGAGTCTGCTGATCAACGGCGAGCTGCGCGAAGGCTGGCTGGAGGAGGAATCCGACGAGAACGGCGATTTCGTGCGCCAGGATCAGCAGTACCGCAACTACGTGACCGCCGACGGCAGCCCCGGCCCGCTGGGCGAGGGCGGTTTCACCGCGGCTTCCGGGCGCTATCACCTGTACGTGTCGTATGCCTGTCCGTGGGCCCATCGCGCGCTTATCCTGCGCAGGCTGAAGGGCCTGGAGCCGCACATCGGGCTGTCGGTGGTGCACCACTACATGGGCGATGCCGGCTGGTCATTCGATGACTGCGACGGCTGCACCGGGGACCGGGTGCACGGCTCGCGTTACATGCACGAGCTCTACACCCGCACCGATCCGCACTACACCGGCATCGTCACCGTTCCGGTGCTGTTCGATACCGAACGCGACCGCATTGCCAACAACGAGTCGCTGGATCTGGTGCGCATGTTCAACAGCGCCTTCGATCACATCACCGGTAACACCCTGGATTTTTACCCGGAAGATCTGCGCGAGGAGATCCATGCGGTCAACGAGCGGGTGTACGAGAACGTGAACAACGGGGTCTATCGCTGCGGCTTCGCGACCACGCAGAAGGCCTATGATGCCGCCTTCGACCGCTTGTTCGAGACCCTCGACTGGCTGGAGCAGCGCCTCGCGCGCCAGCCGTTCCTGGCCGGCGAACGCCTGACCGAGGCGGACTGGCGACTGTTCACCACGCTGCTGCGTTTCGATCCGGTGTACTACAGCCACTTCAAGTGCAACCGCCAGCGGCTGACGGATTTCCCGAACCTGTCCGCCTATCTGCGCATGCTCTACCAGCGCCCGGGCGTGGCCGAGACCGTGCGCATGGACCACATCAAGGCGCACTATTACGGTTCGCACCCGATGCTGAATCCGTCGGGCATCGTGCCGAAGGGGCCGGTCATCGATCTCGACGCCGCGCACGGGCGGCCGCTGGGCGCCCTGCCGCAGGCCTTGCGGAACCCGGGCGAATGAACCGGGTCGGTTTGTCATGTACAAGCACCCGCCCGCCGGGCGGCCCCGTCCGGCGGGTGGCGTGATGAAAGGAGTCCATTGGTGAAGGCAAGCGGGATCATCGGCGGCATCCTCGTCCTTGCCCTGGCGGCGGGCGGGGCGTGGTGGCTGCAGCAGCAGGACGATGCCGGGGCCGCGCGCGCGACCCTGCCGGCCTCCGGCGAGCGTGACGAACGCACGCCGGTGCGCGTCAGCGAGGTGGCGCCGCGCGAGTTCGAGACCGTGATCGAGGCGCTGGGCACGGTCGCCGCGCGGGAGTCGGTCACGCTGCGTGCGCCGGTGACCGCCCGGGTGGAATCACTGGAGTTCGAGGACGGCGAGCGCGTCGACGCGGGTGATGTCCTGGTGCGACTGCGCGCGGACGAGGAACGGGCGCGCCGTGACGAGGCCCGGGTGCGGGTGGAAGACGCCCGCCGCGAGCTGGCACGGGTGCGTGACCGGGTACAGGACGGCATCGTGACCCGCCAGGAGGTCGACCAGCAGGCCTCGCGCCTGGCCGAGGCCCGGGCGGCCCTGGCCGCAGCCACCGCGCAGGTGGAGGACCGCACCATCCGGGCGCCCTTCACCGGCACCCTCGGCCTGCGCGAGGTGAGCCCCGGGGCCATGGTCTCGCCGGACACGGCCCTCGTGGAGCTGGACGACATCCGCACCGTGCGCCTCGATTTCCCGGTGCCGGAGCGCTTTGCCGCTTCCATCGAGCTGGGCATGCCGATCACCGGGCACAGTGCGGCCGGCGACTTCGCGGCCGACGTGACCGCGGTGAGCAATCGCATCGACGCGGGCACGCGCACCCTGAACGTGCGCGCGGTGGCCGACAACCCGGACGAACGCCTGCGCCCGGGCATGCTCGCCACGGTGCGCCTGGCGCTGGATCCGCAACGGGCGCCGGCGGTGCCCGAGGGCGCTGTGGTGCAGACCGCCGACCAGCACTTCGTCTTCCGCCTGCAGGAGGACGACACGGTCAGCCGCGACCGGATCCGCGTCGGTCGGCGGTCCCCCGGCTGGGTGGAGGTGCTGGACGGCGTCGAACCCGGCGACACCGTGGTCTCCGAGGGCGTCTCGCGGGTGCGTGACGGCACGACCGTGCGCGTACTGGAGTCCGGAGACGACGGATGATCCTCTCGGATGTCGCCAATCGCCGGCCGGTACTGGCGATCGTCTTCAACCTGTTGCTGGTGACCTTCGGCCTGATCGCCTGGGATCAGCTGCCGCTGCGCGAATACCCCGACGTCGACCCGCCGGTGGTCACGGTGGATACCAACTATCCCGGCGGCAGCGCGGAGATCATCGAACGCGAGGTGACCCAGCGCCTGGAGGACCGTATCGCCGGGGTGGAGGGCATCCGCTACATGCAGTCCTCCAGCGACGACGGGCGCTCGCGCATCACGGTCGAGTTCGGTCTGGACCGCGATATCGACGCCGCCGCCAACGACGTGCGCGAGGCGGTCAGCCGGGCGCAGCGCAATCTGCCGGACGAGGTCGAGCCGCCACGCATCACCAAGGCCGACTCCGACTCCTCGCCCATCCTCTGGCTCAACCTCTCCAGCGACCGCATGAGCGCGCTGGAGCTGGCGGACTACGCCGACCGCAATCTGGTCGATCGACTGTCGGTGGTGGACGGCGTGGCTCTGGTGCGGCTGGGCGGGGCGCGCAGCTACGCGATGCGCATCTGGATCGACCGCGAGGCGCTGGCAGCGCGCGACCTGACCGTGCTGGAGATCCAGGATGCGCTGGAGCGGGAGAACGTCGAGCTGCCGGCCGGACGGCTGGATTCCGACGAGCGCGAGTTCCGTGTGCGCATCGACCGCAGCTACCGCACGCCCGGAGACTTCGAGAACCTGGTCCTGCGCCGCGGCGAGGACGGTCAGCTGGTACGCCTGGGCGACGTGGCCTCGGTCAACATCGGTGCGGATACCGAGCGCACCGAGTTCCGCGGCAATGGCGAGGACATGATCGGGCTGGGGATCATCCGCCAGTCCAATGCCAACGTGCTGGAGGTCGCCAGTGCGGTGAAGGCACTGGCGGCCGATCTGGAAGGCAGCCTGCCGGAAGGGACCTCGCTGGTTCCGACCTACGATGAATCGGTGTTCATCGAAGGGGCGTTGCAGGAGGTCTACGTGACCCTGGGGGTGGCGACGCTGGCGGTGGTCGCGGTGATCTACCTGTTCCTGGGCAGCTGGCGCGCCACGCTGATCCCGGCGGTGACCGTCCCGGTGGCTCTGACCGCGGCCTTCATCGGCATCAACCTGTTCGGCTTCTCGGTGAACCTGCTGACCCTGCTCGCCCTGGTGCTGGCGGTGGGGCTGGTGGTGGACGACGCCATCGTGATGCTGGAGAACATCCATCGGCGCATCGAGCGCGGTGAGCCGGGCCTGCTGGCCGCCTGGCGCGGGGCACGTCAGGTCGGTTTCGCGATCGTCGCCACCACCTCGGTGCTGGTGGCGGTGTTCGTGCCGCTGGCCTTCCTCGATGGCATGGTCGGGCGGTTGTTCTCCGAGTTCGCGATCGCGATGGCGATCGCCGTGGTGTTCTCCAGCATCGTGGCGCTGACCCTGGCGCCGGTGCTCTCCGGGCGCCTGATGCACAAGGGCGACGACGAGACCGGCGCGGCGCGCATGGTGGGCCGGGTATTTGGCGCTATCGAGGCCGGCTACGGGAAGCTGCTCTCCGGCGGGCTGCGCGTGTCCTGGCTGGTGGTCCCGCTGCTGGGCGGGGTGCTGGTCGGGGCCTGGTACCTGTTCGACAGCCTCCCCGAAGAATTCGCGCCGGAGGAAGATCGCGGCGCGTTCTTCGTGATGGTGGACGGGCCCGAGGGAGCGAGCTTCGACTACATGAGCCGGCAAATGGCCGAGGTGGAAGAGCGTCTGCAGCCGCTGATGAGCGAGGAAGGCGGGCCGATCCGGCGCGCGCTGGTGCGTACCCCGCGCGGGTTCGGCGGGGTGGAGACGGTCAACGACGGCTTCGTCATCGCGATCCTCGAGCACTGGGAGGACCGCGAACCTTCCGGGCGCGAGGTGATGAACTGGATCGAGGACAGCATCGGCGAGATGCCGGGCGTGCAGGCGCGCGCGGTGATGCGCCAGGGACTCAGCACTGGCGCGCCCGGGCCACCGGTGCAGTTCGTGATCTCCGGGCCCGACTTCGAGACCCTGGAAGAATGGGGCAACGCGGTGCTGGACGAGGTGCGTGACGTGGACGGCCTGCGCAACCTGCGTCTGGACTACGAGCCGACCCAGCCGCAGCTGAGCGTGTCGGTGGACCGCGACCGCGCCGGGGACCTGGGCATCTCCATGCGCGACATCGGCCGCACGCTGGACATCCTGCTGGGTGGCCGGGCGGTGACCCGCTGGCAGGACCGCGGTGAGGAATACGACGTGATTCTGGAGGGGCTGACCGATCAGCGGCGCACCACCGAGGCCATCGACAACATCCATCTGCGTGCCGAGTCCGGCGAGCTGGTGCCGCTGTCCAGCGTGGTGCGCTACGAGGAGCGTGCCGGGCCGGCGTCGCTGTCGCGCTACAACCGCGGCCGGGCAGTGACCCTGCAGGGCGGCGTGGGCGGCGAGCTGACGCTGGGCGAGGCGCTGGAGGTCCTGGATGCGGCGGCCGAACGGGTGCTGCCGGAGGAGGCCCGCATCGACTACAAGGGCCAGTCGCTGGATCTGCGCGAGGGCTCGGAGGCGATCCTGTTCGTGTTCGCGCTGGCGCTGCTGGTGGTGTTCCTGGTGCTCGCCGCGCAGTTCGAGAGTTTCGTGCACCCGTTCGTGATCATGCTGACCGTGCCCCTGGCCGTGGTGGGGGCCTTGCTGGGTCTGAGCCTGACCGGGCAGACGCTGAACATCTACAGCCAGATCGGGATCGTGATGCTGATCGGGCTGGCGGCGAAGAACGGCATCCTGATCGTGGAGTTCGCCAACCAGCTGCGCGACCGTGGCCGCGAGTTCCGCGATGCCGTCATCGAGGCCGGACGCCTGCGTCTGCGCCCGGTGCTGATGACCGCCCTGACCACCGTGGCCGGCTCCATCCCGCTGATCCTGGCCTCCGGCCCGGGCGAGGAGACCCGTTTCGTGATCGGGGTGGCGGTGTTCTCCGGCGTGCTGTTCGCGACCGTGTTCACCCTGTTCGTGATCCCGGCCACCTACTACCTGATCGCCCGCGGCACGACCTCCCCACTGGCCACCACACGGCGGCTGGAGTCACTGGACGAGGAGGTCCGGGACGTCGACGGCGAAACCCGCCCGTAGGAGGCCGGCCCCCCGGCCGATGGCAGCGGTAGGCCGGCCCCGGCCGTCGAGGCACCGGACGGGCCTGATCGGCGAGGGGGCTCGCCTCCTACAAGGGGGGTGTCGATGGGTGCCCGGTTGGTAGGAGGCCAGCCCCCTGGCCGATGTCGGCGGTGGGCTGGCCCCCGGTCGTCGGGGCACCGGTTGGGGCTGATCGGCGAGGGGGCTCGCCTCCTACAGGGGTGTCGATGGGTGCCCGTTCGGTAGGAGG
>NZ_MUZR01000038.1 GCF_001995255.1 Thioalkalivibrio halophilus | reverse complement strand
TTGGCGCGGTCTCGAGCACGGTATCTGTCAAGGTAGATGTCACCTGAACGGGATGCATGGTTTCTTTAACCACTTGCTGCTTGGTCGGGGTTCAGATGGACCTGCTCGGGTAGCCCGAAGTCCCGGACGTTACCGGCCCAGCGTTCGGGGCGTGCCTGACGGGCGCGCTCATAGGTGGCCCGCCGGCGGGCGAGGACGTGGCTCGCTTCGCCCGAGTGTCGTTGGGCCGGTGTCACGTAGTGGAGCGCGCTGTGGCGGTGTTCGTGGTTGTACCAGCCCACGAACCGGTGCATCCACTCGCGGGCGTCGTTGATGGTCGCGAAGCCGTTGACCGGGAAGCCCGGGCGGTATTTCAGGGTCCGGAACAGCGACTCGGAGTAGGCGTTGTCGTTGCTCACCCTGGGGCGGCTGCGGGACGGCGTGATCCCGAGGTCATAGAGCTTCTGCAGGAACGTCGCGGCCTTCATGGGGCTTCCGTTGTCAGAGTGCAGGATCAGCGGCTTGTCCTTGCTCGCCAGGTGCTCGCGCCAGTAGGCCTTCTCGATTAGCTCACAGGCGAGCGCGCCGGTCTCGGCCTCGTAGACCTCGTGGCCCACGATCTTGCGGCTGAACACATCGACGATGAGGTAGAGATACCACCAGGTCCCGCAGGCTGGACCGGGGAGCCACGAGATGTCCCAGCTCCACAGCCGGTTCGGCGCATCGGCGGCGTGAGTCGTCGGCGGCCGCGAGCTCTCGGGGGCCTTCTGGCGCCCACGATGATGGAGCTGGCCGTGGTCTCGCAGCACGCGGTAGAACGTCGACTCCGAAGCCAGATAGCGCCCCTGATCGGCCTGGTCGGCCACGATGTACGCCGGCGGGCGGCTGCGATAGGACGACTGATTGCACAGGTTCACGATGTCGGTACGCTCCTGTTCCGAGAGCTTGTTGCGAGGCGTCGGCCGCAGGGCGTCGGGACGCTGGTCGGCACGCACGCTTCCGGGCGCCTTCCAGCGATGGTAGGTGCGCACGCTCACGCCGAGTACCTCGCAGGCCTTGGCCAGCCGGGCCCCTTCGCGTTGGGCATCGTCGACCAGCGCCACGGTATGCTGGCGATCTGGGAGGCGGGTCAGTCGTCCTCGTCGTTGTGGCCCCAGATCGCCTCGGCTTTTTTTGACAGCGTCAGCAAGGCCGCCGTCTCCGCCAGAGCCTTGTCCTTGCGCTGGAGCTCGCGTTCGAGCTTCTTGATCCGCTTGCGCTCGGCCTTGCGCGCCTGGCGGGTGCGCTGCTCCTCCTCGCTCGTCCGGGCGTTGGCGTTCATGCAGCTCGAACGCCAGGCCTCGACCTGCTCGGGATAGAGACCGCGTTCCCGGCAATAGGCGCTCAACTCCGCCTCGTTCATCGGCGCGGTCTCCACAACCACCCGGAACTTGTCCTTGCTGCTCCACTGCTCTGGAGCCGATCCACGTGATGGCAAAACCTCACCTCGCTCGCGAGCCTGTTTCCGCCAATTGTACAAACTCGCCGTGGAGATCCCTTCGGCCTCCGCCACCTCGGGCACCGTCAGGTTCATCGGCGGGGCGAGCTTGCGCAGCACCGCCTCCTTGCGCTCCTCGGAATACTGCTTCATACGTCGTCACCTCTGGGCTTGGATCAGGTGACAACTACGTTGACCGATAGGGACCCCGCCGCGCTGGTTCTGCGCGAGGGCTACGGCGGCGGCCCCCAGCCCGGGGACGCGATCCGCCTGATGCCGTGCCTCGGCGGGCTACCGCTGGGCGATGCGCCGGAGCCGGGCCCGGACTACCCGGCCCCGTTCCGCGGGCCCGCGCCCGTCGTCGGCCTGCGCTACAGCGGCCGCCACGCCAAGCGCCCGCGCCCGCACGCAGCCCCCGGCTGGATCATGCCGCCGCCGTTCCCGCGCCACACGGACGCGCAGTACCAGGCAGGCGACCCGATCCGCGTCAGCACGGCCAGCGTGTGGGGCCGGCTACCCGAGCGCCCCCGCGAAACCGCCGCACCCTGGCCCCAGGCTTTGCGAGAGCGCCCGCGCGCCACGCAGAGCGCCTGGGGCGACGTACCCCCGCGCCGGGAGTATACGGAGGCGCCGTGGCTGGACACGCTCACACCGCGCACCCCGCATACGGACACGCCGCACAGCGAGCCGCCGCCGAAGCGCACGCATACCGAGGCCCAGTGGGGCAGTACCCACCCGCTGGCCCGCCTGCTGGAGGCGCTGCACTACCAGCCCCCACACAAACGCACCCTCACGCGCCTGCCGTGGAACGGCGTCTGGGGCATTACGTTCTTCATCCGCCCGGAGCCCGACCCGGACGACCCAGATCCAACGCCGGACCCCTGCTATCAGCCCCCGGCGGGCGATGCCGTCGCGATGGTCATGGATCGGCCGTGGCAGGAACAGCCCGGCGATGCCGTCCACCTGCACCTGCTGTGCCCGGGCGAGACGCCCCCACAGCCGGCACTGCAGATCCCGACCCTCAAGGTGTACACCATGATCAACGACATCCATGTGACCCGGCTCGACGACGGCCTCGAGATCGACGCCGCCCGCCTGGCCCTGGGCCTCGATACCGCTGCGCACACCTGGAGCTTTTCCGCCACGCTGCTGGGGCCGGATGCCGTCGCGGCCGTCCAGCCCGACAGCGAGGGCGAGCCGGTCACCCTGGTCGTGGAGATCAACGGCTACACCTGGCACGTGCTCGTGGAAGAGTGGACCGAGACCCGGGAATTCGCCCAGCGCGGCGTGAACGTGCAGGGCAGGGGGCTGACCGCGACACTCACCAGCCCCTACCTGCAGCCCGTCTCCGGCCAGATCACGGCACCCACCAACGTGCAGCAGGCGTTCGAGGCCCTGCTGCCGGTAGATCAGAACTGGTCC
Organism: Thioalkalivibrio halophilus; assembly: GCF_001995255.1. Taxonomy (GTDB): domain Bacteria; phylum Pseudomonadota; class Gammaproteobacteria; order Ectothiorhodospirales; family Ectothiorhodospiraceae; genus Thioalkalivibrio; species Thioalkalivibrio halophilus. The sequence continues at coordinate 11,353 of NZ_MUZR01000038.1, read as the reverse complement.
ATCACCTGGGATGCCGATCTGGCCGACTGGATGCTGCCCGAAGGCGCCTGGAGCTGGGGCGAAGACACCCCGCTGTCCATCATCCACCAGGCCGCGACCGAGGTCGGCATGGTCGTCATCCCGGACCGTGCCGCACGCACCCTGCGCTTCCGGCCGCGTTACCCGGTGCTGCCGTGGCAGTACAGCGACGCCACGCCGGACCTCACCATCCCGGATGCCGCCATCCTGCGCCTCGGCCGACAGCAGCCCATCACCACCCAGGCCAACGCCGTGTACGTCCACGGCGGCGACACCGGCGGCCGCCTGGTGCAGGTCTCCCGCACCGGCTCCGCAGCCGACCGCCTGGCCAGCACCCGATCCAGCGACCTGATCACGCACGTCGACGGTGCCCGCCTGCTGGGTGGCCGCATCCTCGCGGACGAACATCGCCAGCCCACCATCCGCACCATCACGCTACCCCTGGGCGGCGACTTCCCGCTGCCATCCCTCGCGGACCTGGTGCAGGTCAACCTGGGCAGCGACTCCGAACGCGCCACCCTCAACAGCGTGTCGATCGAAGCCCGCCGCGAAAACGGCACCGTCAAGGCCCGGCAAACCCTCGGCTTCGGCGCCAACCCCGACAACACCTGGGCCCGCTTCCAGCGCCTCATGCCCTACGACCCACTCCTGATCGGCGAAGTCGTCGCCGTCCACACCGACAACACCGTCACCGTCGAACTCGTCGGCGGCGGCACCCAGCGCGTCCGCGGCCAAGCCACCACTGGCGACACCGTCTACCTCCGCGCCGGCCGCCTCGAAGGCGAAGCCCCGCAACTACCCACCGACAGCATCACGGTGTAGTCAGAGCCCCAGCGCATCCACCTGCTGCCGCGAGATCGCATGCCCGGCATCGGCGCTGCGCTGGAGCCATTCCAGCCCACGGGCCTGGTCGGGCGGCATGCCGTCACCCGCGACCAGCGCACGCCCAACCCAGTGCATCGCATCCGGGTGCCCGGCATCCGCCGCCTTCTGCAGCCAGGGCAGGGCGGCCGCATCTTCTCCGGCCACGCGCAGCATCAGCGCCAGGTCGGTCATCGCATCTGCGTCCCCCTGGTCGGCGCGGACGATCATCGCCAGATCGTCTTCGCCCTCTACGCGCAGCAACAGGTCATCGCGCAGCGCCTCCAGCGCCACCTGCGCCCGCTGCAGCGGTTCGTCCACGTTGCGCTTCCACTCCGGGCGCCCGGCCACGCGCCGCCAAACCGTCCGCTTTGCCAGCCCCGTCACCGCCATCCCCGTTCCCAGTTTCACCCAGTGCATGCCCGCTCTCTCCGCTCGCTGTCACTCAAGCCTACAACACCGCCGCCGTGATCTGTGGCACAGGTCCAACCTGTGCCAACTGCAATGATCGGCACAGGTCCAACCTGTGCCAACTGCAATGATCGGCACAGGTGAACCCGTGCCGTTGATCGCCCAACCTGTGCCATGCTCCGGCGCTGGGTTACAGTTCACACTGTGCCACGGCGCCACAGAGCCAATCCGGTTATTTGGCACGCCACCTGCATAGCCACCAGTGCGCTCCGCAAGGACGCCCAACTTGAACACAAGGGGAACCACCATGCACAAGAAAGCCGCCCAACAGGGCTTCACCCTCATCGAACTGATGATCGTCGTCGCGATCATCGGCATCCTGGCCGCCATTGCGCTGCCGGCCTACCAGGACTACACCACCCGTGCGCAAATCTCGGAAGGTGTGACGCTGGCGTCTTCGGCCCGCACCGCTTCTAGTGAGCACTACATGACCCAGGGCAATTGGCCTAGTGATAACGATGAGGCCGGCTACACTTCCCCGGAAACTGATCTTGTCAGTGGCATTGTGATCGACGGCAACACCATCACGATCACTTACAAGGAGTTTGGTGGGCTCGATTCCGCGAACCAAACCATTACGTTCGTCGGATCGGATGCGACCGGTGGCGGCGGAATCGAGTGGGACTGCACCGGAGGCGACGTGCCTAATAACTACCGCCCGGCGGACTGCCGATAACGCTGCAGCTCACCCAGTAGCAGGAAGCCCCGGCCAGTCCGGGGCTTTTTTATGCCCACCAAAAACCCCGACCAGTTGTGGCTGATCGGGGCCGCTTTCATCACACGCGAATAAGGGAGTACCCGCGCACCTCCGAGGTTAGTCCCTGGCAGCGCGGCTAGCAACCCAGCCGGATCGCCCGCTCCACCGGCAACCCCTCGCGCCCCGTGGGGACGCCACATTTAGCCGGTCGGCTGCGATGACGTAGCGGATCTGGCACTCCAGGGAGACCGGGTCAAGCTCGACCCGGTCGACCATTTCCCGTATTGCATGCTTCAAGTCTTGGCCTTCCAGCCGTGACAGCACTCCGTCCAGGAGCTGCTGCAGCTGGGCTTCGGTCATTTGGCGCGCGGCGGCCTGCTGCGCCTGTTCCCTTTCGTGTTCTGCGATGGTGTTGGCTACCTGCCTGCGCTCGCCTTCGAGTGTCTGCGTTTTGCGGTGGTATGGGGCTGGGTCGTCGGCGGCGATGGCGAGGTCGACCAGGCGGTCGATCTGTCGGTTGATGCTGGCGAGGCGTTCGCGCAGTTCGGCGACGGGGTCTTCCTGCTGTTTGCTTTGTGTGCGGGCGACGTCCTGGAGCATCGCGCGGATCCGGGCCTGGGAAAAACGGGGACAGATTTATTTTCTCTGCCAAAGGAGAAAGAGGACACCCATCTTCTCCCTGGCGGCAGACCGTCTTCCCGGCCGGAGCGAAGCGTAGAGCGGGGATCTCTGGTGTCCGCTCCTGGCCCGGCGCTCGAGATCCCGGATAACCGCTGCGCGGTTTCCGGGATGACCTTCCAGGCTGGGCGAAAGGATAATTCCTGGAACGATCCGACCCGTTGTCGCAGTTTCTGCGGTGTCTGGCAGTGACGGGGTACCCGTACGGTTTACGGAACGTACGCCAAGGCGTACTCTTGATCTAAGCCCACACACTTGCGAGGTGCGCCATGACGGGAATTACGGTTACAGAGGCGCGCAGCAACCTCTACCGGCTGATCGACGAAACGGCGGAGTCTCATGAACCGATTGTCATCACCGGCAAGCGGAACAACGCCGTCTTACTATCCGAGTCGGACTGGTCGGCGATTCAGGAGACCCTGTACCTGCTATCGGTGCCGGGTATGCGCGAGTCGATCCGCGAGGGCATGGATACCCCGGCGGATGAATGCCACGAGGAGCTGGATTGGTGACATGGAAGTTGGTCTACACCCGGAAGGCTCAAAAAGATGCGAAGAAGCTGGCTGCCAGCGGCCTGAAACCGAAGGCACACGAACTGCTGACGCTGATCGCGGAAGATCCGTATCGAAAGCCCCCACCTTTCGAGAAGCTGGTGGGTGATCTCTCCGGCGCGTACTCGCGGCGCATCAATATTCAGCACCGGCTGGTGTACCAGGTGCTCGAGGACGCGAGAGTGGTCAAGGTGATCCGTTTATGGAGCCACTACGAGTAACCCGGCTGCACGATCTCGGATCACCGCTGCGCGGTTCCCGGGATGATCGCCCATTCAGAACACCGAAAGCCCAGAAGGAGCTTGCAAGCAGGATCCTGCGCGGGCTCCGGCATCTGACCTTGTCCCCCCGCATTGCCTACGACTCGTTTCCCTCCCAGTCCTCGTGCGCGTGGCGAATACGGATGATCAGGATCTCATCATCTTCGATCTGGTACAGCACGATGTGTGCGCCGACGGGATGAACCCGAACGGGTGGCGAGATTTCCTTACGCTCACGCGCTGCACGAGGGTTTTCCGCCAGAAACTCGAAGGTTGCAGCCAGCAGGCTGTGGTAGCGCTCTGCCTGTTGCAGGCCGAATTGCTCGACGCTACTGCGGAAGATCTCGATGACGTCGTCTTCCGCCTTGCAGGTCAGGGCATATCGCATGCTGTTAGTCTTCGGGGTCGTTCCTGGAGGCTAACTTCAGCTCTTCCATCGTTCGCTCGCCACGACCGCTTTCCAGGCCTTCCGTGGTGAGCGCCTGCAGGTGCGCGATCTTCAGCGCGCGCTCCCGGTCGCGGCGGATCAGGTCTCGCACGTAATCACTACTGTTGCTGTACTGGCCGGATTGCGCCTGTTCTTCTACCCAGGATTTCATGGGATCGGGTAGCGAAATGTTCATTGTGGCCATGGAGGCCTCCGCGTCTCGGGTTGGCAATGTTTGCCATAAGTATAGGCCAGCACCCCCGGATCGTCGATCATTGCGGTCGGTCACAAGGGCCACGAGCGGTACCGAGCGACGGCCGATTTCCGCGGCCTCTGCGAGGCCTCGCAATGACGGAGACAGGCCAGAGTGGTTACCCGTGGCCCATTAGCCGGATCAGACGGCGTCGAGCGGTGCGGACGGGCCCACTGATGGGCGCTGTATTGCATTTGCGATACACTCCATGAAGGTCTTTTTGGAGACGCGGCATGAAAAACACGACGTTACCGGCCCTGCGGGTCAGCGATGGTTTTCGGCATCAGGTGGAGCAGGCCCTTGGCGAGGGAGAAACGCTGTCGGCCTTTATCGAGGATGCCGTTCGGCACGAGATTGACCGGCGACAGGCCCGGCCGGAGTTCCTGGCGCGCGGTCTGGAATCCGCGCGCAGTGCCCGGGAAACGGATGAATACTACTCGGTCCAGTCGGTGCTCGATGATCTCGACCGTCTGTTAAGCAAGCAGTAGCCGACCCGCTGGAGTCTCAAGGATGAGTTACTCGGTCCGCTTCACGGGGCAGGCACGCGAAGATCTCCTGCGGCTTGTCGCTTTCCTCGCGGAGCGCGACCCGCCGGCCGCGGCGCATGCCCGAGCCGCGATCGGCGAGGCGGTGTCGCTCCTGGAGCGCTTTCCGCTGAGCTGCCGCATGCCCGACGCCTCACACCCCCGCATCCGCGAACTCCTGATCCCGTTTGGCCGCTCGGGTTGTGTCGCCCTGTTCGAGATCGACGATGCCGAGACGGTCACCCTGCTGGCGTTCCGGCATCAGCGCGAGGACGACTATTTCTAAATACGTAGGAGCCCAGCCTGCTGGGCTATGGGGCGCTGGATACGTCCGATCGGCGAGAGGGCTCGCCTCCTACAGTAGGGAGGCTGCAGCCTCGGTAAGGCGGTAATCGCATCCAGCTGGACCCGACGCTGAACACACCGGAGTGCGGTAATGCACAGGAGGACTGGCGCGAGGTGATTACCGGGGCGATTCAGGAACAACGCTTGTTCCTTGTATATCAGCCTATCGCCAATATCGCCGGCTCCGACAATGCCGAGCGCTACGAAGTCCTGCTTCGGATTCGCGATCCGGAAGGCCACACCCAGCTACCCGGCCCGTTCGTGAACATGGCCGGATACGTGGACCTCGACAGGGCGCTGGATCGCTGGGTGCTGGCGAACGCGGTGGACATCCTGGGCGCCCGGCTGCGCACCCATCCGGACTCGGTGTTCTTCGTAAAACTCTCGCGCGGGTCGCTGCGCGACCAGGAACTGCCCGCCTGGCTTGGTCGCACCCTTGCGCATGCCGGCCTCCCGGCTCGGGCACTGGTACTGCAACTGGCAGAGGAAGACATTGTGGCGGAGCCGGAACAGGCCGAACGAATGACCGAGGCACTGCGTGATCTACAGGTCGGGATTGCCGTCGAGCACTTCGGGCTTTCCAGCGAGCAACCGGCCCAGCTCCTGCGCAGCCTGCGACCGGACTATGTAAAGGTGGCCCGCCCCCTGACCCACGGGCTGCACGATGCCGCCGACAAGCTCACACGCCTGGAGACGCTATTGAATACGGCCCGTGACAGCGGCGCGCGCACCATAGCGGCTTATGTCGAGGACGTAGACGGCCTGGCCCTGCTGTGGCAGTCGCAGGTCGACCTGGTGCAGGGCAACTTCCTGCGTCAGCCGGACGAGGAGCTGCGCTACGACATCGAGTTCTAGCGCACGGTGTGGCGCAGCCTCCAGGCGCACGAGGGCCCGGGGGCTTCCCAAGAACACCCATCTGCGCCCGGGCGCCACGCCACAACGTGTACGAGCTGTTCGCGGCCATCGTGGTGAACATCGTGGCGATCGTCCGGGCATCCCCGATTTTCCGACGCGCAACAGAACGGGGGTCGAAGGGCAGTTTCGCCTGGAGGCCACACCGGCCTCAGCCCCGTTTCACCGCCTTTTCATAGAGTCCGGGAAAGCGCCCTTCGGGATCGTACTCGCGCTTGAGGGCCTCGTAGGCCTCGCGGTCGTAGTTCTGCCAGAAGGTGGCTTCGTCGTAGGTGCTGCGCGAGTACAGGCTCTTCTTGCCGCCATGTTTCGCGACCAGTTCCTCGACCCGGGTGTTGTAATAGCCGTCGGGCTCGCTGGAGCGGACGATGTCCCAGAAGCCAAAGTTGATGTACGCCGTATCGGGACGCAGCTGGAACAACGAGAACCCGGCCTCGGGCACGACAAACGGGCAGATCCACACCGGGCGGATGCCGATCTCGGCCTCGAAATCGGCCAGAAACGCCGCGGCGTTGCCGATCGGGATGTCGACGTCCTGGATCACTGCCTCGCTGCGCGGGCGCACGGCGTGGAGCAGGCTCAGCGGCCAGCGGCGGCTGGCGCGCATGATCTTCTGGTAGGTCACGCTCGACAGGCGCTTGCGCCCGAGAAGGAGCCGCACCGGCTTGAGGTGGGCGCCGACATTCCGGCTGCACCAGAACCAGTCGGTGTCCCAGCGCCAGAGGTAGTCGTGGATGCTCAGATAGTCCTCGCGCCGCTCGCGCAGGCTCTGCCAGTACTGGCGCATCCAGGTGTAGTCGCTGGCCTCGGTGTCCGCCGGCGGCGATTCCACGCAATGCGCGCGGGTGAGCACGAAATCGCCGGGGGCGAAGTAGACGCCATCGAGGAACGCGCAGGTCGGGTGCGCGCATTCCTCGGCGATCGCCGCGAACAGTTCCTCGGGATCGTGGAAGCGGGTGTGCTCCAGCCGGATATAAGGCTGCACCCGGATCAGCCGCAGCCGGACCCGCGTGGCGTAACCGAGGCTGCCGTAGGAGTTCGGAAAGCCGTAGAACAGTTCCGGGCGCTGCTCGCGCGAGCAGGTCAACACGCGCCCGTCGGCCACCATGACGTCGAGCTCTTCCACCGTGTCGTGCACCAGGCCGTAACGGAACGCCCCCGACTCGATGCCGACCCCGGTGGTCGCGCCGCCGACCGTGATGCTCCTGAGTTCCGGCACGATGGCCGGTGCCAGGCCGTACGGCAGGGTGGCGTCGACCACGTCGGCATAGGTCGTCATGCCCTCGACCTCGGCCATGCAGGCCTCGGCGTCGATCTCGATCACGTGGTTCAGCGAAGCCACGTCGATCTCCGTGCGGCGGGCTTCCTCTCGCGGCCTGAACAGGTTGCTGGTGGACTTTCTGAGGCGCACCGGCCCGTCGGACCCGGCCAGCGCCGCAGCCATCGCCTCCACCCGATCGCGGTGGGCTTCCCGGGCGGCGCTGCTCATCGGACCGGCTCGTAACGCGGCAGATCGCCGTGGCTGAGCACGAGCTGCCAGAGATTCAGTTTCCGCGCCCGGAAGGCGCCGGCACAACTTAACAGGTAATAGCGCCACATCCGGTAGAAGCGCTCGTCCAGCCCTTCGCTTTGGTTCAGCGCCGGCCAGGCAGCGACGAAATTGGCATCCCAGGCCATCAGGGTACGGTCGTAGTCCGGGCCGAAGTTGTGCCAGTCCTCGAGCACGAACAGATCCTCCTTGGCCCGGGTGAGCTGCGCCTCGGACGGAATCACGCCACCGGGGAAGATGTATTTGGCGATCCAGCGGTCGGTACTCCTGCGGCTTACGTTGCCCCCGATGGTGTGCAGCAGCATCAGGCCGCCCGGCTTCAGGCGGGCGCGCGCGAGTTCGAAGAAGGCGCGAAAGTTCTGCGGGCCGACGTGCTCCATCAGGCCGATGCTCACCACACGATCGTATTGCCGGGATTCCCTGGCCGCCTCGCGGTAGTCCTGCTGCCGGACATCGACCGGCAGCCCCTCGCAGAGTCCCCTCGCGTACTCCACCTGCTGGCGGCTGATGTTGTAGCTGTCCACCTCGCATCCGTGCTCGGCAGCCAGAAACCGGGCCAGTTCGCCGAACCCGCCGCCCAGCTCGAGCACACGCATGCCCGGCTCCAGATGCAGCTTGCGCGCGATGAGCTCCAGTTTCGCGCGCTGTGCCGCGTCCAGCGTCGCGTTGGCCCCGTCGGGGCCGTAATAGGCGCAGGTGTACTGCATGGTCGGTCCGAGCATCGCCTCGTAGAGCCGGTTCGAAAGGTCGTAGTGCTGCTCCGCGACCCGCCGCGAACGCCTTCGGCTCTGCTCATTGGCGAGCCGGCTCAGCAGCACCCGGCCGAGCACCGCCGGGCTGCGCAGCTTGCGCTCCAGGCGCGCCCGGAGGGTCCGGAAGAACAGCTCGTCGAGCCGCTCGACGTCCCACCAGCCGTCCATATAGGCCTCGCCGGCGCCAAGCGACCCCTCGGCCAGAATCCTCTGATACAGCCGCTCGTCGTGGACCTGAATATCCCGGGGCCGCTCGCCGCCGACCTCGACGTCAGCGCTGCGCAGCAGTTCCGTGACTTGTTGTCTTGCTGACATGCCAGTTCTCCCTGTAGCAATCGAATGGCCGGTTTGCCCCTTCCCCCGGCGAGAAGCCTGCCGCCTTGCCAGCCGTAACAACCATTGAAACAACAGGAAATAACGGAGTCGGACCACGATAATCTCCGGAATCTCTCCGAAGATAGACGTTGAATCGGGCGCAAACAGACCCCTGAAGCGGAAATTCTGATCATTCAAGTAAACACTGATTTACCGGCGTTTCCGGGCGGCGCATGGATGTGCCGCCGGAATCGGCCACCGCAGGTGATTGATTCCGAAACAGACTGCACCCCCTTCCTGATTGGCACTGAAATCCCGCACAGGCCCTGCGGGGCAGTCATCGAAGCGCTGCTGTCGGGCATCAATGTGCGCTTCCGAACAGAGTTCCGGTCGGCGGGTGTCAAGGATGAGGGAGTGTGGTCAGGCATTGACGGACAGCATGCCGGCCGCAACCACTCATCTTGCCGCTGGCCGCAGGCTGGCAGGAGACCACCATGTTCACCCTGAAGAGCCTGTTCTTCGGAGAACGCTCGGTAACGAAGGTCGCGGGTCTGTTCGGTTCGTGCGCAGGCGCAGAAGAGGCGGCGCGAACGTTGCTGGACGGTTCCACCCTGACGGCCTCGCAGATCACGGTGCTGGGGCCGCCCAACGGCGAGACGGAGCGGCGCGCTATTCTCAACCATGCCATTGCGCCCGAGGCCCGGGGTCTCCGTCGGACGTCGATCAGGGCCCATGTCATGATGGGTGGACTCGGCATGCTGACGGGCGGCGTGCTGTTCGCGTTCCTGGCGGGGAGTGGTGGAGCCCCCGGCATGCTCGCCGATCCGGGTATCGGTGTGGGCGCGTTGCTCGGCCTCATGGCGGGTGCAGCGCTGGCGATCCGGCTGGACCAGGGGCATGTCATCGAGGTGGTCGGCCGTACGCTGGAGCACGGCGGCTGGGCCGTGGTGGCCCGCCCGAAAGACCCCGAGCAGACGCATCAGGTCGTGGCATCGCTGCGATCCGGGAGTGAGCGGATCGTGCGCAGCCTGTAACCGGCCCGGCTGCTGGCGGCTCTGACCATTGTCTGGCCGGAGCGTACGTTTCGGGCCCGTCTGGTGTTGCTGGAGCTGGTTCTGGCAGGGTATATCGGAGCCCCCTGACCAGCGACTCCATGGCCCGTGAAGTCAACATGACGCTCGATTGTTCGCCCGCGGAGCCGCACGTGATCAGTGTTTCCCTTGTCCTGTCGTGCAATCCACTATGCTGCTCACGTTACTCTTCATGTTTGGTGTGCTGGCCCTGGGCATCGCGCTGATGCTGTGGCACGCACGGCTGGTGTTTACGGTGGAGCTGCGTGACGGCACCGCCCGTGCGCGGCGCGGCAAGCCGCCGAGGGCGTTCCTGCGCGGCTGCGAGGACGTGGCACGTCAGTACCGCATCCAGCGCGGGCGGATCCATGCGGTACGCACGGACGGAGGCGTTCAGCTGCGCTTCTCGCGCGGCCTGCCGAAGAACACCCACCAGGCCTTTCGCAACGTCTGGACCCCGCCACCGGGTGGTGGCGGAGGCGGGGGCATGCGCGCGACGGGGTAGGGCCCCGGGCTACTGCGCGCAGAGGCCGCCGTCGACGACGTAGGTGTTGCCGGTGCAACCGGATGCGGCGTCGGACAGCAGGAACGCGGCCATGCCGGCGCATTCCTCGTTGTTGACGTAGCGACCCAGCGGGATGCGCGCCTCGAAGGACTGGTGCACCTCGTCGGCGTGGCCGGGGTTCGCCTGTTCCTCGATGGATTCCATCATGCGGTTGGCGACCGGACCCGGGTTGAGCGTGTTGACGCGGATGTTTTCCGGCCCGAGTTCGGCGGCCAGGCATTTCATCATGCCCACCACCGCGTGCTTGCTGGATACGTACGGCGAAAGACCGGCGGCACCGCGCAGCCCGGCCACGCTGGAGGTGATGACGATGCTGCCGCCGTTGCCCCGGCGCAGTGCCGGCAGGGCCGCTTCCGCGCCCAGGCGCACGCCCTGCACGTTGACGGCGAAGACCTTGTCCCAGGCGGCATCGGTGCGGCTGTCGAACGGGCCGATCTCGCCCTCGATCCCGGCGTTGAGGAACACGCCATCAAGGCGGCCGAAGCGATCCAGGGCGGTGGCGACCATGCGTTCGTTGTCCTCGCGCCGGGTCACGTCGACAGCCAGGCCCACCGCGCGCTCGCCGAGCGAGCGGGCGATGTCTTCCACCGGGCCCGCCTCGCGGTCGGTGATGACCAGGCTGGCGCCCTGTTCATACAGCTTGCGCGCCGTGCTCTCGCCGATGCCCCCGGCGCCGCCGGTGATGGCGATGACCTTGCCTTCCAGACCGTTCATGTCGCTTCTCCGTGTCGTTAACCGTGTGGTGAATTCGATGGGACCAACGTATCAGTTTCCGCCGCGGGTCCGCAGATAAAGCAGCCGGCCGATGAACGCGATGCCGAGGATGATCCAGCCGACGGGATATGGCAGCACGCCGGCGAAGAAGGCGGCCAGGGTGGCGAGCAGCAGCAGGCCGATGATCAGCAGCGGGATGTCCATATACGTTCGAGCCGTGGGTCAGGCGAAGGTTTCGTTGCCCAACTTCCACAATGAGGGGTGTGGCAACGGACGGACGTGACGGGTCGCGGACTCGGGAGGGAAGCTTGGCGGAGCGCCGGATCGGCCAGAGGCTGGCCTCCTACGACGGGTCGAACCCTGCCCCCGGTGGGAGGCCGGCCCTCCGGCC
>NZ_MUZR01000037.1 GCF_001995255.1 Thioalkalivibrio halophilus | reverse complement strand
CCCCGCAGAGCACCCCGGGTTCGATCGTTCCGGGTTCGACCGTTCCGGGCCCGCTCGTGTCCGCCGCACTCATGCCGGCTCCCTCCCCAGACCGTTGACCGCCCCGGCAGTGATCGCGCTGCCGCCGCGGCGCCCGGCCACGGTCAGGTATTCCAGCCCGAACGGGTTGTCCGCCAGCGCCTGTTTGCTCTCCACCGCGCCGACGAAGCCCACCGGGATGCCGATCACCGCCGCCGGGCGCGGCGCGCCGTCGCGCAGCATCTCCAGCAGGCGGAACAGCGCGGTGGGCGCATTGCCGATGGCCACCACGGCGCCGGCCAGTTCGGGACGCCACAGCTCCATCGCCGCCGCGCTGCGGGTGTTGTCCAGTTCGCGCGCCAGCTCCGGCACGCGCGCATCACGCAGGGTGCAGCGCACCGGGTTGTCCGCCGGCAGGCGCGCGCGGGTGATGCCGTGGGCCACCATCTCGCTGTCGCACAGCACCGGGGCCCCGGCCTCCAGCGCCTGACGGATCGCGCTGCCGGCACCCGGCGAGAAGCGGATGTCCTGCGCCAGGTCGGGCATGCCGCAGCTGTGGATCATGCGTTCCACCGCCGCCACAAGATCCGCCGGGAAGCGCTCCAGGTCCGCCTCGGCGCGGATGATCGCGAACGACTCCGCATAGATCGCCTTCCCGTCGCGCTCGTAGCGCCAGGCCTCAGTCTCCGTCACGTTCATCCTCCTCGCACAGCGCCGCGTCCACCGCGGCATTCCAGGCCTCGGGCCCGATCCGTTCCAGCATGGTCTGCAAATCCTCTCCAGCATTGCGCTGACGGGCGAACGCCCGCTCCAGCGCCGCGATCCGGGCGCGCGCCTCGGCCGGGGCCAGCCCGCTCCATTCAAGGGCCGCACCGGGCCGCGAGCGCAGCACCACGGCATGTCCGTCCGGCCGCGCGATCCACTCCAGCACCCCGCCATCCGTCCGCGGCGGCGCCGCGCAGCGCTTGTCGCAGGCGGAGACCTGCAGCCGCACCCCGCTCGCGGCCAGGGTCGGCATGCGCTGTACCAGCGCGGCGGCCTCGCTGCGCGCGGCGATGTGCGCCGAGGCGCAGCCCGGCCGCCCGACACAGGCATCCGCCGCCAGGCGCCGGTCCGCCCGCTCGGTCACCGCGCCCAGTTCCCGCAGCAGGCGCTGCAGCTCCGGGGCGGCCTCCGCGGCCACGCCGGTCGCCAGCAGCGCCTGCTGCGGGAAC
>NZ_MUZR01000036.1 GCF_001995255.1 Thioalkalivibrio halophilus | reverse complement strand
GTTCATCGACGGCATCGAGCAGACCGAACCGACCAACGACGAGGAATCCTCCATCACCGACCGGAGCGCCGCCTGAACCAGCGATCACTCATACACCAGACTTGACCATAACTCCTCCATTCGTTCAGGGGCTGAACGGCGCCGGCCGTGCGCCGCCGTCCGGATGCACCCGCGTATTGTATTCGCGGGTCGCCCCTCCCGGTGCCGACGTGCCGAAAGCCCCTCGAAGGCGGTGAATTGCAGCGAGACGAGATCCAGTACCGCATTCTGAAGATCCTTCAGGACCATCCCGAGCTGAGCCAGCGCGAACTGGCGGAACGGCTGGGGGTGTCGGTGGGCAGTGCGCATTATTCCCTGAGGGCGCTCATCGACAAGGGCTGGGTCAAGGCGGGCAACTTTGCCCGCAGTGAGAACAAGACCCGCTACCTGGTACAAGCTTACCCCTCATGGTGTGGCGGAAAAGGCCCGGCTGGCGCGTGCGTTCCTGAAGCGCAAGCGCGAGGAGCATGCCGCCATTCAGGCGGAGATCGCGGCGCTGGAGGAAGAGCTGAGGCAGAGCCGGTAGGAGGCCAGCCCCCTGGCCGATGGGGCCGTGTTGTAGGAGCGCAGCCCCCTGCACGATGGGGCGTGTCCCGGGCCCGATCGGCCGGAGGGCCGGCCTCCTACCGTGTTGTAGGAGCGCAGCCCTCTGCGCGATGGGGCGTGCCCCGGGCCCGATCGGCCGGAGGGCCGGCCTCCTACGGTGTAGGAGCGCAGCCCTCTGCGCGATGGGGCGTGCCCCGGGCCCGATCGGCCAGGGGGCTGGCCTCCCACCGAGGGGCCGATCGGCCGGAGGGCCGGCCTCCTACGGGGGCGGGAAATCAAAACAGACCAGGAAGGATGACGGAATGAAGATTGCGGTGGCCGGAACCGGTTATGTGGGCCTGTCGAATGCCGTGCTGCTGGCGCAGAGCCACGAGGTGGTGGCGCTGGACGTGGTGCCGGAGAAGGTCGAGAAGATCAACCGGGGCGAATCGCCGATCATCGATGCCGAGATCGAGGAGTTCCTGGGCAACGGCTCCCTGAACCTGACCGCGACCCTGGATCCGCAGCAGGCGTACCAGGGCGCGGAGTTCATCATCATCGCCACGCCCACCGACTACGACCCGCAGACCAACTACTTCAACACCCGCTCGGTCGAATCCGTCATCCGCGATGTGCTGGCCATCAACCCGCATGCCACGATGGTCATCAAGTCCACCGTGCCCGTGGGCTACACCCGCGAGATCAAGGCGCAGATGGAGACCGACAACGTCGTGTTCTCGCCCGAGTTTCTGCGCGAGGGCCGGGCGCTGTACGACAACCTGCACCCGTCGCGGATCATCGTCGGTGAACAGTCCGATCGCGCCGAAACCTTCGCCAACCTGCTGGCCGAAGGCGCCGTGGACGACGACACCCCGATCCTGTTCACCAACTCCACCGAGGCCGAGGCGATCAAGCTGTTCGCCAACACCTACCTGGCCATGCGCGTCGCCTATTTCAACGAGCTGGACAGCTACGCCGAGACCCACGGCCTGGACACCCGGCAGATCATCGACGGCGTGTGCCTGGACCCGCGCATCGGCAGCCACTACAACAACCCTTCCTTCGGCTACGGCGGCTACTGCCTGCCCAAGGACACCAAGCAGCTGCTGGCCAACTACGACGAGATCCCCAATAACATCGTCAAGGCCATCGTCGACGCTAACCGCACGCGCAAGGACTTCGTGGCCGATGCCGTGATCGCCCGCGACCCGCAGGTGGTCGGCATCTACCGCCTGGTGATGAAGAGCGGGTCCGACAACTTCCGCGCCTCCGCGATCCAGGGCGTGATGAAGCGCATCAAGGCCAAGGGTATCGAGGTGATCGTGTACGAGCCCGAGCTCCCGGACGACGAGTTCTACCGTTCCCGCGTCATCCGCGACCTCGAACAGTTCAAGCGCGAGGCCGACGTGATCGTCGCCAACCGCATCACCGACGACATCCGCGACCAGACCCACAAGATCTACACCCGCGACCTGTTCAACAGCGACTGATTCACAAACAGGAAACGATTCATGAATGACCCGGCCGGTGTGCAGACCCGCCCCTACGACGACGAAATCAGCCTGTACGACCTGTGGGACGTGTTGATGCGTCGGCTGCCCGCGCTGCTGGGGGTGGCCGTGCTGACGGTGCTCGCCGGCGTGGCGTATGCACTGGCACAGCCGGTGGAATACGAGTATCGCACGGGGGTGGACCTGCCGCGTGTGTATTCGGGAGGCCTGGGGAACGTCGTCTCGCAGGATATGGCGATCACGCGGCTTGAGGACGAGCTGATCTCCGAGCAGCGGTCGGCGCTCTTTGATGGTGAAGAGCGGGGACCCCGGGTGAACGTTCGGGAGCGCGGTTCCGACTACAGCCTGATGCTGGAGTCGACCAGCACGCGCGAGGGTGCGGAGAACGTGGCGGATCTGCACGAGGCGGTGGCCGGGGCCCTGGCGGACTGGCTGCGGCCGCGTTATGAACGCAGTCTTGCCGGCAGCATCCGGCCCCGGGAAAATCGGGTCGCGGAGCTCGAAAGTCAGATTGATTTGCTGCGGGCCGACCTGGACTCGCTGTACGAGCGACTGGACGAAGAACGCGAGGTCACCGGCCTGATCGTGGCCCAGCAGATCGGTGATATCCGGCGGGACCTGGCGGAGTTGCGCACTGCGCGCGTGGATGCTCAGTCGCAGGTGGAGACCATCGAGGCCATGAGTCACGACACGGAGCTGACGTATCTGATCAGTGAATCCGAAAACCCCGTGGGCCCCAGCCGCTCCCTGATCGTCGCGCTGTCGGTGGTGCTGGGCGGCATGCTGGGGCTGTTCGTTGCGTTCTTCTGGGAGTTCGTGCACAACGCCCGGCACCGGCGCACCAACGAGGCCTGAACCCCTTGCCAACGGACCAATCTTTGTAACAAGGAATCCCCGTAACCATGGATCTGATCACCCCCTACGGCGGGACGCTTTGCGACCGCTACGTTGACGAGTCCACCGCGCGCGAGCTCAAGGAGCAGGCGCAGGAGATGCCGAGCTGGGATCTGACCGAACGTCAGATCTGCGATGTGGAGCTGCTGCTGAACGGCGGTTTCTCGCCGCTGACGGGCTTCATGCGGCAGGCCGACTACGACGGCGTGCTGGACAACATGCGCCTGGCGGACGGCCAGCTCTGGCCGATGCCCATCACCCTGGACGTGAGCGAGGCGTTCGCCGAGCAGGCCGCGCCGGGCACGCGCATCGCGCTGCGCGATGCCGAGGGCGTGCTGATTGCCGTGATGGACGTGGAGGACCGCTGGACGCCGGACAAGGCGCGCGAGGCGCAGCAGGTGTTCGCCACCACCGACGTCGCGCATCCGGCGGTCAACTACCTGATGAACCGTGCCGGGGCAGTGTACCTGGGCGGCACGCTGCACGGGGTCGAGTCCCCGGTGCATTACGACTTCCGCAACTATCGTTACAGCCCGGCGGAGCTGCGCGAGTACTTCCGCAAGCTAGGCTGGAACCGCGTGGTCGCGTTCCAGACGCGCAACCCCATGCACCGTGCGCATGTGGAGCTCACGCGCATGGCCGCGCGCCAGACCGAGGCCAACCTGCTGATCCACCCGGTGGTGGGCATGACCCGCCCGGGCGATGTGGATCACTACGTGCGCGTGCGCTGTTACGAGCACGTGCTGCGTCAGGCGCCGGAGCAGACCACCCAGCTCAGCCTGCTGCCGCTGGCGATGCGCATGGGCGGCCCGCGCGAGGCGCTGTGGCACGCCATCATCCGCCGCAACTACGGCTGCACCCACTTCATTGTGGGGCGCGACCACGCCGGCCCCGGCCCGGGCTCCGACGGCGAGGACTTCTACGGCCCGTACGACGCCCAGGAACTGATCCAGAAGTACGCCGACGAGATCGGCATCGAGATGGTGCCGTTCCAGGCCATGAGTTTCGTGGAGGACCGTGCCGAGTACGTGCCGGCCGACGAGGTGCGCGAGGACGAGGAGGTGCTCAACCTCTCCGGCACCGAGTTCCGCCGCCGCCTGCGCGAGGGGGTGGATATCCCCGAGTGGTTCTCCTACCCGGAGGTGGTGGCCGAGCTGCGCCGCAGCTTCCCGCCGCGCCATCAGCAGGGCTTTACCGTGTTCTTCACCGGGCTTTCGGGTTCGGGCAAGTCCACCATCGCCAACGCCCTGCGGGTCAAGCTGATGGAGCTGGGCGGGCGCGCCGTCACGCTGCTGGACGGCGATATCGTGCGCAAGGAGCTCTCCAGCGAGCTGGGCTTCTCGCGCGAGCACCGCGACATCAACGTGCAGCGCATCGGCTTTGTTGCCAGCGAGATCACCAAGAACGGCGGCTGCGCCATCTGCGCCCCCATCGCCCCCTACACCGACATGCGCCGCCGCGTGCGCGAGCGCATCGAGGACGCGGGCGGGTTCCTGGAGATCCACGTGGCCACGCCGCTGGAAACCTGCGAGAAGCGTGACCGCAAGGGTCTGTACGCCAAGGCGCGCGCCGGCCTGATCAAGGAATTCACCGGCATCGACGACCCGTACGAAGAGCCGGAGCACCCGGAGCTGCGGATCGACACCCGCGAGATGAGCCCGGACGAGGCGGCCCACCGGATCCTCCTCAAGCTGGAAGGCATGGGGTTCATCCGCAACCCGTAACCGGTGGGAGGCCAGCCCCCTGGCCGATCGGGCCTGGCCAATCCACCGGGGGTGAATCGGCCGGAGGGCCGGCCTCCTACGGGCCGGGGGTGCCGGGATACCCCGTAGGAGGCCAGCCCCCTGGCCGATCGGGGCCACGCCAACCCGCCGGGGCGGATCGGCCGGAGGGCCGGCCTCCTACGGGCCGGGGCCGCCGGGGTACCTCGTAGGAGGCCAGCCCCCTGGCCGATCGGGGCCTCGCCAACCCACCGGGCCCAATCGGCCAGGGGGGCTGGCCTCCTACGGGTCGAGGGCGCACGATAACCGAACAAAAGCCGAACAAGGATACGACATGAAGATCCTCATCACCGGAACGGCCGGGTTCATCGGCAATGCCCTGGCCCTGCGCCTGCTGGAACGCGGCGACGAGGTCGTCGGTGTCGACAACCTGAACGACTACTACGACGTCTCGCTCAAGAAGGCGCGGCTGGCCCGCATCCAGGACCACGAGCGCTTCACCGAGGAGCGCGTGGACATCGCCGACCGCGAGGCGATGCAGCGGGTGTTCCGCGAGCACCAGCCGCAGCGCGTGGTCAACCTGGCCGCCCAGGCCGGCGTGCGCTACTCGCTGGAGAACCCGGCCGCCTACATCGACACCAACCTGGTCGGTTTCGGCAACATCCTGGAAGGCTGCCGCCACAACGGCGTGGAGCACCTGGTCTACGCCAGCTCCAGCTCGGTCTACGGCGCCAACGAGGAGATGCCGTTCTCCGTCCACCACAACGTCGACCACCCGCTCAGCCTCTACGCCGCGAGCAAGAAGGCCAACGAGCTGATGGCGCACACCTACAGCCACCTGTACCAGCTACCCACCACCGGCCTGCGGTTCTTCACCGTCTACGGCCCGTGGGGCCGGCCCGACATGGCGCTGTTCATGTTCACGCGCAAGATCCTCGCCGGCGAGCCCATCGACGTCTTCAACTACGGCAACCACCGGCGCGACTTCACCTACATCGACGACATCGTCGAAGGCGTGATCCGCACCCTGGACCGCCCGGCCCAGCCCAACCCCGAGTGGAGCGGCGCGCAGCCCGATTCCGCCACCAGCGCCGCCCCCTACCGGCTGTACAACATCGGCGCCCACCGCCCGGTGGAGCTGATGCACTACATCGAAGTGCTGGAAGAGAACCTCGGCAAGAAGGCCGAAAAGAACCTCCTGCCCCTGCAGCCCGGCGACGTCCCCGACACCTACGCCGACGTCGAAGACCTGCGCGCCGACACCGGCTACGAACCCACCACCAGCGTGGAAGAAGGCGTGGCCAGCTTCGTCGCCTGGTACCGCGACTACTACCAGGTCTGACCCGCCGCCGTTCGCGGATGGGGGCATCACCGTAGGAGCGGCCTCGGCCGCGAACCGGAATTCTGGACGCAAGGAGATGCCAGTGACTGACGAGAACGGTCCCCGGTGGCGATACGAACGAGTTACTGTCGAAAGTGG
>NZ_MUZR01000035.1 GCF_001995255.1 Thioalkalivibrio halophilus | reverse complement strand
CGGTACGGCGCAACCGTATCAAGCGAATCGCCCGCGAGGCCTTTCGCCAGCGCCGTACCGAACTGCCGCCGGTGGATATCATCATCCTCGCGCGCGGCGGGGCAGGTGACGTGGAAGCCGAAGCCCTGCGGCGCGAGATCGACCATTTGCTGGACCGCATCCGATGAGCCGTCTGCTGCGCAAGATCGCCCTGTTGCCCGTGCGGGCCTATCAGTACGGCATCTCGCCGTTCATGGCGCCGCATTGCCGCCATTTCCCGACGTGTTCCGCCTACACGGTGGAAGCCGTGGAGACCCACGGCGTGCTGCGCGGATTCTGGCTGGGCCTGCGCCGCATCCTGCGCTGTCACCCCTGGTCACCGGGTGGCTATGATCCGGTCCCGCCGCGGGATCCCGACTCCCAATCTCCTTCCCGGAAGTAATCGCGCCCATGGATAACATCCGTCCCCTGCTGTGGCTGACCCTGGCCTTCATCCTGTTCCTGATGTGGATGGCCTGGAACGATGACTACGGCACCCGACCGGCCACCGAGACCGCGGCCGAACGCGAGCTGGAAGAAGATCCGGATGCGCGGCCGGAGGATGTTCCGGATACCCCGGAGGCGGCGGCCGAGCCCGAGGCCGACCCGGCCACGGATGCCCCGGAACCCATCGCGGCCCCGGAGCGGCGTCAGATCCAGGTGGTGACCGACAAGCATGACCTGCTGATCGATACCCGCGGTGGCACGATCCTGCGGGCCGATCTGCTGCAGTTCCCGCAGGATCTGCGCGACGACCCCCTGGTGCCGGTGCGCCTGATGGATCACCGCATTCGCGGTTATGTCGCACAGAGCGGCCTGACCCACGACCGCGTTGAGGGTGTCGACCCCGAAGGACGCGCGCCCTCGCATCACGCCGACTTCGAGGTCGATCAGGATCGTTTCGAGCTGAGCGAAGGCCAGGATCAGCTGCGCGTGCCGATGCGCTGGGCCTCGGAAGACGGCGAGATCGAGGTCGTGAAGACCTACGTCTTCAACCGCGGCACCCACCTGATCGAGGTGGAATACGAGGTCCACAACCACAGTGCCGATCCCTGGATCGGGCGCCAGTATCGTCAGCTGCGTCATGGCGAGACCCCCGACCGTGAATCCTGGTGGCTGTACACCTTTACCGGGGCGGCCTGGTACGACGGCAGCTACGAGCGCGAGCGTTTCGAGTCGCTGGCGGACGATCCGGTCGAGGATCGCATCGAGGGTGGCTGGGTCTCGATGATCGAGCACTATTTCGTGTCGGCCTGGATCCCGGGCGCCGAGGAACTCAACGCCCTTTATGCTCGGGGGGTACCCGGGGAAGTGGGCGAAGAGTACCTGATCGGCCTGCATTCGGCCGAGCCGCTGCGCGTGGCCTCGGGCGACAGCGGCCAGTTCCATACCCGCCTGTGGGTCGGCCCCAAGACCCAGGCGGAGCTTTCCGGGATTGCCGACGGCCTGGAACTGACCGCCGATTACGGTATCTTCACCTTCCTGTCGAAACCGCTGTTCTGGCTGCTGGACAAGATCCACGCGGTCGTCGGTAACTGGGGCTGGTCCATCGTCATCCTGACGATCCTGATCAAGCTGGCCTTCTTCAAGCTGTCGGCGACCAGTTACCGCTCCATGGCGCGCATGCGCAAGGTCGCGCCCAAGCTGCAGGAGCTGAAGGAGCGCTACAAGGACGACAAGCAGCGCATGAACCAGGCGCTGATGGACCTGTACAAGAAGGAGAAGATCAATCCGCTGGGTGGCTGTCTCCCGATCCTGGTGCAGATACCGGTGTTCATCGCCCTGTACTGGGTGCTGCTGGAGAGTGTCGAACTGCGTCAGGCCCCCTGGTGGCTGTGGATCCAGGATCTGTCGTCACGCGATCCGTTCTTCATCCTGCCGATCCTGATGGGCGTGTCCATGTTCGTGCAGTACAAGCTGAACCCGCCGCCGATGGATCCGGTGCAGCAGAAGATCTTCATGGCGCTGCCGTTCGTGTTCACCGTGTTCTTCGCCTTCTTCCCGGCGGGCCTGGTGCTGTACTGGTTCACCAACAACCTGTTCTCCATCGCGCAGCAGTGGTACATCACGCGCAAGATCGAGACCGGCGCGGACCCCGACAAGCAGAAGGAGTGACCCTTCGTGGACGGTGACACCATCGTCGCGGTCGCGACCCCTCCGGGGTCCGGCGGCATCGGGGTGGTGCGCCTTTCCGGTCCCGATGCTGCGGCACTGGCGCGGCGGATCGCCGGGCTTGATCCACGGCCGCGGCACGCCCATTACGTGCGCCTGCAGGATCCTGCCGATGATGCGCTGATCGACGACGGTCTGGTGCTGTTCTTCCCGGGCCCGCGTTCCTACACCGGAGAGGACGTGGTCGAATTCCAGGGCCACGGGAGCCCCGTACTCCTGGAGCGGCTGGTCGCGGCCTGCGTGGCCCTGGGCGCGCGCCGTGCGCGCCCGGGCGAATACACCGAACGCGCGTTCCTCAATGGCCGCATGGACCTGGCCCAGGCGGAGGCCGTCGCCGATCTCATCCACGCCCAGACCGAGCGCGCGGCGCGGCGCGCACGTTCCAGTCTGGACGGCGCCCTGGCGGCCGAGCTGCAGCCGGTCTCCCGCCGCATCCGCGACCTGCGGGTCCACATGGAGGCGGAACTGGACTTTGGCGAGACCGATCTCGAGTCGGATGTGGCCGGGACGCTGGCTCCGGCGGCGGCCGAACTCGCCGCGCAGATCCGCGCGCTGATCGAACGCCTGCGACCCGGCCGCTACCTGGACCGCGGTCTGCGACTGGCGCTGCTCGGGCCGCCCAACGCCGGCAAGTCCAGCCTGATGAACCGCCTTGCAGAGGATGAGGTTGCCATCGTCACCGACCGGCCCGGGACCACGCGCGACGTGCTGCGGGCACCGGTCGCGATCCATGGCATTCCCGTCGAGGTGGTGGATACGGCCGGCCTGCACGGGAGCGAGGATCCGGTGGAGCGGATCGGCATGGAACGGGCCCGCGAGGCCGGACGGACGGCCGATCTGGTGCTCGAGCTGCGTGACCTCACCGATCCCGACGCCGGGATACCACAGGACCTGCCGGCCGATCTGCCGCGCCTGGTAGTGTGGAACAAGAGCGATCTTGCCGATGACCGGCAGGGTTCTGTCTCCGCCGACGCGCTCGTGATCTCCGCGCGCACCGGCGAGGGACTGGATGCGCTGCGCGACGCGATTGCCGCGCGCCTGGGCCTGGCGCCCGAGACGGACGGCGGCTTCAGCGTGCGTGCGCGCCACCTGGACGGGCTGGTGGCGGCCGCGAGTGCCCTGGAACGCATCGACCCGGCACTGCCCGGCGATCTCGCCGCCGAAGAACTGCGCAGCGCCGAACAGGCCCTGGACGCCCTCCTCGGACGCCAGGACCACGAGGCCCTGCTGGGCGAGATCTTCGCCGGGTTCTGCATCGGCAAATAATCCGAGTGCCGTTGTGCGGCTTTTGCATTCGCCGTGATCCCGCCGCAGGCTTGCCGAATCCCGAGCGAAGGAATGCGGCATGGCGACCGAACCGGAAGTCCCGACCGAGGAATCCTCCCCTGCCTCCCTGCGTGAACGCCTGATCCGGATGAATCTACCCGATCTCGTCCATGGTGGCGGTCACGCGCCCGACTTCCGGGAAACGCGAGCGGACTACATCCGCCGCCGGATCCGGCCGCTGGCGCTGTTGCTGGCCATCGGTCTGCCCCTGTGGCTGCCGCTCGAATTCTTCCTGCTGGATACCCCGGACGCCCTGCTTACGATGATCCTGCGGCTCACAGGGGCCGGCGCCGGACTGGTGCTGTGGTGGAGTTGCCGCCAGGATACCGGCTACCGCGGCACGCTGTGGCGCCTCGCCCTGCTGCTGGCGATTCCGATGACGCTCTATGCCATGGCGCGGTTCATCATCAATTCCGACCTCGAGTCGGCGCTCGCCTCGGGTTACGCCTTCTTTCCGGCGCTCACGGTCGCGGCCCTGGCCATCTTCCCGCTGACCCTGCGCGAAGGCGCGTTCGGTTCGGTTGTCATCCTCGCCGCCTACATGGCCATCGAGGCGGCCATGGGCAATCTGGGTCGCTGGGACACCCTGGGCAATCTCTGGCTGCTGGTGCTGGTGGCCGGGGTAGCCGTATGGGCCGCTCTGAGTCAGCTGCACATGCTGCTGCGGCTCTACCGGCAGGCCACTCGCGATCCGCTGACCGGCCTGTTCAACCGCGGGGCCCTCGCGCGCCGGGTACGGAGTCAGCTGGAAGTTGGCGGCGGGGCGGATGCCGGCCTGTGCGTGCTGCTGTTCGATCTCGACTGGTTCAAGCGGATCAACGACACCCATGGCCATCGTGCCGGCGATCGGGTGCTGGAACATTTCGCTGCCCTGCTGCAGGACGAGTTGTGCGACGGCGGCACCCCCGGCCGCTGGGGCGGTGAAGAATTCCTCGCGGTCCTGCCGTACGGCGACCTCGAGCGCGCGCGAGCGCTGGCGGAACGGATTCGCGCGCGCCTGGGGGCGGAACCCGTCGATCTGTTTCCGGCGGATTCGCTGACCGTAACCGCCTCGGTGGGCGTGGCGTGTCGCCAGGGTGACGAATCGCTGGACGCGCTGGTGCAGCGCGCCGATGACGCACTGTACGCCGCCAAGACCGCCGGCCGCGACTGCGTGCGCAGCGCCCCCGTGCCGACCTGATCAACGCGAAAGCCCTTTACGGTACGGTCACTTCGGGACCGGCAGCGCTCCTGCTACACTGATCGCTTGCAACGCAGTGGCCCGACCCCCGGGCCGGGAAGTTCTGGAGCATGGCGGAATCCTTCGATGTCATCGTAGTGGGCGGCGGGCATGCCGGTACCGAGGCAGCCCTGGCGGCCGCGCGTACCGGTGCGCAAACCCTGCTGCTGACCCACAACCTTGAGACCGTCGGGCAGATGAGCTGCAACCCGGCGATCGGCGGCATTGGCAAGGGGCATCTGGTCAGGGAGATCGATGCACTGGGCGGGGTCATGGCGCGGGCCGCGGATGCCGCGGGTATCCATTTCCGCGTCCTGAACCGGCGCAAAGGGCCGGCGGTGCGCGCCACCCGTGCGCAGTCGGATCGCCAGCTCTATCGCCTGGCCGTACGCCGCGCCGTCGACCAGTGTCCCAACCTGCGGGTCTTTCAGCAGGGCGTGGCCGATGTCGTGCTCGACGGTGACCGTGCCGCGGCGGTGATCACCGATGGCGGGATCCGTTTCGAGGCCCGCTCGGTGGTGCTGACCGTGGGCACCTTCCTCAACGGCCGGATGCATACCGGCGAGCAGAACCAGGCCGGTGGCCGCGCCGGCGACCCGCCGAGCGAACGCCTGGCGGCGCGCCTGCGCGAGATGGCGTTCGATGTCGGCCGGCTGAAGACCGGTACCCCGCCACGCATCGACGGCCGCAGCGTCGACTTTTCCGTGCTGGAACGTCAGCCCGGCGACGATCCGCGACCGGTCTTCTCGTTCGTCGGTTCGCGCGACGAGCATCCGCCGCAGCGTGCCTGTCATATCGCCCGGACCAACGAGCATACCCACGCGATCATCCGCGGCAACCTCGAGCGCTCGCCGATGTATTCCGGGGCCATCGACAGCACCGGTCCGCGCTACTGTCCGTCGATCGAGGACAAGGTGGTGCGCTTCGCGGACAAGGACAGTCACCAGATCTTTGTGGAACCCGAAGGCCTGGATACCCACGAGCTGTATCCCAACGGCATCTCCACCAGCCTCCCCTGGGAGGTACAGATCGACGTGGTGCGCAGCATCCCCGGTTTCGCGCACGCACACATCACCCGTCCGGGATATGCGATCGAATACGATTTCTTCGACCCGCGCGGCCTGACCCCGGGGCTGGCGACCCGCGAAGTCGACAATCTGTTCCTCGCCGGCCAGATCAACGGTACGACCGGCTACGAGGAAGCGGCCGCCCAGGGGCTGGTGGCCGGCCTCAACGCCGCCCGCCACGTCGCCGGGCACGACCCGTGGGTCCCGCAGCGTTCCGAGGCCTATATCGGGGTGCTGATCGACGATCTGGTCACCCGCGCTACCCGCGAGCCCTACCGGATGTTCACCTCGCGCGCCGAACACCGGCTGCTGCTGCGCGAGGACAACGCCGATCTGCGCCTCACGCCGGCGGGTCGCGAAATGGGTCTGGTCGACGACGAACGCTGGACCGTGTTCAGTCGCCGGGCCGAACAGGTCGAAGCCGAACGCGTGCGCCTGGGTGCGACCCGACTGTCGCGCGAACAGCGGCGCAACGAGGCCCTGGTCGCCTACCTCGGCCAGACACCCGATCCCGAGGTGACCCTGGAAGACCTCCTGCGTCGCCCGAACGTGGATTATCCCGGTCTGATGGGCTGCCTGCCCGAACTGGCCGCGACCCTGCCCGCCGACGTCTGCGAGCAGGTCGAGATCCAGACCAAATATGCCGGCTACATCGAACGTCAGCAGACCGAGGTCCGGCGTCAGGAGCGTGCGGAAAACACGCCGCTGCCGGAAAACCTGGACTACGACCGCGTCCATGGGCTGTCCGCCGAACTGCGGCAGAAGCTCGCCGAGTTCCGTCCCCACACCCTGGCCCAGGCGGGGCGCATTCCCGGCGTGACCCCGGCCGCGCTGTCCGCTCTGGCCGTGCATCTGAAGCAGCGGGCCAGTGGCGAATGAGGACACCTGGCGTGCGGAGCTTGCGCGCCACGCCCCCGCCGCGGGTCTGACGGCGCCCGCCGTCGACGCGCTGGTGACCTGGCTGAGCCAGCTCGAGCGCTGGAACCGGGTGCACAACCTGAGCGCGGTGCGCGACCCGCAGCAGATGGTGTCGCGGCATGTCTTCGACAGTCTCAGCCTGCGCCCGTGGCTGCACGGGCAGCGCATCCTGGACGTGGGAACCGGTGCCGGACTGCCGGGACTGATCCTGGCCCTGGCCGACGCGTACGCCCCCGACGGCGATGCGGCCGCGAATCGGCGGTACTGCCTGCTGGACAGTGCCGCCAAGCGCGTTCGCTTCCTGCGTCACGTGATCGGCCTGCTGCGGACGGAAAACGTCGAGGCCCGTCATCTGCGGATCGAGCAGTTCGCGCCGCAGACCCCGTTCGATACCCTGGTCTCGCGCGCCTTCAAGGCCCCCGCCGAGACCCTGCAGCGCGCCGGCCATCTGGTCGCCCCGCAGGGGCGGGTACTGGCGATGCTGGGCCCGGCGGACCGCGCCCGCGAGGCGTTGCCGCCACCGTGGTCGTATCATGCGGTCGAGCCGGTTACCATTCCCGGCGAGCACGCCCCCCGTCACATCGCCATCATCGAGAGAACCGCGCCGTGACCGAAACCCTCGCGATCACCAACCAGAAGGGCGGCGTCGGCAAGACGACCACCTGCGTCAACCTGGCCGCATCGCTCGCCCGTCTGGGGCGTTCGGTGCTGGTGGTCGACATGGACCCGCAGGGCAATGCGACCACGGGATCCGGCGAAGACAAGCATGCCGACGTACGCACCACCTGCGACGTCCTGCTGGGTGATGCGCCCCTGGATGATGTCGTACAGCGCGTCGAGGCCGGCTTCGATCTGCTGCCGGCCAACGGTGACCTGACCGTGGCCGAGGTGCGCCTGATGGAAGAAGAGGGCCGCGAATATCGCCTGCAACAGGCCCTGGCGGATGCCCGTGGCCGCTGGGACTACGTGCTGGTCGACTGCCCGCCGTCGCTCAACCTGCTGACGGTCAACGGTCTGGTCGCTGCCGACGGCGTGGTTATCCCCATGCAGTGCGAGTACTACGCCCTCGAGGGTCTCACCGCGCTGATGCGCACTATCGAGAGCATCCAGCGCGGGCCCAATCCCCGCCTGCGCATCGCCGGGCTGCTGCGCACCATGTTCGACGCCCGCAACCGTCTCGCCGGCGACGTATCCGAGCAGCTGACCGGGTACTTTGGCGACCGGGTCTACAATACCGTGATCCCGCGCAACATCCGCCTGGCCGAAGCCCCCAGCTTCGGTCAGCCTGCTCTGTTGTATGATGCTTCATCGCGCGGCGCGGTCGCCTATCTCGCCCTGGCAGGCGAACTGCTGCGCCGCTGATTGCTCCTTTCGGCAGGATTCGACACATGGCCAGAAGAAACAGTGGACGACTCGGACGTGGTATCGACGCGCTGCTCAGCGGGGCCTCCGAGGAGCCCGGCGAAGAGGATCGCCTGGAGTCCGTGCCGGTCGAACGCATCCGCCGCGGCCGTTACCAGCCGCGCGGCCGGATTTCCGAAGAGGCGCTGGCCGAACTGACCGAATCCATCCGCTCGCAGGGCATCGTACAGCCGGTGGTCCTGCGGCCGGTGGACGATGGCTACGAGCTGATCGCCGGCGAGCGACGCTGGCGCGCCGCCCAGCAGGCAGGCCTCGAAACGGTCCCAGCAGTGATCCGCGAGATCCCCGACCAGGCGGCCGCCGCGATGGCCCTGATCGAGAACATCCAGCGGGAGAACCTCAACCCGCTGGAGGAGGCCAGTGCCATCCACCGGCTGATCGGCGAATTCGAACTGACCCACCAGGACGCGGCCACCGCCGTCGGCCGCTCCCGCACCGCGGTGACCAACCTCCTGCGGCTGCTGGAGCTCCACGATGCGGTCAAGGTTCACGTCGACGAGGGTCGCCTCGAGATGGGCCATGCCCGCTGCATCCTCGCCCTGCCGGTCGACGACCAGCCCGAGGTCGCCGAGCGCGTCGTCAAGCGCGGCCTCTCGGTACGCGCCACCGAACAGCTGGTGCGCCGCACCCTCGAGCAGAAGGATGCCGAGCCGGTCTCCACCGAGCCCCCGCCCGAGATCCGGCAGCTGGAGAGCCGCCTGGCCGACACCCTGGGTGCTCCCGTCCAGGTGCGTTACAACCGTCAGGGCAAGGGCCGCCTGGTGATCGAATACAACTCCCTGGACGAGCTCGACGGAATCCTTTCACATATTCAGTAACCCGGTCGGCTCCCGCGGGTCGCGTTGACCTCCCTTAAGGGCCCACTTATACTGCGCGCAATTTTCCGGAGAGGGGTGGGTTGTGCCCATCCACCAGATGACACTGCGACGCTTCAGCCCTGCCATCCAGTCGCTCGGTCTGCAGCTCGCAGTCACCCTTCTCCTGACGGTGCTCTTGCTGGTGCTGTCGTTACCGTCGGCCGCCATCTCGATGGCGCTCGGCGGCGGGATTGCCGCCCTCGGAAACGCCGTGATGGTATTTGCGGTCTTCGGGGCGTATCGTGCGTCGGCCGCCCGCAACCTGGCCGGGCGCATGATGCTGGCTCAGGTATTCCGGCTGCTGCTCATCGCAGCCGCATTTGCGGCGGTGTTCGCGGGTTACGAGAACCCCGACCTGCTCGCCCTGTTCGGTGGCTTTCTCGCGGTGCATCTTCTGCCCGTGTGGTGGGTCCACCGGGCATCCGCCCAAGCAATGAAGAGATAGCGACATGGCTTCAGAAATGGACGACCATATCAATCACCATCTCACGAACCTGACCTTCGGGTATCACCCGGAGAACGGGCTCGGCTTCGCGATGAACGCATCGGAGGCCGCCGAGATGGGTTTCTGGGCCATCCACGTCGATTCGATGATCTGGTCCATCGGCCTCGGCCTGCTGTTCATCCTCAGCTTCCGTTACGCGGCAAAGCGGGTCACCGCCGGTGTCCCCGGTGGCTGGCAGAACTTCGTCGAATGGATCATGGACTTCGTCGACACCAACGTGCGCGGTTCGTTCAAGCACAAGAACGACCTCATCGCGCCGCTGGCACTGACTATCTTTATCTGGATCTTCCTCCTGAACCTGATGGACCTGGTGCCGGTGGATCTGATCCCGCACCTCGCCTATCTGCTGGGCATCCCGTACTTCAAGATCGTGCCCACGACCGACATCAACGTGACGATCGGTCTGGCGCTGGGCGTGTTCATTCTCATCATCTATTACTCGCTGAAGATCAAGGGTCCGGTGGGTTTCGTCAAGGAGCTGACCGGTGCGCCGTTCCAGACCTCCATCACCCCGCTGAAGCCCCTGACCTGGGTGGCCAACTTCGTGCTGGAAGTCGTCGACCTCCTGGCCAAGCCGGCTTCTCTCGCCCTGCGACTGTTCGGCAACCTGTACGCCGCCGAGATGATCTTTATCCTCATCGGCATGATGTACTCCGCCGGGCTGATGTTCGGGCTTGCCGGGGGGGTGCTGCACGTCGGCTGGGCGATCTTCCACATCCTCGTGGTGCCGCTGCAGGCCTTCATCTTCATGGTGCTGACCATCGTCTATCTGGACATGGCTCACTCGGAAGACCACTGATAACCCTTAACTTCAACTGACCGTCTCAACTTCACTGGAGATATTACGATGGAAATGGCTAACGCTCTGGTTATTATCGCCGCCGCTCTGATGATGGGCATGGCCGCTATCGGCGCCGCGATTGGTGTCGCCACCCTCGGGGGTCGCTTCCTCGAAGGCGCCGCCCGTCAGCCGGAACTGATCCCGATGCTGCGCACCAACTTCTTCATCGTTGTGGGTCTGACCGACGCCGTCCCGATGATCTCGGTGGGTATCGGCCTGTACGTCCTGTTCGTTCTCGGCTAAGGGCTGATCGAGTCACGAGGATCCCTCACCACTCGTCAACCTGAGGTAGCAGGATGAATATCAATCTCACCATCATCGGGCAGCTGCTGGCCTTCAGCGTTTTCGTATGGTTCACCATGCGATTCGTATGGCCGCCGCTGACCCAGGCCCTGGAGGCACGGCGCAAGAAGATCGCCGACGGCCTCGCGGCCGCCGAACGCGGCGAGAAGGAACAGGAGCTGGCCCAGGAGCGAGCGACCGAGGTCATCAAGGAGGCCAAGCAGCAGGCCAACGACATCGTCGCCTCCGCTCAGAAGCGTGCCAACGAGCTCGTCGAGGAAGCCCGCACCACCGCCCGCGAGGAAGGGGAGCGAATCAAGGAATCGGCCCAGGCCGAATCCGAGCAGGAGCTCAACCGCGCGAAGGAAGAGCTGCGCAAGCAGGTCTCCGACCTGGCAGTTCAGGGTGCCGAGCAGATCCTGGCCAAGGAGATTGACGCCAAGGCCCACGGTGACCTTCTCAAGAAGCTCGCCGCAAAGCTGTAAGGAGAGGCTATGTCAGACCTGATTTCGGTAGCCCGACCCTACGCTCGCGCCGCCTTTGAGCGGGCCCGCGACGGCCAGGATCTTGCCGGCTGGGCCGAGCAGCTGGAGTTGCTGGCGGCCATCGCCCGCGATTCCCGCGTGCACGATCTCCTCACGAACCCCCGGGTCCCGCGTGCCCAGCGTGCCCAGCTCATGCTGGAGATCGCCGAGGGCAAGCTCGACGACGGCGTGGCGAACCTCGTCCGTCTCCTGGGCGAGAACGGTCGACTGCCGGCCCTGCCGGCGGTGAGCGAGGCGTTCAATGCGCTGAAGGCCGAGGCGGAAAGTCGCGTGGAGGCCGAGGTCATTGCCTCCCGCAAGCTCACGCAGGCGCAGGAGAAAGAGATCCACAAGGCCCTGTCCCAACGACTCGGTCGCGAGGTGGATCTGACCTCCTCGGTCGACAGCTCCCTTATTGGAGGGGCCATCATCCGCGCCGGCGACCTGGTCATCGACGGCTCCGTGCGAGGCCAGCTGGACCGCCTGGCTGCCAATTTGAGTCGCTAAGAGGAAATTATCATGCAACTGAATCCCTCCGAGATCAGTGATCTGATCAAACAGCGCATCGACCAGTTCGATGCGGGCTCCGAGGCCTCCAACGAAGGCACGGTGGTCAGCCTGCAGGATGGTATCGCCCGCGTACACGGCCTGGGCGACGTCATGCAGGGCGAAATGCTCGCCTTCCCCGGGGACGTCTACGGCATGGCGCTCAACCTCGAGCGCGATTCCGTGGGCGTCGTGATCCTCGGCGACTACCAGAACCTCAGCGAGGGCGACACCGTCAAGTGCACCGGCCGCATCCTCGAGGTGCCGGTCGGCGACCAGATGCTCGGCCGTGTCGTGAACTCGCTCGGTCAACCGCTGGACGGCAAGGGCCCGATCGAGACCGATCATACCAGCCCAATCGAGCGCATGGCCCCGGGCGTGATCGAGCGCCAGGGCGTCGACCAGCCGCTGCAGAGCGGCATCAAGGCGATTGACGCCATGGTTCCGGTCGGCCGCGGCCAGCGCGAGCTGATCATCGGCGACCGTCAGACCGGCAAGACCGCGGTGGCGATCGATGCGATCATCAACCAGAAGGACTCCGGCGTTAAGTGCATCTATGTCGCCGTGGGCCAGAAGGCCTCCTCGGTCGCCTCGGTGGTGAACAAGCTTGAAGAGGCCGGCGCGATGGACAACACCATCATCGTGGCCGCCAACGCCTCCGAATCGGCCGCGATGCAGTTCATCGCTCCGTACGCCGGCTGCGCCATGGGCGAATACTTCCGCGACAAGGGCGAAGACGCACTGATCGTTTATGACGACCTGACCAAACAGGCCTGGGCGTATCGCCAGGTGTCCCTGCTCCTGCGTCGCCCGCCTGGTCGCGAGGCCTATCCGGGTGACGTCTTCTACCTGCATTCCCGTCTGCTGGAGCGCGCCTCCCGCGTCAACGAGGATTACGTGGAGAAGGCCACCAACGGTGAAGTGAAGGGTAAGACCGGCTCGCTGACCGCGCTGCCGATCATCGAGACCCAGGCCGGCGACGTCTCCGCCTTCGTGCCGACCAACGTCATCTCCATCACCGACGGTCAGATCTTCCTTGAGACCGATCTGTTCAACTCGGGCATCCGTCCGGCGATCAACGCCGGTCTCTCGGTTTCGCGAGTGGGTGGTTCGGCTCAGACCAAGATCATCAAGAAGCTGGGTGGCAGCGTCCGTCTGGATCTGGCCCAGTACCGCGAACTGGCGGCCTTCTCGCAGTTCGCGTCCGATCTGGACGAGACGACCCGCAAGCAGCTGGATCGCGGCAAGCGCGTGACCGAGCTGATGAAGCAGGGTCAGTACAAGCCGATGTCCATTGGCGAAATGGCGTTCTCGCTGTACGCGGCGAACCAGGGTTACCTGGACGACGTCGACGAGGACAAGGTGGTCGACTTCGAACGTGAACTGCAGGCGTGGCTGCGCTCGAACCAGAAGTCCCTGCTCGACGAGATCAACAGCACCGGTGACTACAACGACTCCATCCAGGAACGCATGACCAGTGCCCTGGACGAGTTCAAGTCCAAGAACACCTGGTAACGGGAGCGCGCAATGGCGGGCACAAAGGAGATCCGGACGCAGATCAAGAGTATCCAGAATACTCAGAAGATCACCAAGGCCATGGAGATGGTGGCCGCGTCCAAGATGCGCAAGGCCCAGGACCGCATGCAGGAGTCCCGGCCCTACGCCGAGAAGATCCGCGACGTGATCGGTCACGTTGCCATGGCGAACGCCCAGTACAGGCATCCGTTCATGGTCGAGCGCGACGTCAAGCGTGTCGCCATGATCGTGGTGTCGACCGACCGGGGTCTGTGCGGCGGGTTGAACACCAATCTGTTCAAGCAGGCCGTGGCGGAGATGCGGCGTTACCGTGAGGAAGGGGTCGAGGTCGACCTCTGCGTCTTCGGTAACAAGGCACTGCAGTTTTTCCGGCGGCTTGGCGGCAATATCGTGGCTCAGGCCACGGATCTCGGTGACCGCCCGCACCTCTCTGACCTCATCGGAACCGTCAAGGTCCTGCTCGACGATTTCCGTGAGGAGAAAATCGACCGCGTGGTCCTGGTGGAGAACAAGTTCGTCAACACCATGACGCAGCAACCCCGGACCACGCAGCTGCTGCCGACGGCGCCGAGCTCCGACGACGAGCTCGAGTACCACTGGGACTACATCTACGAGCCGGAGCCCTACGAGGTCCTGGATACCCTCGTCGAGCGCTACGTGGAATCCCTGATCTATCAGGCCGTAGTCGAGAACGTGGCCTGCGAAATGGCTGCGCGGATGGTGGCGATGAAGGCGGCCTCCGACAACGCCGGAACGATGATCAAGGATCTCCAGCTGGTCTACAACAAGGCACGCCAGGCCGCGATCACGCAGGAGATTTCCGAGATCGTCAGCGGCGCCGCCGCGGTCTAGAGACCGGCTCCCGCAGGCCCGACGCGGCAAGAATTACGACTTAGAGGATTGAACGCATGAGCTCTGGAAAGATTGTCGAAATCATCGGCGCTGTCGTGGACGTGGAGTTTCCCCACGGCGAAGTGCCCAAGGTGTACGACGCCCTCACCCTGGAAAACGGCCTGACCCTCGAGGTCCAGCAGCAGCTGGGTGACGGGGTCGTGCGCACCATCGCCATGGGCAGCACCGACGGCCTCAAGCGTCAGACGGCCGTGACCAGCAGCGGCGGTCCGATCTCCGTGCCGGTGGGTCAGGGGACCCTGGGCCGCGTGATGGACGTCCTCGGGCGGCCGGTCGACGAAGCCGGCGAGGTGGAAACCGAAGAAAAATGGTCCATTCATCGCAAGGCGCCCAGCTTTGACGAGCAGGCGGGTTCAACCGATCTGCTGGAAACCGGCATCAAGGTGATCGATCTGCTGTGCCCCTTTGCCAAGGGTGGCAAGGTTGGCCTGTTTGGCGGCGCCGGCGTGGGCAAGACCGTCAACATGATGGAGCTCATCCGTAACATCGCGATCGAGCACAGCGGTTATTCCGTGTTCGCCGGCGTCGGTGAGCGTACTCGCGAAGGGAACGACTTCTATCACGAGATGAAGGATTCCAACGTCCTCGACAAGGTGGCTCTGGTTTACGGCCAGATGAACGAGCCGCCGGGCAACCGTCTGCGTGTGGCGCTGACCGGTCTGACCATGGCGGAGTATTTCCGGGACGAAGGTCGCGACGTGCTGATGTTCATCGACAACATCTACCGTTATACGCTGGCCGGTACCGAGGTTTCGGCACTGCTGGGCCGCATGCCCTCCGCGGTGGGTTACCAGCCGACTCTGGCGGAAGAGATGGGTGTGCTGCAGGAACGCATCACGTCGACCAAGAAGGGCTCGATCACCTCGATCCAGGCGGTATACGTGCCCGCGGACGACCTGACCGACCCCTCGCCGGCCACCACGTTCGCGCACCTGGATGCCACGGTCGTGCTGTCCCGTCAGATCGCCGAGCTGGGCATCTACCCGGCGGTGGATCCGCTGGATTCGACTTCCCGCCAGCTGGATCCGCAGATCATCGGCCAGCAGCACTATGACACCGCGCGTGCGGTGCAGGGTACGCTGCAGCGCTACAAGGAACTGAAGGACATCATTGCGATCCTCGGCATGGACGAGCTGTCGGAAGATGACAAGCTGGTCGTGGCCCGGGCCCGCAAGATCCAGCGCTTCCTGTCGCAGCCGTTCTTTGTGGCGGAAGTGTTCACCGGTGCCCCCGGCAAGTACGTGTCGCTCAAGGACACCATCCGTGCCTTCCAGGCTATCGTGGACGGTGAGTACGATCACCTGCCCGAGCAGGCGTTCTACATGGTGGGTACCATCGAGGAAGCCGTCGAGAAGGCCGACAAACTCGGCTAAGGAGCACCTGTCATGCCAATGACAATGCATGTGGACGTGGTCAGTGCCGAAGAGTCGATTTACTCCGGCACGGCCGAGATGATTGCGGCTCCGGCCGAGGAAGGCGAGGTCGGCGTGTATGCCGGCCACCTGCAGATGCTGGTCCGCCTGAATCCGGGCGAACTGCGCATCCAGGAAAAGGAAGGGGCAGAGCCCCAGCCGGTGTTCGTCTCCGGGGGCGTGATGGAGGTGCAGCCGCGCCATGTTACGGTGCTCGCGGATACTGCGGTCCGCGCGAAGGACCTGGACGAGGCCGAGGCGCTCGAGGCCAAGAAGCGGGCGGAGGAAGCCCTGGCCGACAAGCAGGCCGACTTCGATTATGCCAAGGCGCAGGCCGAGCTTGCGGAAGCCGCGGCCCGGCTGCAGATGATCGAAAAGCTGCGTCGGCGCCGCTGAGGCGACGGACACGGCAGGGAAGCAGTGCAAGGCCGCCTGTTCTGGGCGGCCTTGTTGTTTGTGGCCCCGACCGGGCACTCGGGATGGAAGGTGAAACGTGGAAACACTGCATCTGATCATACTGGCGGCGGGCAAGGGGACGCGGATGCGTTCGGCCCTGCCGAAGGTGCTGCAACCGCTGGGTGGGCGTCCGATGCTTGCCCACGTGCTGGAACGGGCGGACGCGCTCCCCGCGGAAGCCAGGCATGTGGTGGTGAGTCACGGACGCCAGGCGGTGGAGGGTGAATTCGCGTCCCGACAGGACATCCACTGGGTGGATCAGGGACACCCTGGCGGGACCGGCCATGCGGTGGCCCGCGCCCTGGAGGCTGTTCCCGACGGGGCACGGGTCCTGGTGCTGTATGGCGACGTGCCGAGGATTCCGGTCGCAGATCTGGAGGGTTGTGCTCGCGCCCGTGAGAGTCTGGCGGTGCTCGGAACTCGGGTGGCCGATCCTCGTGGCTACGGGCGGCTGATCGAAGATGCGCAGGGCAACCTGGAGTGCATTGTCGAGGACAAGGAAGCCAGTGCGTCGGAAGCTGCCGTCACGCGGATCAATACCGGGGTGCTTGCCGGGGATGCGGTCGCGCTGAGGCGATGGCTGGGCGCATGCGAACCGGCGGCGGGTAGCGAACGCGAGTGGTACCTCACGGACGTGGTGGCAGTGGCTCGCGGCGAGGGTCAATCGGTGGCGCTGGTCGACAGCGAGGATCCCGATGCCGTTCTGGGCGTGAATGACCGGGCCCAGCTTGCGGTGCAGGAACGTCTGCTCCAGAGGGATATCGCCGAAAAATACATGCGCGAGGGTCTGGCACTGGCCGACCCGGCCCGATTCGATTGCCGCGGCACGCTGCAGTTCGGGCAGGACTGCGGTCTGGACGTGAACGTGGTCCTGGAGGGCACGGTGGTCCTCGGCGACGACGTGAAAATCGGCCCCGGCTGCGTGCTGCGTGACTGTCGTATCGCCTCCGGCGCACGGCTGCAGCCGTATACGGTGGTTGAGGGCGCGCGGCTCGGTGAGCGGGCCGAGGCGGGCCCGTTCGCGCGCCTGCGGCCGGGCGCCGATCTTGCCGAGGACGTTCGTGTCGGCAATTTCGTCGAGGTGAAGAACGCGCGCCTGGATTCCGGTGCGAAGGCCAACCATCTCGCCTATGTCGGAGATGCCCGTGTGGGTGCCGGCGCCAATCTGGGCGCCGGCACCATCACCTGCAATTACGACGGCGCCAACAAGCATCACACCGAGATTGGTGCGGATGCGTTCATCGGCTCGAATACGGCGCTTGTCGCACCGGTCACCATTGGTGCAGGGGCGACCGTGGGTGCGGGCTCCACCATCAGCCGTGATGTCCCGGACGGGGCCCTGGCGCTCACGCGGGCACCGGCACGAACCGTAGAGGGCTGGCAGCGACCGGCCAGGCAGCCTGATTCAGGCGCAGCCGGCCCCAATCCAACCAAAAGCGGGGACTGAACCATGTGCGGACTGGTTGCCGGAATCACCGAACGCAATATCGTCCCGCTGTTGATCGAAGGCCTCCATCGCCTGGAGTACCGCGGCTATGACTCCGCCGGCATTGCGGTCACCGGAGCCGGCGGAATCGACATGGTGCGGACCGAGGGCAAGGTGGCGGCGCTGGAAGATCGCGTCGCCCGGACCGGTATCCACGGTCACGCTGGCCTCGCCCACACCCGGTGGGCGACCCATGGTCGGCCGTCCGAGGTGAATGCCCACCCCCACCTGTCGCGCGACCGGCGTGTCGCCATCGCGCACAACGGCATCATCGAGAACCACGCGGCCCTGCGCGATGCGCTGGCCGACGATGGCTGGACCTGTGCATCCGACACCGACAGCGAAGTCATCGCCCACCTGGTCGAACAGGCGCTGGAGGCGGGTCAGGAACCGGTGGCGGCAGTCCGGAGCACCTGCGCCCGGCTGCAGGGTGCATGGGCACTGGCGGTGAGTGTTTCCGACGCGCCCGAACGCATCATCGTCGCCCGCCACGGGTCCCCGCTCCTGCTCGGACTGGGAATCGGCGAAAATTTCGCCGCCTCGGACATGCAGGCCCTCCTTCCGGTCACCCAGCGGTTTATCGACCTGGAAGAAGGCGATATCGCTGTGCTGTACCGCGACCGGGTCGAGATCGAGGACGTGGCCGGACAGCCGGTCGTCCGCGAAGCTCGCGAAACCCGGTGCGAGGTGACGATCGCCGACCGCGGCGAATATCGCCATTTCATGCTCAAGGAAATCCACGAACAGCCCCGGGCACTGTACGACACGCTGGCGGGGCGTTTCGGGCACGATGGTGTTCTGCCCAATCTTCTGGGTCCGGACACCGACCGCCTGCTGCAGGAAGTGAGCTCGGTCCAGATCGTGGCCTGCGGCACGAGCTACCACGCGGGGATGGTCGCGCGGTACTGGATCGAGGATTATCTCGGCATGCCGGCACAGGTCGAGGTGGCGAGCGAATACCGTTATCGTCGGCATGTCGTGGCGCCGGGGACCCTGTTGCTGGTGCTGTCCCAGTCGGGAGAAACTGCTGATACTCTCGCGGTCCTGCGCCAGGCGCGGGAAGAGCCCTTCGCCGCGCGTCTCGCCATCTGCAATGTGCCCGAGAGCACCATGGCTCGTCTCGCCGATCTGGTCCTGATGACTCAGGCGGGCCCCGAAATCGGAGTGGCCTCAACCAAGGCCTTTACGACCCAGCTGGCCGCGCTGGCGGTGCTGGTGCTCCTGTTGGGCGATACGGCGCGGGCCGCCCGCCTTGCGGATGGTGATCGCCAGGACGGGATCCGGGCCCTGCAGTCCCTGCCCGCGATGGCGGAAGCCACCCTGCAGCTGGACGGCCGCCTGGCGCAGGTGGCGGAGCATCTCGTGGAACGCCACCACGCGCTGTTCCTGGGCCGCGGTGTGCACTATCCGATCGCCCTGGAAGGCGCCCTGAAGCTGAAGGAGATCTCCTACATCCATGCCGAGGCCTACCCGTCCGGCGAGCTCAAGCACGGTCCCCTGGCGCTCGTGGATGCCGAGATGCCGGTGATCGCGGTCGCGCCGGATGACGCCCAGCTGGAGAAGCTCGCCAGCAATCTCCAGGAGGTGCGGGCCCGGGGCGGCGAGCTCATCGTGATCGGGGAAGCGGCTGCTGCGCGTGCCCTGGGTTCGGATGACACCTGGATCGGGATGCCGCAGAGCGGTCCGCTGAATCCCTGGATCGCGCCGGTACTGTTCGCGATCCCGCTGCAGCTCCTCGCCTATCACACCGCGGTGCTCAAGGGCACGGACGTCGATCAGCCCCGCAATCTCGCCAAGTCCGTGACCGTGGAATAGCGTACATGGCTTGTATTGCCGCGCCGGCTTCGCTAGATTCCCCGGCGTCCTGAAAACCGTGACCGGAGTATCCGATGGATCAGCAACAGATCAATCAGCGCTGCGTCGAACTGTTCAACTCGCCGCGGGTGCAGACCAAGATGTGGAATCCGCGCATGTTCTGGGAGGTGGGGCGTCATCTGAACGTGACCTCCGGCCAGCTGACCGATCCGAAGGTGGACGTGGCCGAGCTGGAAGTGATGCTGTCCGCCGCAGCCTACGAGCCGTCCCAGTGCGCGGATGAGGTCAACCAGCGTGAAGGCGGCCGTGCGGACTTCATCCGTCGCGCCGTGCAGTCCGGACAGCGGCCGTTCCTGCGTCGCGCCGACTGACGCGATTTCCGTGTTCGGCCTCCTTGCAGGAGGCGAGCCCCCGCGCCGTTCCGGCGCAGGCATTGGCCGAACGCAAAATCGGCCGGAGGGCCGGCCTCCTACCGGGGCCAGAGTTC
Organism: Thioalkalivibrio halophilus; assembly: GCF_001995255.1. Classification (GTDB taxonomy): domain Bacteria; phylum Pseudomonadota; class Gammaproteobacteria; order Ectothiorhodospirales; family Ectothiorhodospiraceae; genus Thioalkalivibrio; species Thioalkalivibrio halophilus. Next base: position 100,806 of record NZ_MUZR01000035.1, on the reverse strand, counting down.
CACCTGCCCGTAGGAGGCGAGCCCCTCGCCGACCCGGCGCAGGCGATTGGCCGAACGCAAAATCGGCCGGAGGGCCGGCCTCCTACCGGGGCCAGAGTTCCACCTGCCCGTAGGAGGCGAGCCCCTCGCCGACCCGGCGCAGGCGATTGGCCGGACGCAAAATCGGCCGGAGGTCCGGCCTCCTGCCGGGGCCAGGGTTCGACCTCCCTGTAGGAGGCGAGCCCCCTCGCCGATTCGGCCCCCTCGCCGACCCGGCATCACGTCCGTTCCGGCGGTCCGCCTCAGGCCCGCAGGAGCGGACCCTCCACCGCTTCGCGGGTTTCGCGGCCCGCCAGTTCTTCGATCACCGCCAGGGCGAAATCCATCGCCACCCCGGGGCCACGTCCGGTAATCACGGTACCGTCGATCTCCACGGCCGCTCCGCTCGACTCCACTCCGGTGCCGTCGAGGGCGCCGGTAAAGCAGGTCGCCCGGCGCTCCTGCAGCAACCCGGCCTGCGCCAGCACCTTGGGGGCCGCACAGATGGCCGCCACATGCCGGCCGGCCTCCGCCTGTTTCTGCAGTCGCGTGATCAGCCGCGGGTCATCGCGCAGGTGATTCGCGCCCGGCAGTCCCCCGGGAATGGCAATCAGATCGAAATCCTCGCCGACGGCCGTTTCGAGGTCGCTGTCCGGCTGGATCACCGTAGCACGCGAGCAGGTGACCGGCCCGGCCTCCTGACCGGCCACCGTGACCTCGAAGCCGGCCCGCCGGAACAGGTCGATCATGGTCACGGCCTCCAGCTCTTCCGAGCCGGAGGCCAGAGGTACGAGCACTCGCGTCATCGCGCTCCTCCCAGCTAGCGTCCGTTGTAGAAATTCAGGCCCTTGAGGAGATTGAGGGCCTCGTTAAGCCCGAAGTCGCGTTCGGCCAGACTTTCTTCTTCCTCGTCTTCGACGTCTTCAGGCAGGTCGCGCCGCGCGGGTTCATCGTCTTCCGACCGCGACACCCGCAGTCTCTCGTCGAGCGCGATGTCCGGATTGATGCCTTCGTCCTGGATGGAACGTCCGTCCGGGGTGAAGTAGCGCGCGGTGGTCAGCTTGATCCCGGTCCGCTCGGACAGCGGCAGGATGGTCTGCACCGATCCCTTGCCGAAGCTGTTCTGCCCCATGATGATCGCGCGACCGTGGTCCTGCAGAGCACCCGCGACGATTTCCGAAGCCGACGCCGAGCCGCGGTTAACCAGCACCACCATCGGCACGCCATCGAGGACGTCCCCCGGCGAAGCGTCATATTCGATCTGAGCCTCGTCCAGACGGCCCTCGGTGTAGACGATCCGTCCACCGTCCAGGAAGGCGTCGGACACGCCCACGGCGCCGTTGAGGATCCCGCCCGGGTTGTTGCGCAGGTCCAGGACCAGGCCCTTCAGTCCGTGGGCCTCCTTGAGTTCCTCGATCGCGCTGACCAGATCTCGCGCCGTGCGCGTCTGGAAGTTGCTGACGCGTACGTAGCCGTAGCCTTCTTCCAGCATCTCGGAGCGGACGGATTCCACCTGGATGATGTCGCGCGTGATGGTGATCTCCAGCGGCTGATCCTCGCCGTCGCGCACCACCGTCAGGGTGATGTCGGAACCCTGTTCGCCGCGCATCCGGCTGACGGCATCCGACAGGGTCATGCCGCGCACCGAGTCGCCGTCCAGACGCACGATGAGGTCACCCGCCTGGATGCCCGCACGCTCCGCGGGCGTATCGTCGATCGGAGCGATGACCTTCACGAACCCGTCTTCCATCCCGACCTCGATCCCGAGGCCGCCGAACTCGCCCGAGGTTCCCGCTTCCATGTCACGGAAGTCGTCCTCGTCGAGGTAGGAAGAGTGCTCGTCGAGCCCCGTCAGCATGCCCTGAATGGCATTGTCCAGCAGCTCGCTGTCGTCGACTTCCTCGACGTAATTGCGCTTGATGCGCATGTAGACGTCGGTAAAGCGCTGCAGGTCCTCGACCGGCAGCGCCGACAGACCGGCGGCATCGTCGCGCCCGGCGTACACGCCAACGGACACGCTCAGCATGATGCCCAGAACGAGACCCGTGAGCAGGCCGTAGCCGGAGTGGAAAAGCTTGTTCATCAGAGTATCCCTTGTCCGAGGTCTTTCTGCGGATATGCGCCCAATTCTAGCATTCCGCCCTTATTGTGACGGCCACCATTCCTGCGGGTTCAATGTCCGTCCCTGACGGCGCACTTCGAAGTACAGGCCCGGAGCAATCGCGGGACTGCCTTCCCCGGCCCGCCCCACCGGTTCGCCCGCATCGGCCCGTTCCCCCGGCCCGGCGAGGATGTCTTCCAGGTTGCCGTACAGCGTCAGAAAATCGTCCCCGTGATCCAGGATCACCAGGAACCCGTACCCCTGCATCCAGTCCGCATAGACCACACGACCCTGATGCACTGCCCGCACCGGCGCGCCGGAGGGCGCCTCCAGTACCACCCCGTTCCACTGGCTGCGCAGGTTACCCCGGCGTTCGCTGCCGAAATCGCGGATGACCGGCGCATCCACCGGTCGCGGCAACTCCCCTTCCAGATCCGCGAACGGGACGTCCGGATTGACCGCGCGGGACCGAGGGGCCGCCTCCTCGCCCGTTTGTTCTTCGGCGGCGGTGGCATGGCGTTGTTCTTCGATCTCCGTGATCACGCGATCCAGGGTTTCGGCGTTGCGTTCGAGGCGCTCCAGCTCGAGTGCCTCGTCTTCCATTGCCGCCTCGAGTTCCTCCAGTGCCGCCCGGCGGGCCGCTTCCTGGCGCTCCAGCTCGGCCATCGCTTCGCGGGTTTCGGTTTCGCGACGTGCCAGCCGTTCGCGCTCCTCGGTCAGCCCGGCACGGGCCGCCAGCAGCTCCTCGATCCGTTCGTGCAGGCCTGCCAGGGTCCGTTCCCGCGCCTGCTGAATGGCGGCCGCGTAAACGGGGTGGTGCCGCTGTCCGCCTTCCGTCGGTCGCTCACGCTGCCCGTGGCGCGCCTGCAGCCACTGGTCATGCACCAGTCGCGCCGCGTCGTGTCGCTGCTCGTGCAGCCGTTCCTCGCGCCGGGCCACGCGGGCCTCGTGCTCGGCAATCACCTCCTCCTGGGCCTCGCGGCGGCGTTTCAGTTCATCCAGACGCTCGCGTTGTTCGCCTGCGCCCCGGGCGGACGCGGCGATCCGGTCTTCCAGATCGGCGACTGCCTCGCGGCGTTCCTCCAGCGAACGTTCGACGTCCCGGATGGCCTCCAGGGTCTTTTCCAGCTCCGCCTCGGGTTCCAGTGCCGTGGCCGGCACGGCAACCAGCAGGCCCGCCAGCAGCAGGCCAACCCATGAAAGCGACAGGGACAAGATTGCGTGAATCCGCATATCGGGGTACGTTTGCGTTCTAATATTCTCACCCAGTGGCAGGGGTCATGCCCCTCCGAACGAGAGGCTGCCGTGAGCGACGAACCGTGCATCGAAGACGAACTGATGTCGCAGGACGAGGATATCGAGAGGGCCTCGCGCTCGCTCAAGGCCATGTCCCATCCGCTGCGGCTCAAGATCCTGTGCATTCTGGGCGACCGGGAGGTCAGCGTACAGGAAATCGTGGATCAGGTCGGGACCTCGCAGAGCAATATTTCCCAGCACCTCGGAATCCTGCGTGACAAGGGCATCCTGGCCACGCGCAAGGACGCCAATCGGGTCTATTACCGCGTGGGGGACTCCCGCACCCTGCGCCTGATCGGTATGATGCAGGACGTCTTCTGCCGTTCCTGAATCCCGACCGGTCTCCCGCATGCTTGAACGACTGCCCGAATTCCTCGCCAACAACCCGATTCTGACGGGCGCCCTGATCGCGGTGCTTGCCCTGATCATCTACGCCGAGTTCCGGCGCCTGACGCGCAAGTACCGCGAGCTGGCGCCCACCGAAGCGGTGCGCGTGATGAACCAGGACGATGCCCTGGTGCTGGACGTGCGCGAGCACAACGAGGTCTCCGGCGGCCGCATCGGTGGCGCGAAGCATATCCCCCTCGGCGAACTGAAAAAGCGCATGCAGGACATCGAGGCGTGGAAATCCAGCCCCGTGGTGGTGTATTGCCGTAGCGGTAACCGGTCCTCCATGGCTGCGAACCAGCTGACGGCGGCCGGCTTCGAGGACGTGGTCAATCTTTCCGGTGGCATCCAGGCATGGGAAAATGCGGGCATGCCGCTGAAGAAGAAGTGACATGCGCTTCGAGGTCTACTCTACCGGGCACTGCCCGTTCTGCATCCTCGCCCGCCGCCTGCTGAACCAGCGCGACCTCGGCTTCGACGAATACCGCATCGACCGGGACTCCGGGCTGCGCCACGAGATGGAACAGCGGGCGGACGGACGCACCAGCGTCCCGCAGATCTTCCTGGGGGACACCCATATCGGCGGCTACGATGAACTCCACGCCATGGAACGGTCCGGCGAGCTGGACCGCCTGATCGAGGCCTGCGGGGGCGTGGACGCCGGCGATTCCACGAACACCTGAAAGGATCCGAACGCACCATGGCTGAAGAAAACCAGACCGACGCGGCCGCACAGGGCGGCCAGGGCTCCGATGGCCCCGAATTCTCCATGCAGAAGGTCTTCATCAAGGACCTGTCCTTCGAGGCCCCCGGCGCCCCGGAGATCTTCCTCAAGGAATGGAAGGGCGAGACCGGCATCCAGCTCAACACCCAGGCGCGCCCGGTGGGCGAGCAGGAAGGGGTCTACGAGGTCGAGCTGGGCCTGACGGTCACCACCGAATCCAACGGCGAGACCGGCTACCTGGTCGAGATCAAGCAGGCCGGGGTGTTCATCGTGCGCGGTTTCTCCGAGGAGCAACGCAATCAGCTGCTGGGTGCCTACTGCCCCAATGCGCTGTTCCCCTTCGCCCGCGAGACGGTCGCCGACCTGGTCCTGAAGGGCGGATTCCCGCAGCTGCTGCTGCAGCCGGTCAACTTCGACGCGCTGTATGCCAAGCACCTGAAGGAACAGCAGGAAGGTTCGGGTCAGGGCCAGGGAGGCAACGGCGCCGCCGTCACGGCCAGCGAAAACCCCTGAGCCGGCCCGGCGCATGCGCATCGCGGTACTGGGCGCCGGTTCCTGGGGGACCGCCCTGGCGGTGCATGCCGCACGCCTGCACGACGACGTGCGGCTGTGGGGGCGTTCGGCCGAGACCGCCGAGCGCCTCCAGCGCGAACGCGAGAATCCCCGCTATCTCCCGGGCCTGACCTTCCCGCGCAACCTGCGGGTGACCGCCGCGTCGGAGGTCGTCGACGGCGTCGACCTGGTGCTGGTGGTCGTGCCTTCGGGCGCCTTCCGCGAGACCCTGCGCTGGCTGCGGCCCCGGCTGGAACCGGGGCAGGTCGTGGCCTGGGCCACCAAGGGGCTGGAAACCGGGACCGGTGCCTGGCTGCACGAGGTGGCCGAGGCGGAACTCGGCCCCGGACAGCCGGCGGCCCTGATCTCCGGGCCTTCGTTCGCCGCCGAGGTTGCGCGCGGTCAGCCCACCGCCCTCACCGCCGCCTCGGCCGATCCGGAGCGCCGGCGACGTCTGGCGGATGCCTTCCACGGCGGTTCCATGCGCATCTACGGCAACCCCGACGTGATCGGCGTGGAGCTGGGCGGGGCGTTCAAGAACGTCCTCGCGGTGGCCTCCGGGATCGCCGACGGGGCCGGGTTCGGCGCCAACGCCCGCGCCGCGCTGCTGACCCGCGGGCTGGCCGAGTTGCAGCGCCTGGGCGAGGCCCTGGGGGCGCGGCCGCAGACCCTGACCGGGCTGTCCGGCCTCGGCGATCTGCTGCTCACCTGCACCGACGACCAGTCGCGCAACCGCCGCGTCGGTCTTTTGCTGGGCCAGGGTTACGACCTGGCGACCGCGCGCGAGCGGGTGGGCCAGTCGGTGGAAGGGGTCGAGACCGCGCGCGTGGCGGTGGAACGCGCGCATGCCGCCGGCGTGGAGATGCCGATCTGCGAGGAGGTGCACGCGGTGCTCTACCGTGGCCGGCGGGTGCACGACGCGGTGCGGCGCCTGCTGGAGCGCGACCCGGTCGCCGAGAATATCTGACCCATCGGCTCATTCGCCGCCGGCGAAGTCCAGCTGGCGCCAGGCCTCGTAGATCACCGCCGCGACCGAATTGCCGAGATTGAGGCTGCGGCTGCCGGGCTGCATCGGCAGCCGCAGGTGTCGCTCCTCCGGGATCGCGTCCAGTTCCTGCTGCGGCAGGCCGCGGCTCTCGGGGCCGAACAGGAAGGCATCGCCGGCGGCGAACGCCGGGGTATCAAAGCGGCAGGTGCCGCGCGTGGTGATCGCGAACACCCGCTGCGGGGCCACGGATTCCCGCCAGGCGGCCAGGCTGTCATACTCCCGGACCCGGGCCCATTCCCGGTAATCCAGCCCCGCGCGGCGCAGCCGGCTCTCGTCGAGGCTGAAGCCCAGCGGGTGGATCAGATGCAGGGTCGCCCCGGTGTTGGCGGCCAGACGAATGACGTTCCCGGTGTTCGGCGGGATCTCGGGCTGATACAGGACGATGTGAAACATGAGCGAAGCGCGCGACGATTCGCGGCTCTCCCTGGAATTCTGCGGGCTGCATTTCAACACGCCTCTGGTGCTGCTGTCCGGCTGTGTCGGCTTCGGCGAGGAATATACCCGGGTGGCCGGTTTTTCCAACCGCGATGCCGGTGCGGTGTGTCTCAAGGGCACCACCGGGGCCGCACGGCCCGGCAATCCGCCGCACCGGGTATACGAGACCCCGGAGGGCATGCTCAACGCCATCGGCCTGCAGAACCCCGGGGTCGAACAGGTGGTCGGCGGCATCCTGCCGGGGCTGGATTACGACGAGACGCGCTTCATCGCCAACGTCTCCGGCTCCACCATCGAGGAATACATCGCGGTCACGCGGGCCTTCGACGATTCCCCGGTGGACGCGATCGAGATCAACATCTCCTGCCCCAACGTGAAGGAAGGCGGGGTCGCCTTCGGCAATGACCCGGACATGTCCGCGCGAGTGGTCGAGGCCTGCCGCTCGGTCACGCAGAAACCGCTGATCACCAAGCTCTCGCCCAACCAGACCGACATCGCGGAGAACGCCCGGCGCTGCATCGAGGCGGGCACCGACGGCTTTGCCGTGATCAACACCCTGATGGGCATGGCGGTGGATGCCGAGAGCGGCCGCGCGGTGATCGGCAACAACCAGGGCGGGTTGTCGGGCCCGGCGATCAAGCCGGTGGCGCTGCTGAAGGTCCACCAGGTCCACCAGGTAGCGAAGGCCCACGGCATCCCGATCATCGGCCAGGGCGGGGTCACCCGCGCCGAGGATGCGCTGGAATTCCTGCTGGCGGGGGCCAGCACCGTGGGCGTGGGCACCGGGCTGTTCTACGATCCGCTGTGCCTGCCGAAGATCCTCGCCGGCATCAACGACTACATGGACCGCCACGGGATCGGCCACGTGAGCGAGCTGACCGGGCGGTTGCAGCTGAACGAGGGGTTCTCCGGCTGCGGCGCCTGACGCGCCGGCAGCGCCCGGGCCCGCCGGTTACGGTCGCTCCTCGTTCATACCCAGCTCCTGGATCTTGCGCGTCAGCGTGTTGCGGCCCCAGCCCAGCAGGGCCGCGGCCTGCTGGCGGTGTCCGCCCGAGGCCCGCAGCGCCTCGCGGATCAGCGTGCGTTCCATCGCCGGCTGCAGGCTCCCCAGCACGTCCCGGTCGCCACGTTCCCAGTGCTCGCGGGCCACGCGCGCCAGTTCATCGGTCCACTCCCGGGGTTCGACCGGCACGGCCTGTGCCGGTCCGGGTCCCGGTTGCGGCGTGCCCGTGGACCGGGGCGTGTCATCGCGGCGCAGTTCCGCCGGAAGGTCGTCCAGGTGCACCTCGCGTCCGGAGGCCATCACCGTCAGCCAGCGACAGGTGTTTTCCAGCTGGCGCACATTGCCCGGCCATGGCAGGCGCTGCATCTCCGCGACCACCTCGGGGCGCATCACCTTGGGCTCCACGCCCAGCTCGGTGGCGACCTCGCTCATGAAATGATTCACCAGCAGCGGGATGTCTTCCGGCCGCTCGCGCAGCGACGGCACATGGATGCGGATCACGTTGAGGCGGTGGAACAGGTCCTCGCGGAACTGACCCGCGCGCACTCGCTCCTCCAGGTCCTGGTGGGTCGCGGCGATGATGCGCACGTCGGTATGGATGGGGGTATGCCCGCCCACCCGGTAGAAGGTCCCGTCGGCCAGCACCCGCAGCAGGCGGGTCTGCAGGTCGAACGGCATGTCGCCGATCTCGTCGAGGAACAGGGTCCCGCCGTCGGCCTGCTCGAAGCGGCCCTTGCGGGTCTGGCTGGCGCCGGTAAAGGCCCCCCGCTCGTGGCCGAACAGCTCGCTCTCGAGCAGGTCCTTGGGGATGGCCGCGGTGTTCAGGGCGATCAGCGGCTGCCCCGCCCGCGGACTGTGCTGATGCAGCGCGCGTGCGACCAGCTCCTTGCCGGTGCCCGATTCGCCGTTGATCAGCACCGTGATGTTGGAGCGTGACAGGCGGCCGATGGCGCGGAACATCTCCTGCATCGCCGGCGCCTCGCCGATGATCGGGGTTTCCTCGGCGCTGCCCTCGTCGGGCGTTGCGGCCGCCAGGCTGTCACGGCGAGCCTCCAGGGCACGCTGAACCAGGGCCACCGCCTCGTCCACGTCGAACGGCTTGGGCAGGTATTCGAACGCCCCGGTCTGGTAGGCGCCCACCGCGCTCTCCAGATCGGAGAATGCGGTCATGATGATCACCGGCGGCGCGTCACCCCGGCTCTGCATGCGCGCCAGGAAATCGAGCCCGTTGAGCCCCGGCATGCGAATGTCGGCGACGATGGTGTCCGGGGTGTCTTCCGTCTCCAGGGCCGCCCATGCCGCGTCGGCGGACTCGAACCCGCGCACCGCGATATCGGATCGGCTCAGGGCGCGTTCCAGCACCCAGCGGATGGAATCGTCGTCGTCGATGATCCAGACCGTCGGAGTCATGCGTCGGGGCTCTCGCTGGCGGGCGGTCCGGCCACGGGCAGGAGGATGTCGAAGCGCGTGGAGCCGGGCCGTGAATGGCATTCGATCAGGCCGTCATGCAGCTGCACCAGGCTCTGCGCGATCGGCAGCCCCAGGCCGGTGCCACTGGCGCGACCGGTGATCATGGGAAAGAAGATCCGTTCGCGGACCTCCTCGGGGATTCCGGGGCCATTGTCGCGCACGCTCAGGCGCGCCACCAGCCGGTGCCGTTTGCCGGAAACGGTGTACTGGCGCAGGATGCGCGAGCTCAGCACGATATCGCCCTCGTCACCCAGAGCCTGCAGCGCGTTCTGCACCAGATTGAGCAGCGCCTGTACCAGCATGTCGCGATCCGCTTTGATCTCCGGGATCGACGGGTCGTAGTCGCCGCGGATCTTCACGCCCAGCGGCAGCTGCACACTGATCAGGCCGCGCACGTGCTCGAGGATCTCGTGCAGGTTGACCGATGTCCGTTGCGGCATGTTGTTGGGGCCGAGCATGCGGTCCACCAGGGCACGCAGGCGGTCGGCCTCGTGGATGATGATGCGCGTGTATTCGCGCAGGTCGGGATCATCCAGTTCCCCGGCCAGCAGCTGCGCGGCACCGCGCAGGCCGCCCAGCGGGTTCTTGATCTCGTGCGCCAGCCCGCGCGTGACTGCGCGCGAGATGGCCTGCTGCTTCTGTAGCTGCTCCTCGCGCGAGATCCGTTCGTGGCGGTCGATGGCGCTGAGCTCGAACAGCAGCCGCCCGGGTTCGTCGCCCTCGCCCTGCAGCGGGGTGATGATCACATCGGCGAGGAAGCTCTCCGCGCGCAGGGGTTCCATCTGGCGCGCCCGCAGGGTGATGGGCTGGTCCTGGACCAGCGCGCTGCGCAGGCGTGTGGACAGGTTGCGGTCCAGATGCAGCCAGTGGCCGAGCGGGTGCCCGAGGATGCGTTCGCGGCTGAGTCCCAGAAGGACCTCGGCGGAACCGTTCATGGCCTGCAGTCGCAGTTCTCCGTCGGTGACCATGACGGCCGTGGACAGGTCGTCCCACCACGGAGGGGTGGGCAGCGGAGGGGACGGACGGGGCGTATGCGGGCTCATCATCCGGCTTTAAGCATGAAGCGCGCCAGCATGGTCACGGGGGGCCGGGGCGCTTCGTCCGGGGGCATTGCGCGGGCATGCGCCGATAAGGTGCAGTCATTGCCCCATTATAGGGCATTCCGTGCATTATTGTGGTGCGACGTTCGCGGGCGGTTCAGAAATCCACCAGTTCCACGGGCACCGGGACGTCCTCGATCGAAGTTTCGTCTTCTTCGTCGGCCTCTTCGTCCGCGGCCGCGTCTTCCTCCGGATCGTCGTCCGTCGGGTCTTCTCCCGGCCGCCGGATCGGGCGTTCGAGGATCTCGCGGGCATTCTCCAGGGGGACGGCGCCCATCGGCTCCTGAACCTCGATGCGTTCGCTGCGCCCGTCGCCCGGCGCCTCGTCGGAGAAATGCACCACACCGTCTTCATCCACCCAGCGGTGGACCTCGGTGGAGGCCAGAACGCCGATGCCCGGCGCCCCGGCGATGGCCAGGGCCACAAGCCCCGCGAGGGAGGCCCGCGGGGTCATCAGGCGGCGGGCCTTACCCATACCGACTGCACCCGGGTGCCGGCGTCCTGCAGGCCGGCCAGGCGCGGATCGGGGCCCGCGGGTGCGCGGCCGGCCTCGATGCGTTCCAGCCAGTCGTCGAGCGCGGCCATGCGCAGCAGGGTCGGGGCGGCGCCGCGTTCGATCGCGCTCAGCGGGCGCTCCTGGTGATAGCCGCCCAGCAGGGCCCGGTAACGTTCGCGGTCCAGTTCGCCCGCCTCGTTCACGCTCACCGCAAGTGCGATGCGCGCCAGCTGCCAGAACGCCGGCACGGGGGCCGGCGGGATCGTCAGATCCGCCAGTCCGGTGTGCTCGCCGTGCCGCCTGACCGAGTGCCAGAAGCTGCCGGCCACCGGCAGGTCCTCGAACCGGTACAGCCCCTGATGATGCAGCTCGCGGTTCAGTTGTTCGCGCGCCTGTTCGTCCAGGGTTGCGCTCAGGTCTTCGGTGCGTTCGCGCAGCTGCTGCTGCAGCACGCCGCGGCGCCAGACGCCGTCCTGCGGCAGGGCCTCCGCCGGATGCCAGGCCTGCCAGCGGGCCGCGAGGCGGCCCAGCGCCTCCGGCGTGCCGGGACCACTGGCGATCGCCCCGGGCTCCGCGGCGTTGCCGCGCTCCAGGGTCCAGTGCGCGCGATCCCCGTCAAGCTGCGGGGCATCGCCATCGGCCGGCAGCCCCAGCGGAGCGCCGGCCGCCCGGGCAGCGGCAAAGGCTGCTTCCAGCGCCGCGGCACCCGCGGCCGGCAGTTCCACGGTCGACTGCGTGCTTACCATTCCAGGATCCTCCAGCGGGGCGGGGTGAAATCGGGGGAAAGGTCGTCACGGCGCCGCAGGTCGCCTTCCCCGGTGACATCCACCAGGTAGTAGGTGGGTCCGGCGGCGGGGTTGACCTCAACGATCACCAGGTCGCCGTCCACGCGGTATTCGCGCCGGGTCTCGCCGTCGCGCTCCATGATGATGACGTCGGCTTCCTCCAGCTCCTGCAGCTGGCGGGCGCGCTCGTCCAGTACCGGAGGCGGGGCGGCCTCGTCGGGCATGTCGGGCGGTGGCGGGGCGTCCTCGAAGTCCTGGGCCGCCAGCGGCCCGGCGGCGAGAAAAAGGCCCAGCAGGGCAGCGGCCAGCGCCGTGGCGCGGGTGCTCGTCATCATCAGAGCTCCATCAGTCGTTGTTTCTCTTCCGCCGAGGGCTCGAAGCTGCGGGCCTCGTAGTACTCGAAGATCACGTCCACGACCTCCTCGGGGGTGTCCACCACCGAGTATAGATTGAGGTCCTCGGCATCGATGGTGCCATGGGTGACCAGCGCGTCCTCGAACCACTGCAGCAGGCCTTCCCAGAACTTGCTGCCCACCAGCACCACCGGGATGCGGCGGGTCTTGCCGGTCTGCACCAGGGTCAGGATCTCGGCCAGCTCGTCCAGCGTGCCGAAGCCGCCCGGCAGCACCACGTAGGCGGAGGCGTACTTGACGAACATCACCTTGCGCGAAAAGAAGTGCCGGAACCCCAGCCCGATGTCCTGGTACGGGTTGGCGTGCTGTTCGTGCGGCAGCTGGATGTTGAGCCCGATGCTGGGCGAGTGACCGGCAAACGCCCCCTTGTTGGCCGCCTCCATGATGCCCGGCCCGCCGCCACTGACGACCGCGAAACCCGCGTCCGACAGCTGGCGCGAGATCTGCTCCGCGAGCAGATAATCCGGGTGGTCCGACGGGATGCGTGCCGACCCGAACACGCTGACCGAGGGCTTGATGTGCGCCAGGCGTTCGAAGCCCTCCACGAACTCCGCCATGATCTGGAAGATCTTCCAGCTCTCGCGGGTCAGCGAGGAATCGTCGATGGGCCGCAGCCCGGGGTGTTCCGCTCGATCTTGATCGTTCATCGGGGCGCATTCTTTGCACTCTGGGGCGCCTAGACTAACCGTGGCCCGACGGGCGTACAAATCGCGCCGGCGTTGCTCGGGCCGGGCCCCGCAGCCTGCTAGAATGCTTCCCTCGCAAGCCCAGCCGGATCCGCATGATGTCGCAAGCCCCGCTCGTCCTGGTCGACGGTTCCTCCTACCTGTTCCGGGCCTACCACGCCCTGCCCCCGCTGACCGCCCCCGACGGCCACCCCACCGGGGCGCTCTACGGCGTGGCCAACATGCTGCGCAAGCTGCGCGCGGACTATGCCCCCGAGCGCATGGGGGTGGTGTTCGACGCGAAGGGGCCCACCTTCCGCGACGAGATCTACCCTGAATACAAGGCCACCCGGCCGCCGATGCCGGAGGAGCTGGCGGCGCAGATCGAGCCGCTGCACGAGCTGGTGCAGCTGATGGGCTTCCCGCTGCTGTGCGTGGAAGGGGTGGAGGCGGATGACGTGATCGCCACCCTGGCCGATCGCGCCGCGGCTGCCGGGCAGGATGTGGTGATCTCCACCGGGGACAAGGACCTGGCCCAGCTGGTGGACGGCCACGTGACCCTGGTCAACACCATGAGCGGCACGGTGCTGGATCCCGCCGGGGTGCGCGAAAAGTTTGGCGTGGAGCCGGAGCAGATCGTCGACTACCTTGCGCTGATGGGCGACAGCGTGGACAACATCCCGGGGGTCGAGAAGGTCGGGCCCAAGACCGCGGCGAAATGGATCGCGAAGTACGGCGACCTCGACACCATCCTCGAGCGGGCCGACGAGATCGGCGGCAAGATCGGCGAGAACCTGCGCGCCGCGGCCGATCGCCTGCCGACCTCGCGCGAGCTGATCACCGTGCGCCGGGATGTCGATCTGCCGCTGGGCCCCGATGACCTCGAGCTGCGCGAGCCCGATTCGCAGCAGCTGCTGGAGCGGGTGCGCCACCACGGGTTCTCCCGCTGGCGGGCGGAGCTTGAAGGCGGCGACGCCGGCGACGCTGCCTCCGGTAACGGCGGTGATGCCGATCCGGGGCCGGCGGCGCAATATCACACCGTGCGGGACGAGGCGGCATTCACGGAGCTGCTGGAACGCCTGCAGGGCGCCGCGCGGGTCGCGTTCGACACCGAGACCAGCAGCCTGGAGGCGATGCGGGCCGAGCTGATCGGCATGTCCTTCGCGTTCGAGGCAGGTACCGCGTACTACCTGCCGCTGGCCCACAGCGGTCCGGATGCCGATCCGCAGCTCCCGCGCGAGGCGACCCTGGAGCGCCTGCGGCCGTGGCTGGAATCGGCCGAACACGGCAAGCTCGGCCATAACCTCAAGTACGACCGCAACGTGCTGGGCAACCATGGCATCGTGCTGCGCGGCATCGTCGATGACACCATGCTGCAGTCGTTCTGCCTCGACGCCGGCGCCAACCGGCACGACCTGGATTCCCTGGCCGAGCGCCATCTGGATCACCGCACCACGAAATACGAAGACGTGGCCGGCAAGGGGGCGAAACAGATCCCGTTCGCCGAGGTGGACGTCGGCATCGCCACCGATTATGCCGGCGAGGACGCGGACATCTGCCTGCGTCTGGACGCCCTGTTCCGGCCGCGCCTGAACGAGGCCGAGGGCCCGGCCTTCGTCTACCGCGAGATCGAGATGCCGCTGGTGCCGGTGCTCGCGGACATCGAGCGCGCCGGCGTGAAGGTGGACCCGGACCTGCTCGGCGAGCAGAGCCAGGAGCTGCTGAGCGAGATGGAGCGCATCGAGCGCGAGGCCTTCGACGAGGCCGGTACCGAGTTCAATCTCGGCTCGCCCAAGCAGATCCAGGAGATCCTGTTCGAGCGCCTGGGCCTGCCGGTGCTGCGGCGCACGCCCAAGGGCCAGCCCTCCACCGCCGAGGACGTGCTGGAGCAGATGGCGGACGACTACGCCCTGCCCCGGCTGATCCTGGAGCACCGTGGCCTGTCCAAGCTGCGCAGTACCTATACCGAGACCCTGCCGCGGCGTATCCACCCGGAGACCGGGCGGGTGCATACCTCGTATCACCAGGCCGGCGCGGCCACCGGGCGCCTGTCGTCCTCCGAGCCCAACCTGCAGAACATTCCGGTGCGCACCGAGGCCGGCCGGCGCATCCGCCGGGCGTTCATTGCCGAGCCGGGGTACCGCCTGCTGGCGGCCGACTATTCGCAGATCGAGCTGCGGATCATGGCCCACCTGTCGCAGGACGCCGGGTTGCTGCAGGCCTTCGCCGACGGGCTGGACATCCATCGCGCTACCGCGGCCGAGGTCTTTGGCGCTGATCCGGAGGCAGTCAGCAGCGAGCAGCGGCGCGCGGCCAAGGCTATCAACTTCGGCCTGATCTACGGGATGTCGGCCTGGGGGCTGGCGCGCAACCTGGGGATCGAGCAGGCCGAGGCGCGGGAATACATTGACCGCTATTTCCACCGCTACCCCGGCGTGCACGACTACATGGAGCGGGCGCGCGAACGCGGGCGCGAGCAGGGCTACGTGGAAACCCTGTTCGGGCGCCGGCTGTACCTGCCCGAGATCAACAGCCGCAACGGGGCCCGCCGGCAGCAGGCCGAACGGGTGGCGATCAATGCCCCGATGCAGGGCACCGCGGCCGACATCATCAAGCGTGCGATGGTGCGCATGGCGCAGGACCTGGACGGTAACGGACTCGATGCCCGCATGATCATGCAGGTGCACGACGAGCTGGTGTTCGAGGTCGCCGACGATGCGGTGGAGGCCCTGGGCGAACGGGCCCGCGCCGCGATGGGCGGGGCGGCCGAGCTGGATGTCGAGCTGGTAGTGGACATCGGCGTCGGAGATAACTGGGACGATGCCCATTGAGGGCCATACCGGAGGCTGACCATGGCCGACCTCGAATCACTGGCGCGCGGATTCAACCGCCTGGCCCCCTGGCTGGTGGCCGGGTTGCTGCTGGCGGCCGGCTGGGTGGCGGCGGACCGCTACCTGGCCGGCGGTGGCGGCAGCGATGCTGTCGTGGTGGTGACCCCGGAGATCTGCGATCTCAATGAAGGGGCCTGTGCCGCACAACACCCCGAGGGTGGCCAGATGACCCTCGAGATCACCCCGCGCCCGGTCCCCATGCTGCGGGAGCTGGAGCTGCATCTGCACCATGTCGGGCACGACGGGCGCGATCCCGAGTGGGTCGAGCTGGATTTTGCCGGGGTGGAGATGTACATGGGCTTCCAGCGCCCGCGCCTGGAACGCGTGGGCCCGGGTGAATACGCTGGCACCACCACCCTGCCGATCTGCACCACCGAGGCGATGACCTGGGCGGCGACGGTACTTCCGGAAGGCGATGGTGACGCCGCGCGGGTACAGTATCGCTTCGTCACCGCCCGCGATCACTGACGTACTGGCTTCCACCGAGGATTGCGCGCGATGTCCCGACTTCCCCTGACCACCCTCCTGTGGGCCCTGGCCGCCGTCGCCGCGGCCGCGCTGTTGCTGTATGTCTGGCTCGTCCCGGGCCCCCCCCCAGCCGGCGAGGCCACCACTCACGAAGACATCCCGGTGGCCGACCGGGTGACCGGCGGCCCGTTCCAGCTGCCGGTCTCCACCGAGGGGGAGGCCTTCGATCTGCGCGATCTGGAGGGACAGTATGTGTGGCTCTATTTCGGCTACACCTCCTGCCCGGATGCCTGCCCGGTCAGTCTCGGATGGATCCGGATGGCGCTGGAGCAGCTCCCCGAATCGCTGGAGGACCGGGTCAGCGCGGTGTTTGTCAGCGTGGATCCCGAGCGTGACGACCGCGAGCACCTGGCGGAGTACACCGACCATTTCCATCCCCGGATCCAGGCGGCCACTGGCCCGCACGACGCGCTGGAGCCGGCGGTGGAGCAGTACGGGGTGTTCTACGAGAAGACCGACAGCCAGTCCGCGATGGGCTACGTGATCGATCACAGCTCGTCCACCTACCTGGTGGGGCCGGAGGGCGATCTGCTGGAAATCCATCCGCACGGGACTTCGGCGGATGAACTGGTGGCGACCCTGCAGGCCCGCGCGGAACGCGAGTGAGCCCCGCGGTTTCGCACGGCTTCGCGGGTTGTGACGAGTTTCCGTCCGGAACAGGAACGGCCGGGAACTTCACTGCCGGTGATGCGTCATAAAAGGTGAGCGCCATGGCCCGGCGCTCCCCGCTTCTCTCCCTGAGCGGGAAGACCTCGCCTCCCCCTGTCGAGGTCGCTGGTGCCCCGATCCTCCTCCCCGGGATCGGGGCACTTTTTTATGGGCCCTGTTCGGCCCCTCCGTCCCCGTCCTCGGCGTTTTCTTCCTCCAGCCATTCCGCCAGCAGTCCGCGCAGGTCGTCGACGCCCTGGTTCTTGAGCGCGGAGAAGGTCTGCAGCGAAGCCTCGATGCCGGCCTCTTCCAGACGTGCGTGGGTGGCGTGCAGCTGGCGTTCGGCTTCCTGTCGCGAGATCTTGTCGGCCTTGGTCAGCACGCAATGCAGCCGCCGGTTGGCGCCGGTCCATTCCAGCATCTGCCAGTCCAGGTCGGTCAGCGGCCGGCGGATGTCCATGATCAGGACCAGGCCCGCCAGACACCGGCGATGGCGCAGGTAGCCGCCCAGCAGGCGATCCCAGTGCTCGCGCTGTTTCGCGGAGACCTTCGCGTAGCCGTAGCCGGGCAGGTCGATCAGGCGCCAGTCCTCCGCCGGCGGCAGCGTAAAGATGTTGATTTCCTGGGTGCGACCCGGAGTGCGTCCCACCCGTGCGAGGGCCTTGCGCCCGCACAGGCCGTTGAGCGCGCTGGACTTTCCGGCGTTGGAGCGCCCGGCGAAGGCGATCTCGACCCCCTGGTCCGCGGGGAGCTGGTCGAGGCGGGCGACGCCCCGGGAGAAGGCGGTTTCACGAAAACGTGGTTGCATGATCGAAATCATCCTGAGCTGAGCGGGACAGTGGGAAACTTTTGTGGGTTCCCTGGCGTTGTGCTATAAACTGCGCCCCAGATTTTGATCGCCCTTTTACACGGGGCACAAGGAACGGGTCGAGGCCCGGCACGCATATACAAGCAGGAGATTCTCCATCATGAACCACAAGCTTTCCGCTCTCTTTGCTGCCCTGTCCGTCTCCCTGATGCTCCCGCTGTCGGCGGCCCAGGCGGGCGATCCCCAGCGCGGTCAGGAGCTCTCGCAGTCCTGCGCCGCCTGCCACCAGGCTGACGGCAACAGCGTCAATCCGGAATGGCCCAAGCTGGCCGGGCAGCACCCGAAGTATACGGCCAAGCAGCTGCGCGACTTCCAGGAAGGCGAGCTCCGCCACGATAACCTGATGGCCGGGGAGGTCGCCGACCTCAGCGAGCAGGACATGAAGGATCTGGCGGCCTATTTCGCGGAGCAGACCATCACCACCGAGACCGCCGACGAGGACGTGGTCGCCCGCGGCGAGCAGATCTATCGTGGCGGCATCCCGTCGGAAGGCGTGGCCGCCTGCATCGCCTGCCACGGCGCTCAGGGCCAGGGCAATCCGGAGGCCATGTTCCCCAGTGTGGCCGGTCAGCACGCGACCTACAGCCTGGACCAGCTGCAGCAGTTCCGTGACGGCGAACGTCGCAACGACAACGGCCAGATGATGCGCGGCATCGTCGGCAACCTGTCGGATGAAGACATGGAGGCCGTGGCCCAGTACATGGCCGGCCTCCAGCCGAACTGAGCACGGTACGTACGGCCCGGGTGCGCAGGCGTGCTCCGGGTTCGTCCGGTTTACGAGGGGGCGGCCGTGGCCGCCCCCTTGTCGTTTCGGGGTCCGGATAATGTAGCGGCGGGAACCCGGACACTGGAATGAAGTCGGAAGCCGGGGCGTCTGGTCCCGCGCGCTCCACGCCCCGGCGGAACCCAGCGTCCGTGCGGAATGTCGTGGAAATTGAACTTCCGACCGCGCTCCGTCAGCTTCGGGGCATCCAACGCAGGTTTGAATATGGCAGATTCGCATCAGTCCACGGGTAACTCCGGGGGCCAGGGCTCGGCGAGTTCCACTTCCTCGCGCGGCCAGAACCGCACTCCGCGCCGCAGCCGGATCATCGTCGAATTCCTGGGGTCGATGAACCTCGCGATCACCCTGCTGGTGGCCCTGGCCATCGCCTCGGTGATCGGCACCGTGCTGGTGCAGAACGAGCCGTACACCGAATACCTGATCCAGTTCGGACCCTTCTGGCACGAGATCTTCGCCGGGATGGGGCTCTACCAGGTCTATTCCGCAAGCTGGTTCCTGCTGGTGGTGACCTTCCTGGTGGTTTCGACTGCCTTCTGTGTCTACCGCCAGACGCCGGGTATCCTCAAGGACCTGCGCCGCTACAACCTGCAGGTGAAGGAAAAGTCCCTGCGTTCCTTCCCGGCCAGCTCCACCGGGGATCTGGGGCAGTCGCAGGAGGATTTCCTCGCCCATGCCCGCCGGGTGCTGAAGGCCCAGGGTTTCCGGGCGCGCGAAAAGACGCGAGACGGCGAGACGGTGGTCGCCGCGATGAAGGGGCGCTGGAACCGCCTCGGCTACATGCTGACGCACGTGGGGATCGTGGTGATCTGCGTGGGTGCGCTGCTCGACGGCCAGTTCCTGCTCAAGGTCAACGAGTGGATGGGCAACGTGGAGATCGAGACCCGTTCCATCCCCGAGTCGCAGGTGCCCGAGATCTCGCGCGTCCCGGTCAGCAACCCGTCGTTCCGCGGCAGCGTGGAGATCCCCGAAGGGGCCTCGGCCAACGTGGTCTTCCTGCCGGTGCGCGAGGGGTATCTGGTGCAGGATCTGCCGTTCCGCGTGGAGCTGGAGGAATTCCGGATCCAGCGCTTCTCGACCGGCGCCGAGCAGTCCTACGAGAGCGATCTGGTCATCCATGATCCGGAGCGCGACGAACCGTTGCGCGCCACCATCAGCGTGAACGACCCGCTGATCTACGATGGCTATGCGATCTATCAGTCCAGCTTCGCCGACGGCGGTACGCGCGTCGAAATGGAGGCCATCCCGCTCGGCCCCGGGGCCCTGCGCGGCGTGGACTTTCCGGGCCGGATCTTTGACGAGATGGATATTCCGGCCCCTGGGGGCGAGGAGTTGACGATCGAGTTCATCGACTTTTCCGTGGTGAACACCCAGGCCCTGCTCAACGAGGAGGGCGAGGAAGAAAACGTGTTCCTCGGCCCGCGCGTGGATTTCCGCCTGGTGGACCGCACCGGCGCGGGACTCTATTACCGCAACTACCAGAATCCGATCCCGCAGGAAGGCGCGAAATATTTCCTCAGCGGTGTCCGCGAGAGTCCGGCCGAGGAATTTTCCTACCTGTTCATCCCGGCGGACGCGGATGACTCCCTGGATCGCTTCCGCACCTATCTGACCATGCTTCACGATGACGAGGTCCGCATGGCCGTCGCGCAGCAGGCCGCGCGGGGTTCGGAGGAAATGATGGGCGGAGAAGAAGGGCGCCAGGCGATCGCGCGCACCGTCAGCATGCTCATGCAGACCTTCGCCGAAGGCGGTTACCCTGCGGTGGACGCCGAGATCGAGCAGCGCATCCCCGAAGGCCAGCGCGAGCAGCTCGGCGGCCTGCTGTTCCAGGTCCTGAACTCCGGACTCCAGGGCCTGTACATGGAGGTCCTGGAGGAAGAAGGCGTGGTGGCGATCACCGAGGAGGAACAGCGCTGGCTGGAAGACGCCGTCTCGGCGATCAATGCCCTCAACTTCTACGGTTCGCCGTATTTCTTCCGCCTGGATGACTTTGACCATCGCGAGGCCTCGGGCCTGCAGATCGCGAAGGCGCCGGGCGAGAGCACGGTGTACACCGGCAGCGTGATGCTGATCATCGGGATCTTCCTGATGTTCTATGTGTCCTATCAACGCCTGTGGATCGTGGCACGTCCGAACGAGGACGGCAGCGGCACCCACGTGGTGATGGCAGGCACCAGCAACCGCCACCGGGTGGAATTCGAGAAGCGCTTCGCGCACCTTGAACGGTGGATCATCGAGCAGAAGAACGTTGGCGACGATGACTCGCCGGATTCTGCAACCAACAAGAACGACTAAGTCGCACGCAGTCGGAGGAGAGCGCCCCATGTCTGTACCCCACGAGGCCCTGGATTTCGAACGGCCCGGATTCTTCCGGCAGCTGCTTCTGCGGGACTGGGCCTACATGGCCCTGGTCCTGGCGGTGGCCGTGACCGCCTATTCGCTCTACGGTCACATGATGGACCGTTATGACACCGGCGGTCTGATCCTCGCTGCCGGCATGAGTGCCTGGCTTGGCTGGTTCTGGCGTCCCTGGCAGCTGTTCTCCGTCATCGTGGCGGTGCTGTCACTGTTCGGGGTCTGGTTGTACGGGGACGATCTGGCGCGCGGCGACAGCGTCTTCTGGCTCAACTACATCGGTTCGGGTCAGGCCGGGGTGATGTGGATGAGCGTGATGGTTTACCTCTCCACCGCGGCGTATCTGGTCGGCCTGTTCTCTACTTCCGACTTCCCCTATCGGGTGGGCTCGGCATTCGCGTGGGTCGCGGCGGGGGCGGGTCTGATGGCCCTGATGGTGCGCTGGCGCGAGATCTATCTGCACGACCCGAGCTGGGGTTACATCCCGGTCGCGAACCTCTACGAGGTGTTCGTGCTGATGGTGGCGATGATCGCGCTGATGTACCTGTACTACGAACAGCGTACCGGTCAGCGGGGCATGGGTGCCTTCGTGATGCTGGTGGTCGCGGCCTCCACCACCTTCCTGCTGTGGTACATGTTCGATCGTGACGCCCACATGGTCGAACCGCTGGTTCCGGCGCTCAACAGCTGGTGGATGAAGATCCACGTGCCGACCAACTTCGTCGGTTACGGCGGATTCGCGATCGCGGCGATGCTGGGCGTGGCCTATCTGGTGCGCCACCGCATGGAACGCACCCGTCCGGACTCCCGTGTGCTGGCGCGCATCCCGAGCAAGGACGCCCTCGACGGGGTGATGTACAAGGCAATCGCGATCGGCTTCGCATTCTTCACCATCGCCACCGTGCTGGGCGCGATGTGGGCGGCCGAGGCCTGGGGCGGTTACTGGAGCTGGGACCCGAAGGAGACCTGGGCCCTGATCGTGTGGCTCACCTACGCGGCCTGGCTTCACATGCGCTTCACCAAGGGATGGCGCGGTCCGGGCATGGCCTGGTGGACCATCATCGGCCTGTTCGTGACCACCTTTGCCTTCCTGGGCGTGAACATGTTTCTGTCCGGCCTGCACTCCTACGGAGAACTCTAATGAAGCGTCGTCAGTTTCTCGGAACCGTGGCGGGCACGGGAGCCCTGCTGGCTTCCGGCCGCCTGCTTGCCGACTTTGCCGAAGGGCGTAACTTCATGCGCCTGGACTCGCCCGTCGATTACGGCCTGGAACAAGGCCGCATCAAGGTGGTCGAGGCCTTCTGGTACGGCTGTCCGCACTGCTACTCGTTCGAGCCGCTGGTGCAGGAATGGAAGGCCGACTTGCCGGAAGAGGTTGAATTCGAATACATGCCGGCTCCCCTGAATGATGTCTGGGCCCTGCATGCGCGCGTATATTATGCCGCCGAACAGCTCGGCATTGTGGACGCCCTTCACCAGCCCTTCTATACCGCCATCCACGAACAGGGACGGCAAATGCGCTCGGAGAGCGCGATCCTGCGTTTCGTCAATCAAATGGGTCAGGATCCGGATGCCTTTCGCGAGGCCATGCGCTCCGATAGTGTCGCGCGCCAGGTCGGCCGCTCCGCCGAGCGCGTGCGCGAGTACCGTCTGGAGGGCGTCCCGTCGATGGTGGTCAACGGCGAATCCGTGGTTTCGGCCAGCATGACCACCAGTCACGAGCAGATGCTGGAGATCGTCGATCACCTGATCGCCGAGGCCCGGGGCTGAGCGCCCCGGCCCGTCCCTCGAGGGAACGCATGTCCGATCCGTCGCCGACCACCGCACGGCGCCTGGTACAGTGTCTGGAGCAGGAAGGGGTCGAACGGGTCTTCGGCCTGCCCGGCGAGGAGAACATGGCGGTCCTCGATGCCCTCGAGGATTCCCCCATCGAGTTCGTGACCACCCGGCACGAGCAGGGTGCGGCCTTCATGGCCGATGTCCACGGCCGCCTGTCCGGCCGGGCCGGGGTCTGCATGGCGACCCTGGGGCCGGGCGCGACCAACCTGATCACCGGCGTGGCGGATGCCAACATGGACCACGCGCCGCTGGTGGCCATCGCCGGCCAGGCCAGCACCCACCGGCTGCACAAGGAATCCCACCAGGTCCTGGACCTCAAGGGACTGTTCGGTCCCGTGACCAAATACGCCTCCAGCGTGGTGGAGCCCGAGATCCTGCCCGAGGTCCTGCGCAAGGCCTTCAAGTGGGCCGAGGGCGGCAAGCCGGGGGCCAGTTTCATCGAGCTGCCGGAAAACGTGGCTTCCCAGCCCTGTCCGGTGGCCCCGCTTCCGGTCCATACCGGGGCACCGGCGGTGCCGGCCGAGGTGTCCCTGGCGGCTGCCGCCCGGCTGCTGGAGAATGCCCGCCATCCCCTGATCCTTGCCGGCAACGGCGTGATCCGTTCCGGGGCCAGCGAGGCCCTGGCGCACTTCGCGGGGACCCTGAACATCCCGGTGGCCAACACCTTCATGGCCAAGGGGGTGCTGCCGTTTCGCCACCCGCTGGCGCTGGGCAGCGTGGGCCTGCAGAGTCGCGACTATGTCCACTTCGGCTTCGACAAGGCCGACGTGGTCCTTTGTATCGGCTACGACCTGGTCGAATACCCGCCATCCCTGTGGCACCCGGAGGGCGACTGCACCCTGATCCACGTGGATGC
Source organism: Thioalkalivibrio halophilus (assembly GCF_001995255.1). Lineage (GTDB taxonomy): Bacteria > Pseudomonadota > Gammaproteobacteria > Ectothiorhodospirales > Ectothiorhodospiraceae > Thioalkalivibrio > Thioalkalivibrio halophilus. The sequence continues at coordinate 77,544 of NZ_MUZR01000035.1, read as the reverse complement.
CTCCCCGGCGGAGATCGACGGCCACTACGACATCCAGGCCGAGGTGATCGGCGATCTCGAAACCTGCCTGCATGATCTGGCCGAGCGGGTCACGCCACGCGAGGAGACCGTGCTGCGGCCCCTGCGGCAGTCGTTGATCGACGACATGAACGAGCACCGCGACGACACCGGGGTGCCGATGAAGCCGCAGAAGATCATCTGGGATCTCCGCACCGCCGCCGCCCTGGATGCCGTAGTGATCACCGACGTGGGCGCCCACAAGCTGTGGATGGCGCGCATGTTCCGCTGTGAGATGCCCAATACCTGTCTGATCTCCAACGGGTTCGCAAGCATGGGCATCGCCCTTCCGGGGGCCGTGGCTGCGGCCGCCCTGGATCCGGAGCGCCAGGTGGTGGCGGTCACCGGCGATGCGGGTTTCCTGATGAACCTGCAGGAGCTGGAGACCGCGGTGCGCCTGGGTCAGAGTTTCGTTGTGCTGGTGTGGAACGACAGCGCGTACGGCCTGATCGAGTGGAAACAGGTGCGGGAATACGGGCGCAAGGCCTCGGTGGATTTCGGCAACCCCGATTTCGTTGCCCTCGCCCGCTCGTTCGGGGCCGAAGGGGTGCGCATCGAGCCCGGCGACAGTCTGGAACAGGCCCTGCGTTCCGCCCTGGCGCGCCCCGGAGTCACCGTCATCGACTGTCCGGTAGACTATTCCGAAAATCTGAAACTCACGGAACGCCTGGGGGATCTCGTCTGTCCCTTCTGAACAGGAGTCCCGTGAGGGATGACGGGAAGGAAGGATGACACCATGACGGAGAACGGCTCGTCCGCCGTAACCGACGAACCCGCCCGCGGCCTGGTCTGGCAGCCGGAGGCTGCGGGCCAGCGACTGCGCCTGCTGAGTTTCAATGCCCAGGTGGGCATCCATTCCTCGCGCCTGCATCACTACGTCACCAACAGCTGGAAGCATGTGCTGCCGTACGGCGGGCGCATGACCAACCTGGAGCGCGTGGCCCGCTTCATCCGCGACTTCGACATCGTTGGCGTGCAGGAGCTGGACGGAGGCAGTCTGCGCTCGCGCTTCGTCGATCTGTCCAGCTGGCTGTCCGACCGTGCCGACTTCCCTCACACCTATACCCGCATCAACCGTGATCTCGGCCAGATTGCCAAGCATTCGCTGGCGCTGTTCTCACGGGTGGAGCCGGTGCATGTGCAGATGCACAGCCTGCCCGGGCCGCTGCCCGGGCGCGGGGCCGTGGAGGCGCGGTTTGCAATGGGCAATGGCGAGGAGCTGGTGCTGTTCCTGCTGCACCTCGCGCTGAGTCGGCGCGCGCGCCGGCAGCAGCTGGACTATGTTGCCGAACGCATCGAGGACCAGCCGCACGCGGTGGTGATGGGCGATCTCAACTGCCAGCAGGACAGCCCCGAGATCCGTCGTCTGGTCGCGCGTACCGGGCTGATGGAGCCCATGGCCTGCCCGGCCACCTATCCGGCCTGGGACCCGCAGCGGGTGTTCGATCACATCCTGCTGACCCCGGACCTGCACGTGTCCGATATGCGGGTCTACAACGTTGCGCTGTCCGATCATCTGCCGGTGGGGGTCGAGATCCAGTTGCCCGTGCGGGAGCGTCTGGATGTGCACCAGGCCCCGGCCTGACCTGAACTCCCGGCACCGCCGACGGTGGCGTTCGCAGCGCCCATCGGCTGTAATGGGCGGCCGATCGAGGGAGACCCATGGCCGAGAACGACCTGCGCAAGACCGTCATCGAGCTCGAAACCTCGCTCCAGAACGAGCGCGAACGCATGCGTTCACTGCGGCGGGTGGCCCTGCGCGCCCTGGCCGTGCTGTCGGCCCGCGAGCCCGACCTCGAGGGAGCGGTGCATGACCTGACGCGAACCATCGAGGAGGATCCCGACGATACCCAGTGTCTGGATCGCATGAGTGCGCGGCTGGCGGATACCATCCGCCAGCATGACCAGCGCGAGGCGATGGACGAGGGGGTCCTGTCCGCGCTGGAGAGCGGCCTGGGTGCCTTCCCGTTCCTGGCCGAGGACCTCGCCCGCGTCCGTCAGGCCGCGGAACGCAGCGACGCCGATCTGGTCCGTCGCAGCCTCGCCCGGGTGTTCTCCGCGCTGGAGGAGAACTGTGGTCAGGCCCTGGCCGAGCGCGAACAGCTGACCGAGGTCATGGGCGAGATCCGCTCGCGCCTGAACGACGTGGACTCGGCCCTGTCCGCCGACCAGGACCATTCCGAGCGCACCCAGGCCTCCATCCGCGAGCTGCACGAGAACATCACCGGCGATGTCAGTACCATCAAGGGCCGGGTGATCGACATCACCAATCTCGACACCATGCGCCGCGAGGTGATCGACGGCCTGGATCGGGTCGCGGACCGGGTGAAGGACTTCCGCGACACCCGCGAGGCCGAACTTCTCGCGGCGATGGAGCGCAACCGTGCACTGCGCACGCGCAGCCAGCAGCTGGCCCGCCAGGTCAACGATTTGCGCGAGCGCCTGTCGGAGGCCCGCGACGAGGCCAGTCGCGACAAGCTGACCGGTCTGCTCAACCGCCATGCATTCGATCAGCGCATGGCCGATCTGCGGGCCGATGCCGGCCCGGCATCCCTGATCGTCTGGGACATCGACCATTTCAAGCACGTCAACGACGAGTACGGCCACACCTCCGGCGACCGCATCCTGCGGGCCGTCGCCGAGGTCCTGGCCGAGGGTGTCCACGAACCCGACTTCGTCGCCCGCTACGGGGGCGAGGAATTCGTGATGGTGGTGCACCAGTCGCTGGAGGCCGCCCGCGAACTGGCCGACCGCCTGCGTCGCGAGGTGGCGTCCATCGTGGTCAAGGCCGGCAGCAAGCGCCTCAAGGTGACCATCTCCGGCGGGCTGGCCGACGTCCGCGCGGATGCCCCGGAGGGCAGTGCGTTCGAGCTGGCGGACAAGGCCCTGCTGGCAGCCAAGCGTCAGGGCCGGGATCGCATCGTCGCGGTCTCCTCCGGATAACCCATCACGAACGCATGGAGGGAAAGAGCATGGCCGATGCCCCCGACGTCGTCTTCGGCGAGGTGCTGTTCGATCGTTTCCCGGATGCTCGCGAGGTCCTGGGTGGTGCGCCCTTCAATGTCGCCTGGAATCTCCATCAGCTGGGCGAGCCGGTGCTGTTCGTCGGCGGTGTCGGAAACGACGCCGCCGGGGCGCGCGTGCGCAAGGCCATGCGCGAGGTCGGCCTGGCGGAAGACGCGCTGTATACGCACCCGCAGGCACCCACTGGCGCGGTGCAGGTGACGGTGGAGGACGGCGAGCCCGCCTATTACATCCTGCCCGACCAGGCCTATGACGACTTGCCCGCCACGGTCGATCCCGCGGTGCCCGCGCGCACCCCGCTCCTCTACCACGGCACGCTCGCCCTGCGCAGCGGCAACCGTGAGCTGCTGGCGGCCCTGCGCCGGCGCTGCGAACGCCGCTTCGTCGACGCCAACCTGCGCGAGCCCTGGTACGACCCGCAGGACGTGCGCGACCTGCTCCGGGGTGCCGATGTGGTCAAGCTGAACGCCGACGAGCTGGCCACGCTGTTCCCGAACGTCCCGGCCGAGAAGCGCGCCGAACGCTGCCTGCAGGCCTGCGACATCCAGTCCGCGCTGATCGTCACCCTGGGCGCCGACGGCGCCGAGATCCATCCGCGCGCCGGCCAGCCCGTGCGCGCCCGCGCCCCGGTGGTGGAAGGCATGCAGGACGCGGTAGGCGCCGGCGATGCCTTCGCCAGCGTCGCCATCCTGGGCCTGCGCCGCGGCTGGGGCTGGGAAGGCACCCTGCACCGTGCCCTCGAATTCGCCGCCCGCGTGTGCACCCTGCAGGGGGCCACCACCACCGACCCCGGATTCTACCGCAGCGCGGTGGCGGCCTGGACTTAGTCCATGGCCGCCCGCGTTGCGGAGGGCGTTCAAGCGGGTCCGCGGCTTCGCAGCCGACCGCCTGTGCCAGTGGATGCGTCGCTTCGGGCGACCATGATGGACCAGCGGTTGCTTAATCGTCGCCGGCGCCCGGTGATTCCTTCGGTGCGGGTTCCGCCAGCTCGCTGAGGGTGGCGGGCAGCTGTTCGGCCGGGACCGGCCGGGAGTACAGAAAGCCCTGGGCCGAGGTGCAGCCGAAGCCGCGCAGGGTGTCGGCCTGCGCCGGGGTCTCCACGCCCTCGGCGAGGACCTCCAGTCCCAGGCGGCACCCGAGGGTGCAGATCGCCTCGGCGATGGCGGCATCGGGGGCCGACTCCGGCAACGGGCGCACGAACAGCCGGTCGACCTTGAGGGTGTCGAATGGCAGGTCGCGCAGGTAGCCGAGGGACGAATAACCGGTGCCGAAATCGTCCATCGCCAGGCGTACGCCCAGTTCCTGCATGGCCTGGAGGAACGCCGGAGCCTCGCCGCGACGGTCCATGGCGATGCTTTCCGTGATCTCCGCCTGCAGGCAGTGCGGTGGCAGGCCGCTCTCCGCCAGGGCGACCTTGACCTGCGGGGCCACGGTGCTGCGGCGGATCTGGGCGGCGGAGATGTTGACCGCCACATGGCCGAAGTCCACGCCACAGTCCAGCCACTCCCGCGCCTGATGGCAGGCCTTCTGCAGCACGCGTTCGCCCAGTCCGACGATCAGTCCGCTGTCCTCGGCCACCGGGATGAAACGGTCCGGCGGGATCAGTCCGGATTCCGGATGCTGCCAGCGCACCAGCGCTTCCACGCCGATGATGCGCCCGTCATCCAGTCCGATCTGTGGCTGGTAGTGGAGGACCAGCTCGTCGCGCTCGATTGCCTCGCGCAGGCGCGCGGTGAGCCGCACCCGGTCGGTGGCCAGTGCGGTTTGTTCCTGCGAGTAGACACGCCAGGTGTCCCCGCCGGCCGCCTTGGCCTCGTGCAGGGCCGCGGCCGCGTTACGCATCAGTGATTCGACATCATGGCCGTCCCGCGGGCTGCAGGCGATGCCCACGCTGGTGGTCAGGAACAGGGTTTCGCCGTCCAGTTCAAGGGTCTGCGCGACCTGGTGCCGCAGGGCCTCGGCCAGCAGCATCGCGTGCTCCTCGCCGTCCACCAGAAAGCCGAACTCGTCGCCACCCAGGCGCGCGAGGGTCTCCGCCGGCCGGGTCAGGTGGTGCAGTCGTTCGCCCATGGCCCGCAGCAACCGGTCGCCCGTACGGTGGCCGAGGCTCTCGTTCACGTGCTTGAAGGCGTCCAGCCCGAGGTGCAGCACGGCGACTCCGTCGGCCTGCCGGTCCTGTGCAGTGAGCGCCTGTTCCAGACGCGAGCGGAACAACAGACGGTTGGGCAGACCGGTGACTGAATCGCGGTGAGCGAGGCGCTCGATGCGGGCTTCCGAGGCGCGCAGGTCGGTGAGGTCGGAGAAGACCGCTACGTAGTGGCGAACCTGCCCCTGCGCATCGCGGACGGTGTTGATGCGGGTCCACTGGGGGTAGACCCGGCCGTCCCGGCGGCGGTTGATGAACTCTCCGTTCCACTCGCCAACCGTTTGTAGCTCCTCACGCATTTCGCGGTAGAAACTCGAATCCTGTTGCCCCGATTTCAGCAGGCTCGGGGTCCGGCCGAGGACTTCATTCTCCGGGTAGCCGGTGATCTCGGTGAAGGCTCGGTTGACCGCTTCGATCCGCTCCTCGGCATCGGTGATCATGATCCCCTCGCTGGTGGCGTCGAAGACCGTTGCCTCCAGCCGGGCGCGGGCGGCGTTGCGTTTGCGTTCGGCGCGCAGGGCGTTTTCTGTGCGCCGGCGCTCGGAGATGTCGCGCATCACCCCGACCGCATGCCACTCCCCGTTCAGCCACAGGGCCGAGACCGACAGCTCCACGGGCACCCGATGCCCTTCTGCGTGCACCGCCTCCAGTTCCAGTACCCGCCCCACCACGGGACCGGTGCCGGTATGGCGAAAGCCCTCGTAACCCGCGCGGATCGCGTCCATGTGTTCCGCCGGTGCCACTGTCTCGTGCAGCGGCTGCCCCAGCAGGGCCCGGGGCTCATAACCCAGTACACGCCTCAGGGCGGCGTTGACGTACTCGATGCGTCCGTCGCTGTCGAGCAGGACGAACACCTCCTGAGTGGTGTCCGCGATCGCCTGCAGGCGCAGGGCATAGGTATCCCCGGTGTCTTCGGTCACGGTGTTCCTTCGGGGCGTTCCGGCCCCCCTGGTGGGTTCAGGCGCTCCAGCCGAATTCGCGGGCCTTCTGCGCCGCCAGCGCCGGGATGTCGGTGGCCACGAACTGCTCGTGCAGCACTTGCACGCCGATCATGTGGTTGATCACCGCGTCCAGCTGCACCTGGGTCGCCGCCGGGGTCTCCTCCGACTCGTGGATCTCGAACACCTGGCGCACGCCCTCCGGGTCCAGCAGCCCGGCCTCGGCGACCTTGTCCTCCGACAGGTAGCGATCCGCCAGCGCCTTCATCGCCGCCCATTTGGTCGGGTCGGTGTGGGCCGGCGGTGCCATGAACGGGAATTTCTCGCGCTCGTACAGCACCTTGGGCAGCAGGCCCTTCATCGACTCGCGCAGCACGTATTTCTCGTTGCGGCCCTTGATGCGCATGGTCGGCGGCAGCTGCGCGGCGAACTCGGCCAGATGGTGGTCGAGGAACGGCGGGCGCGCCTCCATGGAATTGGCCATGTCCATGCGGTCGCCGCCCCAGGTCAGGATCTGGCCCTCCAGCATAGTCTTGATCCACACGTACTGGGCCTTGTCCAGCGGATGGCGGCCTTCCAGCATGTCATTGTCCAGGGCGTCGGCAATGGCCTTGCCCGGCTTGTAGTCCTTCATCCGCTTGCGGCGTTTCGGGTGCAGCAGTCCGGGCACGTGGTCGGCGGCGGCCAGCCAGGGCTGCAGGCAGGACGGGGTAAAGCCCATCATGCGGTTGAAGTCGGGGTCGGAGACCTCGTCCTCGGCCAGCATCGCCCCGGAGACCAGTTCGTTGGACTCGTTGAGCATCTGCTGCCAGGCCTGACGGTCGGCCTCCGGCAGGGTGTCCAGCCCGTGCAGGAACATGTCGCGGCGAAACGCCGGGTAGCCGCCGAACAGCTCGTCCGAGCCCTCGCCGGTCACCACCACCTTGTAGCCCGCGTGGTTCACGTGCCGGCTCATCAGCAGCTTGGCCACCGCCAGGGTGTTGTAGATGGTGCGCTCGGCGTGCCAGAGCGCCTCCTCGAAGTTGTCGTAGAGGTGGTCGGCGTCCAGCGACATGATGTCCTGGTCGGCGCCCACGCTCTCGGCCATCTCGCGGGCGATGGCGGTCTCGTCGTAGTCGTCGTTGTCGAAGCCGATGGTGAAGGCCTTCACCGGTGCCTGCTGACTCGCCGAGGCCAGGCCCAGGGTGATGCAGGAGTCGATGCCCCCGGAGAGGTAACAGGCGACCGGCACGTCGGCCTCCAGACGGAGCTGGGTGGCCTCCATCAGCTGTTCGCGTACCCCTTCGATCCAGTATTCCTCGTCGGTCTCGCTCTCCGGCGGGCGTTCCGAGGCCAGCGGGAAGTCCATGTCCCAGTACTTCTCCTGGCGGATCTTCAGCTTGCCGTGGGCGCGCTCGACGATGACCACGTGGCCGGGCTTGACCTGGTGGACGCCCTCGAAGGCCGTGGTGCCGGGGACCATGGTCTGCATCAGCTGGTGGTACAGGCCGTCGTCGGAGAAGCGGCGCTGCACGTCGGGGTTGGCGAACAGGACCTTCAGCTCTGAGCCGAACACGAAGCTGCCGTTGGCGGTCTCGGTGAAGTACAGCGGCTTGACGCCGAAGCGGTCGCGTGCCAGCACCAGGCGGTCGTGCTTGCGGTCATACAGCGAGATCGCGAACTCGCCGCGGAAGTATTGCAGCGCATCCTCCAGCCCCTCGCGCTGGTACAGGTGCATCACCATCTCGGAGTCGCTCTTGGTGCGGAACTTCACCCCGCGCGAGGTCAGATCGGCACGGATGCGCTTGTAGTCGTACAGCTCGCCGTTGACCGCGGTCATGATCTCGCCGTTGCTCATGGTGAACGGCTGGCGGCCGCGGTTCTCGTCGAGGTCGATGATCGACAGCCGCGCGTGGCTGAAGCCCACACCGCGATCATCCTGGGTCTTGTAGCCAAAGCCGTCGGGGCCGCGGTGGTACTGGATCGCGGCCATGTTGACCAGGGTTTGCGGGTCGACCTGACGGTTCGGGTCGGCGTGGAAGATTCCGGCAATGCCACACATGGCATGTCTCCTTGGTTATCCGTTCGGGGCGACCGGGGCGCGGCCCGGGACACTCCGGCGCGCCACGCCGCTCGCGGTTCTAGTGAAAAAGTGGTGTGTCAGCCTTCCGGGGTGTCCATCACCGCGCTGATCCGGCGCACCACCGTGGTCAGCAGGGCCATGCGCACGAACACCGCCCCGCGCGCCTGGGCGAAGTACCAGTTGTGCGGGGTGTCGTCGAGATCGGTCGACAGCTCCGCGCCGCGCGCCAGCGGATGCATGATGATCGCACCCTCCTTCAGCGGCGACTGGCGGTTCAGGTTCAGGCCCTCGCCCATGGACTCGAAGGTGTCGCCGACCCAGGCGATGGCGTTGATGTAGACGACGTCCAGCTCCGGCAGCACCGGGTCCAGGTCGTTCACCACGCGCAGCTTCAGGCCCGCGCCCTCCAGCAGCTCGCGCTGCTCGGGGTCGAAGTTTTCCTCCTCGCGCGAGATCACCACGATCTCGTCGATCGCCTCGGGGAACAGGCTCAGCATGCTCAGCAGGCTGCGTACCGTGCGCATGCGCGAGGGTACGCCCACGATCCCCACCTTCACGTGCTTTTCCGGCGGGCAGTCGGGCAGGAACAGCTCCGGGCGCCACTTGGCCAGGGTGTAGACATCCGCCAGCGCCTGGGTGGGGTGCTCGTCGATCCCGTTGCCGGCGTTGACCAGCGGGATGCGCAGGTTCTCCAGCATGTTGTGCACGGCCTCGCCCTCGGAGGAGCGCAGTACCAGGACGTCGCCGTAGTTGTTGAACATCTCCGCGATGTCGGCCAGCGACTCCCCCTTGGCGATGCCGGTGCTCTTCGGATCGGTGATCGACATCACCGATCCGCCGAGCCGGTGCCAGGCGCTCTCGAATGACAGCCGGGTGCGGGTGGACGGCTCGTAGAAGGCGCTGATCAGGATCTTGCCGGCCAGCGGCAGATGCATCAGCGCCGGGGTCGTCTCGTACTGCGCGGCCAGGCGGAACAGCTGCAGCAGCTCCTCGCGGGTGAACTGGCGGCTGGATACCACGTGCGAGGCGGCCAGCTTCAGCAGTGGGTCGGGATTTTCCTCCACTGCCTCGAGCAGGGCGCGCGGCCGGTCGGTGCCGGCGGCACCGTCCCGCGGCTTGAGGGTGTTCAGCGGGTCATGGGGATTCACCAGAGGCATCCTCTCTTCCAGTCGCGGATGAACAGGGCAATCAGCAGGATCGGGGTCAGGGTCGCGACCGTGGTCGCGATGATCACGATGGTCGCCAGTGCGGTTACCGGGATCGTCATGTGGCCACCTCCGGGTTGCCACGGCCGGGTGAGGCGTCGCGGTCATCGTGCGCCAGCCGGTCCCAGTCGAAGGGCCGCGGGAACAGCCAGGTACCGGCGACCATCACCACCAGCGAGACCGCCGCACCCACCAGTGCGGCCACGTACCAGCCGATCATGAAGTAACTGGCCAGGCCCAGCCCGGAGCCCAGCAGCATCGCCCAGGCCGCCGCCTGCGGGTTGGCGCGGCGCCAGTACAGCCCGGCCACGATGGGCCAGATCGCGCTGGCCACGAAGGCCCCGGTGAAATACAGCAAGGCCGCCAGTGAACCCACCACCGGCACCTCGCCACGGTAGCTGGCGGCCAGCCAGGTCAGCAGGCCCAGCAGCACGACGATGATCTTCGTCGCCCGCAGCTGCGCCTGCTCCGAGGCCTGCGGCCGGATGTGCCCGCGGTAGATGTCGCGGGTGACCAGGTCGGAGGTCGCCGCCAGCAGCGAGTCGAGGCTGGAGGCCAGCGCGGCGAACACTACGATGAACACCACGATCGCGCCGGTCAGGCCGAGCACCTCGGCGGCCACCAGCGGGCCGACCATGTCCGCCGCCGGCACGTTGATGCCCAGCGCCGGGGTGGCCAGCGCCACGAAGCCGGCCACAATCGGGATCGGCAGCCACAGCAGCCCGCCCAGCAGGTAGGCGCGGAAGCCCACGTTGCGGCCGAAGGCGAAGGCGCGCGACCACCACACGTTGGAGTGGAAGATCTCGCCGACCCCGAACAGCAGGTTGTTGAACAGGAACATGATCGCGGCCGGGAACAGCAGGCTCAGCAGTTCCGGGCGCTCTTCCATCAGGTCGAAATGGATGGCCTCGAAACCCACCCGGTCGATGGTCATCCAGGCGAGGAAGGCGGCGCCGGCGATGATGATCACGGTCTGGATGAAGTCGGTGCCGATCACCGCGCGCAGCCCGCCCAGCAGGGTGTAGATCACGCATACCGTCAGGATCACGGTCATGCCCACACGGTAGTCGATCCCGGCCAGAGCGTTGATCAGCACGCCGCCGGCCATCGCCATGGAGATCAGCCAGCCGAAGGCGTAGATCAGGGATACACCGAGGAACACCCGCCAGGTGAAGGTCCCGTAGCGCAGGCGGATGAAGTCCCCGGAGGTAAAGCCGTGCGGCATCAGTTCGCGGATGCGCCGGGCCAGCGGGGCGAACAGGATCAGGCCCAGCGCCCCCAGCGAGTAGCCCAGCATACCCCACACGCCCAGCTCCAGCGCGAGCTGCGGGGCGGTCATGGTGGTGTTGGCGGTGACCCAGGTGGCCATCGCGGTAGCGCTCGCCAGTGCCAGCCCCACGTTGCGCCCGGCCAGCATGTGATCGGCCGCCGTGTAGTTGCGCCGGCCCAGCCACGCGCCCAGCGCGACCCAGAGGACGCTGAAGGCGGCCAGCAGCCCCCAGGCCAGAGAAGTCGGGAGGATGGGATCCTCGAGGGCGGTCACGACGCCTCCTGCACCCTCGTGATCTCGCGGATCGCCTCGTCCGTGGTCATGACGCGGGCGTAGCGGTCCTTGATGGTGGTGATGGTCGCCCGTTGCATCTCGGGGGTCACCGTCGCACAGCAGTCCTCGATGAGCGTCACGTAGAAACCCAGGTCACAGGCGTCGCGCACCGCGGTGGAGACGCATTCGTTGCTGTACACGCCGACGATCACCAGGGAGGAAATGTCCAGGTTCCGCAGGATGTAGTGCAGATTGGTCGAGTTGAACACGCCGCTCGCGGTCTTGTCGAGGACGATCTCGTCGCCCTTTGGTGCGACCTCGTCGACGAACTCGGCATCCTTGCTGTCGGGGGCCGCATGCAGGCCCAGGCGCTTGTGGCCGGGGCTGCGGTCGCGTCCGTCGCGGGTCAGCGAGCGGATGCGGGTATGAATCACCTCCATCTGCTGCGAGCGGAAGGCATCCTGCAGCCGGCGTACGTTCGGCAGAACGGTCTCCTCCAGCCGGTGGAAGTAGTACTCCTGCGCCTCCAGCGGGATGCCCGACACGGCGGAATCCGCGAACACCCCGTGGCCGCGCGCGGCGTCCAGGTACTGCAGGTCGATGCACAGCAGGGCGACATGGTGCTCGCGCAGCTCGCGCCGCAGTACCGGCTTGCTGATCAGGCTCTCCTGGTACTGCTCGCGCAGCGGATCCAGGGAGTCGTAGTCGGTCAGGCGGGAAACGTTGTCGTCGGCCATGCCGCGGGCTCCTTGGTCGGTTGGGGCGGCGCTACTGCGGGGCCGCCAGTGCCAGCGCACTGTGCAGGGCCAGGTTGGCGCCGGTCTCGATGTCCTCCCAGTTTGTCCATTCCGCGGCCGAATGGGAACGCCCCTGCAGGCTGGGCACGAAGATCATCCCGGTGCGGGTGATCGCACTCATGCTCTGGGTGTCGTGCGCCGCGCCGCTGGGCATGGTGATGTATTCCAGTCCCATGCGTTCGGCCTGGCCCTCGATGGTCTGCACGATCCCGGTGTCGCAGCGCACCGGATCGATCTCCGAGAGCACGTCGAACTCGAACATCAGGTCGCGCCGCCGGGCCAGGCTGGAGAGCGTGCGCCGAGCCGCATGCGCCAGGGCGGTCAGGACCTTCTCGTCGGTGTCCCGCACCTCGAACGAAAAGGTCGCCATGCCGGGCACGGTGTTCGGTGCCCCCGGGGACAGTTCGACGCGGCCGATGGTTGCGCGCGAGTTGGGGCTGCCGTGTTCCTCCAGCAGACGGTCGATCTCGCCGCCGAACTCGGCCAGGCCCTGGAACGCGTCCGCGCGCATGTCCATGGGCGTGGTGCCCGCATGGTTGGGCTGGCCCTTCAGGCGCACCTCCCACTTGAACAGCCCGGTGATGGCCTCCACCACCCCCACGCTCAGGCCGCGCCGGTCCAGCACCGGCCCCTGTTCGATGTGGGTCTCGATGAAGGCGTGCAGGGTGTTCGGATCGCGCCGCGCGGCCAGCGCGTCGTCGGCGTTCAGGCCCCAGGCCGCCATCGCGTCCACCAGGCTCACGCCCTCCAGGTCGCGCGCATGGCTGATGCTCTCCGGGGTCAGCTTGCCGGCCATCGCCTGGGAGCCGAACATCCCGCCGAAGCGGCCCTCCTCGTCGGTGAAGTCGATCACCTCCAGCGGGTACTGCAGCTCGATGCCCTGCTCCTGCGTGGTGCGCAGCACCTCCAGCCCGATCAGCACGCCCAGCGCGCCGTCCAGCGGGCCGCCGCCGGGCACCGTGTCGAGATGCGAGCCCATCGCCACCACCGGGCGCCGGCCGTCGTACTGCAGACGGCCGTGCAGGTTGGCCGCCCCGTCCTGCCAGACATCCAGACCGGCCGCCTCCAGGCGGTGGCGGAACCACTCGCGACCGGCCCGGTCGCCGTCGGAGAACGCGCGGCGGTGCAGGCCGCGGTCGGCGTCGCGACCGATCTGCGCGAGGTCGTTGATGTCCTGCTGCAGGCGCTGCATGTTGATGGCGAAATCGGGCATGAAGGTCTCCGGTTGGCCGGGCCAACGGCCCGGGGCATGGGGGTCAGCCGCGCGGGCGGCCCCGCAGCAGCACGACGATCAGCACCAGGAACACCGCGCCGCCGACAGCGAAGAAACCAAAGGCGCGCGCCAGGCCGTGATGCTCGACCACGACCGTGATGCGGTCGCTCCAGGCATCCTCGTCGGCGTCGGCCGCGCGCAGCCGGAAACGGTATTCACCGTCCGGCAGGCCGCTGATCACGCGGCTGGTGTCGCCGCCTTCGTAGATCACGCCGGCATCGTCGAAATCGGGGCCGCTGGCGCGTTCCAGCACCACCGCCCCGGGCGCCTCCCAGTGCAGGGTGAACCCGCCATCGGCGGAGTGCTCGGGGGGATCGTCGAAGCGGGGTTCGGCCAGGGCCGGGGCGGCCAGCAGGACGAGCGCCAGCGCCAGCACCGGAAGGCGGCCGAAGCTGGCGGCGAGGCGGAGCATGCCGCTCAGGCTCCACCCTCGAACGGCTTGAGGCCGGCGCGCTGCTCGGTGGACTGCATGGTTTCCACCAGCATCGCCAGGTTCTGGTCCAGATCGGCCAGTTCGTCCGGCGGCATGGATTCCAGCGCCCGGTTCAGTTCGCCCTGGGGGGCGGCCGGGGCGCGTTCCAGCAGTTCCTGTCCGGTCTCGGTCACGTACAGACGCACGATGCGCTGGTCGCGCTCCGGGCGGCGACGTTCGACCAGGCCCTGCTGCTCCAGCTTGTCCAGCAGGTTGGAGGTGGTGGAGGCATGCACCGACAGCCGCCGCGACAGGTCGCTCACGTTCAGGCCCGGCGTGCGCTGGAGCTCCCACAGCGCCCACAGCTGCGAGGCGCTGATCCCGCAGGCCCGCTCCACCGCGCGCGAATGCCCCTGCAGCGCCCGGATGATCACCCGCAGCTGGCGGATGACCGAGCGTGCGGGGTCCTCGCCCCCGGACGGGGCTGCGGACGTTTGCGTGGCGGCGCTGGCGGATGACATGCGGTTCTCGGCAGTGATGGTGAACGAACACTATTTTTGCGCAAAAATACCTCCGGCGCAAACCGTGTCACGAAAACACGGCCCGGTGGCCTTCACCCCGTGCGACCGCGCCATGCCGCCGTGCGTTCGGCGGAACTTCGGGACCCGCAGGCGGTCTTTCCGCTTGTGGCGCACAACAGACACACCGGATACGGGCGTGTGGGCCCTTTACAACGAATTAGACTTCGTTTATATAACCACACTGGTGTGCAGTGGAATGGATCGTCCGCGATGTTCCGCGCGCAGCTGTTGCAAAAGCCGCACACCGACCGGACGGCGGAGCCGGTTCCGGACATCCCGAAAAGTTTCAATTGAGCGCGAGGACAGGAAGATGATGAACAGGAAGATGCTTGCCGCGGCCGTGGCCGCGACTCTGGCCGCCCCCGGCATGGCCATGGCGCAGGAAGAAGGCGCCGGTCCGATCGACTGGGATTTCTACGGCTCCCTGCGGCTCCAGTATGAAGCTGCCGATCCGGACAACCACAGCAGCTACGATGGCTTCCGCGATGCCTACTCCCGGGTGGGCTTCATGGGCTCCATGGAATTCAACGAAGGGCTGAGTGCCTTTGCGCAGCTCGAGCTGCCGCTGGATCTGGCGAACGGGCGGGTCCAGGATCCGTTCAATGGTCAGGACGAAGATGTCCGCATCGGCAAGATCGGCATTGAATCCGACGTGGCGGGCACCTTCGCCTATGGACGCGACTGGCTGCCGTACTACAACGCCATTGCGTTCCCGGTGGACATGTTCAACTCGTTCCAGTCGGGTTTCATCACCTATGCGGCGTTCCGTGAGAGCGATACTCTTTTCTACTACTCGCCCGACTTCAACGGGTTCTCCTTCGGCGGTGCCTACGTGACCGACGGGGCCGATGACGACAACCCCTATCAGCTGACCGGCACCTATTCGATGGGGGACACCACGTTCTCCGTGGGTCTGCAGGACGCGAATGCGGATGATCGTAATCGCAACTGGGGCTTCTCCGTGATGCACACCATGGGAGATCTGTATATCGGTGCCAAGGCCGAAACCGTGGACAGCGCAGACGATGACGTGGACGGCGACAATTCCTTCAACGTCTTTGCGTCCTACGACTGGGGTCAGCACACCTTCAAGGGCATGCTGGCGACCATGGATACCTGGGGTGGCGATGTCGCGCACCTGGGGTATGACTACCACGTTAACGATGCCCTGACCTTCTTCGCCGAGTACTATCGCGAGAGCGAAAGCGACGATGCCGGTTCCGGTGCGATCGGTGACGTGCGCGCGCGGGACATGGATGACGACGGGATCAACGTGTTCGATACCGGTAACGTGTTCATGACCGGCATGCACTACAGCTTCTGATCTCGCGCACCGCGCGAGTCTCAGCAAGCGGCTGTAACGGGAAGGCCCGCATCGCGAGATGCGGGCCTTCTTTCGTTGGGAGCGGGGCCGGGGGCGCGGTGTGCCCCGAGGCCCCTTCAGTGGCCGGCGTCGAACAGTTCGCCGGCATCCGGCAGCGGCACGTTCAGGTGCAGCGAGGCGGCCATCATCCGCACGAGTTCGCGCTGTTCCGCGGTGGGGTCGCCGCGCTGCTGCACGGTGTCGTCCATGGCCTGCAGCAGCCGCTGGCGGTCGTGGCGCGGCATGCGCG
The DNA here is from genome assembly GCF_001995255.1 of Thioalkalivibrio halophilus. GTDB lineage: Bacteria > Pseudomonadota > Gammaproteobacteria > Ectothiorhodospirales > Ectothiorhodospiraceae > Thioalkalivibrio > Thioalkalivibrio halophilus. Next base: position 61,893 of record NZ_MUZR01000035.1, on the reverse strand, counting down.
CCAGGCGCTCCAGCGCGCGGTCGAGGATGCGTGCCCAGGCCGCGGACTGGCTGGCCTGACGCAGTTCCTCGGGGATGGGGGCGCTGAATGGCAGGCTGCCGGTGAAGCGGCCCAGACCGGCGATCAGCGCGGCCTCGGCCGTCTCGGGGTCGTCGGGGTGGCCATGCAGCGCGAGGGTCGCCAGCAGGTAGCGCGCCGCGTTTTCGCGGTGCCGGGCGTTCTTCTCGGCGGGGTCCTTGCGCCCGTGTGCCTTGTCGCCCCCGTGCCCGTGACGCCGGTCGAGGTGTTCGATCAGCATGCGGCCGAGGGCGTATTCGGTGGCGGACAGGCGGCCGTCGGCATGGATCAGGCGTTCCACGAGTCCGGCCAGGGTCCGTTGTTCGTCGCGGCTCAGCCGAGCCAGCGCAGGGAAGGCCATCTCGGTCAGCGGAAGACGGTGTTCGGCCGCGGGTTCGGGGACCATCGCGCGGAGCTGGCGCACGCGTTCTTCGCTCTCCGGGCCGCGGGTCTCCAGGATCATATGGAGCTGTTGTTCGCGGATCTCCGGATCCGGATGCAGGATCAGGTAGAGCACCAGGTCTGCGACCCAGTGCGGATTGCGGGCGGAGCGGGCCAGTTCGCCCGGCAGTGCGGCCAGCAGGGCGGCGGCCAGCGAGCCGGGCACGGCCCCGAAGGCCTCGCCCAGCGGCCCGTTCTCCTCCTCTTCCCGCTGCTGCTCGGCGGCAGCCTCCTGCTCGCGGCGCCGGCGTTCGCGTTCGGTCACCGCACGGCGCACCCGGTCGGTGGCCTCGCGGCCCAGGCGTTCCAGACCCTCCTCGTCGAGTGGCTGGCCCAGCCGCTCCAGGCGTTTCTCCAGCGGCGGATGGGTATCGAGCAGCTGGTCAATGGCGCCGTTGGCGAACAGCATGTGTCCGACCATCGCCGGGCTGGCGTTGAGCCCGGCGTAGCGCGCGGCTACCTTGCGCAGGGCGCCGGCCATGCCGTCCCCATTGCGGGTGAACTGCACCGCGTGGGCATCCGCGCGGTACTCCTGTTCGCGCGCGATGGCTGCGCGGATCAGGCGCCCGCCGATCAGGCCGATCCCACCGGCGGCCACCAGCGCGAAGTTGAACCACACCGGCCCCCGCATCTCTCCCGGGTCGCTGCGCGCGCGCCGTCCGGGCAGCATGCCCAGGCCCAGCAGCGCGATCATCTCGATGCCGAACAGGATGCCGACCAGCTGCGTGTTCAGGCGCATGTCGCCGGCACGGATATGGCCGAATTCGTGGGCGACCACCGCCTTCAGTTCCTGCCGGTTGAGGCTCTCGATCGCCCCGCGCGTCACCGCGATGGCCGCGTCATGCGGGGTGAAGCCGGCGGCGAAGGCGTTGATGCCCAGCTCGCGTTCCAGCACGAAGATCGCCGGAACCGGCAGTCCGGAGGCGATCGCCATCTCCTCGACGATGTTGCGCAGCCGCCGGTTCTTCGGGTCCTCGGGCTCGGCGTCCACCGGATCGCCGCCCATCTCGCGGGCGATGCCGCGCCCGCCGCCGGCACGCCGCAGCTGGTACAGGCGCCACAGGCTGGCCCCGGCGATGACCGCGATCGCCAGGCCGGTGGTCCACAGCAGGAAGCCACGGTGCTCCGCGAGCATCTCGGCGGTGGGCATGAGCTGCCGGAGCTCCTGCCAGGGTTCGACCAGGGTATACAGCAGCAGGAGGTTGAGCAGCGCCACCATCAGCACTACCACCAGGGCGAGCAGCCCCAGCAGCAGCGTCAGCCGCCGGCGTGCCCGGTCCTGGTATTCAAAGAAGCGCATTCCTTCGCCGTCCCCGTTTCTCTCCCCGTTACCCCGTATACAACCGGGTTTGGTGCGCGGGGGCAAGGCCGTTGCCCGCATCGGGTGCGAGCACGCTCCCACGGGGTCAGTCGGTCCGTTCGGCGGGGGCCTCTTCGCGCCCGGGCTGGGGTAAGCGGTCGGGGTTGGCGACGCGCGCGATCCACAGCGCCAGCAGGACCGCGGGGATGCCGATCGCGGCCGAACTGACGAAGAACCAGAACCAGCCCATGAACTCGGCCATCACCCCGGTGAAACCGGCGAGGAACTGCCCCGGCAGGGTCATCAAGGAGCTGAACAGGGCGTACTGGGTGGCGGTGTAGGCGCTGTTGGTGAGACTGGAGAGGTAGGCGATGAACACCGAGATCGCCATGCCGCCGGTCACGTTGTCGGCCATGATGGCGAACACCAGCCCGTAGAGCTCCGGCCCCAGCAGGGCCAGCCAGGAGAAGGTCAGGTTGGTGATCGGCGCCAGCAGCGCGGTGGCGATCAGCATGCGCATGATGCCGAAGCGCGCGACCAGCAGTCCGCCCACGGCGGCCCCGCCCAGGGTCATCGCCAGGCCGAAGGCCGCGGCGATATTGGCGATCTGATCCTTGGTGAAGCCGATGTCCAGGTAGAACGGGTTGGCCATCACGCCCATGAAGATGTCGCTGATGCGGAAGATCGCGATGAACGCGATGAGCAGCAGGGCGATCTTGCCGAAGCGCTTCCAGAACTCCACGAACGGGCAGACGAAGGCGCCGATGAACCAGGCCTTGAAGGCGCGCCAGTAGCCGGTGTCCGAGGTGTTGTTGATGTAGTCGAGCACGCGCTGCTCGATCTGCGCGGTCTTGCGGTCGCGCTCGGCCACCTCGGGCTCGCGCACGATCAGGGTGCAGATCACGCCCACCAGCATGAGCGCGGCCATGGTGCCGTAGGCCAGGCCCCAGGTCCCCACCGCGGCGATGTGCAGTGCCCCGGCGCCGGCGGTCAGCAGTGCCACGCGGTAGCCGGTCACGTAGGCCGCGGCCATCGCCCCCTGGCGTTCCTTGCTCACCGCCTCGATGCGGTAGGCATCGATGGCGATGTCCTGGGTTGCCGCCGCGAACGCCGTGATCACCGCCCACACCGCGACCAGCCATAGCTGCTCGGTGGGGTCGGTGAGCGCGATGCCCGTGAGCGAGATGATGATCAGGCCCTGCGCCAGCAGCATCCACGCCCGGCGCCGGCCGAACAGCCGCGTCAGCACCGGCAGCGCCAGGCGGTCCACGATCGGCGCCCACAGCACCTTGATGCTGTAGGCCATGCCCACCCAGCTGAGGAAGCCAATCGACGACAGCTCCACCCCCAGGTCGCGCAGCCAGGCGGTAAACGTCCCGCCGGTGAGCAGCAGCGGCAGCCCGGCGGCAAAGCCGAGGAACAGCATGCCGATGACGCGCGGATGGCGGTACACCGCCAGTGCCGCGCGCCAGTCACGACGGGGTGCGGCCTGCGCGTCCTCGGCGGCGCTCATCGACGGGGCATGTGCCGGACCGGGAGCCCGGTGCGGCTGTCAGGGCGCGTAGTCATAATCGATCCAGAACGGCGCGTGATCGGAGAAGCGCTGCTCGGTATAGATGAACGGGTCGCGCGCGGTGGCGGCGATGCCCGGCGTGGCGATCTGGTAGTCGATGCGCCAGCCCACGTTCTTCGCCCAGGCCTGACCGCGGTTGGACCACCAGGTGTACTGCCCGGGGCGGTCGTCCAGCCGGCGGAACACATCCACCATGCCGATCTCGTCGAACAGGTGGTCCAGCCACGCCCGTTCCTCGGGCAGAAAGCCCGAGTTCTTGCGGTTGGAACGGTAGTTGGTCAGGTCGATCTCCTTGTGCGCGATGTTCCAGTCGCCGCAGATCACCCATTCGCGCCCGTCCTGCATGCGCTCCGCCAGCCACGGGCGGAAGAAATCGAGAAAGCGCCATTTCGAGTCCTGACGGTGGTCGCCCGAGGAGCCGGACGGCAGGTACAGCGACACCACCGACAGGTTGCCGAAGCGCATCTCCACGTAGCGCCCCTCGTTGTCCGCCTCCTCGAAGCCCAGCCGGGTGATCACCTCGTCCGGCTGCATCCGGCTGTACATGGCCACACCGCTGTAGCCGGGTTTCACCGCGTCCACGTAGGCGCTGTGATAACCGGGCGGATGGAAGGGCTCGCCCTGGATCTGGCGGATCTGGGCCTTGGTCTCCTGGATGCAGACCACGTCGGCTGCCGTGGCGGGCAGCCAGTCGAAGAAGCCCTTGCGGGCGGCGGCACGGATGCCGTTGGCGTTCATGGACATTATGCGCATGGCGCGCAACGATACCCGCGCGCGCGGCCGGCGAAAAGACCCGCCCGGACGCTGTGTCAGAATAGGGGCCGTTTCCCCTCGCAATCGACCATGGAGCCGTCATGACCGCCCACGCCTTCCTCGAATACGCCCTGCAGCGCGACGTCCTGCGGTTCGGCGAGTTTACGCTGAAATCGGGCCGTACCAGCCCCTATTTCTTCAACGCCGGGCTGTTCAACCGCGGCTCCGACCTGGCCCGTCTGGGCGAGTTCTATGCGCAGGCGATCGTGGATTCCGGGATCGACTTCGACCTGATCTTCGGCCCGGCCTACAAGGGCATCCCGCTGGCGGCGGCCGTGGCCGAAGCCCTGTACCGCGACCACGACATGGACCGCCCCTGGGCCTTCAACCGCAAGGAGGCCAAGGACCACGGCGAGGGCGGCAACATCGTGGGCGCCCCGCTGGAGGGTCGTGTGCTGATCGTGGACGACGTGATCACCGCCGGCACCGCCATCCGCGAATCGGTGGACATCATCCGCGCCGCCGGCGCCTCGCCGGTGGGGGTGGCCATCGCCCTGGACCGCGAGGAGCGCGGTGCGGGCGACCGCTCGGCCATCCAGGAGGTGGAGAGTGATCTGGGCATGCAGGTGGTGCGCGTGGCGCGGCTGACCGACCTGGTCACCCTGCTGGAGCAGACCGGCCGCGCGCCGGAACACCTGGATGCCCTGCGCGCCTACCGCGCCGAATACGGCGTCTGAGCCGGGTCAGGCCAGCACGTCCAGTTTGGCGAAGCCGACCACCAGCCACTTGGCGCCGGCGTCGGCGAAGTTGACCTGTACCCGGGCCGAGGACCCCGAGCCTTCGAAGGCCGTGACCAGCCCCTCGCCGAAGCGCGCGTGGTGCACCCGGGTGCCGATCGCCAGGCCCTCCTCGCGGGCCGATTCCGCGCGTGCGTCCATGCCGCTGGTCCGCTGGCGCGCGGCGGCAAAGCGTCCGGCGCCGAACGGCGAGGACTGCGGGCGTAGCACCTCGAGCATGTCTTCCGGGATCTCGTTGAGAAAGCGCGAGGCCGGGTTGGAGGCCTCGCGGCCGTACAGCCGGCGGGTTTCGGCGTGGGTCAGGTACAGCTGGCGTTCGGCCCGGGTCATGCCCACGTAGGCCAGGCGGCGCTCTTCCTCCAGGCGCCCGGGTTCGTCCACCGAGCGGGCGTTGGGAAACAGTCCGTCCTCCAGCCCGGTCAGGAACACCAGGGGGAACTCCAGGCCCTTGGCCGAGTGCAGGGTCATCATCTGGATCGCGTCCTCGTCGGGGTCCGCCGACCCCTCGCCCGACTCCAGCGCGGCGTGTGACAGGAAGTCGGTCAGGCGGTCGCCGGTGGTTTCCTCGTCGCGGATCTCCTCCATGTCGAAGGCCCGCGCCGCACCCACCAGCTCGTCGAGGTTCTCCAGACGGGCCTCGCCGCGTTCGCCCTTTTCCTTCGCGTAGTGCTCGCGCAGCCCGGACAGGGCGATGGCCTGTTCCACCTGTTCCCCCAGCGGCCGCCCGGTCAGGGCTTCGCGGATCTGTTCGACCAGCTGCAGGAAACCCGCCACTGCGTTGCGTGCGCGTCCGGGCAGGGCGTTCGCCTGCACCGCGCGCTGCGCCGCGCGCAGCAACGAGATGTCCTGTTCCGCGGCCACCGCGCGCAGGTCGTCCAGGGTCTTCTCGCCGATCCCGCGCGGCGGCTGGTTGACCGCGCGCAGGAAGGCCGGGTCGTCGTCGCTGTTCCCGGCCAGGCGCAGATAGGCCAGCGCGTCGCGGATCTCCTGGCGCTCGAAGAAGCGCAGCCCGCCGTACACCCGGTACGGCAGGCGCCGCGCGATGAAGGTCTCTTCCAGCACGCGCGACTGCGCGTTGGAACGGTACAGCACCGCACATTCGCGGTGCTGGCCGCCGTCCTCGATGTGCCGGGCGATGGTCTCGGCGATGAAGCGCGCCTCCTCCTGCTCGTTCAGCGCGGTGTACAGCCGCACCGGCGCGCCCTCGAGGTCCTCGGTCCACAGCTCCTTGCCCAGACGGCCGCTGTTGTGGCGGATCAGCGCGTTGGCGGCGTTGAGGATGCTGGCGGTGGAGCGGTAGTTCTGTTCCAGCCGCACCACCTGCGTGCCGGGGTAGTCCTTCTGGAAGTGCTGGATGTTCTCGATCTTCGCCCCGCGCCAGCCGTAGATCGACTGGTCGTCGTCGCCCACCGCGAACACCGGGCTGCCGCCGGCGATCAGCCGCAGCCAGGCGTACTGGATGTCGTTGGTGTCCTGGAACTCGTCCACCAGCACGTGGCGAAAGCGCGTGCGGTAATGCTCCAGCAGCCCCGGGTTGTCGCGCAGCAGTTCCAGCGAGCGCAGCAGCAGCTCGGCGAAATCCACCACCCCGGCGCGTTCGCAGGCCTGCTGATACGCGGTGTAGATACGCACCCACTGCCGTGCGATCGGATCGCCGGTGTCCGGCAGGTGTTCCGGGCGGGAACCCTCGTCCTTGCGCGCGTTGATGTAGCCCTGCGCCTGTTTCGGCGGCCAGTGGGACTCCTCCAGCTCCAGCCCGCGCAGCACGCGCTTGACCATGCGCAGCTGGTCGTCGGAATCCAGGATCTGGAAGCTCTGCGGCAGTCCGGCCTCCTGCCAGTGCTGACGCAGCAGGCGGTGGGCCAGACCGTGGAAGGTCCCCACCCACAGCCCGCTGGCCGGATAGTCCAGCAGTTCCTCGATGCGCCCGCGCATCTCGCTGGCGGCCTTGTTGGTGAAGGTCACCGCCAGCAGTCCGTGCGGGGCGATGCCTTCCACGCCGATCAGCCACGCGATGCGGTGGACCAGCACGCGGGTCTTGCCGGAGCCGGCACCGGCCAGCACCAGAACGGGTTGCGACGGCGCGGCCACGGCCTCGCGCTGCGCCGGATTGAGGCCTTCAAGAAGGGGAGAAACGTCCATGCGCGCATGGTAGCAAACGCGGTACAGTCGAGGTCTGCAGAACTTCGCGCGCACGCCCGACGTCACAGGACCACCATGAACGACATGTCATCCCGCCATCGGCTGGATCAACCGGTTTCCGGACAGGACCCCCACCCGGACAATCTGGCGTTTGCCGAGACGCTGCTGGAGCGTTTCCGCGAGGATCCGTCTTCGGTCCCGGCGGCCTGGGCCGACTATTTCCGGGCCCTGGAGGATGCGGCACCGCAGGCGCGTGCGCCGGCGCGGGGCGAGGAGCGCCGCCGGCATACCGACCGCCCCGACCTCGAGCACGAGCGCCTGCAGATCCGCGTGCTGCAGTTCATCAACGCCTATCGTTACCTCGGGCATTTCGGCGCGCGTCTGGACCCGCTGGAGCGCGAGGCCCCGGTGGCGCCGCGCGAGCTGAGCCGCGAATACCACGGGCTGGAAGGCGTGGGCCCGGACATGACCTTCGACCCCGGCTCGCTGTTCCTCGACGGTCCGGCACCGCTGGACACCATCGAACAGGTCCTGCGCGAGACCTACTGCGCCAGTATCGGCGCGGAATACATGCACATCACGGCCACCGACGAGAAGCGCTGGCTGCAGGAGCGCCTGGAATCGGCGCACGGGCGCTTCGGCTTCGGCGACGACACGCGCCTGGCGATCCTCGAGCGCCTGACCGCTGCCGAGGGTCTGGAGCGTTATCTGCACAAGCGCTACGTGGGCCAGAAGCGTTTCTCGCTGGAGGGCGCGGAGAGCCTGATCCCGCTGCTCAATGCCCTGGTCCAGCGCGGTGGCGCCCGCGGCCTGACCGAGCTCGTGCTGGGCATGGCGCATCGTGGCCGTCTCAACGTGCTGGTGAACCTGCTGGGCAAATCGCCGGGCGAGCTCGCCGACGAGTTCGAAGGGCGCCCGCGCGACGATCGGGGTACCGGTGACGTCAAGTACCACATGGGGTTCTCCTCCGACGTGGAGACCCCCGGCGGGGCGGTGCATCTGGCGCTGGCCTTCAACCCCTCGCATCTGGAGATCGTGACGCCGGTCGTCGAGGGTTCGGTGCGCGCGCGTCAGGTGCGCCTGGGCGACCGCCAGGGCAACCGGGTGATGCCGGTGGTGATCCACGGCGATGCGGCCTTCGCCGGGCAGGGCGTGGTGATGGAAACCCTCAACATGTCGCAGACCCGCGGGTTCTCCACCAAGGGCACCGTGCACGTGGTCGTGAACAACCAGATCGGATTCACTACCAGCACGCTGAAGGATGCGCGTTCGACGCATTACGCGACCGATGTCGCCAAGATGGTGAATGCGCCCATCCTGCACGTGAACGGCGACGACCCCGAGGCGGTGGTCTTCGTCACCCAGATCGCACTGGATTACCGCATGCGGTTCGGCAAGGACGTGGTTATCGACCTGGTCTGCTATCGCCGTCAGGGGCACAACGAGGCCGACGAACCCGCCGCGACCCAGCCGCGCATGTATCACCGCATCCGCGACCTGCCGACTACCCGCGAGCGCTATGCCCGTCAGCTGATCGAGGAAGGCCTGACCGACGCGCAGCAGCAGGAGCAGATCCTCGCCGCCTACCGCGACCGGCTGGATGCCGGCGAGGCGGTGGCCGACTCGCTGCTGCGCGATCGCACCCGCGAGATCCGCGCGGGCGGCACCAACTGGGGCCCGTATCTGCATCAGCCCTGGGATCAGCCGGTCGATACCGGCGTCGACCGCGAGCGTCTGGCGACCGCGCTGGAACACCTGTCGACCCCGCCCGAGGGTTTCGAGCCGCATCCGCGAGTGCACAAGATCCTCGAGGCGAGGCGCCAGATGGCGCGCGGCGAACAGCCGCTGGACTGGGGTGCTGCGGAGACCCTGGCCTACGGCAGCCTGATCCAGGACGGCTATCGCGTGCGCCTGTCCGGACAGGACTCCGGGCGCGGGACCTTTTTCCATCGTCACAGCGTGCTGCACGAACGCAACACCGGCGACACCTACGTCCCGCTGCGCCGCCTGGACCCGGACCATCCGCGCTTCCTGGTCATCGACTCGCTGCTGTCCGAGGAGGCCGTGCTCGCGTTCGAATACGGTTATGCCACCGCGGCCCCCGAGGCGCTGGTGATCTGGGAGGCGCAGTTCGGCGACTTCGTCAACGGCGCTCAGGTGGTGATCGACCAGTTCATCTCCTCCGGCGAGCAGAAATGGGGGCGGCTGTGTGGCCTGACCCTGTTCCTGCCGCACGGCTACGAGGGCCAGGGACCGGAGCATTCCTCCGCGCGGCCCGAGCGCTTCCTGCAGCTGGCGGCGCAGGAGAACATGCAGGTCTGCGTGCCGACCACGCCGGCGCAGATCTTCCATCTGCTGCGCCGGCAGATGGTGCGCCCCTACCGCAAGCCGCTGGTGGTCATGACCCCCAAGAGCCTGCTGCGGCACCGCCAGGCCGTGTCCTCGCTGGAGGACCTCGCCGAAGGACGGTTCGAGACCGTGCTGGACGACCCGGAGGTGACCGATCCGCAGCAGGTCCGTCGGGTCCTGCTGACCAGCGGTCGCATCCACTACGATCTGGTCTCCACCCGCCAGACCGACGAACGCGAGGATGTCGCCGTGGTGCGCCTGGAGCAGTGCTACCCGTTCCCCTGCGACCGCATGCGCGAGGTGCTGGAGCGTTATCCGCAGGCCGAGGAATTCGTCTGGATCCAGGACGAGCCGGAAAACCAGGGCTATCTCGGCTTCGTGTATCCGCGCCTGGCCCCGCTGCTGGCCGAGCGCGGTCATGCCCTGCACGCGGTTGCGCGCCCGCCGGCGGCGGCCCCCGCGGTGGGCTATCCCGAGGTCCATCGTTCCCAGCACGAGGAGCTGCTGGAGCGCGCCTTCGGGCCGCTGAGTACCCGGGATCTCCCGCACCCGACCCCCTGAGTCCGTCCCGCAAAACCGCCGAACAAGGAAGCCCGATGTCCGCCGAGCAGACCCCGATCCAGGTTCCGCAACTCCCCGAATCCGTGGCCGATGCCACCGTGGTCGCCCTGCACAGGAAGCCGGGCGATGCCGTGCGCCGCGACGAACTGATCGCCGAGCTGGAGACCGACAAGGTCGTGCTGGAGGTCAACGCCCCCGCCGACGGAACCCTGGTCGACCTGGCCGTGGCCGAAGGCGACACCGTGCACGCCGATGACGTGCTCGGCCATCTGGGCCCGGCCCCGGCACAGGCCGCGGAAGAAGCGCCGGCGGCCGGGGAGCACGTCGAGCCCGAACCCGACCCCGCCTCGGCCGAGGCCGACGAGGCCGACGCGGGGGACGAAGGCCCCGAGCCCGAACCGGTCGCGGACGCCGGCTCGCCGCCCCCGCCGAGCCCGGCGGTACGCCGCCTGCTGCAGGAGGCCGGCCTGAGCGAGGATCAGGTGCGCGGCACCGGGCCCGATGGCCGTATCCAGCGCGAGGACGTGGAGCGCGCGCAACTGGCGGCGGGTTCCGGGGTCGGGGGCAAGGGCGATGACACGTCTCGTCGCCCGGCGGCCGACGACGCCGGACGCGACAGCGCGCGGGCTGCCGCTGGCGCGGAACCGCCCGCCGGCGGCCCGCGTGCGGCCGGCGAGCGCGGCACCGAGCGGGTGCCCATGAGCCGGCTTCGGGCGCGCATCGCCGAACGCCTGCTGGAGGCCAAGCAGTCCACCGCGATGCTGACCACCTTCAACGAGATCGACATGTCGCAGGCCATGGCCCTGCGCGGGCGCTACAAGGACCGCTTCGAGCAGACCCACGGCATCAAGCTCGGCTTCATGGGGCTGTTCGTGGTGGCCGCGACCCGGGCCCTGCAGCGCTTCCCGGTGATCAATGCCGCCCTCGACGGCGAAGAGATCGTCTACCACCACTACACCGATATCGGCATCGCGGTGTCGTCCCCGCGCGGGCTGGTGGTTCCGGTGCTGCGCGATACCGGCAACGCCTCCATTGCCGACATCGAACGCCGTATCCGCGACTTCGCCGAGCGAGCCGGCAGCGGCAAGCTGGATATCGACGAGCTGCGCGGCGGCACCTTCACCATCACCAACGGCGGGGTGTTTGGCTCGCTGTTCTCCACGCCCATCGTCAACCCGCCGCAGAGCGCGATCCTCGGCATGCACGCGATCCAGGAGCGCCCGGTGGCGGTGGATGGCGAGGTGGTGATCCGGCCGATGATGTACGTCGCCCTGTCCTACGACCACCGTCTGGTCGACGGGGCCGACGCCGTGCAGTTCCTGGTGGCCATCAAGGAGGCCATCGAGGACCCGGCGCGTCTGGTGCTGGACGTCTGAGGGAAACACTGATCAATATACACGCTCGCGCTCGAGTCGCTTTTGCGCGCGAACAAGGCGCGGTGACCGCCGTGCAGTCATTCTGCACAAGGGAGCCGCAACGCCGTGCGCGCACAAAAGCGGCCGAGCCCCTTCGGGGTTGGCACCCCGGGTTCCCCGATCCTGCGTTGCGGCCCTTGCCGGTAGAACCACTACCAGCTGTGCACCGCGCCTTGTCTCGCGGAACCCGGGGTGCCAACGCGAGCGTGTATATTGATCAGTGTTTCCCTGAGTCCGAACGCGGTTCAGCCCCGGGGCCGCGCCTGCAGCCAGAAGGTGACCGGCCCGTCGTTGGTCAGGCTCACCTGCATGTCGGCGCCGAACCGCCCGGTCGCGACCGGTTCGTGGCGCCGCTGCGCCCGCTGCAGCAGGTGGTGGAACAGGGCCTCGCCGCGTTCCGGCAGGGCGGCCGTGGTAAAGCTGGGGCGCATGCCCTTGCCGGTATCCGCCGCCAGGGTGAACTGCGGCACCAGCAGCAGCCCGCCGCCGGTCTCCCCCAGCGAGCGGTTCATGCGCCCTTCCTCGTCCGGGAACACGCGATAGCCCAGCAGGCGGTCGAGCATGCGCTCGACCGCCGATTCGTCGTCGTCCGGTTCCACCCCCACCAGCGCCAGCAGCCCGGTGCCGATCTCGCCGGTGATCTCCCCGGCGACCTCCACCCGCGCCCGGCTGACCCGCTGGATCAGGCTGATCATGCCCGCGCCCTGCCGCTGCCCGGTTCCAGCCCGCCCGCCAGGTGGGTCAGGCGATCGGTGGCGGCGACCAGCGCCCGCGCGATCCCCGGTTCGGCGGCCGAGTGCCCGGCGTCCGGGATGATCTGCAGATCCGCCTCGGGCCACGCCTGCGCGAGCGCCACCGCCTGCTCCACCGGGCACACCACGTCGTAGCGCCCGTGGACGATGAAGCCCGGGATGTCGCGCAGGCGTCGGGCATCGCGCTGCAGCTGGTCGGGTTCCAGGAAGGTGTCGTGGCTGAAGTAGTGGCACTCGATGCGTGCCAGGCTCAGGGCCACCTCCGGGTCCTCGAAGTGGTCGATCACGTCGTCGTTGGGGATCAGGCAGGAGGCATGCCCCTCCCAGGCCGACCACGCCTGCGCGGCCGCCTCGCGCACCGCCGGGTCCGGGTCGGTCAGGCGCCGGTGGTAGGCCGCCACCAGGTCGTCGCGTTCCGCCGCGGGGATGTGATCGCGATAGGCCGCCCAGGCCTCGGGGAACAGGCGGTCGGCCCCCGACTGGTAGAACCACTGGATGTCGCGCGGCCGGCACAGGAAGATCCCGCGCAGCACCAGGCCCAGCACCCGGCCGGGGTGCGTCTGCGCATAGGCCAGCCCCAGGGTGGAGCCCCAGGAGCCGCCGAACACCACCCAGCGCTCGATCCCCAGTTCCTCGCGCAGACGTTCGATGTCGGCCACGGCGTGCCAGGTGGTGTTGGCCTCCAGGCTGGCGTGCGGGGTGGAACGCCCGCAGCCGCGCTGGTCGAACAGCACGATGCGATAGCGCGCCGGATCAAAGAACCGCCGGTGCCACGGTTCGCAGCCGGAGCCGGGGCCGCCGTGCAGGAACACCGCCGGGATGCCCTCCGGGTTGCCGCATTCCTCGTAATACAGGCGGTGGCCGTCGCCGACCTCCAGGGTGCCGGTGGTATGGGGTTCGGTCGGGGGGTAGAACGCGTCCATGGCGAGCCTCGAATAACACCAGCCCCAAGTCTGGCCAAAAACGGCGCGGCTGTCAGTCGTCGTCGATCACCTTCCCGCGATAGACCCGGCGACCCTTCTTCTTTTCGGGTTCGGCGACATCGGTCGTACCCGGGGCGTCCGGTGTCTCCCCCGGCTCTGCGGCCGAACCTCCTTCCTGCGTGGTGTCGGCGTCCGCATCGGCCGCGGGGCGCGGGGACGCCGCCGGGGCGTTCAGATGCCCCCGCAGGGTCATCGCCGCAGCCTGCACCATGCTCGAGCGGCTGCGGCCGGCATAGTCCAGCAGAACCTCCATGAAATCCGGATCGGCGAACGAGAGGCGACCCGCCGCCGGGAACTCGCTGCGCAGGGCACGCTTGAGCTCGCCGGCGAGGGTCAGGGTCTTGCGGTCGTACATGTCGAGGTTCCGCGCGGTGTCCGTCCCGGTGCGCATGCAAGCCCGATGCCACGGCGACCGGTCCCGCTCATGACGGCCGGGTGCCCGATAACCGAGCGCGCGGGTGAATCGAGCTGGTGCAGGAGCCCGCGCGCTCAAGGGCAACCGCACCGCCCCGGTGCATCCCTCGCGGTCGGCGTCGGGGCTTGCGCGGGCCGCGCCCCGTCCCTATGTTGCGGGCATGGAAACACCGTCCGTTCCCCGCTCCATCCGTCGTCTGGCCGGCCAGGCGATCCGTGAGTTCGACATGATCCGCGACGGCGACCGCGTGCTGGTCGGCCTGTCCGGTGGCAAGGACTCGCTGACCCTGCTGTGGCTGCTGCACGAGCTGGCGCGTCGCGCGCCGGTGCATTTCGAGGTGGGCGCGGTGACCATCGACCCGGAGATCGACGGCTTCGACCCGGAGCGCCTGCAGGACTACCTCGGTGGCTACGGGATCCCGTACCACTTCGTCTCCGAGCCGATCGCCGAGCTGGCCGGCGAGCACATGGACAACGACTCCTTCTGCTCGTTCTGCTCGCGCATGAAACGCGGCCTGATGTACCGCACCGCGCGCGAGCACGGTTACAACGTGCTGGCGCTGGGGCAGCACCTGGACGACCTCGCCGAGAGCTTCCTGATGAGCGCGTTCCATGGCGGTCAGCTGCGCACCATGAAGGCCCATTACCGCATCGATGCCGGCGACCTGCGCGTGATCCGGCCGCTGGTCTACGTGCGCGAGCGCCAGACCCGCGACTTTGCCGAGGCGGCCGGACTGCCGGTCATCCTCGACAATTGCCCGGCCTGCTTCTCCATGCCCACCCGGCGCGAGCACATGAAGGCCCTGCTGGCACGCGAGGAGGGCGAGTTTGCCGAACTGTTTCGCAACCTGCGCACCACCCTGCGGCCACTGATGACCGAGGGGGGGATCCCGGGGCCGGATGATGCACCCGATGCCGCCGATGCTTCGCGGGCCGTGGATCCGGTGGCATCCGGGGAAACGGCCGATGGCTGAGCGACGGCAGCTGCGCGACCGCCTGATCGGGGTGATCCTGCGGGTGCTGGGGCGCCTGCCGCTGCGGGTCAACCACGCCCTGGGCGGTGTTCTGGGTACCCTGGTGTGGCTGCTGCCCACGCGCTCCGCACGGCTCACGCGCATCAACCTGGCGCTGTGCTTTCCGGACAAGGACGCGGCCTGGCACCGGCGCACCGCACGCCGTTCGCTGCAGGCCATGGCGCGCTCGCTGACCGAGTCGCCCTGGCTGTGGCGGGCCGGGCCCGAGCGCCTGGCGGGGCTGGCGGAGGCGCCGCCGTGCTACGCCCGGCTGCAGAGCCGAGAGCCCGGCCGTGCGCTGTTCCTGGCCACGCCGCATCTGGGCTCCTGGGAATTCGCCGGCCTGCACGCGGCCATGCACGGGCCGATGGCCTCGCTGTACAGCCCGCTTCCGACCCCCGAGATCGACCGGTGGGTGCGCAAGGCCCGTTCCGCCACCGGGGCGAAGCTGGCGCCGGCCGACCGCTCCGGGCTGCGCATCCTGCAGAAGGCGCGCGATGCCGGCGAGATCATCGGCGTGCTGCCCGACCAGAGCCCGAAGGGGGCGTCGGGCGTGCACGCGCCGTTTTTCGGCCGCCGGGCCCTGACCATGACCCTGCTGCCGCGCCTGCTGCGCGGGCGCGACGACCCTGTGGTGTTCCTGTTCGCCGAGCGCCTGCCGCGCGGGCGCGGCTTCCGCTACCACGAGATCGAGGCCGGCCCCGAGGTCCGCGACCCCGATTTCGTGCGTGCCGCCGCGGCGGTCAACCGCATCGTCGAGGACCTGGTAAGGCGCTGCCCGGAGCAGTACAACTGGGCCTACAAGCGCTTCCACCCACCGCCGCCGGGACATCCCCCGGTGTATGCCCGTCGCTGACGCGTCATGTCGTTCCCTGATTCCGTGGCCCGTCTGACCGCCCGCATCCCGTTGTCCCGCTGGCTGGCGCCGGGCTGGGCGCGGCGCCAGGCCGCCTCGCTGTCGGTGCCCGGGCTGCTGCTGGGCACGCTGTTCTTCGCCGCCTCGCTGTCGCCCAGCCTGATCCCGCGGACCTGGGAGATGCAGGGCATCCTGTCCGGGATCTCCCTGTCGGCGGGCTATCTGCTCGGGGTTTTCCTGCACTGGCTGTGGGCTTACCTCGAGCTGCCGGAGGCGGGCGAACGGGTGCACCGGATCATGGTGATCGTGGCCGCGGCGCTGTGTGCGGTGATCGCCGTCGGGTTCCTGATGCAGGCCGCCCAGTGGCAGAACTCGATCCGCGAGCTGATGGAGATGGACCCGGTGGACAGCGCCCATCCGTTCCGTACGGGCGTGATCGGTCTTGCGGTGTTCGCGGCGGCGCTGGCGGTGGGGCGGCTGTTCCTGCTCAGTTTCCGATTCGTTGCCGTGCGCCTGCGCCGCTTCATCCCGCGGCGGCTGGCGAACGTGACCGGCGTGATCGTAGCGCTGGCACTGTTCTGGGCGGTGATCGACGGGGTGCTGCTGGAATACGGCCTGCGCACCGCCGACAACACTTTCCGCCAGTTCGACGTGCGCATGGAAGCGGACGTGGAGCATCCCGGTGACTCGCAGCTCTCCGGCAGCGAGGAATCGCTCATCCGCTGGGAGGAGCTGGGGCAGCACGGCCGGCGCTACGTCGGCTTCACGCCCGACACCGAACAGATGAGCGAGTTCTTCGGCGAGCCCACGCCGGCCCCGTTGCGGGTATACGTGGGGCTGAACGCCGCGGAGACCATCGAGGAACGCGCCCGCCTGGCCCTGGACGAGCTCAAGCGTACCGATGCCTTCGACCGCTCGGTGCTGGTGCTGGCGACCCCTACCGGGCGCGGCTGGGTGGATCGCGATGCGATGCAGGCGGTGGAGTACCTGCATCGGGGCGACGTGGCCTCGGTGGCGGTGCAGTACTCCTACCTGCCGAGCTGGCTGTCGCTGATGTCGGAGTCGTCCTACGGGCTGGAGACCGCGCAGGCGGTCTTCGCCGAAGTCTATGGCCACTGGCGTGAGCTGCCGGTCGACGAACGCCCCGAGCTGTATCTCTACGGGCTCAGTCTGGGGGCACTGAACTCCGAACGCGCGGCGGATCTCTACGACATCGTCGGCGATCCGTTCTCCGGCGCCCTGTGGAGCGGCCCGCCGTTCCGCTCCGAGGCCTGGCGCGAGATCACCGCGCAGCGCGAGCCGGACTCGCCCGCGTGGCTGCCGCGTTTTCGCGACAGTTCCATCGTGCGGTTCACCAACCAGGATCCGCACCTGGAGATCCCCGGTGCCGAATGGGGGAGCATGCGCATCGTGTACCTGCAGTACGCCAGCGACCCCGTCACCTTCTTCGAGCCCGAGGCCTTTTACCGCCAGCCGGAATGGATGGAAGAACCGCGCGGCCCGGACGTGACCGACAAGCTGCAATGGTACCCGGTGGTGACCATGCTGCAGCTGGCGATCGACGTGGCCGCCGCGGATGATGCCCCGGTGGGCTACGGCCATGTGTATGCCCCGGAACACTATGTCTACGCCTGGCGCCACGTGACGGATCCCGAAGGCTGGTCGGAAGACGAGCTGCAGCGGCTGAAGGACCACCTGGGTGGTGGCTGAGCCGACGGTGTGGCGTCAGCCGACCTGGCCGTAGCGGGTCGCATCCCCCAGCCAGCGATCGATCAGCGCCCCGCCGCGCGGCGGGTCCTGCAGCAGGCCCTCGGCGATCCGGGTGGCGCGTGGCAGAAGGTCCTGATCGCGTGACCAGTCGGCCACGCGGAAGCTGCGGTCGCCGGTCTGGCGCGTGCCCAGCAGTTCCCCCGGGCCGCGCAGCTTCAGGTCCACCTCGGCAATCTCGAAACCGTCGTCGGTGCGGCGCATCGCCTCCAGTCGTTCGCGTGCGGTCTCGCCCAGCGGCGGGCGATACAGCAGCACGCAGGCGCTGGCGGCATTGCCGCGCCCAACCCGTCCGCGCAGCTGGTGCAGCTGCGACAGGCCCATGCGTTCGGCGTTCTCGATGACCATCAGGCTGGCGTTGGGCACGTCCACGCCGACCTCGATCACCGTGGTAGCCACCAGCAGGTCGATCTCGCCGCGCCGGAACCCCTCCATCACCTGATCGCGCTCGCTGCCCTTCATGCGGCCGTGGGCCAGCCCGATGCGCAGCCCCGGCAGGGCCTCGGCCAGGCGCTCGCGGGTGGCCTCGGCGGATTCGGCCTCCAGCTGCTCCGAGTCTTCCACCAGCGGACACACCCAGTAGGCCTGGGTGCCGTCGCCGCAGGCCACGCGGATGCGCTCGATCACCTCGTCGCGGCGCTCGTGGCTGATCAGCGCGGTGCGCACCGGCGTGCGCCCGGGCGGGCGCTCGTCGATGATCGAGGTCTCCAGCCCGGCATACAGGGTCATCGCCAGGGTGCGAGGGATGGGCGTGGCAGTCATGATCAGCTGGTGCGGGGTGCCCCCGTTGCCCTTCTCGCGCAGCGCCATGCGCTGATGCACGCCGAAGCGGTGCTGCTCGTCCACCACCGCCAGGCCCAGCCGGTGGAAGCGCACGTCTTCCTGGAACAGGGCGTGGGTGCCCACCGCGACCGGGCGGTCGCCGCTGGCCAGTTCGTTCAGCAGCTGGCCGCGCTCCCCGCGTGCCTGGCGCCCGCCCAGCCAGGCGATGGGGATGCCCATGGGCTCCAGCCAGGCCGCCAGGTTGCGGGCGTGCTGGCGTGCCAGCAGTTCGGTGGGGGCCATGAACGCGACCTGGTAGCCGGCCTCCACCGCGGCCAGGGCGGCGGCCACCGCCACCAGGGTTTTGCCGGAGCCCACGTCGCCCTGCAGCAGGCGGTTCATCGGCTGCTGGCGGGCGAGATCCGCGCGGATCTCGCCGATCACGCGCTGCTGGGCGCCGGTCAGCGGGAACGGCAGTCCGGCATGCAGGTGTTCCCACAGGTCGCCGGGCGGGTCCAGCGCCGGGGCGTGTTCGTCGGGTTCGGCACGGGCATGCTGCAGGCGCGCTAGCTGGTGCGCGACCAGCTCTTCCAGCGCGAGGCGGGTCTGCGCGGCGGAGCGCCCGTCGATGCCGGGTTCGAGCGCCGGGGCCTGCGCGTTGGGTGGCGGCTGGTGGAGGTCCTGCACGGCCTGCTGCAGCGGCGGCAGGCCTTCACGCTCCAGTTCCGGCAACAGGTCGGGCAGCTGCCGGATGCCAAGCAGGGCCTGGCGCACCAGCTTGCGCAGCAGCGGCTGGGACACACCCTCGGTGACCGGGTAGACCGGGGTCAGGCGCTGTTCCAGCGCCGGCGGGGCGTCCGGATCGACGATCTCGGTCTCCGGGTGCACGCATTCCAGCGCCCCGGGCACGCCGCGCGGTTCACCGAAGGCGCGGACCCGGGTACCGCTCGCCAGGCGTTTCTGCTGCGCGTTGCCGAAATGAAAGAAGCGCAGGGTAATGACGCCCTGACCGTCCCCCAGGGTCACCACCAGCATGCGCCGACGGCGGATCACGACCTCGCTGCGCTCGACCACGCCCTCGAACAGGGCGGCGCGGCCCGGGCGCAGACGGTCCAGCGGGGTGATGCGGGTGCGGTCCTCGAAGCGCAGCGGCAGATGGAACAGCAGATCCCCGCAGACGTGCAGGCCCAGCCGCGCCAGGCGTTCGGCCTGGCGCGGACCCACGCCGGTGAGTTCGGTCAGCGGGGCCTGCAGGTCCATCTGCAGTGCTCCGGGGCGCGGGGCCTCAGCCCCGCGGACACCAGGCGATGGCGTCCATCTCCACCTGTGCCCCCTTGGGCAGGGCGGCCACGCCGATCGCCGCGCGCGCCGGATAAGGCTCGCTGAAGTATTCGCTCATCAGCTCGTTGACCAGCGGGAAATGGGTCAGGTCGACGAGGTAGATGTTGAGCTTGGCGATATCGCCCAGGCGCGCGCCGGCGGCATCCAGCACTGCCGCCAGGTTGTCGAACACCCGGCGGATCTGCGCCTCGATGCCGCCGTCCACCAGGTCCATGGTGGCCGGGTCCAGCGGGATCTGGCCGGAGAGGTACAGGGTGTCGCCGGTGCGCACCGCCTGGGAGTAGGGGCCGATGGCGGCCGGGGCGGCGTCGGTCTGGATTACTTCGCGGGACATGGAACCTCCTGGTTATTCAGCGCCGGGAACCATACCGCGTCAGCCGCGCGGGCGCGAGATCCGCAGCACGTCCGGCAGGCGCCGCAGGCCGCGCATGATCTGCGCCAGGTGCTGGCGGTCGCGCACTGTCAGCTGGAAGGTCATGGCGGTGGAGTGGCCGTCCTGCTCGTTGAACGAGATGTGCTCGATGTTGGAGCCCTGGTCGGCGATGCAGGCAGCCATCTCGGCCAGCGCGCCGCGGCGGTTGGCAGTACGCGTGCGCACCGCAGCGGTGAACTGCAGGCCCGGTTCGTGCGACCACTCGAGGTCGATCCTGCGATCCGGACGTTCGCGGCCCTCGTGCAGGTTGCGGCAGTTTTCGCGATGGACCACCAGGCCGCGCCCGGCGCTCAGCTGACCGATGATTGGATCACCCGGGATGGGATAGCAGCAGCGGCCGTAGTTCAGGACCATGCCCTCGGTCCCGCGGATCGCCAGGGATGCGGTCTCGTGGCCGTCGGTCTCGCCCTCGATCTCGGCCGCCTCGCCGTCCAGGCCCACCAGCTGGCGTGCCACCAGCGAGGCCATGCGATTCCCCAGACCGATCTCGGCCAGCAGATCATCCAGCTCGGTGAGTTTCATGTTGTCCAGGAGCTGGTCCAGCTGTGCCGGGGAGATCCGCGCGAGGCTGGAATCCAGTGCCGCCAGGGATTTTTCCAGCAGGCGGCGGCCAAGGGCCCGCGCCTCGTCCTTCTGCATGGATTTCAGGCAGTGGCGGATGCCGGTGCGGGCCTTGCCGGTGACCACGAACGACAGCCAGGCCGGGTTGGGCCGGGCACCCTGCGCGGTGACGATCTCCACCGTCTGGCCGCTTTGCAGCCGGCTGGAGAGCGGCGCCAGCTGGCGGTCGATCTTGGCGGCCACGCAGCGGTTGCCGACGTCCGAGTGCACGGCATAGGCGAAGTCGATGGGCGTGGCGTTGCGCGGCAGGACCAGGATGTCGCCACCCGGGGTGAAGGTGTAGACCTCGTCGGGGAACAGGTCGACCTTCACGTTTTCCAGGAACTCGATCGAATTGCCCACGCTGTTCTGGATCTCGAGGACATCCTTGAGCCATTCGCGTGCGCGGCTCTGCGCCGTCTGCGCCAGCTCGCCCCCCGACTTGTACTGCCAGTGGGCGGCGATGCCGCTTTCCGCGACACGATCCATCTCGGTGGTGCGGATCTGCACCTCGATCGGGATGCCCTGCGGGCCGAACAGCACGGTGTGCAGTGACTGGTAGCCGTTGGACTTGGGGATCGCGATGTAGTCCTTGAAGCGCCCCGGCACCGGCTTGTACAGGTTGTGGACCACCCCCAGCGAGCGGTAGCAGGTGTCCATGTCGTCGACCACGATGCGGATCGCGAACACGTCGAACACATCTTCGAAGGTGTGCCGCTTCGAGCGCATCTTGCGGTAGATGCTGTACAGCGATTTCTCGCGTCCGGAGATCCGGCCCTCGATGCCCGCGGCCTCCATGCGCGAGCAGATCGCCTGCTCGATGTTGCGCATCGGCTCGCGGCGGTTGCCGCGGGCGTCCTGCATCGCGCGTTCCAGGACCGCGGACCGCCAGGGATGCCTGGCGACAAAGCCGAGGTGTTCCAGCTCGCGGCGCATGGCGTTCATCCCCAGGCGCTGCGCGATGGGGGCGTAGATCTCCAGGGTCTCGTTGGCGATGCGGCGCTTCTTGTCCGGGCGCATCACGCCCAGGGTGCGCATGTTGTGCAGGCGGTCGGCCAGCTTGACCAGGATCACCCGAATGTCGCGGGTGATCGCCAGCATCATCTTGCGGAAGTTCTCCGCCTGCGCCTCGGCCTTGGACTGGAACTGCAGGTGGGTCAGCTTGGAGACCCCGTCGACCAGCTCTGCGACTTCCTCGCCGAACTCGGCGTGGATGCGGTCCTTGCTGGTGGGGGTGTCCTCCATCACGTCATGGAGGATGGCCGCGCAGATCGCGCGGTGGTCCATGCGCATCTCGGCCATGGTGCGGGCCACGGCCAGGGGGTGGTAGATGTACGGCTCGCCGGTCTTGCGCGTCTGGCCCTCGTGGGCCTCGGCGCCGAATAGATACGCGCGATAGATCTCCTCGACCTGCTCGGGCTCCAGGTACGCCTCCAGCTCAGCGCACAGGTCGCTGATCAGGAAACGCGCGGAGCCCGAGGAAGCCGAGGAGACGGCCCCGGGCGCTGAAAGCCCAGCGGCCAAGGGCTCCACCTACCGTTCGTCGGCTTCGAGCTGTTCCAGGTGCCGGATCGTGGAGAAATCCAGCATCTGGTTCTGCGGACGCTCGTCGTGCTCGTCGAACACCTCGGCCCCGACCACGCCCGCTGCGATCTCGCGCAGGGCGATGACCGTTGGCTTGTCGTTGTTCTCGGGCACTCGGGGTTCCTTGCCGTGGGCGATGTGACGCGCGCGACGGGCGGCCATCATCACCAGCTCGAAGCGGTTGTCGACTTTTTCGAGGCAGTCCTCGACGGTTATGCGGGCCATGGTCTTGCTCCGGCTGTTGCGTCTGTTGCGTATGTCAGGCCGATGCCCGGGCACCGGCCAGCAGGTTGTTCAGGGTGTCCGCAGAGCGGATCTCCTGCTCCACCGTGCGCAGCCGGTTGGAGCGGAAGATGCTGGCGAGATCCCGCAGAGCCTGATCAAACTCCGCGTTGACCACGGTGTAGTCGTATTCGCGGTAATGCGTGCAGTCCGACTCGGCATCACGCAGGCGGCGTTCGATCACCTCCTCACTATCCTGACCACGGCCGCGCAGCCGACGTTCCAGTTCGGTGCGCGAAGGCGGCAGGATGAAGACCGAGCGGCAGTCCGGCACCGCGGCGCGGACCTGCCGGGCACCCTGCCAGTCGATCTCCAGGATCACGTCGAAACCGGCGTCCAGGCGTTCGTTCACGCTGGCCAGTGCGGTGCCGTAGAAGTTGTCGAACACCTTGGCGTGTTCCAGCAGCTTGCCGTCCTCGATCATGCCGAGGAAGGTCTCCGCCGAAACGAAATGGTAGTCGATGCCGTCGACCTCGCCCGGGCGCGGCTGACGCGTGGTGTGCGAGACCGAGACCTCGACGTCCTCGACGCTGTCCAGCAATGCGCCGACCAGACTGGTCTTGCCGGCACCCGAAGGTGCGGAAACGATGTACAGCGTGCCACGTGCGGGCCGGGAAGAAACGCTCATGCAGGCATCCGCCGAAGGAAGGACCGGGCGGTGCCGGATGCACCGCCCGACCGGAGAAATCGGGAAATGGTCGGAGTGAAAGGATTCGAACCTTCGACCCCTGCCTCCCGAAGGCAGTGCTCTACCAAGCTGAGCTACACTCCGACGCTGAGCTCGATATTATGCCGTGTTTGTTCGGGGTTGTCCATGCCCCGGGCGAACGCGGTGTCAGTGATCGCGGCCCACGGCGAAGCGGGCGATGTCCGCCAGGGCGCGGCGGTGGGGGGTGTCCGGCAGCCCGGCGATGGCGTCGATCGCCGCGTCGGTTTCGGCCTCCGCCCGCGCCCGGGCGTACTCCAGCGCGCCGGTGGAGTGCATGGCCGCGATCACCGCGTCGGTTTCCTCGCGCCCGCCCTGTTCGATCGCCCGGCGCACCACGGCCTTTTCGGCGTCGCTGCCCTCGCGCAGCACGTGGATCAGCGGCAGGGTCGGCTTGCCCTCGGCGAGGTCGTCGCCCAGCTGCTTGCCGGTCACCTCGGGGTCGGCCGAATAGTCGAGCACATCGTCGATCAGCTGGAACGCGGTGCCCAGGTGCATGCCGTAGCGCGCCAGCGCGGCCTCGTCGGCGGCGTCGCGCTGCGCGAGGATGCCGCCGATCTGGCAGGCCGCCTCGAACAGCTTGGCGGTCTTCGACTGGATCACGTCCATGTAGCGCGCCTCGTCGACATCCGCGTCGTGGCAGTTCATCAGCTGCATCACTTCGCCTTCCGCGATGACGTTGGTCGCGCGCGACAGGATCTCCATCACCCGCATCGAGTCGATCTCGACCATCATCTCGAAGGCGCGGGTGTAGAGGAAGTCACCCACCAGCACGGCGGCCTCGTTGCCGAAGATGTGGTTCGCGGTCTCGTTGCCGCGGCGCATTTCCGAGGCATCCACCACGTCGTCGTGCAGCAGGGTCGCGGTGTGGATGAACTCCACCAGCGCCGCCAGGGTGACGTGCTTGTCGCCCTCGTAACCGCAGGCCCGGGCCGACAGGGTCGCCAGCAACGGCCGCAGTCGCTTGCCGCCACTGTGGATGATGTAGTGTCCGAGCTGGTTGATCAGCACCACGGGGGAGCTGAGCCGGTCGCGGATGCAGGCGTCGACTGCCTGCATGTCGTCGGCAGCGAGCTCTCGGATGGCGTCTATGGACATGCGGTTCGGCAGGCCGGTGAGGGTGGGGTCGGTTTCGGCAGGCCCGCACGCGCGCGCCGCCTCCAGCAAATGAAGAGCCCGGCATGCTAGAAAGGGGGTGGCGGGGTGTCAAGCAATACGGGTGGCCGAAACGTTGACCCCCGGCGGGGGTGCTGCTAGCATTGCCGCCCTTTCGCGAGACCAGTCATCAGCACCTGGTCCATACAGGTCATCGCAACGGAGTCCCAGGGAAATGTACGCGATCATCGCAACAGGTGGTAAACAGTACCGCGTCGCCGAAGGTGACGTGATCCGCATCGAAAAGCTCGACGCCGAAGTCGGTTCCGAGGTCGATTTCGACCAGGTGCTGATGGTGGGTGCGGGTGACGATGTCCGCGTCGGGGCCCCGGTGGTCGATGGCGGCAAGGTCACCGCCAAAGTCGAGGACCACGGCCGCGGCGACAAGGTCCGCATCATCAAATTCCGGCGCCGCAAGCACAGCATGAAGCAGGCGGGCCACCGGCAGCACTACACCACCGTGCGCATCACCGGCATCGCCGGCTGAGCTGCGGCACGACAGTACTCGGGAGAACGAGAACATGGCACACAAGAAGGCAGGCGGCAGTTCCAAGAACGGGCGCGATTCCGAGAGTAAACGCCTTGGCGTCAAGCGGTTTGGCGGCCAGATCGTGAGCGCCGGCAACATCCTCGTGCGTCAGCGCGGTACGCAGTATCATCCCGGCGAGAACGTGGGTTGCGGCAAGGACCACACGCTGTTCGCCAAGGTGGATGGCGAGGTCGTGTTCAAGAAGGGCGGTCGTTTCAACCGCCGTTTCGTGACGGTCCAGCCGCAGCAGTAATCCGGCTGACCGCTACGCGGATCGCCGTAAAGCCCCGTTCTGCGGGGCTTTTTTTGTTTCTATCCCCTCCGGAGGCGAAGGATGCAGTTCATCGACGAGGCGAACATCGTGGTCAGGGCCGGCGATGGCGGTAATGGCTGCGTGAGCTTCCGCCGCGAGAAGTACATCCCCTTCGGCGGGCCGGATGGCGGCGACGGCGGGGACGGAGGTTCGGTGTGGCTGGTCGGGACCGAGCGCCTGAACACCCTGGCCGACTTCCGCTACCAGAAGCGTTTCGACGGGCCGCGCGGGAAAAACGGCATGGGTCAGAACCGCACCGGCGCGTCCGGCGAAGACCTCGAGATCGCGGTGCCGGTGGGCACCGTGGTGCGTGACGCGGAAACCGACGAGCTGCTGGGCGACATCACCGCGGACGGCCAGCGTCTGCTGGTCGCCCAGGGCGGCTATCACGGGCTCGGCAACACCCGCTACAAGAGCTCCACCAACCAGGCCCCGCGCCAGAGCAAGCCGGGCACGCCGGGCGAGCAGCGTCGCCTGCAGCTGGAACTGCGGGTGCTGGCCGACGTGGGGCTGCTGGGGCTGCCGAATGCCGGCAAATCGACCCTGCTGTCGCGCGCGTCGGCCGCGCGTCCGCGGGTGGCCGACTACCCGTTCACCACGCTTTATCCGCAACTGGGCGTGGTCAGCGTGGGGCCCGAGCAGAGCTTCGTGATGGCCGATATACCCGGGCTGATCGAGGGCGCGGCCGAGGGTGCCGGGCTGGGCACCCGCTTCCTCAAGCACCTGGGGCGCACCGAGCTGCTGCTGCACCTGGTGGACGTGGCCCCGCCGGACCCCGAAGCGGACCCGGTCACCGACATGCAGACCGCGCTCACCGAGCTGCAGCGGCACAGCGAAGAACTGGCGGCGCGCCCGCGCTGGCTGGTGCTCAACAAGTGCGAGCTGCTGGACGCGGAGGCGCTGGACGCGCTGGGCGAGCGCATGCAGGCGGCGCCCGGCGGCGACGTGCCGCAGTACCGCATCTCCGCCGCCACCGGCGACGGCGTGGACGGTCTGCTGCAGGCCGTGATGCGCGAAGTCGAGCGCCGGCGTCTCGACCCGGCGGAGGGCGAGCCGGAGGGCGAAGCATGAGCCGCGCCCTGCCGCAGGCGCGGCGCGTGGTGGTGAAGATCGGCAGCGCGCTGATTACCGCCGATGGCACCGGCCTCGACCGCCCGGCCCTGCAGGCCTGGGCCCGGCAGATGGCCGAACTGCGGGAGCAGGGGCTGGAGGTGATCCTGGTGTCCAGCGGGGCGGTGGCCGAAGGCATGTATCGCCTGGGCATGACCGAGCGGCCGCACCAGCTGCATCAGCTGCAGGCCTCGGCCGCGGTCGGTCAGATGGGGCTGGTGCAGGCCTACGAGCAGGAATTCGCGGCGCACGGGCTGCACGCCGCCCAGGTCCTGCTGACGCATGACGACCTGGCCGACCGCGAGCGCTACCTGAATGCGCGTTCGACCATGCAGGCCTTGCTGACCCTCGGCACCATCCCGGTGGTCAACGAGAACGACACCGTGGCCTACGAGGAGATCCGGCTGGGCGACAACGACACCCTGGCGGCGCTGGTCGCCAACCTGGTGGTGGCCGATCTGTTGCTGATCCTGACCGATCAGGAGGGCCTGTTCGACGCCGATCCGCGGCGTGACCCGCAGGCCCGGCGGATCGCCGAAGGCCGCGCCTCCGACGTGACGCTGCAGCAGTTCGTGGCTCCGGAGTTCGGGCGGCTGGGACGCGGCGGCATGGCCACCAAGCTGTACGCCGCGGAGCGTGCCGCGCGTTCCGGTACTCATACCGTGATCGCCTCGGGGCGCGAGGAGCGCGTGATGGCGCGGGTCCTGGCCGGCGAAGACGTGGGGACCTGGCTGCAGCCGGACCGCGAGCCGCTGGCCGCGCGCAAGCGCTGGATCGCCGACCAGCTGCATTCGCGCGGTGTGCTGCATCTCGACGAGGGTGCCGCGCGGGTGCTGCGCGAATCCGGTCGCAGCCTGCTGGCGGTGGGCGTGGCGCGGGTCGAGGGGGAATTCCGCCGCGGCGAGGTGGTGACCTGCGTGGCCCCGGATGGCTCCGGTGTTGCGCGTGGACTGGTCAACTACTCGGCGGCCGAGGTGGAGCGCATCCGCGGTCTGCGTGCCGATCAGATCGAGGCGGAGCTGGGCTATCAGTTCGAGCCGGAGCTGGTGCACCGCGACAACATGGTGCTGCTGTAGCGACACGCGCACGACATACGCACGCAAACGGGCCCGCCCCTTTGCACTGGGGCGGGCCCGTTCGGTCTTCAGGCTGCCGGCCGGGGCCCGCAGGCCCGGGGATCTTACGCCTGCAGGGCGCGGATCCGCTGGTTCAGGCGGCTCTTGTGCCGGGCCGCCTTGTTTTTGTGGATCAGGCCCTTGTTCGCGGTCTTGTCGATGATCGGGACCGCCTGGCTATACGCCTCGCGGGCAGCCTCGACGTCTCCCTGACGCAGCGGCTTGAGGACCGCCTTCATGTACGTACGGAAACGCGACCGCAGCGCCATGTTGTGGGCGCGGTTCTTCATGGACTGACGGGCCCTTTTACGGGCAGAAGCAATATTCGCCAAAACTCTATCCCTCGCGTGATTCGCCGGGTTCTCTGAAAGGCGACAAAGCATACTCGGGGCGCCGGTCAGGGTCAAGCTCGTCTTCGCCTGCAAGCAGGCTCCTACGCGAACCGGCCCCGGTCGCCCCCCGGAATGGAATCCCGGAGCCTGTGCGTCTACATTGCAGGCATCACAACACAAAAAGGAGCATGGAGATGAAATACCCCGCCGCCCGCAACAACGCCGTGGTCCCCGGCTTCGTGCTGGTGCTGCTGGCCCTGTTTGCCGCCAGCCTGGTCCTGGTCCCGCAGCAGGCGCGTGCCTTCGAGCCCGAGGCCAAGGTCGCCTACCACGCCGATTTCGCCGACCCGCGGCGCTTCTCGGCAATGCTCACCAGCATCAACAACATGGTCACCCATTACGAGCGCGAGTTCATCGAGGCGGACGTGCGGATCGTGTTCGTGTCCCACGGCATCCGTTTCATCGCCGATGATGACCTCGAAGACACCCCGTTCGAGGCCGACGAGGAATTGCTGGAGGAGCGCGAACGGCTGCAGAGCCGCCTGCGCACCCTGGCCAACACCTATGGTGTGACGCTGGAGCTGTGCGACATCACCCGCGGTGACATCGGCCTTCCGGAAGAGGATCTGATGGATGGCGTGGACATCGAGCTGGTGCCCTCCGGCGTGGTGCGCCTGACCGAGCTGCAGAACGACGAAGGCTTCGCCTACCTGAAGATCGAGTAATCCTCCCTTCCTCCTGACGGCTGCCCGCGGTTCCCCGGGACAGCCGTCGCCGGGCCTGGCGACGGGCGAGTCGGTTACACTCCGGTCCGCTCATTGTCTGTGTGGTGCCGGCTTCCGCATGAACCGACTGTTCCGATCCACCGCTGTGGTCAGCGGCATGACCATGATCTCGCGGATCATGGGCTATCTGCGCGACATGGTGCTGGCGGTGACCTTCGGGGCCAGCGCGGCCACCGACGCCTTCTTTGTCGCCTTCCGCATCCCCAATTTTCTGCGCCGGCTGTTCGCCGAGGGGGCCTTCAACCAGGCCTTCGTGCCGGTGTTTGCCGAATTCCGCGAGAAGCGCGGGCGCGAGGCCCTGCGCGATTTGCTGGACCATACCGCCGGGGCGCTGATGGCGGCAGTCTCGGTAATCACGCTGCTGGGCATCCTCGCGGCCCCGCTGCTGATCTGGGTCTTCGCGCCCGGGCTGGCGCAGGCGGAAGGCCGCCAGGACCTGGCGGCGGACATGCTGCGCATCACCTTCCCGTACCTGCTGTTCATCTCCCTGACGGCGATGGCGGCGGGCATCCTCAACAGCATCGGGCGCTTCGCGGTGCCGGCGTTCACTCCGGTGTTTCTCAACCTGGCGCTGATCGGCGCCGCGCTGTGGCTGGCGCCGATGTTCGCCGAACCGGTGGTCGCGCTGGCCTGGGGCGTGTTCATCGCCGGGGGGCTGCAGCTGGCTTTCCAGATCCCGTTTCTGTGGCGGGCCGGGCTGCTGCCACGGCCGCGTTTCCGCCGGGCGCACGAGGGCGTGCGCCGGATCGTCAAGCTGATGCTGCCCGCGATCCTCGGGACCTCGGTGGTGCAGATCAACCTGCTGGTGGACACCCTGATCGCCTCGTTCCTGGTGGCGGGTTCGATCTCCTGGCTGTATTTCGGCGATCGCTTCGTCGAACTGCCGCTGGCGCTGTTCGGCATCGCCATCGGCACGGTAATCCTTCCGCGCCTGGCGAAACAGTTCAACGAGGAGCGGCCCGAGGCCTTCGGCCGCACCCTGGACTGGGCGCTGCGCACGGCGATGCTGGTGGCCCTGCCGGCGATGGCCGGGCTGGTGGTGCTGGCGGTGCCGATCCTCGCGACGCTGATCCAGTATCAGGAGTTCACCCCGCACGACACCCACATGACCGCACTGGCGCTGGCCGCCTATTCGCTGGGGCTCCCGGGCTTCATCCTGATCAAGGTGCTCGCGCCGGGCTTCTTCGCCCGCCAGGACACGAAAACCCCGGTGCGCATCGCGATCATTGCCATGCTGTGGAACATGCTGCTCAACGGCCTGTTCGTGCTGCCGTGGTATCTGTCCGGGGTGCCGGGTGCGCATGCCGGGCTGGCGCTGGCGACCTCGGCCTCGGCCTACATCAACGCCGGGCTGCTGTACCGCGGCCTGCTGCGCGAAGGGATCTACCGGCCGGGACCGGCCCTGCGGCGCCTGCGCTACGGGCTGCCCGTGGCCCTGGCGGTGATGGTGGCGGTGCTGGTGGTGCTGTCGCCGGCGCTGGACGCGTGGACGGACTGGTCCATCCCCGAGCGCGGGACCGCGCTGACCGGGCTGATCGTCGCCGGGGTGGCCAGTCTCGGGGTGACGCTGTGGCTGGCCGGGCTGCGTCCGCGGCATTTCCTGTTGCGCGAGGCCTGATCTCGCGGGGCACGCCGGGTTATACTTGCCGTTTTTCCTGGATACGGGGCAATGCGGCTGATTCGAGGGCTGGGAAGGCCCGACGGTACGGATTCCGGGCTGACCGCGGTGCGTGGCGCCGTGGTGACCATCGGCAACTTCGATGGTCTGCACTGCGGGCATCAGGCGGTGGTGGATCGCCTGCTGGCGGCCGCGCGCGAGCATGCGGCGCCGTCGGTGCTGATGACCTTCGAGCCGCTGCCGCGCGAATATTTCGCCGAACACGCCGGGGCGCCCACGCCGCCGGGGCGGCTGCAGCGCCTGCGCGACCGTCTGGTGGCGCTGGACGGCCGCGGCCTGGACGCCGCCTGGGTGCTGCGTTTCGATGCCCGCCTGGCGGGGCTGCCGGCGCGCGACTTCCTCGAGGAGGTCCTGTACCGGCGGCTGGGCGCGCGCCACGTGCTGGTGGGCGATGATTTCCGCTTCGGCCGCGGGCGCGAGGGCGACAGCGCCCTGATGCGTGCCGAAGGGGAGCGGCTGGGCTTCAGCGTGGAGTCCACGCCCACGGTCAGCGATGCCGACGGGCGCATCAGCAGCACCCGGGTGCGCGCCGCCGCGCGCGAGGGCGGCTTCGACGAGGTCGCGCGGCTGCTTGGACGGCCGTACCGGCTGCATGGCCGGGTGGCGCATGGCGATCGCCTTGGGCGCACCATCGGCTTTCCCACCGCCAACGTGCGCCTGGGCCGCTGGCCGCTGGCGCTGCGCGGGGTGTATGCCGGCTGGCTGCAAGGCGCGGGCGGCGAACCGCTGGCTGCGGTGGCGAACATCGGCTGGCGGCCCACGGTGCAGGGCACCGAACAGCGCCTGGAGATCCATGTGCTGGACGCCGCCCCCGAGCTCTACGGCGCGCGCGTGGCGTTCGAACCGCGCGCGCTGGTTCGCGGCGAACAGCGCTTCGACGGGCTGGATGCCCTCAAGGCGCAGATCGCACGGGACGCCGACACGGCGCGTGAATGCCTGGCGGGCGATGAACCGGGCCGTGTGCCCCGTACCGTCTGCTGACACCGGTCGAAACTGCCGAATCCTTCAACTCCACAGCAACCGGCCCCGCGGGGCCCATCCGGAAGAGCCATGGCCAAGAAACAGGCACCGCCGAATCCCTACAAGGATACGCTCAACCTGCCGCAGACCGCCTTCCCCATGCGGGCGAACCTGGCAAAGCGCGAGCCGGAATGGCTGGAGCAGTGGCGGGCGGAGGACCGTTATCGCCGCCTGCGCGAGCACTGCGCCGGACGCCCGCGGTTCGTGCTGGCCGACGGCCCGCCGTACGCCAACGGCTCGATCCACGTCGGCCACGCGGTCAACAAGATCCTCAAGGACATTATCGTCAAGAGCCGCACGCTGGCGGGCTTCGACGCCCCCTACGTGCCGGGCTGGGACTGCCACGGCCTGCCGATCGAGCTGCAGGTGGAGCACAACATCGGCAAGCCGGGACACGAAGTGGACGCGGCCTCCTTCCGCGAGGCCTGCCGGGCGTATGCCGCCGAGCAGGTAGCGGGGCAGTCGGCCGACTTCCAGCGCCTGGGCGTGCTGGGGGACTGGGAGAACCCGTACCTGACCATGGACTACCAGGTCGAGGCGGACACCGTGCGCGCCCTCGCCCGTATCTACGAACGCGGCCATGTGCAGATGGGCGAGAAGCCCGTGCACTGGTGTGTGGACTGCGGTTCCGCACTGGCCGAGGCCGAGGTGGAGTACGAGGACAAGATCTCGCAGGCGATCGACGTGCGCTTCCGCGTGGTGGACGACGTGGACCTGGTGCGGCGTTTCTCCGGGGCGGATGCCGACGGTCCGGTGAGCGTGGTGATCTGGACCACCACGCCGTGGACCCTGCCGGCCAACCAGGCGGTGGCCGTGCACCCGGAGCTGGATTACGCGCTGGTGGAACTGGAACACGAGCGCCTTCTGCTGGCGGAGGGGCTGCTGGAGGACTGCCTGGCCCGCTACGACCTGGGCGAAGGCCGCGTGCTGGCACGCGTGAAGGGTGCCGCGCTGGAAGGCCTGGTGCTGCAGCACCCGTTCCTGGAGCGCGAGGTGCCGCTGATTCTCGGCGACCACGTGACCACCGAGGCTGGTACCGGCTGCGTGCATACCGCCCCCGGCCACGGTCAGGACGACTACGCCGTGGGCCTGCAGTACAACCTGCCGGTGGACAACCCGGTGGGCCCCGACGGGGTGTTCGTGGAGGGCACGCCGTATTTCGCCGGGCAGAACGTGCACCAGGCCAACGGCCACGTGATCGACGTGCTGCACGAGAAGGCCGCGCTGATCGTGGCGCGCAAACTCCACCACAGCTACCCGCACTGCTGGCGGCACAAGACCCCCATCATCTTCCGCGCCACGCCGCAGTGGTTCATCAGCATGGACCGCGAGGAACTGCGTGCCGACGCCCTGCGCGCGATCGGCGAGACCCGCTGGATGCCCGACTGGGGACAGGCGCGCATCCACGGCATGGTGGCCAACCGGCCCGACTGGTGCATCTCGCGTCAGCGCCACTGGGGCGTGCCAATCCCGTTCTTCCTGCATCGCAAGACCGGCCGCGTGCACCCGATGACCCCCGAACTCACCGAGC
The DNA here is from genome assembly GCF_001995255.1 of Thioalkalivibrio halophilus. Classification (GTDB taxonomy): domain Bacteria; phylum Pseudomonadota; class Gammaproteobacteria; order Ectothiorhodospirales; family Ectothiorhodospiraceae; genus Thioalkalivibrio; species Thioalkalivibrio halophilus. Next base: position 29,444 of record NZ_MUZR01000035.1, on the reverse strand, counting down.
AGGTGGCTCGGCGGATCGAAGAGGAGGGTATCGAGGCCTGGTTCCGCCTGGAGCCGGAAGAACTGCTGGGCGAGGAGGCCGCCGAGTACGTCAAGCTCACCGACACCCTGGACGTGTGGTTCGACTCCGGCGTGCTGCACAGCACGGTGGTGGAGAAGCGCCCCGAGCTGGGCGGCCTGCCGGCGGATCTGTTCCTCGAGGGTTCCGACCAGCACCGCGGCTGGTTCCAGTCCAGCCTGCTGACCAGCGTGGCCATGCGCGGTGAGGCGCCCTACCGCGGGGTGCTGACCCACGGCTTCACCGTGGACGAGAACGGCGAGAAGATGTCGAAGTCGCGCGGCAATGTCGTCGCGCCGCAGGAGGTTGTCTCCACCCTGGGCGCGGACATCCTGCGCCTGTGGGTCGCGGCGACCGACTTCTCCGGCGAGATGGCGATCTCCGACAACATCCTCGACCGTACCGCCGATGCCTATCGCCGCATCCGCAACACCATGCGCTTTCTGCTCGGCAACCTCAGCGGGTTCGATCCGCAGGAGCACGCGGTGCCGCTGGACGAACTGCTGCCGCTGGACCGCTGGATCGTGGCCCGCGCGCTGCAGGTGCAGGAACAGGTCACCCGCTCGTACGACGAGTTCCTGTTCCACCCGATCTACCAGCGGGTGCACAACTTCTGCTCGGTGGAGCTGGGCAGCTTCTACCTCGACGTGATCAAGGACCGCCAGTACACCACGCCGGCGGACTCGCACGCGCGGCGTTCCGCGCAGACCGCGCTGTACCACGTGGCCGAGGCCCTGACCCGGTGGATCGCGCCGATCCTGACCTTCACCGCCGAGGAGATCTGGGAGCTGCTGCCGGGCGAACGCGCGGACTCCGTGCTGTTCGCCACCTGGTACGAGGGCCTGGCCCCGCTGCCGGAGGACGCGACGTTCAGCAGTGCCGACTGGGACCGTATCCTGGAGATGCGCACCCACGCCGCCCGCGCGCTGGAAACCGCCCGCAACGAGCAGCGCATCGGCGCCTCGCTGACCGCCGAGATCGACCTGCACGTGCCTGCCGATGCCCCGGTGCGCGCCCCGCTGGAACGCCTGGGTGACGAGGTGCGGTTCGTGTTCATTACCTCGGAGGTGCGCCTGAGCACCGAGCCCGCCCCGGCCGATGCGCATGTCGCGACCCTGGAGGACGGCACCGCGATCGGCGTGGTGGTGCACCGCAGTGAACACGCCAAGTGCGTGCGTTGCTGGCACCTGCGTCCCGATGTGGGCGAGAACCCGGCGCATCCGGAACTGTGCGGGCGCTGTGTGACCAACGTGGAGGGGCCGGGCGAGACCCGGCGGTTCGCATGAGACTGCCGGGGCATTCCGGACTGGCGCCGGGGCTCGCCCTGGCCGCGGTGGTGCTGGTCCTGGACCAGATCACCAAGTTCTGGGCCGAGCGCGCGCTCACCCAGTTCGCCTCAGTGGAAGTGGCCCCGTTCTTCAACTTCACCCTGCTGTACAACCCGGGGGCCGCGTTCAGCCTGCTGGCCGATGCCGGCGGCTGGGGCCGCTGGCTGCTGTCCGGGATCGCGATCGCCGCCGGGGTGCTGATCACCGTCTGGCTGGCGCGTCTGCCGCGCAATGCCTGGCTGACCATCGCCTCGCTGGGGCTGATCGTGGGCGGGGCCATCGGCAACCTGGTGGACCGCCTGCGCATCGGCAAGGTGGTGGATTTTCTCGATTTCCACTGGGCCGGTTATCACTGGCCCGCATTCAACGTCGCCGACATGGCGATCACCGTGGGCGCGGTGCTGCTGATCGTTGCCGCCTTTACCGAAGGCGAGGCCACCCGCCGCAGCTGACCCGCCCCGCGTCTGCAAGCGAACTGGAGCAAAGATGACGACCGTAGTAAAAGAAAAGCGCGTACGCATGCATTACCGGCTGGTGCTGGAAAACGGCCTGGTGGTGGATTCCACCGGCGAGGAACCCACCGAGCTGGAGGTCGGCGCCGGCGAGATCCTGCCCGGGCTGGAAGACCTGCTGATCGGCCTGCAGCCGGGCGATCAGCGGGAATTTGCGATCGAGGCCGGGACCATGTTCCCTTGGCCCGAGAAAGAGGCTTTCCAGTCGGTGCCCCGCAACCAGTTCCCGCCCGAGGCGGAGCTGGCAGAGGGTCAGATCTACGAGTTCACCAGCCCTTCGGCCGAGGCCGTGCCCGGCCGCATCAGCGAATTGAGCGAGGAGACCGTGACCGTGGACTTCAACCACCCGCTGGCGGGCAAGAACTTCACCTTCGAGGTGGAGATCCTGGAAGTGCACCCGGCGGACGAGTGATCCGCGAGGAGAACAGGCCATGAACATGCAGGTCCGGCTCGCCAACCCCCGCGGCTTCTGTGCCGGCGTCGAACGCGCCATCGAGATCGTGGAACGCGCCCTGGAGATCCACGGCGCCCCGCTGTACGTACGCCACGAGGTGGTGCACAACCGCCACGTGGTCGGGCGCCTGGAAGACGCCGGCGTGGTGTTCGTGGAAGAGCTGGACGAAGTGCCGGACGGGAACGTGGTCATCTTCTCCGCGCACGGCGTACCGCGCCGCGTGGAGGAAGAGGCCGAGCGCCGCGGCCTGACCGTGTTCGACGCCACCTGCCCGCTGGTGACCAAGGTCCACCTCGAGGTGTCGAAGCACGCCCGCGAGGGGCGCGAAGTGGTCCTCATCGGCCATGCCGGGCACCCCGAGGTGGAGGGCACCCTGGGCCAGTTCGACACCTCGAAGGGCGGGCGCATGATGCTGGTGGAAACCGTGGAAGACGTGGAACGCCTGGAGGTGAGCGAGCCCGACCGCCTGGCGTTCGTTTCGCAGACCACGCTGTCGATGGACGACACCGCCCACATCATCGACGCCCTCACCGCGCGCTTCCCCAACATCGAGGGGCCGCGCAAGATGGACATCTGCTACGCCACGCAGAACCGCCAGGACGCGGTGAAGACCCTCGCCGACGACTGCGACCTGCTGCTGGTGGTCGGCTCGAAGAACAGCTCCAACTCCAACCGCCTCGCCGAGATCGGCGCGCGCGCCGGCGTGCCGTCGTATCTGGTGGATGGAGCCACCGACATCGACCCCGCCTGGCTCGAAGGCCGCGACCGAATCGCCGTGACCGCCGGCGCCTCCGCCCCCGAACTGCTGGTGCAGGAAGTCATCGACTACCTGCGCGAGCGCGGCGTGAACGAGGTCAGCGAAGTCGCCGGCCAGGAAGAGACCATCACCTTCTCCATCCCCCCCGGCCTGCGCGACACCGCCTGACCCCGGTAGGAGCGGCCTCGGCCGCGAACAGGCTGCTCACCATTCGCGAGCAAGCTCGCTCCTGCAGCCCCCGCCCCGTAGGAACGGCCTTGGCCGCGAACTGGAGTTGTCCTAATCTGGACCCTTTCGGATTCGCTGCCCCGGTGCCCCATGCTTTCTCCCGAACAAACTTCGCAGCTCGAGCACCTCGCCAGAGAGCATGGCTGGGAGCTGCTGGTCCTGTTCGGCTCCACGGCGCGGGACGGCACCGGCCGGGACATCGACCTTGCCGTTCAGCCGGCGGAGATGCCAGGCCTGATGACCCAGGGCCGCTGGCAACGGCAACTGGAAGAGATCCTGGAACCCTGCCCGGTTGATCTGCTGGTTCTGAGCGAGGGTACTTCCCCGCTGACCCGGTTCGAGGTCTTCCGGGATGGCGTCTGCCTGTACGAAGCACAGGCCGGGCGCTTCCACGCCGAGCAGGACCGGGCCTTCTTCCTGCACGCCGACTCCGTACTCTTCCAGCAACACCGGATGGAGGGCACGGATGCCTCCTGATACCGCCGAGGTGATCGGGCGCAAGCTCGACATGCTCCATCGTTTCCTGACGGACATGGAGTATTACGCAGCTCTGGACGTGTCCGTGCAGAGGCAGGAGCACTATGCGATCGAACGCCTGCTTCAGCTTTTGTGTGAATCGGCGGCCGATATCGGGCTGCAACTCCTGCGCAGGGATGGAGACCGGCTGGCCTCGGCCTATCGCGAAGTTTTCATCGCTCTGCGCGACCGCCATGGCCTGGATGCCGGGCTGGCCGATCAGCTGGTGGACGCCTGCGCGATGCGCAACGTACTGACGCATCTTTATGACACGATCGATCTGGATCGCGTGATCGGCGCCGTGCCCGACGCCCTGGAGGTGTATTCCGCCTTTGCCAGCTGGGCCGGGGAGCGCGTCCGGTCGAGCCCGTAGTCATTCCTGCCGGGTATCGGTCTCCCGGGCGCCCCGGTGTACCCTGACCGCTTCAATCTCCCCGGAATATCTCGACCATGACCGAAACCACGCCCGCGCGCCACGACTTTCGCCTCAGCATCGTCTGCCCCGACCAGCACGGCATCGTGGCCCGGGTGGCCGAGGCCATTGCCGGCACCGACGGCTGGATCACCGAGGCCGCCCAGCACACCGACGCCGAGGCCGGCTGGTTCTTCATGCGCTGGGTCTTCGCCCTCGACCCCGCGCGCGAAGGCGAACTACGCGACCGCCTGCTGCATCTGGGCGAAGACATGCGCATGGACTGGGTCCTGGCCGACTCGCGCAGCCGCCAGCGCGTGGTGCTCATGGTCAGCCGCGAAGGACACTGCCTCAGCGACCTGCTCGCCCGCTGGAACGCCGGCGAGCTGCCCATGGACATCCCCGCCATCCTCTCCAACCACACCGACCACGAACCCCTGGCGCGCTGCTACGGCATCCCGTTCGAGCACATCCCCGTCCCGCGCGATGACCGCGCGAGCGCCTTCGCCCAACTGCAGGAACGCCTTGACGACCTGCAGCCCGACACCGTGGTGCTCGCCCGCTACATGCAGATCCTCCCGCCGTGGATGTGCGAGCGCTACCCGCAGCGCATCATCAACATCCACCACAGCTTCCTGCCCTCGTTCTCCGGCGCGCGCCCCTACCACCAGGCGCACACCCGCGGGGTCAAGCTGATCGGCGCCACCAGCCACTACGTGACCGAAGAACTGGACGCCGGCCCCATCATCGAACAGGACGTCACCCGGGTACGTCACGACGACAGCGTGCAGGACATGATCCGCAAGGGCCGCGACGTGGAACGCTGGGTCCTCGCCCGCGGCCTGCGCTACCACCTCGAAGGCCGCGTGCTCACCCACGGCAACAAGACCGTCGTCTTCGACTGAGCGCCCATCCTCGCGTTGTTCATTGTTTGGTTTTGTTCAATAATATTGAACAAGCTTAATCTTTGAACAGGCGCCCGGTCATGGATGGTTTACAGGAACAACAGCTTCTGGAACAGGCATGCGAATGCCTGGAAGGCGCGACCGGGCTGCACCCGCAGATCGAACGTGCATCATCCCTTTACCTGCGGGTTGCCCCGGAACGCACCCAGCGGTGCTTCGAGGTCCACACCGTGCCCCGTCTCACCCCGGCCAGCGTGAGCTGGATCGCCGCCCGTCTCGAGCCCGAATACCCCGTACTGATCGTCAGCGAGTATGTGAACCCGCGCCTGGCCGAACGCCTGAAGAGCATGGATATCGGCTATCTGGACCTGGCCGGAAACGCCTACATCAATGCCCCGCCGGTGTACGTCTACGTCCGGGGCAACAAGCCGGTGGCCGCGGAATCGGTGGACCGCGACCCGGCAGGCCGCGCTGCCTTCCAGAGCGCCGGCCTGCGCGTCGTCTTCGCCCTGCTGTGCGCTCCCCGTCTTCTCCACGCGACCTACCGCGAGATTGCCGATGCCGCCGGCGTCTCGCTCGGCAGTGCCAGCCGCAGTCTTCAGGCACTGCGCGACCAGGGCTTTCTCCTCGAAACGGGATCGCGAACCCGCCGTCTGCACAACCATCATGCCCTCATTCAACGGTGGACCCTCGCATACCCGGAACAACTGCGGCCCAGGACGTTACTCGGGCGTTACCGCGCCCCCGGGCCCGGGTGGTGGGAGCACGCCGACCTGGAACCGTACGGTGCCGTCTGGGGAGGGGAGGTCGCGGCCGCAAGGCTGACCGGATACCTGATCCCGGAGCGGGTTTCCATCCACACTCGCATGACCCCCAACCGGCTGATGGCCGCCTTCGGCCTGCGCAAGGATCCGGATGGAGACATCGAACTCCATCAGACCTTCTGGCCGCCGGAATGTCACACCGAGGGCCCGGAACTCGCGCCGCGACTGCTCGTCCATGCCGAACTCATGGCGAGCGGCGACGAACGCAACATTGAAACTGCAAGGATGCTGTATGAGCACGGTCTGGCTGGACGTCTCGAACCGGATTGACCCATTACTAGCCGAAGTGCTGGGTGAGGTGGGTCGCCTGGCCGCCGAGCTGGGTATCCCATTTGTAGTGGTCGGGGCCACCGCGCGGGATATGGTTCTCCATCATGGTTTTGGCCTCGAGGTCCGGCGGGCCACTCGGGACATCGATCTCGCGCTGGAGATCGCACACTGGGATACATTCCAGGGTCTCGAAAAAGGTCTCCTGGCCACTGGTCGTTTCCGCACGGATCGTGCCGCGCAGCGCCTGCTGTACATTGCTGCGCAACAACCTGTGCGGGTCGATCTTATCCCGTTTGGCGGGATCGAAAGGCCGGCTCATACCATCAGCTGGCCACCCGACCACGTGTTCCATCTGAATGTGCAGGGGTTCGCCGATGCTTCCAGGACCGCCCGCCTAGTGCGGGTCAGGAGCGACCCACCAACTGACACGCAATGCATCTCTCCAGCGGGTCTGGCCCTGCTCAAACTCATCGCCTGGGATGACGGCCGGCAGGATGGCCGTCGACGGCGCGACGCGGAAGACCTCCGGTATCTTGTCGAGACGTATCTGGATGCCGGCAATCGTGATCGGTTGTTCCGTGAATATGTCGGCCTGCTTGACCACGAAGACTTCGACTATCTGGAAGCCGGAGCGTACATTCTCGGTGGGGATCTGGCCTCGATCATGGCGCAGGCAACCCGGGCCAGTGTCATCAAAATCCTGGAACAGGAGACAGCACCGGACGGGCGGCTTCAGCTTGTCGGCGACATGGTCGCCAACCTGCCGCATGATCCTGCGGGCACCGCCAGCATTCTCAGACTGCTCGAAAAGATGCTTGTCGGCATCCGGGCTTCCGAGACCGGGACGCCCAACACCGAGTGAAATCGATGGTAGCGGCGACCTGGTCATCGGAGAGCGTGCTCGCACGGAGGCCGCCTTTTACCTCCCTATCCGGTCGGGCGACCGTATTCCGCTGCCACATCCTCGGCAGGGCGTTCTGCTCCACCCCGGGGCTTTGCGCGCTTTGTCTCCTCGTCACGGGAAAGATCGGCCAGAGCCTGCAGGTGCTCCTCCCCGATCTCCTGTCCTGCCTGCAACCGTTCGAGCAGGCTGGTTCCGTCCAGAGCCGGTCGGCGCACCAGACGCGCCGGGCGGGAAAGCGAATAACGCTGTGCCCGGCTGGCCAGTTGTTCCATCTCCCGCAAGCGGAGCCAAAGCTCGGAGCGCGGCTCGGTTTCACCCTTCATCCAGGCGTAGATCGTGGGCCGCGAGACATCGAACGCCCGAGCAAGGCCGGTGATCGACAATCCCAGCGACTCGCGCAACGCGGCAAGGACCCGAGAAGCGTCCCGCGCTTCGTTCGCAATGGTGCCGGTCTCTCCCTGCAGCAATGGTACGTATTCGGCCATCTCGCGAACGGGGGTGAAACGCGCCTTGGCCAAGGCATGGCGCAACGGCATGCTTGCTGACGGGCGACTCATGGGGTGGCTCCTCATGCGGGGGTGCGCTTTACATCGAACTGTACGCTCGGACCCGAGGCTTGTCAGCAACCCCGGATGCTATAGTCCTCCTGTACTCAGGGGACGGCCGGAGCATGGAAACAGCGGGTTACGCCAACATCCCGAAGGCCGAAGAGGCGCAGTCGCCGCGCGAGCGGGTGACCGGGCTGGCGCATGACGCCGCGGCCATCGTGCGTGAGGAATTCGGCGACGATGCCCGGGTGATCTGGTTCGGCTCCTGGCCGCGTGGCACGGCGCGCTGGAACTCCGACATCGACCTGGCGATCGTGCCGGCCCGGCACGTTTCCGTCAGCGACTGGGGCCGGCTGCGCGGCCGCATCGAGGACCTGCGGACGCTCTACACCTTCGATCTGGTCGATCTGACCGAGGCCGGCGACGAACTGCGCCGCGACGTCGAAGACCACGGACAGGCCCTCTGAGCAAAGCAGTCGAACAGAACTGCTCCCGGCTGCCGGATCACCTGCCCGCTTTCCACCACCTGAACTCGCCGCTGAGCGCTACAGGACCGTGCGGCGGGCGAGGTGCAGGAGGCGGGCGGGCAGTTCGTAATCCAGTTCCCAGATGATGCTCATCGGCTTGCTGCCTTCATGGCGCTGGTAGCGCACCGGGCCGCAGAAGGTGAACGGCTGGCTCAGTCCGGTGGCGTCGCGCTTGGCCGGGCGTATGAACAGCATGGGGGTGTAGCCGAGCTGTTCGTGGTGGATGTAGCGCTGCCCGGTCTCCGAGGTGGGTGAGGTGCCGGACTGCGACTGCCAGTGGAACCGCCGCTCGTTGAGGGCATAGTCCTCGTACATGGTGGTGGGCGAGAACTCCTGCTCGGATTTCTCCAGGGTGACGAACAGCGCATCCACTCGCCGTTCCGGCACATGCCGCACACCCTCCTGCTGAGTAATCGGCTTCTCCAGGCTCCCGAGGCCCAGCGCCAGCAGGATCTGCTCGCGGGTGTAGGACGCATGCAGCTCCAGCGGCCCCGTCTGCTCCGGGAATGTGATGCCGCTGGCCGGCACCATGCGCTCGCGCCGCCATTCGGCGACCTCCTGAAGATCCCGGTAGAGCGGGCGTTGTTCGCGGACGAAGCGGTCCACCGACGAGAGGTCGCCGTTCCCCGGGCGCGACTTGCCCCATAGCGTGCTGTGGATGAGGGCCAGCCGGAGTCGTTCTTCCTCGCTGAGCTCATCCACGTTCGACGCGGATTCCGCCAGATGGCTTTGCAGGGTTTCCAGCAACTGCTGGTCATCACAGCGGACCAGGCGTTGCAGCCCGCGCTTGAGGCCGTTGGCATACGGTTTCAGTGCCTCGGTCGACTCCCCACCGCAGTCCGCGCGCAGCCGTGAGGGCAGGTCCTTGCGCAGCAGGTCCTCGGCGTCGTCCATATGCAGGCAGTCGAGCATCTTGGGCAGGCTGGCGGAGTCGATGTCCTCCTGGAAACAGCCCTTCAGCTCGCGCACGATCTGCGGGCGCTGGCGGTTGATCTGCGCGCGGATGTTGTCGAGGACCCGCTGGGTGGCCAACCGGTCGAGGTGGATCAGGCAGCCGCTGGGCAGCCAGGGGAAGCCCTCCTCGATCTGGTGATCCACCCGCTTCTCCGGCCGCGCGCTGAGCGCACGGAACCGCGCGGCGTAGCGAAAGCGCCGATCCTGCGGCGCGACGAAATCCAGCACCGTGAGGTGCGGCTTGTCTTCATGCAGCCGCAGCCCGCGCCCGAGTTGCTGCAGGTAGACCGTCAGGCTCTCGGTCGGGCGCAGCAGCAACAGGGTGTCCACCTCCGGCAGATCCACGCCCTCGTTGTAGAGGTCCACGGTAAAGATGAAGCGGATGCGCCCCTCGCGCAGGTCGCGCTGCACCGATTCGCGCTCGTGGTCCGGGCTCTCGCCGGTCAGCACCGCGCTGGGCACCTGCTTGGCTGAAAAATGCTCGGCCATGAACCGCGCATGGGCGCGGCTGATGCAAAACCCCAGACCCCGAACCGAGCCCAGGTCGGTCGCGTGTTCATGGGCCTGCCGCAACACCCAGTCGGCGCGCGCTTGGTTGCCGGTGAAGACGCCCTCCAGTTCTTGCGCGTCATAGCCCCCGCGCTGCCAGCTCACCCGGCTCAGGTCCACGGACTCGTGGTCGGCCACGCCGAAGTAATGGAACGGCACCAGCAGGCGACGCTCGATCGCATCCGGCAGGCGGATCTCGTGCGTGTAACGCTGGCCGAAGTGCTGGCGGATGTCGTCGGCATCCGTGCGCTCCGGGGTCGCCGTCAGGCCCAGCAGGCATTGGGGCCGCACATGGTCCAGGATGCGCTGATAGCTCCCGGCGCTACTGTGGTGAGCCTCATCCAGTACCACGTAATCGAAATGCGCCGGGTCGAGGCGATCGAGGTCCCGCGCGTTCCAGCTCTGCACCGTGCAGAACAGGTGGCGGTCCTGACTCGGGCGCGCCCCGCCCACCAGCACGTCGCCAAATTCGTTGTCCTGCAGCACCTGACGGAAGCTGGCCATCGCCTGACGCAGGATCTCCTCGCGGTGGGCGATGAACAGCAGCGACGGCCGCCCCTTGTCCGCCTGCTCGCGCGCAAACCGGCGATAGTCGAACGCCGCGATCATGGTCTTGCCGGTCCCGGTGGCGGCGATCACCAGATGGCGGTCGATCCCCGAACGGCGCTCGCGCTGGATGTCCTCCAGGATCTCCTGCTGAAAGGCATACGGCCGCAGATCGAAGAATGTGGCAGCGTCTTTCTGCGCGGCTGGCCCTGCGCTGGATTCCGACTCCAGCGCCTGCTGCAGGCGAGGCAGGTCTTCCGCGGTTAGAGGCTCAAACTCGGCCGGGTCTGCCCAGTGCGCCTCGAACGAGGCCTCGATCTGGCGCCACATATGCGGCAGCTCGTACTCGCTGACCTTGGCCGTCCACTCCAGCCCCTCATCCAGCGCCACCCGCGAGACATTCGCCGAGCCGATGTAGGCACTGCCAAACCCCGTGTTCCGATGGAACAGGTAGGCCTTGGCGTGCAGGCGCGTGCGATGCGTGTCGTACGAGACCCGAATCTCGGTGTTCGGCAGGCCCAGCAGAAACTCGATCGCCTTCAGATCCGTGGCCCCGAGGTACGAGGTCGTCGCGATCCGCAGCCTGGGCGAGCCATCGGCCGTCGGGGTCTCGGTAAAGCGCTTCAGCGTCTCGCGCAGGGCGCGAATCCCGCTCCACTTGATGAACGACACCAGCCAGTCCGCCCGCTCCGCACTGGCCAGTTCCTTCTCGATCTGCGTCACCAGACTCGGCGTGCGATCGGACCCGGTGAGCAGGCTGGACAGCGCCAACGGTATATCCGGCCGCGGTGTCTCCTGCTGCCCAACCTGGTCGGCGGTCGGAGAGCGCACCTCCAACAACTGCCGAAACGGCGGCAGCGGAAGGTCTTCCTCAATGCCCGACAGCGGATGCCCAGCCGCCGCCAGCGCATCCGCCAGGATCTGCACGGCCCGGGTCCAGTCTTCATGCCCCTTCTCGCGCAGTTCCCCGGCGCGCTCGGCGAGGCGCTGGGCCAGTTCCGCCGCCAGGGTCATGGCCAGATCGTCGCCTTCCAGCCCCTGGCTCCAGCGGGCATGGTCCTCCAGCCCCAGGGCTTCCAGCGCCTGCCGCACCCGCGGCGTATCCAGCCGTTCATGCAGGCCAACCCATTCGGCCCCGGGCAGGGACTTGGCGGCGCAATCCCGGCTCATGCGGACCGTCCTGCAATAAAGGCTTCGAGCAACGGGATGTCCGCGGGCGCGAGGTCGAGCCCAGGCGCCTCCGCCGGCGACACCCAGCACCAGCGATCGTGCACCGTCAGCACCGGGCTCTCGTCATCCGTCCACGCTCGCAGCGCCACCAACTCAAGGATCCCATTACCCGGAATCGGCGTGCGCCCGATCTCTTCCCCGACTCGAAGCTCCAGCGCCAGCTCTTCGCGGAATTCGCGGCACACCGCGGCCTCCAGGCTCTCACCCGGCTCCGCCTTGCCACCGGGGAACTCCCAATACCCCGCCAGCGCCTGATCGGCCCCGCGACGCGCCACAAAGATCCGGCCCTGCGCGTCCTCCAGAATGCCGCAGACCACCACCGCCTGATTCGCTTCCTTGAGCGTTTCCAACACCGGCTCCCGGTTCGTCTCTGGCCGGATCGTACCAGGGAACGCCGCCACAGCTCCCGGCGGAAGCCCAATTCTCGGGCCACGCGTGGTGCCTCCGCTCGCCACGCTACGCTGCAATAACCGTGATATACCGATTCTGTATAGCACCGCGCTCTGTCACGCCCGAGCCCCCGCTTCCCATGTCTCGCCCCGAATCAGTCCACCCGCAAGCCTTTAACGTGGGCCCCTACGTCTCCCCTACGTTGACCGATAGGGCCCCTGTAAGACTTTGACCAAGAGACGAAAATCGTTCGTCCCAGCGCGCGGGGCGCCCTGCCACTCGACGCGACGTCCACTACCATGATAAAAGCATGGTTTACCGCATTGGTGTGCCACCGAGAGGAGAACGCCAGGATGATATGCAGAATCTGTATATCACCAATATGACAGATTCTGTCTAATCTACTGTTATGTGCTCATGGGGAGGTAATTGTGGATCACAATAGAGAACGGTTGGCTGCCCATATTCTCCCCCCTGTCAGTGGCAAGCGATTTTGATACTGCGAGAACGGAGTGGGCGCTCATTGGCGTGGAAGTCAGCGAAGAATTTGATAGCTGTCCCTGCGGTCAGGACATCAAAGAGCATTGCTACATTCGCAATCAGATCAATGGCAACACAACTTACGTCGGTAATGTCTGTATTAACCGATTTATCGGTATTGAGACCGGGAACCTCTTCGCCGGGCTTCGCCGAATAGCAGTCGATGATACCGCCAATGCGAACGAAGATTTGATCTATCATGCTTTCAAGCTTGGTTACATCTTCGATCAAGAATACAAGTTTTTGATGGATACCCGAAGGAAGCGGAAATTATCGCCCAAGCAAACCGCCTGGAAGCAGAAAATCAATCGACGTATCATCAATAAAACCGTGGTGCAGCGCCGTAGCAGCACATAACCAGTGGCTGTTGTCGGACGCACCTACGCTGGCGCTCCGGCGCGCCGCAAAGCCAGGCGTTAGGAGTAAGAGGTTGATTTCAGAAGATTACGTGAAAACGACCATGGCAGACTGGCTTGTGCGTCAGGGCTACATTGATGTTATCCCGCGCATGGGAAAAGCAAATGGGATCGATGTGGAGGGGAAGGATCCGACGTCAGGGGTTCGTCTTGCGATCGAGTGCAAGGGTGAGAGCAACGCAAAGAACCAGTGGGATAACGCATGGAGAAACCTGTCGCACGGTTTGTTCAACCTTATAAAAGATACCGAAGACCCGGAGAATGGAGACGAAATCGCTTTAGCTATACCTGATACCTCTGATTACCGGAGACGCATGGACGGCCTCCGTGATTTCTGTAGGAGGCAGGGGATCACTGTGTATTGGGTATCCGCGTCGGGGGAAGTCAATTCTTGGGGTACCAGCTCCTAACTCGGCGCTCAACCGGACGCTCGTACCTCGCGCCGGTTAGCTTTGCGTTACAGCAGCCCAAGAGCGCAGTGACGGTGCCATGGGCAGGCCCATTGAGCCATCTTGCCTCAGTTCGGCCTGTCGTCTGGCGGGGTGGCCTCTTCTTCCTGTTCGGTCTCGGATGCCGTGTTCACTGGGTCAGATTTCATTTTCGGCGGCGGTGGCACCCATGCCCGGAGTCGCTGGCCAACCTGTTCGTAGAAATGGGGCACGGCACGCTCAAGTTCCTCGATGAACACCTTGTTGCCGGAGAAGCGGGAGGCTTGATCGGTCACATAGCGCACTTCGAAGGCAGTTGGAACGGCTTCGGTATTCTCGGACTCGAGGTGTTCAGGGTCTTCCAGTACGAGGCCGAGAGGGGCCTGCGTGGATTCGGCCTTGCCCGGACGGATCGCCTTCACGAAGAAGCCCTCGGATTCGACGTTGTCGAGCTGGCGGCGTAGCCAGTTGACGCGGGCGCTGGTCTTCTTTTTGTCCTTCGGTGCGTCGAGCCGCATGCTCGTGACGATCACGCGCTTCTCCAGGTTCGCTTCCACGTGAAGCTCGGCCGCGGCGTGCGGGATGTCCAGTTCGCAGCGCAGTACGTGTTCGCAGGCGAGGAGCTCGCAATCACTTTTCAGGCGGGCCTGCGGGTCGGTGCGGTGTATCCGGCTCAGCCGCAGTTTGACGGCCTGACCGAGTTTCCGCGAAAGAACCAGGCTCAGATCGCGTTGTTCCTGGTGCCAGCTGGAAACCGTGTTTTCGACCTCTTCGGAGTTCTTGTTCAGCTTCGCGCCATTCTTGACCTTGGCGACGACGTCCTTCCATTCCCGGTTCATGCTGTCGAAGCGGCTGACGCCGCTCGAGTCATGATTCAGATACCGGGTCACTTCCGCGAGGATGAAGCGCTGGTCGGGTGAGCTGATCCCGTCGGCCTCCAGCAGGAGGGTGGCTTGCGTGAGGATGTACATCCAGGACCAGTGATAGAGCTCGACGTTGCGCGTCTGGTTTTTCGGCAGCTTGATCGGGTGGTGGGTAGGCTGGGCCACGAACTGGTTGGTGATGGTGATCACCGCATCGATCTTGTGAGCGCGGGCCTGCTGCACGTAGGACTGGAGTTGTTCCTCGTCCACTTCGGCATTGCCGATCTTGGCTTCGATCAGGGCGGTCCAACGCTTCTTCCCGGTATCGAGGACCAGCAGGCCGTCGGGGCGGTCGTTCTTTTTGGAGCTCGATTTCGCGCTCTTCTCTTCCTTGAACGTGACTTCGGTCCAGGCGCCGAGCCTTGCACGGTTGCCTACACGGACGCCCAGGGAGCCCAGCATGGATTGGCGGAGCTCGTAGATGCTTCGCATGGCCGCCAGGACGATGGAGGCCGCTCGTTGTTCTTTGTTGGAGTCGGCGGTGACGGGGATCAGCCGGGCAGCTTCGCCTGACTCGATGAACTCGGGTAGCTCGGCCATGGTTGGTTCCTCCTGGCTCCGGGCGAATCGGTAACGCGGCATCCTTGCGTGCCAGCTTGTGGAAACCATAGCCTATGTGTGGTTCAGCGTCGATTTCGCTAGTGGCGCTTTGCCGGCGGGCCGGTCAGTGGGGCCTTTCGGGCCGGAGTGGGGGATAGAGATCGATTGCGGTGGCGGGGCTTTCGCGACAAGCGGGGGCCATTCCGCGCAACTTTGGGAGAGCCCCGGAAGTGACAACACTCATACCTTCGCTGAACAGCTGCCTGCCGCGGATGACGTCGGGCGAGAAGCGCTTTGCGCGGCGACTGGAGCACTTCCTGGAGGATGACTACCTGTGCTGGTACGACGTGCCGGTGGGCGGGCGGTCGGAGCATCCGGATTTCATCGTGCTGCATCCGCAGCGGGGTCTGCTGATCCTGGAGGTGAAGGACTGGCGGCTGGAGACCATCCGGCAGATCGATCGCCAGGAGGCGACCATCCTGACGGACCGGGGCCTGAAAGTGGTCCCCAACCCGCTGGAGCAGGCGCGCCAGTATGCCTATCAGGTCATCAAGCCACTGGAGCGCGATCCGCAGCTGGTGCATCCGCCGGGATCTTCGCTGCAGGGCCGGTTGATGCTGCCGTTCGGGCACGGGGTGGTGCTGGCCAACATTACCCGCGCGCAGTTCGAGCAGCAGGAGCTGGGCGAGGTGATTCCGGCCAATCGGGTCATCTGTCGCGACGAGATGACGGAGTCCCAGGATCCGGAGGATTTCCAGAAGCGGCTGTGGGACATGTTCACTGTGCAGTTCCCGCACCGGTTGTCGCTGCCGCAGATCGACCGCATCCGCGGCCATCTGTTCCCCGAGATTCGCATCCGCCAGGGCAGCCTGTTCGACGATGCGTCCGACGCGGACGAGACCGAATCCCCGGCCGAAGTGCTCCCGGACCTGATGCGGGTGATGGACCTGCAGCAGGAGCAGCTGGCCCGCAGCCTGGGAACCGGGCACCGGGTGATCCATGGCGCGGCCGGGGCGGGCAAGACGCTGATCCTGGTCTACCGCTGCCTGCATCTGGCGCGGGCGCTGCGCAAGCCGATCCTGGTGCTGTGTTACAACCGCACCCTGGCCGACCGCCTGCAGGCCATCCTGGCGGAGAAGGGCGCGGGCGATCAGGTGGTGGTGTACAACTTCCATCGCTGGTGCCACGCGCAGCTGCGTACCTACAACGTGCCGCCCCCGCCGAATAACACGGACAAGCGGGCCTTCTTCGACCAGCTGGTGCAGCAGGTGATCGACGGCGTCGACCAGGGGCAGATCCCCGGCGGGCAGTACGGCGCGGTGATGATCGACGAGGGCCACGACTTCGAGCCGCACTGGTTCCGGCTGGCCACGCAGATGGTCGACCCAGACACCAACTCGGTGCTCGTGCTGTACGACGACGCTCAGTCGATCTACGGCCGCAGCCAGAGCCGGTTCAGCTTCTCCAGCGTGGGCGTGGAGGCCCGCGGGCGCACCACCATCCTGCGGGTGAATTACCGCAACACCCGCCAGGTGCTGGACCTGGCCACCCGCTTCGCCCGCGAACTGCTGGACCCGCAGGAGGCCGAGGAAGACGGCATCCCGCTCGTGCCGCCGGAAAGCGCGGGCCGCGAAGGCCCGGAGCCCGCGATCATCCCCCTGCCCGCCCAGCCGCAGGAGATCGAATACATCGCCGGGCACTTCAAGCGGCTGCACGAACAGGGCCGCCCCTGGAGCGAGATGGCCGTGCTGCACCGCCGCGTGCCCGCCGCCGGCAAGATCCGCGCGGTGTTCGAGCGTGCGGGCATCCCGCTGGAAAACCTCGGGGACCGCAATCGCCAGAAGTCGGCCACCCCGGCCGACACGGTCAAGATGGTGACCATGCACTCCAGCAAGGGCCTGGAGTTTCCCGTGGTGGCCCTGACCGGCCTGGGCGAGATGGACACCGCCGAGGAGCGCGAGGCCGAAGAGGCCCGCCTGCTCTACGTGGCCATGACCCGGGCCATGGACGAGCTGATCGTCACCGGCCCGCCGCAGGCCCCCTTCCTCCGCCGCATCGGCGAGGCCGCGCAGGCCTGAACCCGCGAGCCCGGGCGGGCGCTGGCGGTTACCCTCTATGCTGCGACGGGTTTAAAGGGGCGAGCATCCTCCACGACGAGACCATGACCCAGACTGGCGATCGCGGCGTGGACCGCCTCGATCCTGGAGCGGTGATCCACGTCGATTAGCCGCCGGATCGCACCCTCATGGCTGCCCATTCGGCGTGCCAGTTCCGAGTTGCTGACCCCTTCCGCCCGCATGGCGACCCGGAGCGCGAGTTTGGCGGCGATCAGGGGCGACACCGGCGCGATTGCCTCGCCCGGTTCCGCGTCGGTGGGGGAGGGGATGGGGCGCCCCTCCATGACGTAGCCAGCGAGCGCCGCGCCCAGGGCCTCGCCCATTTCGCGCAGCGCCTCCTCTTGAGATTCCCCGTCCGTCAGGGCCTCGGGCACGTCCCGGCACGTCGCCAGGTAGTGGCCGCCTTCGTCGCGTTCGAGTTGTACGGGGTATGCGTAGCGCATGGCTCTGTCCTCAAATGTCGTTCGGGTCGATACCGAGCTGCTTGCACATGGCTTTCAGCAGCCCGGGGCCGATCTCCTTCTTACGGTCCTTCAGGGTCGTGAAGCGGTCACCGTAGTAGATTCGGCCATGGCTCCCTTTCCCTTGGTGCTCGACCAGTTGAACCGGCGTGCCGGTTTTCTTTCCCAGCTTCTGCAGCCGCTTCAGGTATTCGTTTCCATTCATGTTGCGGCCCACTAATCCCTTGCCCATAGACTCGTACATTTGTGTACGAGTCGTCAAGCTGTTGTGTAGCTGATGCTCGGTCCGGGCTCCAGTTTTTCACCGTAGTCAGGGACCTACGGCTCTCCATGCGCGTGGGCGGGCCCTTGAACCGACGTCCTGGACCGCCAAATAGCTTGATCGGGAGCGAGAACTTCGGGGGCAATTGCCGCTTGCCCTGCGGTGTGCCACCTGTTGAAGGAGTCCACCAAACGGTAATGGACCACACGAATCCTTCCCCATCGCCGCCGGGGTCACCTTTGACCGCCTCGTGGACGGCGTCTAGCGTCAAAGGAGAGGGGCAGGGAACGGCTCCGGCAAACCCGTTGCAACCTCGCGGAATCGCGAAGGAGGCACACCATGCGCAGCGTAGACAACATGCCGGCCCTGGATTGGGAAAACGGCAAGAACGCCATGCGGGCGAAGTTCCAGGTGATGCACGAGGAACCGGTGGTGCTGAATATGCCGGCCGACATGGACTGGTCGGTGGATGGCGGCGAGTTCGGCTGCACGCTGGACGACGGCGGCATGCCGCGTGACTGCGAGGGCGGCAGCCTGCTGCATCGTCTGGCGGAGCTCAATGACATGCCGGCTCTGAAAGACATCGCGAAGGCCTGCGACTACTCCAGTTCCCGCGTGGACATCGACGCCGCCGGCTCCCGCATCATCGTGCACGACTGACCGGTCCTGCACCGGGCGTGAGTCCTATGCTTCTGCGTGGAACTCGCGGTATTCCTCGAGGAAGGCGAGGCGGGTGGTGTCGGTCACCCGGTCGATGAACAGGGTGTCGTCGAGTGAGGGGGGCTGATAGTCAGCCTGGCGCCTCGGTTACCTGACGGGAACGATGCCGGCGATTCATGCAGGAAAGGAAAAATATCTGTGAAAACCACGAAATACTTCCGGGCGACTCGGGGCAGGCCGGACCGTGCGAGAATCAAGGACGAATGGATCCAGTACGTGGTGCAGCATCCCGAGAGAGAGCACGTGCAGGCAGATGGCCGAATAAGGCGATGGGCCAGGATCGAGGCAATGGAAGGCCGGTACCTGCGGGTGATTCTGCTGGACGATGGCGAGACGATTCACAATGCATTCTTTGATCGGGGGTTCCGGCCATGAAAGTCAGCTATTTCGATGACAGCGATACTCTGTACATCGAGTTCCGCAGCAGCGACATTGCGGAATCGAAAGACCTGGACGAAAACACCATTCTGGATGTGGATGCCAGCGGCAATGTCTGCGCGATCACCTTTGAACATGCAAGCCAGCGTACCGACGTTAGCCATCTCATTGTCGAGGGTATTGCGGCATAAGCTCTCCTTTTTTTGACGCCATAAAGCGCCCGGCGCCGTAAGCTGCACCGGGCGTGAGCCCTATGCTTCTGCGTGGAACTCGCGGTATTCGTCGAGGAAGGCGAGGCGGGTGGTGTCGGTCACCCGGTCGATGAACAGGGTGCCGTCGAGGTGGTCGATCTCGTGCTGGAACACGGTGGCGAGGAAGCCTTCGGGTTCCAGGTGGCGGGGCGTGCCGTCGGGCTCGTGGTAGTCGACGGCGATGTGGCGCGGCCGGGCGACTTCGCCGCGCAGGCCGGGCACGGACAGGCAGCCTTCCCAGTAGCGTTGCGGCGTCGGGTCCAGCACGGTGACCACCGGGTTCACCAGCACCAGGCGGCCGGTGGGTACGGCATCGGGGTAGCGCGTGTTGCCGGGCTGAATCTCGATCACGGCCACGCGTCGGGTGTCGCCGATCTGGGCGGCGGCGAGGCCGAGCCCTTCGCTGGCGTGCATGGTGTCCACCAGGTCGTCCACCAGGGCCTGCAGCCCGGCGCTGTCGAAGTCGCCATCGGCCACCGGGTGGCACACGCGACGCAGGTCGGGGTGCCCCATACGCAGGATACGACGAACGCTCATGGCATCGATGGTGCCACAGCGAAGAACAACGTTCGCAGCCTGGCGCGTTCGAAGCCGGCCAAAGGAGATCGCATGGGGCAGTGGATCGTCGGGGTGGATCTGTCCGGGCCCGGGAGTGCCGGGCAGACGTCCCTCGCCGTTTTCGCTGAACGCGGCGGGGCGCTCCGGCTGCGGGAGCTGCTTGCGGGGGCGGACGATCAGGCGATCCTGGAGCGTGTGCCGGCCGCGGCGGTGGTGGGGCTGGATGCACCGCTGTCGTACTCGCCCACCGGGGGCAGTCGCACGTCCGATCAGTCCCTGCGCCGCCTGGCGGTGGAGTGCGGCCTGCCGGCCGGCACCGTGATGGCGCCTTCCGCGCCGAGGATGAGCTACCTGACGCTGCGCGGTGTCGCGGTCAGCCGTATGCTCGCCTTCGAGCGCCCGGATGCACGCGTGGCGGAGGTGCACCCCACGGTGGCCATGGCGCTGGGCGGGGCTTCGGTCGAGACCCTGAAGGCGATGAAGCACGCGGCGGACGCGCGACGGGACCTGCTGGCCTGGCTGGATCGGCAGGGTCTGGACGGGGTGCTCGATCTCGCCGATGCCAGCGACCATTCGGTTGCCGCCTGCGCCGCGGCATGGGCCGCCTGGCAGTGGAGCCGGGGCCGCTCCGCATGGATCCACCCGGCCGAGCCACCGCAACACCCGTACGCTTTCGTCTGCTGAGCTTGTGGCTCAGCGCATTGTGGACGGACGTGGGCTGGTCAACGTGCCGGCGAGCCGAACGCCGGGGGTTCCCGTTCGGTCCCGGAAGCGGCAAAGTCGGGGTTTTCAGGGAACCGGTTTGTGGAGCATGCATGGACGAGAACTATGACGAGGCAGCCCGCCGCCACTGGGGAGATGCCCGTTTGCTGGACGAGCGGAGCCGGTGGGAGAACGCGGACCAGCTCTACGGTCTTGCGGCCGAGTGCGCCTTGAAATCGGCGCTGAAGAGGGCCGGGTATTTTCGTGAGGACCAGCACCGCAAGCACATCAACGTTCTGTGGAGGAAGATTCAGGCGACTGCATTCCGGAACCAGTTTCCGGGACTTGCTGGAGAGCTGGCAGGCGAGGAGCGGTTTGCGGACTGGGATGTCGAACAGCGGTACGTGGCAGACAGCGCGGTGCCGGAGGCCGCCGTGGAGCGGCACTGCGAAGGGGCGCGCCGCTTGTTGGTGGCAACTGGCCTGTTCAGGGGGTAATGGATGGTTCGATTCCACGATGCGCTCCAGATTGCGGAATCGTTCGCGTGTGAACGACTGGCCCGCTTCAAGTGTGTGTACGCCATTCGGGATTTGCTGGGTCGGGTCTCTCTGGCGGTGAACGTGTCCGCGGAAGAGCTGCCGGAGCGCGCGCAGCTCTCCGGTGACCTGAATGCGCGCCTCGGACGGTTTGCCCCCGGTGCCGACGAAGCCGTGCAGACGCGCGACGACCTGCTCATGCCGGAGGAAGTATTCGAGTCGCCGGAATGGGTCGGGCTCGACGGTGACGACACCCTCGAAATTCGTCTGGTGGACCGCCTGATGAACAACCAGGACTGGTTGCGAACGCCCGTCACCGACCAGCCCCCGCTGCCAACGGCGGTGGCCTTCAGCCTGAAGGGTGGGGTGGGACGGTCAACCACGCTGGCGGCCTGGGCTCATCATCTGGCGGGCCGGGGCATGAAGGTGCTGGTGGTGGACCTGGACCTGGAGGCTCCCGGGGTCCAGAACTTCCTGCTGGGACCGAGGCGCGAGGCTGCGTCCCCCTGGCCGGATTACGGCGTGGTGGACTGGCTGGTCGAGGGCCGAGTGGGGCAGGCTGATCGCGAGTTGTTCGAAGGGATGCTGGGAAGCGTCGAGCTGGCACCCGGAACGCCCGGGGAGATCCGGCTGGCTCCGGCCTTTGGTTCCCGGACTCGGGATTATGTCGCCAAGCTGGGGCGTGCGTATCTGTCGGTCAGGGTCGACGGGGCGGAATACGGGTTCGCGGAGGCGGTGCATGCGCTTTTGCAAACTGCGGCCGACCGCATCGAGCCGTTCGACGTGGCGTTGCTTGATGCGAGGGCCGGCATGCACGACATCGGCGCGGCGGCGGTGACCCGCCTGGGGGCGCATGCGTTTCTGTTCGCCCGGGACGATCCGCCGACATGGGCGGGTTATGAACAGCTGTTCCGGCACCTGCGCTGGTCACCCGCCATCACGTTCAACATGCCGGATACGGATCTGCGCTGGCGGTTGAGCACGGTCGGTGCCATGGCGGGGTCCACGCCGAAGGCACAGGCCGCGTTCCGGGAGCGTTCCTACGAGACCTGGCAATGGCTCTACGATGAAGAGGCCGAAGCCGGACCGTCTGCACCGGAGGAGGAAGACGAGGGTATGCCGCACTGGCCGATCCCGGTGTACGCCGATACATCGATGTCAGGCGCCACGTTCAATATGCCTGCGGAGATGCCGGTGGCCCAGGTTCTGGACAAGGTCTACGGCGAGTTTTTCCGCGTGGCCGGGGAGCGCCTGAAGCTCGGTGTCCGGAGGGGTGAGGAGTGACCGGCACGCAATCGGAAGTGGAGGCCCTGCGGGCGGCGTTGTGTGAATTGCCCGATGTCTCCGCTCAGGAGAACCTGACGCCACCCGGCCCGGGGGAGCTATACGTGCCGGAAAGCCACACCCGTGCCCTGAGTCTGGACACGACGGTCGTGATCGGCATGCGGGGTTCCGGCAAATCGGTGTGGACGGCGGCCCTGTTCGATCAACCGACCCGCCAGCGTCTTGTGGGGTCGGGGGGGCCGAAGGCTCTGGAGAACACCGTGGTGCGGATCGGTTTCAGTACGGATCCGCACATGGGTCAGCATCCCGACGCGGAGACCCTGGAGCAGCTTCTGGCCGAGGGGCTGGAGCCCCGTCACATATGGCGCGGGTTGCTGGCACGGCAACTGGCCGAAGTTTGTGGCATGCAGGCGCCGTTTGGCCGTGCGACGGAAGCGGCCCGGTGGGCGCAGGCCGACCCTGAGGCCTTCGCCGAGTTGCTGGCTGCGGCCAGTCGCGAACTGACGCGCAGAGAACAATACCTTCTGCTGGTGTTCGACTCGCTCGATACGATCGCCCGGGGCGGCTGGGAATCCGTGCGCGCATTGACTCGGGGCGCCCTCGAAGTCGCGCTCGCTTGTCGACCCTATCCGAACATCCGCCTGAAGTTTTTTCTGCGGCCCGATATGGAAGAAGACGGGGGCATATTCGGTTTCCGCGACAGTTCCAAATTGCTGCATAACCGGGTCGACCTTGCGTGGCGCCCGGTGGATCTCTACGGGTTGCTGTTTCACCTGCTTGCCAACGGGGCGGCGGGTGATGTGTTTGCCGCCCGGGCGCAGCAGCTCACTGGTGAGTCCTGGGAGCATGCGCAGGGCGAACGGCGGGTGCCGACAGTCGTGCGTGCCGGCGAATCGCTTCAATGGCCGTTGCTGGAGTATCTGGCTGGGCCGTATATGGGAACCAACCGCCGTCGAGGCTATACCTATACCTGGATTACGGGGCATCTGGCGGATGCCCACGGCCGTATCGCCCCGCGAAGCTTGCTCCTGGCGCTGCGCGAGGCGGCCCACCGCACCCACGAAAAGTATGCCGATCACACCAGTCCGCTTCACTATGAAGCGATCAAGCACGGCGTGGCCGAAGCCTCGGAGACCCGTGTGGCGGAGCTGGGCCGCGAGGATTACCCGTGGGTCACCCCGCTTCTTTCGGGCCTGCGAGATGCAACCGTGCCGCTGGAAGTCGACGATCTGCGCCGCCACTGGTCGGAGGAAATCCTGCAGAGGGTTCTCGAGGTTTCGCGCGAGAAGCTGCCGCCGCGCCGTTTTTCGTCCGAACCGGAAGGAAGGGCGGATATCGAACTGCTGGTCGACGATCTCGAGGAACTGGGGGTGCTCTACAGAACCGTAGAAGGCCGGATCAACATTCCGGACATCTTTCGAGTGGGATTCGGGATTCGCCGCAAGGGAGGCGTCAGACCACCCAGAAGCTGATGGAACGTGGGAGAAGGAATGGTGGCCGGGGACGGAATCGAAAGACCTGGACGAATCTGCGTGCCCCATACGCAGAATACGACGAACGCTCATGGCATCGATGGTGCCATAGTGCAAACGGGGCTTCCCGGCGAGTCGATGCCGTGGCCTGTCCCGTAAATTGTACATTTGGGCTGCTCGCCCTATACTTGTACGGGTGACTGTACAGGAGGGCTCCATGAAGATTGTGTCATTCACTGAGGCTCGCAACGGCCTCAAAGCCGTACTCGATGGCGTGGTCGATGATGCCGACACCACGGTGATTACGCGCCGCGATTCGGAAGACGCCGTGGTAATGTCGCTGGATTACTACAACAGCCTGATGGAGACCGTGCATCTTCTGCGTTCCCCGGCGAATGCCGAGCATCTCAACAAGTCCATTGCGCAATACAAGGCAGGAAAGGCCACCGAGCGTGAGCTGGTAGACGGGGATGAGTAGTCGGCTCCTTTGCTGGACGGACGAAGCATGGAACGACTACATCTACTGGCAAGCCCAGGACCGGAAGACCCTCAGGCGGATCAACAAGTTGATCGCGGATGTGAAGCGGTCACCACTGGAAGGCATTGGCAAGCCGGAACCTCTCAAGGAGAACCTGGCTGGTTTCTGGTCGCGCCGTATTGATGACACCCATCGCCTGGTCTATGCCGTGGACGGTTCGTCCATCACCATCATCTCCTGCAGATACCACTATTGAGCGCGATTGATGGGGCCGCTGGCCCTCGCCGAACGGGGCATGCGGACGCGAGAGGACGACTGCGGACAGGGAAATGGTGGCCGGGGACGGAATCGAACCGCCGACACGGGGATTTTCAATCCCCTGCTCTACCGACTGAGCTACCCGGCCAGTACTGACTTGTTGCGGGGTTCGCCGTGAGGCGAAGAGCAGTATTAAAGCGGTCCGGGGCGCTCACGTCAAGGGCGCGCCCCGGGGCCGGCTTCAGGACTGGTTGGGGTCGACGAAGCCTTCGGGTTTTTCGGAGCCGTCGCCGAACAGGAACTTCTCCATTTCCTCTTCCAGGAACTTGCGCGCCTTGGGGTCCACCGGGGTCAGGCGATACTCGTTGATGAGCATGGTCTGGTGGCTCAGCCAGGCGTTCCAGGCTTCCTTGGAGACGTTGAGGTAGATCTTCTTGCCCATCTCGCCCGGGTAGGGCGGGACGTCCAGGCCTTCGGCCTCTTTGCCGAGTTTTACGCAGTTAACGGTTCGTGCCATGGCCGGAATCCTTTTCGCTTTGCAGTAAGCCTTGTATGGGGGCCGGGATGCCTGCCGGCCGCGACTGGCCCGGTTTATACCAGATCACCCCGGGGGCATCCATGATCCCGCACTCACCCGCCGGGAGCCGGTAGCGCTGCACGCGCAGGTCGAGCTGGTAGTGGCTGAAGCCGTGGTTGAGCGCATCGCCTGCCAGTGCCTCGGCGCGTGGCCAGTGGGTGTGCACCCAGGCCTCCAGATGCTCCGGGTCTTCGGCCTCGGGCAGGGTGTACAGCCCGCCCCAGATGCCGCTGGGCGGGCGCTGTTCCAGGTAGATCCCTTCGGGGGCGTGCAGCAGGGCGGCCCAGCGCGTGCGTGTCGGGCGTTCGCGCTTCGGCCGCGGGTGCGGCAGCTCGGCGGTCCGTTCCTGCAGGCGGGCGCCGCAGTCCACGGCTACCGGGCAGGCGGCGCAGTCGGGGCGGCTGCGGGTGCACACCAGCGCGCCCAGATCCATGATCGCCTGGGTGTAGTCGGCGCAGCGGCTGGCGGGCGTGCGGGCCTCGGCTTCGCGCCACAGGGTCTTCTGGCTGGCGGTGCTGCCGGGCCAGCCGTCCACCGCGGCGTGGCGGGCGAGCACGCGCTTGGCGTTGCCGTCGAGGATGGCCTCGGGGGCGTCGTGTGCCTGGGCGACGATGGCGGCGGCGGTGGAGCGGCCGATGCCGGGCAGGGCCTCCAGCGCCACGCGTTCGCGCGGGAAATGGCCGTTGTGGTCTTCCACGATGGTCCGGGCGCAGCGGTGCAGGTTGCGGGCGCGGGCGTAGTAGCCGAGGCCGGCCCACAGGGCGAGGACGTCGTCCACGGGGGCGGCGGCCAGGCTCTGCACGTCCGGGAAGCTCGCGGTGAACCGCTCGAAATACGGGATGACGGTCTCGACCCGGGTCTGCTGCAACATGATCTCGGAGACCCATACGCGGTAGGGCGTGCGCGGGTGCTGCCACGGGAGATCGTGACGACCGTTGCGGTCGAACCAGTCCAGCAGGCGTTGGGCGAAGGGTTGCATGATGGCGGGGGAGGAGGCACCGACGCCCGGGGCGATGTGCCCGGGCGTCGGTGTTCGCGGTCGGGTTGAACGAGTGCGGGTGACCCGGGTTCCCCGGTTTACTCGAGGAGTTCCCGCATGCGGTCTTCCGCTTCCTGCTCGAGGCTGCGTTCGGCCTCTTCGTCTTCTTCGTCTTCCTCGTCTTCCTCGTCTTCGTCAGCTTCTTCGGCTTGTTCGTCGTTTGCTTCTTCCTCGTCCGCTTCGTCGCGCGAGAGGCCGAGGCGCTCCATCAGGCGCCGGGTGGCCTCGTCACGCAGTTCGTCCTCGTCCACGCCCAGCTCTTCGGCGGCGCGTTCACGCAGGATGGACTCGAGGTCGAGGCGGAAGCTGGGGTCGTCGAACGTGCCGCTGATGCGGATCGGCAGGCGGACGCCGCGCAGGTCTTCCAGCGAACGTCCGCCCTGGCCTTCCAGGGTGCCGACGAGGGTCGTGTCCACGCGGTAGTCCAGCGACTCGTCGTTGAGGTCGGCCGAGCCCTGGCCGCGGACGCGCAGCAGCGGGGAGTTGCCTTCCAGGTCGTTGTTGGAGACCACGCCGTTCTCGATGTCGAAACTGCCGGAGATCTCGCTGAAGTCCGTCTGCCGCGGCTCGTCCGACTCGTATTCACGGCCGCGGATGCGGGCCTCCGCGCGGCGGATGATGTCGGCGACATTGATGCCGCGCACCGCGCCGTCCTCGAAGCGCATGTCGCCGTCGCCGTTGAGGTTGGCCCGCAGGTCGGACAGCGCCTCGCCTTGCGTGGTGATGTCGAGCGTGAGGTTGCCGGTGCCCAGCAGCATGGCGTCGTCACCCTGCAGGTCGTCCAGCAGGGCGCCGATATCCAGGCCGGCCAGGTCGGTGGTGAGGCCGTAGCGCGGCTGGCTGCCCGAGGCGTCCAGCTGGATGCGGCTGGTCAGTTCGCCGTCGTAGCCGGTGGCGGACAGCGGGTCGATCACCCAGTCGCCGCCGCGCGCCCGGATGTCCAGTGCGATGTCGCGCAGCTCCAGGCCCATCAGGATCAGGCGACCATCGAGGGCCAGGCTGCCGTCCACGTCGACGGAACGCAGGGCTTCCATCGGCAGTTCGATACGCAGCTCCTCGGCTTCTTCCTCGTCGGGGGCGCCGTTGGCTTCGCCGGTGCGCGCCTCTTCGACCTCCGGCGGGAGGTAGCGGTCGACATTGAGCTCGTTGCCGCGCAGGTCGAAACCGAAATGCGGGCGCTCGCCGGTGGTGTCCAGCGTGGCGTCACCGCTGAGGGTCGTGTCGTCGAGGGTGAACAGGAACGGCGACAGTTCCAGGTTGCCCGGCGTACCGGCCGCGGAAAGGTCGAACGCGACCCGCTGCAGGGCATCCGGATCCGCGGTGGCCGGGGCTTCCAGCCCCAGGTCGTCCATGACCGAGCGCAGGTTGAAGGTGTTGGAGCGCAGTTCGCCACGCATCTGTGGCTGGTCGCCCTGCAGGTTGCCCAGTTCGGCAAACCCGGTGAGGGTTACCCTGGAGGCCTCCACCGTCAGGCGTTCCATGCGCAGGCGGGTGTCGTCTTCGTCCACCTCCAGCGCCACGTCGCTGCGGAAGACGACGGCCATCGGCTGCGGCACCGGGCCGCCTTCCACGTCGAGGTTGAGGTCCAGGCGACGCACTGCATAGCGATTGTTCAGCAGGTCGAGGTTGACCAGTCCGGTCAGGTCCATGGTGGTGCTGAGCGGCTGCTCCAGCGGGCCGCCCTCGGCCTCCAGCGCGGCGGACATTTCCAGCCGGGTCTCCACGCCGGGCTGGAAGCGGCCCACCTGCAGGCTGAACGGGTCCAGCACGGCACGCATCCCGGTCTCGCGGTCGTCCCACACCACGCGGGCGTTGGTCAGGCTGATGCCGGCGATATCGATCCGCTCCATGGCCAGGCGCGATTCGGTGGCGGTCCGTTCTTCGTCCTCGTCGCCGGTCACGGCCTCGTCGCGGGCTTCGTCGGCGCGCGCAGCGAGGTCGTCCCAGTTGTTGCGGCCGTCCTCGTCGCGCGCCAGGTTCAGGCGCACGCCGTCGCCTTCAACCCGTTGCACTTCCAGCTCGCGGCGCAGCAGCGGCATGACCGCGACGGCCACGTCGACCACGTCGACCTCGGCGAAGGGTTCGTCGCCGAAGCCCTCGGCGTTGCCGAAGCGCACGTCTTCCAGGCGCAGGCCGAGGGTGGGGAACAGCGTCAGGCTGACATCGCCGGCCAGTTCCAGATCGCGCCCGGTCTGTTCGTGCACCTGGGCCTCGATGCGCTCCTTGTAATCGTTGGCGTCGAACGTCACCAGCAGATACGCGGCGACGACGATCACCACGAGGATCAGGATGCCGATCAGGCCAAACAGGCGCTTGATCCATTTCATGTTCGGGAATCTCCTTGCGGGTCGGGGGCCTTCCAGCTGCCGCTGCGACCGCCGTGTTTTTCCAGAAGCCGGACCGTTTCCAGCACCATGCCCCGGTCCACGGCCTTGCACATATCGTAGATGGTCAGAAGGGCGGTGGAGACGGCGGTCAGGGCCTCCATCTCCACGCCGGTGACTGCATGCACCTCGCAGGTGGCCCGGGCCACGACCGCGTCATCTTGCAGATCGAATTCGACCGCCACGCGGCTGAGTCCGATGGGATGGCACAGCGGGATCAGGTCACCCGTTCTCTTGGCACCCATGATACCGGCGATGCGGGCAATGCCCAGAACATCCCCTTTGGAATGATTGCCTTCGCGGACCTTTTGCAGGGTTTCCGGCTGCATGCGGATGCGGCCCTCGGCGATGGCCACGCGGTGGGAGACGGCCTTGTCGCCGACATCCACCATGTGCGCGTGGCCCTGAGAGTCAAAATGAGTGAAATTGTTCATGCTGGCTATAATGCTTGTTTGAGCGACACACGTGTAGGGGCCGTATGACGGTAAAAGTGCTGTATTTCGCGCGGCTGCGCGAGGAACTGGGCCGCGATGGCGAGCAGGCCGAGCTGCCCGCCGAAGGGTGCACGGTGGCCGGTCTGTGGGAAAACCTGCACGGTGAACCCCCGCCGCAGCGCCTGATGACGGCGGTCAACCAGTCCCAGGCGGGCCCGGACACCCCGGTGCGCGACGGCGACGAGGTGGCCTTCTTTCCGCCGGTCACCGGAGGCTGAGCATGACGGTGATGATCCATCACGAGGACTTCGACCCCTGGGACGCGCTGCGCGCGGCGGAGCAGGGCATTCCCGTCGAAGCACGTGGCGCGGCCAGCGTGTTCGTCGGCCGCATGCGCGACTTCAACGAGGACGACACGGTCACCGGGCTGTTTCTGGAGCACTACCCGGGAATGACCGAGCAGGAGCTGGAGCGCATCGTGGAGGCCGCCCAGCAGCGCTGGCCCCTGCTGGGCGTGCACGTTGCGCACCGCGTGGGCGAGGTGCGGCCGGGCGATGCGCTGGTGCTGGTGGCGACCTGGTCGGCCCATCGTGCGGCCGCCCGCGATGCCTGCAGCGACATCCTGGAGCGGCTCAAGCACGAGGCCCCGTTCTGGAAACGCGAGCGCCTGGCCGACGGCAGCAGCCGCTGGGTGGAGCGCAACACGCCCGGCTGAATCCCGCGCGTCGCGCGCGAGCGGGATCAGCCGGCCAGCAGCTCGCGCGGGTTGAAGCTG
>NZ_MUZR01000034.1 GCF_001995255.1 Thioalkalivibrio halophilus | reverse complement strand
TTCGAACTTTTCCTTGGACACAGCTAAGACCTCTTAAATCGTTCTCTACGGAATGGCGGTATCAGGACGCCTTGCGGGCCACGGCATCGGCGATCTGAGCCGGCGCCTCGGAGTATTTTTCGAATTCCATCGAATACGTGGCCCGGCCCTGGGTCAGCGAGCGCAGCTGGGTCGAGTACCCGAACATTTCCGACAGCGGGACCTCCGCGTGCAGAAGCTTCTGGCCGGCAACATCTTCCATGCCGCGCACCAGGCCGCGACGGCCGTTAAGGTCGCCCATCACGTCACCCATGTACTCCTCGGGGGTCTCCACCTCGACCTTCATCATCGGCTCGAGCAGCACCGCCCCGGCACGCAGGGCCCCCTCCTTGAAGGCCATGGAGGCCGCGACCTTGAAGGCATTCTCGTTCGAGTCGACGTCGTGATAGGAGCCGTCGAAGAGACTGACCTTGACATCCTCGATGGGGTAGCCAGCGAGCACGCCATTGCGCATCTGCTCTTCGATCCCCTTCTGCACCGCGGGGATGTAATCCTTCGGCACGACGCCGCCGACGATCTCGTTCTTGAACTCGAAACCGACACCCGGCTCCTGCGGCTCGATCCGCAGCCAGACATGACCGTACTGACCGCGTCCGCCGGACTGCTTGACGAACTTGCCTTCCTGCTCGATCGACTTCGTGATGGTCTCGCGGTACGCCACCTGGGGCTGGCCCACGTTGGCCTCGACCTTGAATTCCCGCTTCAGGCGATCGACCAGCACCTCGAGGTGCAGCTCGCCCATGCCGGAAATGATCGTCTGGCCGGACTCTTCGTCCGTGCGCACCTGGAACGACGGGTCTTCCTGCGCCAGCTTGTTCAGCGCCATGCCCATCTTTTCCTGGTCGGTCTTCGTCTTCGGCTCGACCGCGATGGAAATCACCGGATCCGGGAACTCCATGCGCTCGAGCTCGACCGGATCATCCGGCGAGCAAAGCGTGGTGCCGGTGTAGAGGTCCTTCAGGCCCACCACGGCACCAATGTCGCCGGCGCGCAGCTCCGGGATCTCTTCGCGACTGTTCGAGTGCATCTGCAGGATGCGCCCGATCCGCTCGCGGCGATTGTTCTGGGTGTTCAGAACCGTGTCTCCGGCCTTCACCACGCCCGAATAAACCCGAACGAAGGTCAGACTGCCGACGTAGGGGTCGCTCATCAGCTTGAAGGCCAGACCCGCAAACGGTTCTTCGTCGGTGGCCTTCTTCTCGATGGGATCTTCAGTACCGGCCTTGACACCCTTAATGGCCTTGACTTCTTCCGGCGAGGGCAGGTACTCGACCACGGCGTCGAGCATCGCCTGGACACCCTTGTTCTTGAACGCGGAGCCGCACATCATCGGCACGATCTCGAGGTCCAGCGTGCGCTTGCGCAGCGCGGCCTTGATGTCTTCCTCGCTCAGCTCGCCCTCGCCGAGGTATTTCTCCATCAGCTCTTCCGAGGCCTCGGCGGCGGATTCGACCAGGTTCTCGCGCCACTTCTCGGCGTCGGCCTTCAGCTCCTCCGGGATCTCGCCGTAATCGAAGCTGATGCCATAGTTGTCGTCATGCCAGTGGATCGCCTGCATCTTCACCAGGTCGATCACCCCCGCGAAGGCGTCTTCCGAACCAATCGGGATCTGGATCGGCACGGGATTGGCCTTCAGGCGCTCGCGCATCTGATTGTAGACGCGTTCGTAGTCGGCACCGGCGCGGTCCATCTTGTTGACGAACGCGATCCGCGGCACTTCGTACTTGGTGGCCTGGCGCCAGACGGTCTCCGACTGCGGCTGCACGCCACCCACGGCGCAATACACCATACAGGCGCCGTCCAGAACACGCATCGACCGCTCCACCTCGATCGTGAAGTCCACGTGCCCCGGCGTATCGATGATGTTGATGCGGTGCTCGGGGAACTGCTTGGCCATGCCGGACCAGAACGACGTCGTCGCCGCGGAGGTAATGGTAATCCCGCGTTCCTGCTCCTGATCCATCCAGTCCATCACGGCGGCGCCGTCATGCACCTCGCCGATCTTGTGCGACAGACCGGTATAGAACAGGATGCGCTCCGTCGTGGTGGTCTTTCCAGCGTCGATATGCGCGCTGATGCCGATATTGCGATAGCGCTTGATGGGGGTCTTGCGTGCCACTGAGGTGCCTCTTCGTTCTTACCAGCGGAAGTGCGCGAATGCCTTGTTGGCATCCGCCATCCGGTGAGTGTCTTCGCGCTTTTTGACGGCGGATCCCTTGCTGTCGGCCGCATCCATCAGCTCGCCGGCCAGCTTCATGGCCATGGTGCGCTCGCCGCGCTTGCGCGCCGCCTCGACCACCCAGCGCATCGCCAGCGCGTCCTGACGAACCGCACGCACCTCGACGGGAACCTGGTAGGTGGCACCGCCGACCCGGCGGCCCTTCACCTCGACCCGCGGCCGCACGTTGTCGAGCGCACGCTCCAGCGCGCCCAGGCCGTCACCCTGCTTGGACTCGATCTGGTCCAGCGCGCCATAGACGACCCGCTCGGCGACGGACTTCTTGCCATCCCGCATGACGGTATTGATGAACTTCGCCAGACGATCGCTCCCGAATTTCGGATCGGGGAGGATGTGACGCTTGGGTGCGGCTGCTCTTCTCGACATTGTTTCAGTTCCCGGACTTGAACACGGTTAGGATTTCTTCGGACGCTTGGTCCCGTACTTGGAACGACCCTTCGCGCGCTTCTGCACGCCCTGGGTGTCCAGGCTTCCGCGGACCGTGTGATAGCGCACACCCGGGAGGTCCTTCACACGACCACCACGAATCAGGACCACCGAGTGCTCCTGCAGGTTGTGCCCTTCGCCACCGATATAGGAGCTGACCTCGTAACCGTTGGTCAGCCGCACGCGCGCAACCTTGCGCAGCGCCGAGTTCGGCTTTTTGGGCGTGGTGGTGTAGACACGGGTGCATACACCGCGCTTCTGCGGCGAACCCTGAAGCGCCGGCACGTCGCTCTTCTCGACCGGCCGCTTGCGCGGCTTTCGTACCAACTGGTTGATCGTGGCCATGAAACCCTTTCTCCTAGCCTAAAAATAACGACAGGCCGGTGCCGAGACCGGCCTGTCGAGGGAGCGGAAGTTTAATGCGCGCCCTCTTGACTGTCAACTCGATCCCGCCTCACTGCGCGGAATCGCCCGATGCTCCGCTGTCGCCGCCAGGATCGCCCTCCGGCCCTGCCGACGGCGCTTCGGCCGGTTCGGCCTCCGGTGGTGTGCTCTCGCCCACCGTTTCGAACTCGGGCATCTCGAGAGCCCGCCTGCGCCGGCGTTCCTTGTGATAGGCCAGCCCGGTCCCCGCGGGGATCAGGCGACCCACGATCACGTTCTCCTTGAGCCCGCGCAGGTCGTCCCGCGCGCCGCGCGTCGAAGCCTCGGTCAGCACCCGCGTCGTTTCCTGGAAGGAGGCCGCAGAGATGAACGATTCCGTCACGAGCGAGGCCTTGGTAATCCCCAGAAGCACACGTTCGTAGGTTGCCGGCTGCTGGTCGGTAGACAGCTTCTCGTTCTCCTCGAGGACGCGAGTGCGGTCCACCTGGTCGCCCGACAGGAAACGTGTATCGCCGGGATCCAGGATGTTGACCTTGCGCAGCATCTGCCGGACGACGACTTCGATGTGCTTGTCATTGATCTTCACGCCCTGCAGGCGATAGACATCCTGGATCTCCTGCACCTGATATTCCGCGAGCGCGGTGACGCCCCTGAGGCGGAGGATATCGTGCGGATCCAGTTCGCCATCGACGATCACTTCGCCCTGCTCGACACGCTCGCCCTCGAACACGTTCACGGTCCGCTGTTTGGCGATCAGCATCTCGTGGGCGTCGCCCCGGTCCGGAGTGATGATCAGACGCTGCTTGCCCTTGGTTTCCTTCCCGAACGAAACCGTACCGGACAGCTCGGCCAGGATCGCCGGTTCCTTGGGCTTGCGCGCCTCGAACAGGTCGGCGACGCGCGGCAGACCGCCGGTGATGTCACGGGTCTTCGAAGACTCCTGCGGCAGGCGCGCAATGACGTCACCCACCTCGACCCGCGCATTGTCTTCCAGGTTGAAGATCGCGTTGGCCGGCAGCATGTACTGCGCGGGCATGTCCGTCCCCGGGATGTAGACCTCGTTC
The DNA here is from genome assembly GCF_001995255.1 of Thioalkalivibrio halophilus. Classification (GTDB taxonomy): domain Bacteria; phylum Pseudomonadota; class Gammaproteobacteria; order Ectothiorhodospirales; family Ectothiorhodospiraceae; genus Thioalkalivibrio; species Thioalkalivibrio halophilus. The sequence continues at coordinate 11,075 of NZ_MUZR01000034.1, read as the reverse complement.
CCGGCGTCATCCAGCAGCTTGACCGTCGGCCGCAGATCCTTGCCCGCGGAGCTCCGGCTCTTGGGATCGAGGACCACGTTGGAGGACAGGCCGGTGAACTCGTCCGTCTCCTTCGTCACCGTCACGTTTTCGATGAAATCCGCGAGCTTCACGGTACCCGCCACTTCGGTCACGATCGGGTGGGTATGCGGATCCCAGGTGGCAATTTCCTGACCGGCTTCGACCGCATTGCCCTCATGGACCATGATCGTCGCGCCATAGGGAACCTTGTAGCGCTCGCGCTCACGGCCGGCCTCGTCGATCACTCCCAGTTCTCCGGAACGCGACACCGCCACCAGGTTGCCGGACTTGTGCTCCACGGTCTTGATGTTGTGGAGACGGATGTGCCCGGCATTCTTGACCTGGATCGCACTGACCGTGACAGCGCGGGACGCAGCACCCCCGATATGGAACGTACGCATGGTCAGCTGGGTTCCGGGCTCGCCGATCGACTGGGCCGCGATGACCCCCACCGATTCACCCGAGTTCACCTCGTGGCCGCGCGCCAGGTCGCGCCCGTAGCATTTGGCGCAGATACCCTGCCGGGTCTCGCAAGTAATCGCCGACCGCACCAGGACCTCGTCAACGCCCGCGGCATCGAGCTGATCCACCATCGCCTCATCGAGCAGGGTGTCCTTCGGCACCAGCACCTCGTCGGTGCCCGGGCGCAGGATGTCCACCGCCACCGTGCGACCAAGCACGCGGTCGCGCAGCGGTTCGACCACATCGCCGCCCTCGATGATCGGCTTCATCAGGAGGCCCTGTTCGGTACCGCAGTCCGGCTCGGTCACCACCACGTCCTGCGACACGTCCACCAGGCGGCGCGTGAGGTACCCCGAGTTGGCGGTCTTCAGCGCCGTATCCGCCAGGCCCTTGCGGGCGCCGTGGGTCGAGATGAAGTACTGCAGGACGTTGAGACCCTCGCGGAAGTTCGCGGTGATGGGCGTCTCGATGATGGACCCGTCCGGCTTGGCCATCAGGCCGCGCATGCCCGCCAGCTGGCGAATCTGCGCGGCGGATCCGCGCGCGCCGGAGTCGGCCATCATGAAGATCGAGTTGAACGCACGCTGCTCGACCACTTCGCCGTCGCGATTCGTCACCTCTTCCTTGCCGAGGTGCTCCATCATCGATTTCGCCACCTGGTCGTTGCAGTGCGCCCAGATGTCCACGACCTTGTTGTAGCGCTCGCCCTTGGTGACCAGGCCCGAGGCGTACTGCTCCTCGATTTCCTTCACCTGCTCCTCGGCATTCTCCAGGATCGGCTGCTTTTCGTCCGGGATCACCATGTCATCCGCGCAGAAGGACACGCCGGCACGGGTGGAGTAGTAGAAACCGGCATACATCAGCTGGTCCGCGAACACCACGGTGTCCTTGAGGCCCAGGCGGCGGTAGCAGGCATTGATCAGGTGCGAGATGCTCTTCTTGTCCAGCTCCTGATCGATCAGCTCGAAGGGCAGTCCGCGCGGCATGACCCGAGACAGGATCGCCCGCCCGACCGTGGTCTCCAGACGCACGCGCGGGCGCTCGCTCTCGCTCTCGGCATGTTCGGCGTGCGGATCCTCCATGCGCACGGTGACGCGCGCATGCAGATCGACCTTGCCGTTCTCGTAGGCGCGATGCACCTCGTCAACGTCGGCGAACACCATGCCTTCGCCCCGCGCGTTGACCTTCTCCCGCGACAGGTAATAAAGGCCGAGCACAATGTCCTGCGACGGAACAATAATGGGCTCGCCATTGGCCGGGGACAGCACGTTGTTGGAGGACAGCATCAGCGTACGTGCCTCCAGCTGGGCCTCCAGCGACAGCGGCACGTGCACGGCCATCTGGTCACCGTCGAAGTCGGCGTTGAACGCGGCACAGACCAGCGGATGCAGCTGGATCGCCTTGCCCTCGATCAGCACCGGCTCGAAGGCCTGGATGCCCAGGCGGTGCAGGGTCGGGGCGCGGTTCAGCATCACCGGGTGCTCGCGGATCACCTCTTCGAGGATGTCCCAGACCTCGGGGCCTTCCTTCTCGACCGCCTTCTTGGCGGCCTTGATGGTGGTGGCCAGGCCACGACGCTGCAGCTTGCCGAAGATGAACGGCTTGAACAGTTCCAGCGCCATGCGCTTGGGCAGGCCGCACTGGTGCAGACGCAGGGTCGGACCCACAACGATCACGGAACGACCGGAGTAGTCGACACGCTTGCCCAGCAGGTTCTGACGGAAGCGGCCCTGCTTGCCCTTGATCATGTCGGCCAGGGACTTCAGCGGGCGCTTGTTGGTACCGGTGATGGCACGGCCGCGGCGGCCGTTGTCCAGCAGCGCGTCCACGGACTCCTGCAGCATGCGCTTTTCGTTGCGCACGATGATGTCGGGGGCGTTCAGCTCCAGCAGGCGGCGCAGACGGTTGTTGCGATTGATCACACGGCGGTACAGGTCGTTCAGGTCGGAAGTCGCGAAGCGACCGCCGTCCAGCGGCACCAGCGGACGCAGGTCCGGCGGCAGCACCGGCAGCACGTCCATGATCATCCACTCCGGCTTGTTGCCGGACTCCAGGAACGACTCGATCAGCTTCAGGCGCTTGCCGAGGCGCTTGATCTTGGTTTCGGAACCGGTCTCCGACAGTTCCTGGCGCATGCGCGCGGCTTCGGACTGCAGATCCAGCTCCTTCAGAAGGCTCAGGACCGCTTCCGCACCCATCATCGCGGTGAAGTCGTCACCGTGCTCCTCCATCGCCTCGAGGTACTCCTCGTCGGTCAGGAGCTGACGCTTCTCCAGGGTGGTGAACCCCGGGTCGGTCACGATGAAGGACTCGAAGTACAGCACCTTCTCGATGTCCTTCAGGGTCATGTCCAGCAGCAGGCCGATGCGCGACGGCAGGCTCTTCAGATACCAGATATGCGCAACCGGGGAGGCCAGATCGATGTGCCCCATGCGCTCGCGGCGCACCTTGGTCTGGGTCACCTCGACGCCACACTTCTCGCACACCACGCCCCGGTGCTTCAGGCGCTTGTACTTGCCGCACAGGCACTCGTAATCCTTCACCGGGCCAAAGATCTTGGCACAGAACAGCCCGTCCCGCTCCGGCTTGAAGGTGCGGTAGTTGATCGTCTCCGGCTTTTTCACTTCGCCGAACGACCAGGAGCGCACCTGGTCGGAGGACGCCAGGCCAATCCGGATGGCGTCAAACTCTTCCGGCTGGGTCTGCTGCTTGAACAGATTCAGGAGGTCTTTCATTCACTTGCCTCACAGCTAGTTTTCGAGGGGCGCGCGGCGCCCCTTCGGATCACGTTGCGAACGGAGCGGGTCAGTCCTGCTCGAGCTCGATGTTGATGCCCAGCGCCTTGATTTCCTTCATCAGCACGTTGAAGGACTCGGGCACATTGGCTTCCATCTGGTGCTCGCCGTCGACGATGTTCTTGTACATCTTGTTGCGGCCCTGCACGTCGTCCGCCTTCACCGTCAGCATTTCCTGCAGGGTGTAGGCAGCGCCGTAGGCCTCCAGCGCCCAGACCTCCATCTCGCCGAAGCGCTGGCCACCGAACTGCGCCTTGCCGCCCAGCGGCTGCTGGGTCACCAGCGAGTACGGGCCGGTGGAGCGCGCGTGCATCTTGTCGTCGACCAGGTGGTTGAGCTTGAGCATATGCATGTAGCCCACCGTCACGGGGCGATCGAAGGCCTCCCCGGTCCGACCGTCATACAGGGTCGCCTGACCCGTCTCCGGCAGATCGGCGAGCCGCAGCATCTCCTTGATTTCTTCCTCGGCCGCACCGTCGAACACCGGGGTAGCCATGGGCACGCCGCCCCGCAGGTTCCGGCACAGGGTCAGGATCTCGGTGTCCGAGAGTTCATCCAGGTTGACCTTGCGATCACGGTGGTTGTAGATGCGGTCCAGGAATTCGCGCAGCTTCGCGATCTCGGATTGCGCCTCGAGCATGCGGTTGATCTTGTCGCCCAGCCCCTTCGCGGCCCACCCAAGATGGACCTCGAGCACCTGCCCGACGTTCATGCGCGAAGGCACACCCAGCGGGTTCAGGACCACGTCCACCGGCGTCCCGTCATCCAGGAACGGCATGTCTTCTTCCGGCACGATCATGGAGATCACGCCCTTGTTACCGTGGCGACCGGCCATCTTGTCGCCCGGCTGCAGACGACGCTTCACGGCCACGTACACCTTGACCATCTTCTGCACGCCCGGCGGCAGGTCGTCGCCCGCGGCCAGCTTCGCCTTCTGGTGCTCGACCTTTTCGTCAAACGCCGTTTTCTGGTCCTTGAGCTGACGCCCGAGGTCCTCCAGCTGGGCATTCACGTCATCATCCTGCAGGCGGATCTCGAACCACTGGTCACGCGACAGGCCCTGCAGGTATTTCTTCGTCACCCTGGAGCCGTCTCCCAGCCCGTCGGGCCCGCCTGCGGCGGTCTTGTTGACCAGGAGCTTCTCCATGCGCGCAAAGATGTCGTCCTCGTAGATCCGCAGCTGATCCCGCAGGTCCTTGCGCACCGCGGCCATGTCGTCCTCTTCAATGGACTTGGCCCGGGCGTCCTTCTCGACGCCGTCCCGCGTGAACACGCGAACGTCAATGACCGTTCCCTCGACGCCCGACGGGACGCGCAGGGACGTATCCTTCACGTCCGACGCCTTCTCGCCGAAGATCGCACGCAGCAGTTTCTCTTCCGGCGTCAGCTGGGTCTCGCCCTTGGGCGTCACCTTCCCGACCAGGATGTCGCCCGGCTTCACCTCGGCACCCACGTACACCACACCGGACTCGTCCAGCTTGGACAGCAGCGACTCGGAGACATTGGGGATGTCCGCCGTCACCTCTTCCTGCCCGAGCTTGGTGTCACGCGCGGTGCAGTTGAGCTCCTCGATGTGGATGGTGGTGTAGCGATCCTCGTGAACCGCACGCTCCGAGATCAGGATCGAGTCCTCGAAGTTGTAACCGTTCCAGGGCATGAACGCGACCATCATGTTCTGGCCCAGCGCCAGGTCGCCCATGTCCGTGGAGGAACCGTCGGCCAGCACATCGCCACGCGCGATTTCGTCACCAACGGCCACCAGCGGACGCTGGTTGATCGCGGTGTTCTGGTTCGAGCGCGAATACTTGGTCAGATTGTAGATATCCACGCCCGGTTCGCCCGGCTGGGTCTCGTCGTCATTGACCCGCACGACCACACGTCCGGCGTCCGCGGAATCCACGGTGCCGCCACGCCGGGCGACAATCGCCGATCCGGAGTCGATGGCCACGGTACGCTCGATACCCGTTCCCACCAGTGGCTTGTCCGAGCGCAGGCACGGAACCGCCTGGCGCTGCATGTTGGCACCCATCAGGGCGCGGTTCGCGTCGTCATGCTCCAGGAACGGCAACAGCGCGGCGGCTACCGAAACAATCTGCTTCGGCGAGATATCCATGTACTGGATCTTGTCCGGCGAGGAGATCGTGAACTCTTCCTGGTACCGGCAGGACACCAGGTCATCGGTCAGGCGACCGCCCTCGTCCATGGCCGCGTTCGCCTGCGCGATCACGTACTGGCTTTCCTCGATGGCCGAGAGATAGGCGATCTCATCGGTGACGCGCCCGTCCTCGACCTTGCGATAAGGCGTCTCGAGGAACCCGTAACGGTTGGTCCGCGCATACACCGCCAGCGAGTTGATCAGACCGATGTTCGGTCCTTCCGGAGTCTCGATCGGGCATACCCGCCCGTAATGCGTCGGATGCACGTCCCGCACTTCGAAGCCCGCGCGTTCGCGCGTCAGGCCGCCCGGACCCAGCGCGGAGATCCGGCGCTTGTGGGTCACCTCGGAGAGGGGGTTGTTCTGGTCCATGAACTGCGAAAGCTGGCTGGAGCCGAAGAATTCCTTGATCGCCGCCGCCACCGGCTTGGCATTGATCAGTTCCTGCGGCATCAGCCCCTCGCTCTCCGCGACGGTCAGACGTTCCTTGACCGCACGCTCGACGCGGACCAGCCCCAGGCGGAACTGATTCTCCGCCATTTCGCCCACCGACCGGATGCGACGATTGCCAAGGTGGTCAATGTCGTCGGTACGGCCCTTGCCGTTGCGCAGATCGATCAGGACCTTGAGCACGTCGAGGATATCGTCCGTGGACAGCACCCCCTCGCCTTCATCGGTATCACGACCGACGCGGCGATTGAACTTCATGCGGCCGACGGCCGAAAGATCATAGCGGTCTTCCGAGAAGAACAGGTTCGCGAACAGGTTCTCCGCGGCATCCTTGGTCGGCGGCTCGCCCGGACGCATCACGCGATAGATCTCGACCTGTGCCTCCAGCTGGGTCTTGGTCGGATCCAGCCGCAATGTGTCGGACATGTACGGCCCATGGTCGTACTCGTTCGTGTAGATCGTGTCGAACTGCTGAATCCCTTCGGCCCGAAGCCGGTCCAGCAGATCCTGGGTCAGGGCATCGTTCGGGTTGCCGATCACCTCCCCGGTGGACGGATCCATAATCGTCCGCGCGAGCACGCGACCCACAAGATTTTCGTCAGGGAGGTGCAGCGTACGAATCCCGGCCTTCTCGATCTCGCGGATGTGCCGCGGCGTAATCCGCCGACCGGCTTCCACGATGACCTTGTCGCCGTCGGTGATGTCCACCACCGCGGTTTCCCCCCGCAGACGTTCGGGGATCAGATCCAGCTCGCCGCCATTTTCGTCAAGGGTCACCCGGCTGAAATCAAAGAACGTCTCCAGGATCTGCTCGGTGTCCATCCCCAGTGCACGCAGCAGGATGGAGGCCGGCAGCTTCCGGCGACGGTCAATCCGGACATACACCCCGTCCTTGGCATCGAACTCGAAATCGAGCCACGAACCGCGGTACGGGATGATGCGTGCGTTGTACAGCAGCTTCTGCGAGCTTCCCTGGGTCTTGCCCTTGTCGGAGTCGAAGAACACCCCGGGCGAACGGTGCAGCTGGGAAACGATCACCCGCTCGGTACCGTTGATCACGAAGGTGCCGTTTTCGGTCATCAGGGGCAGTTCGCCCATGTAGACCTCCTGCTCCTTCACCTCCTTCACCACGGTGGAGCCGGCAGGGGCATCCTTGTCGTGAATCACCAGCCGCAGCAGCACACGCAGCGGGGCCGCATAGGTCACGCCGCGGATCTGGCATTCCTTGACGTCGAAGACCGGCTCGCCGAGCCGATAGCTGACATACTCCAGCTGAACGTGACCGGAGTAACTGACAATGGGAAATACCGACTGAAACGCCGCGTGCAGACCGAGTCCTTCGCGACTGTCCGCACCCCGGTCCTCCTGGAGGAAATTGCGGTAGGAGGTGAGCTGGGTCTCCAGCAGATACGGAACGTCCAGGATCTGGGGACGCTTCCCGAAATCCTTGCGGATGCGTTTCTTTTCGGTATAACTGAGGGCCATGGAATACCTCGGGGGCTAGCAGAACAACGCGCAATAAATCCGCGCCACCACGGGCGGAAGCTGACGGCCTCGCAGCCGCCAGCTCCGCATGCCCGTGACGGACACGTCTGACAACGGGCGTAACGCCCTTGTTACTTCAGCTCGACGGACGCGCCGGCTTCTTCCAGCTCCGCCTTCATCTTCTCGGCTTCTTCCTTGGCCGCGCCTTCCTTCACGGTGGCCGGTACGCCTTCGACCATCTCCTTGGCCTCCTTCAGGCCCAGACCGGTCAGGCCGCGCACGACCTTGATGACGCCAACCTTGTTGTCGCCGAAGCCGGACATGACGACGTCGAACTCGTCCTTCTCGGCTTCACCGCCGCCGCCTTCACCACCGCCGGCGGCGGCCGGGGCTGCGGCCACGGCAGCAGCCGCGGTCACGCCGAACTTCTCTTCCATCTCGCCAATCAGGTCCACGATTTCGAGGACCGTCATGTTGCCGATGGCTTCCAGGATATCTTCTTTCGAAACGGCCATTAGTAGGTTCTCCCTGCGGGGCTGCCCGCATTCAGAAATGTGCTAGCGAATAGGATTCCAGGAACCGGGATCAGGCTGCCTGCTTCTGATCGCGGATCGCTGCAACGGTACGCACCAGTTTGCCGGGCACCTCGTTGACGGTGCGGGCGAACTTGTCGAGCGGTGCGCGCATCGTGGCCATCAGCTGGCTCAGGGCCTCTTCGCGGGTCGGCAGGCTGGCGAGGCGTTCGAGATCGTTCGCCCCCATCAACTCGCCGCCGAAGGACACCATCCGTGCTTTCAGCTGATCGTTGGTCTTGGCGAAATCACGCACCAGACGCGCGGCGGAGGATGGCTCCTCCAGGCTGAAGGCCAGAACCAACGGCCCATGCAGCTCGGGCTGCATGCACTCGAAGTCCGTGCCCGCCAGCGCACGCTTGGCGAGATTGTTCTTCACCACGCGCAGATAAACATCCTGCTCCCGAGCCTGCTTGCGCAGCTCGGTCATCTGCGCGACCGAGAGACCTCGATATTCCGCACCCACCGCGGAGTGCGCCGAGGCAGCAATCGCAGCCAGTTCCGTGACAATCTGCTTCTTGTCATCGAGATTCAAAGCCACGTTGACTCTCCTCTGTTGAGACCATCCGGAGATGGTCGTGAACCGGTCCGAAGACCGGTACTCAGGTGCTCCCGTCGCAGGCCATTCCTGAATCGGGTGACACCATCTGCGCAGGCTGGGATATTAAGCGCCGCCATGCGGCCCGCCTGCGGTCTTGGATGGCGTGCCGCTCGCGCGACAGCCGACCAAAGCATTGGATTCCGCCGCGTACGGCGGAATCAGAGATTGAGGGTGGCGCCGTCGACCTTCAGCCCGGGGCCCATCGTCGTCGAGACCGTGACTCCACGCACGTACTGGCCCTTGGAGGTCGCCGGCTTCATCTTGATCAGATCCTGCAGCAGCGCGTTCAGGTTGTCCTTCAGGGCATCCGCCTCGAAGTCGGCCGCGCCGATCGTGCAGTGGACGATGCCGCCCTTGTCCGTGCGGTAGCGGACCTGCCCGCCCTTGGCGTTGGTCACCGCCGTGGCCACATCCGGCGTCACGGTACCGACCTTGGGGTTGGGCATCAGACCGCGCGGACCGAGGATCTGGCCCAGTTGCCCCACCACGCGCATCGCATCGGGGGAGGCGATCACCACGTCGAAATCCAGCTGACCGGCCTTGACCTGTTCGGCAAGGTCATCCATGCCGACCACATCCGCGCCGGCCTCTTTGGCGGCATCCGCGTTATCGCCCTGGGTGAACACCGCCACGCGAACGGTCTTGCCGTTGCCGTGCGGGAGGACCGTGGAGCCGCGCACGACCTGGTCGGATTTCCGCGGATCCACGCCCAGATTCACGGCGACGTCGACGGACTCGCGGAATTTTGCGGTGGCCAGCTCGCGCAGAAGGGAGAAGGCCTCATCGGCGGGATACGCACGAGTCGGCTCCACCTTCTCGCGGATCGTCTGCATGCGTTTGCTCAGCTTCGCCATCTCAGAGACCCTCCACGTCGATGCCCATACTGCGGGCGCTGCCGGCGATCGTGCGGACCGCGGCGTCCATGTCGGCGGCGGTCAGATCCGGTTCCTTGGCGCGTGCAATCTCTTCCAGCTGCTCGCGCGTGACCTTTCCGACCTTTTTGGTGTTCGGCTCACCCGAACCGCTCTGGATTCCGGCGGCCTTCTTCAGAAGGATCTGTGCCGGCGGGGTCTTGGTCACGAAGGTGAACGAACGGTCGGAATACACGGTGATCACCACCGGGATCGGCAGACCGGGCTCCATGTCCTGGGTCTCGGCGTTGAACGCCTTGCAGAACTCCATGATGTTCACGCCGCGCTGACCCAGCGCGGGGCCGACGGGGGGGCTCGGATTGGCCTTGCCGGCCCCGACCTGAAGCTTGATGTAGGCTTCGATTTTCTTTGCCATGCTGACTCCCTCGGGTACAGGCGCCTCGCGGCTCCCCGATCAAGGTGTTAAACGCACACTGCGTCAGGTTTTCTCGACCTGATGGAACTCGAGCTCCACCGGGGTCGAACGACCGAATATCTGGACGGCCACCAGCAGACGGCTCTTGTCGTAGTTGACCTCTTCGACGACACCGTTGAAGTCGTTGAAGGGGCCATCGATGACGCGAACCATCTCGCCGACTTCGAACAGGACCTTGGGACGCGGCTTCTCGGCGCCCTCTTCCATGCGGTTGAGGATGGCCTCGGCTTCCTTTTCGCTGATCGGCGCCGGGCGATCCGCCGTTCCCCCGATGAATCCAAGGACGCGAGGGACCGCCTTCACCAGGTGCCAGGCCTCGTCGCTGAAATCCATCTGGACCAGCACGTACCCCGGAAAGAACTTCCGTTCACTCTTGCGCTTCTGGCCGTCCTTCATCTCCACGACCTCTTCGGTCGGGACCAGGATCTGGCCAAAATGGTCCTGCATCTTGAAGCGCTCGATGCGCTCTTCCAGCGACCGCTTGACCTGGGACTCGAAGCCGGAGAATGCCTGTACTACGTACCAGCGTAATGCCATGGGGTAGATTCCTGATGCCTATCCGATGAAGCGACTGACGGACCACCCCAGGAACATGTCCAGGAGCCAGAGGAAGATCCCCACCACGATGACGACGGCGATCACGACCAGGGTTGTCTGGGTCGTTTCGATACGGGTCGGCCAGACCATCTTGCGTACTTCGGTGCGGGCGTTGCCCATGAAGGCGCTCAGCTGTCGGCCTTTGTAGGTGGTCATGCCGATCCCGGCGGCCACGGCCACGACAGCAAGCAAACCGACCACGCGCACGAGCGTCGATTCGTCCTGGAACCAGTAGAAGCCCATGACGCCGGCAACGAGCAAGGCCACGACCACGGCGAGCTTGACAGTATCCAGCGCGCCGCTGCCTTCCGATTGTTCAGTCATGAAATCGTCTCACCCGGTGCTTGCCGCCATCGTAAAAGATGGCAGGCCAGGAGGGACTCGAACCCCCAACCTGCGGTTTTGGAGACCGCTGCTCTGCCAATTGAGCTACTGGCCTGTAATCGTAGAAGGCAGACACCCGCAATTGCAGCGGGTGCAAACGCGGGTGACGTGCCAGCTGACTGCTCAGTCTATCACTCGATAATCTTCGAGACGACGCCGGCGCCCAC
>NZ_MUZR01000033.1 GCF_001995255.1 Thioalkalivibrio halophilus | reverse complement strand
TGTTCGCCGGCGCGGGCGGCCTCGACCGCGGCGTTGAGGGCGAGCAGGTTGGTCTGGAAGGCGATCTCGTCGATGACACCGATGATGTCGGAGATCTTTTTCGAGGACTGGTTGATCTCGCCCATGGCGGTGACGGCCTTGCCGACCACCTCGCCACCCTCGGCGGCCTTGTCGCGCGCGGCGACGGCGAGCTGGTTGGCCTGTTTGGAGTTGTCGGCGTTGGATTTGACCGTGGAGGTCATCTCTTCCATGGAGGAGGCGGTTTCCTCCAGCGAGGAGGCCTGTTCCTCGGTACGCTGGGACAGGTCGGTGTTGCCCTGGGCGATCTCGGAGGAGGCCGAACGCACGTTGTTGGCACCTTCCAGGATCTGCCCGACCAGCCGGTCGAGGTTGTCGATGGTGTCGTGGATGGCATCGCGGAACTCCGCGAACTCGCCCTGGAAGTCCCCTTCCAGTCGTGCGGTCAGATCGCCTTCGGACATCGCCTGCATTACGCGCGAACCTTCGCGCAACGGTGGCACCACCGCGTCCAGCAGTTCGTTGACGCCCTCGGCGATGTTCTTCACGAAACCGTCGTAGTCGTCCGGGGTCAGGCGTTCGTCCAGCTTGCCGCGGGCCGCGTCACGGATCAGGGCGTCGATGTTCTGTTCGGCCAGGCGCAGGTCGGTGACGTCCTCCCAGGCCACCATGTAGCCGGAGGGATTGCCGTCCTCGTCCCGCAGTTCGGTGGCCCGCAGGTCCAGCTGCAGCTCGCCGATGCGCAGTTCATGCTTCTCGGGCAGTCGCTGGCTGCCGCCGGGGCGGGCCGCGTCGCGGTACATCTCGGAGAGATCGCAGCCCTTCGGCTGCAGCGGGTCGAAATCACGGGCGTAGCCCTGCAGTTCATTTCGGTGTTCGCGCAGCAGGTCCAGCGCGGCCGGGTTGGCGTAGACCACCCGCAGGTGGTCGTCCGTCATCATCTGCGCCTGGTTGGCCCCCTCGAAGGCGGAGCGCATGCGGGCGACCTCGCGTTCGAAGCGGTTGCGCTCGGTGACGTCCTGCCACTCGACCATGTTCCCGCGGTACTGGCCGCTTTCATCCACGATCGCCGAGGCGCGCAGCTTGAATTCGATGTCGGCGATCGAGATCTCCGCATCCCAGGGGAGGCGCGAGGGATCCTGCAGGATCGCGCGCTGGTGCGCGGGATTCTGGTGGAACTGGTCGATCGACTGCCCGACCAGGTTGTCCGGGTCGAAGCCGGGGAACCGCTCGCGGAGCACCTCTCGACGTTCGCGCAGAAGCTCCACCACGGACTCGTTGGCGTAGATGATGTTCATGTCCGCATCGCACATCATCACGGACATGCGCGACCCCTCACAGGCGGCGCGCAGGAACTCCCCGTCGGGCCGTTGTTCGGAGGCGTTGGCGTTCTGCGTCTTTTCGGCCATGGTGCTGTCCTCGCTGGAGGCTTGTTGCGGAGTTTCGGTGCGGGCGGACCCGGCGTTCTTGCGGCTGCGGCCCTTCGCCGGTGCCTTGCGGCGCGCGGGGCGGGCCTCGCCCTCGGCCGCGTCGCCGGTATCGTCGGACCCGGATGCCTCGGTCTGCGGCGGCTCGTCCGAGGGCTCGGACCGGGCTTCGTCGCCGTCGTCCATCCAGCCCAGCGGATCGTTGCCCAGTTTGTTGCGCTTGCGTGTGCTCATTGCGTGTCCCGTCGTTCAGGCCGTTGCCGTCGCCGTTTCCATCAGGTCCCCGGCGAGGGCCTTGAAGTCCCCGGCGGCGCGATGCCGGGGCTGGTATTCGAAGATCGTCTGGCCGAAGCTCGGGCTCTCGGCCAGCACCACCGATTCGCGGATGGTGGTTTCCAGCAGTTGCGAGCCGAAGTGCTCGCGGATCCGGTCGCGCACCTCGCGGGCGTGGCGGCGCTGTTCCATGAACCGTGACAGCACGATCCATTTCGGCCGCGAGCCGCCCAGGCGCTCCTCGATGCCGTGCAGGATGCGCATCAGCCGCGACAGCCCGTTCAGCGAGAGGAAGTCGCCGGCCACCGGGATCAGCATCTCGTCGGCGGCGATGATGGCGTTCATGCCCAGCAGCCCGGCCGATGGCGGGCAGTCGATCAGCACGAAGTCGAACGGTTCGTCCATCGCCGCCAGGGCTCGCTGGAGGCGCCAGCCGCGTTCGGCACCGCCCTGGTTCAGGTTTTCCACTTCCTGCAGGTGCTCGCCGGCGGCGACCACCTTGAGTCCGTTGCCGGCCTCGCTGAAGGCGTCCTGCATGCGCGCCTCGCCGTGCAGCACCCGGTCCAGCCCGGCGGGGTCCTCCAGGCCGAAGGCCATGGTCAGGTGCCCCTGCGGGTCCGCGTCGATCGCCAGCACGCGGTTCCCGGCCAGTGCCAGCGCGTGCGACAGGTTCAGCGTCACCGTGGTCTTCCCGACGCCGCCTTTCTGGTTGATCACCGCGAACGTGCGCATCGCTCACTCGGCCTCAGGCACTCTGGCCTTCCTGGATCGCGTCTTCGCTGGCGATCAGGCCCGGGCCGAGGAGGGTGTCGATGTCCAGAACGAGGATCATCTTCTCCTCCACCGTGGCCAGCCCGCGCACGAAGTCGATGCCGATGCGGGTGCCGAAATCCGGGGCCGGCTGCAGGTTGTCGTCGCCGATGCTGTACACCTCGGAGACCGCGTCCACCACGATGCCCATCACCCGTTCGCGGTCCTCGCTGATCACCCGCAGCATGATCACCACCGTGGTGGGGCCGTACTCCAGCGGTTCCATGCCGAAGCGCAGGCGCATGTCGATGATCGGCACGATCATGCCGCGCACGTTGATCACGCCGCGGATGTAGTCGGGCGTGTTGGGCAGCGGGGTGGGGCGTTCCCAGCCCTTGATCTCCTGCACGCGGAGGATGTCCACCCCGTATTCCTCGTCGGCCAGGATGAAGGTCAGGTACTGGTCCTCCCCGGCGGTGGCCGGGTCCTGGATCGATTGTGTCGCGTCGTTCGCCATTGCGTTCGGCTCCTTGGTGATCAGGCTGCCCGGGTGTCGCGCCCGGAGGTCATGCGGGCAATGCCCGCGACGTCCAGGATCAGCGCCACCTGGCCGTCGCCGAGAATGGTGGCCCCGGCCGTACCCGGCACCCGGCGGAAATTGGTTTCGAGCGTCTTGATGACGACCTGCTGCTGCCCCAGCAGGTCATCCACCCGCAGGGCCACGCGCTGGTTGTCCGCCTCGGCCACCACCAGCAGGGCCCGATCCGGCATCGGCGAGGGTTCGGCCTGCCCGAACAGGGCCGCCAGATCCACGACCGGGATGTACTCGTCCCGCAGGCGGTACAGCGGCAGCTTGCCGAAGGCCTGCTTCACGTTCTCCGGCTCGGTCTGCAGTGACTCGACAATCGCGATCAGCGGGATCACGAAGGTCTCGTCGTGGATCTTCAGCAGCTGGCCGTCCATGATCGACAGGGTCAGCGGCAGGCGAATAGTGACCCGCGAGCCCCGGCCCGGTTCGGAATGCAGCTCGATGTTGCCGCCCAGCCCGCGGATGTTCTTCTTCACCACGTCCATTCCCACGCCGCGTCCCGAGAGGTCGGAGACCTGATCGGCGGTGGAAAGCCCGGGCTCGAAGATGTACTGCAGGATCTCGTGCGGTTCCGGATTCTGGTCCGGCCGCAGCAGACCGGCGGCACGGGCCTTCTCCAGGATGCGGTCGGAGTTCATCCCGCGGCCGTCGTCGCGGATCTCGATCACCACGTTGCCGCCGCGATGGTAGGCCTCCAGCGTGACCCGGCCGGTGGGATCCTTGCCGGCCGCGCTGCGCTCGTCGGGCATCTCGATGCCGTGGTCGATGGCGTTGCGCACCAGGTGCACCAGCGGATCGCCCAGGTGCTCCAGCACGGTCTTGTCGATCTCGGTGAGTTCGCCCTCCATCTGCAGGTCGATCTGCTTGCCGAGCTGGCCGGAGAGGTCGTGGACCAGGCGGGGGAAGCGGTTGAACACCTGGGCGATGGGCACCATGCGGATGCCCATCACGCTTTCCTGGAGCTCGCGGGTATTGCGCTCCAGTTCGGCCAGCCCCGAGCGCAGGCGCTCGATCTGCTGCTCCACGCGCGACGGGTCTTCTTCCATCTGCTCGCTGATGTCGGTGAGCATCGACTGGGTGATGACCAGCTCGCCGACCATGTCGATGAGGGCGTCGATCTTGGCGGCGTTGACCCGCATGGAGCTGGATTCGGTCGGCTTCGAGGCCGCGCGTGCGGGGGCTCCGGCCGCGCTGTCCTCACCGCCGGGGGGCGTGGATTCCGGGCCGGAGCCGTCCGGGGCCGGGTCCGCCGGGGGGTGCGCTCCGGTGCTGTCGCCGGCGGTTTCAAGCGGTTCGATCGTCAGGTCGCATTCGTCCTCGACCCATTCGAAGACTTCCTCGATGTCGGCACGGTCCGCGTCGCCGCGCAGTTCCAGGGTCCAGGCGAGGTAGCTGGCCTCCGGGTCGTAGCCTTCGAGCGTCGCGGGCAGGCCCTCTGCGTCGCAGTGCACCGTCAGCTCGCCCAGCTCCTCAAGTACTTCGAACATGCGCAGCGGGTCGTTGCCGGTGCGCAGGAGATCGGCATGCGGACGAAAATGGATACGCCAGCCGCGGGGAGTCCCGTCACTGTCCCCGGGGCCGTTCTCCGGTCCGGATCCGTCAACGTTCCCGCCCACAGTGGGCGCCAGGGCATCCGGAGTCGCATCAGGCGCCGCGTCACCCAGGGTCGCCTCGATCAGGGCCCGCACCTCGGCCGCCTCGGCCGGGTCGGCTTCGCCACCATCGCGGGCCGCCTGCAGCTGGCCGCGCAGCACGTCCACCGCGCGCAGCAGCAGATTGACGATCTCCGGGGTGGTCTCCTGCTGACCGTTACGCATGCGGTCGAGCAGGGTCTCCATGCCGTGGGTGAATTCGGAGATCGCGCTGAACCCGAACGTCCCGGCGCCGCCCTTGATCGAGTGGGCCGCACGGAAGATCGTGTGCAGGGTTTCCTCGTCGCCGGCGTTGAGCGCCAGCAACTCGGTCTCCATGTGTTCCAGCCCCTCGAAGCTTTCTTCGAGGAAGGCCTCGGTGAACTGGGACATATCCATGGACATGGCTAGCGCAGGACCTTGTTGACGGTGCTCATCAGCTTTTCCGGATCAAACGGCTTGACCAGCCAGCCGGTGGCGCCGGCCGCCTTGCCCTCCTGCTTCTTCTCCGGTCCGGCCTCGGTGGTCAGCACCAGGATGGGCGTGAACTTGTAGTCGGGCAGCTTGCGCAGCTCGCGGGTCAGCTCCAGTCCGTCCTTGCCGGGCATGTTTACGTCGGTGATGACCAGATCGGCCTTCAGCCCCTGTGCCTTGCTCAGGCCGTCGTTGCCGTCCCGGCCCTCGGTCACGTCGTGACCGGCCTGCTTGAGCGCGAAGCTCACCATCTGTCGCATCGAGGACGAGTCGTCCACCACCAGCACCTTGGCCATTGCGTGCCCCTGTTATCCGATTGTCTTGTTCATGCGGGCGACCCCGGGTTCGGTCGTGTGACCTGCCAGCAAGCCGTATGCCAGCGTCGCCGTCGCATTCTCCGAAAAACCTGTACAAGGACTGTACAGCAAACTCGGGGTCCGTCACAGAATTTAACGGGTCCCGGAAGAAAAACTTGAGCCGAGCGGTTCCGCTCCGCGGAAAAACGACCAAATCTTGACCATTCCTGTACAGTCGGAAAGGCTTTGTGTCGTGCTGTCGTCAGGATCCCTGCGGGTTCGCGGAGTCCTGCACGTGGCCCTCCAGCCCCAGGCGCTGCAGGCCGCTTTCCAGAGCGGGGCTGACGGGATCGAGAGTCATGGGCTGGCCGCGGCGGTCGGCTTCCCGGCGCAGCATCGCCAGAAGTTGCAGGCCTGCGGTGTCCGTATCCCGGACGCTGTCACCGTCCAGCCGGAGGGGCTGGCCCTGGTCCAGGGGCTGGCGCGCGGTTTCGGTCAGCGTCTCGACGGCGTCGATGCGCAGGCGTTCCGGCAGTTCGATGGCAGGCTGTTCGTTGGTATTCATGCGGGCTCCTGGTTCATGCTGCGAGATGTCGCGTGCGGTCGTTCCTGTCTGTGTCGGCAACCGGACACAGGTTTTGAGGTTCGTCACGTTTTCACAAGTTCCGTTTCTTTTTTCCGGGGGTAGTCGCGATGGTCGGTTCCGGCCCGCCGCATCGACGCATCATCGCCTTGCCGGGGCGGCCGGAGGTCTGCGAGCGCGCGGGCGACTGGCTGCGGCAACAGGCCGACGACCATGCCGTCCTTTGGGTGGGGCGCCGCGCGCCCGCGGATCTGCCCGCGGTGCGTCCGGCCCAGGCCGGGGACTGGCTGGGCCGCGAGCGCGACGCGGTGGTGTTCGAGGCGCAGTCCGATGTCCCCGCCGATGCTCTGGTGATCGTCAGCGGCATCCTGCGCGGGGGCGGGGTGCTGGTGCTGCTCACGGATGCCGGTGGCGCCACGCCGTTTGGCGAGCGCTGGCAGGCCGCGCTGGCGGAGGCGGTGGTGGAGCATCCCGACCCCGGGCGGCCGACCGACTGGCCGCACCCCGGTGGCGCTGCGGGTGGCCACGGCTGGACCGCCGACCAGCGGGCGGTGCTGGACATGCTGCGCGAGCCGGACGCACGGGGAACCCGGCGCTGTGACGTGGTGATCGCCCCGCGCGGGCGCGGCAAGTCTACCGTGCTCGGACAGTGGCTGGGTGAACACCTGCGGCTGTGGGGCGCTCCGGACGGGGAGATTGCCGTGGCCGCGCCGGCCCCGTCCGCGGCCGAGCGCCTGCTGGCGCAGGCTGCGGAAGGCTCGCCCGTCGTGGATCCCGCGACGCTGTATCGCGCACCGGCGGTCCTGCTGGATTCCCCGGCACGGCCCGACCTGCTGATCGTGGACGAGGCCGCGGCCATCCCGGTGGAGCGCCTGCTGGAACTGACCCGGCGCGCCCGCCGGGTGGTCCTGGCGACCACCACCGGCGGGTTCGAGGGCAGCGGTCAGGGTTTCCGCCTGCGGGTGCTGCCGGCACTGGAACGGGACGGCCTGTCGCCGCGGATCCTGCGCCTGCACGAGCCCGTGCGCTGGGCGGCGGGCGACCCGCTGGAAGACTGGATCAACCGGCTTTTCCTGCTGGAGGCGGCCAGCCACGAGCCTTCGCCCCAGGCCGTGCGTCTGGCGTGGCGCTCGCCGGCCGAGCTCGCGGGCGATGCTGCCCGTCTGCAGGCGCTGACCGGCCTGGTGGCCGACGCGCATTATCGTACCCGGCCCTCGGATCTGCAGCGCTGGCTGGATGATCCCGATCTGCATGTGCTGCTGCTGGAAGGCGTGCGCGACGGCGCGCTTTTCGGGGCGGTGCTGGTGCAGGCCGAGCAGGGGCTGGAGCCGGAGCTGGCGGACGCGGTGTGGGCCGGCGAACGGCGGCCGCCGGGACGCTTCCTGCCGTGCACCCTGGCTGCGGTGGGTTCCTTTCCACTGGCGGCGCAGACCGCCTGGCGGATCCACCGGATCGCGGTGCATCCTGCCTGGCAGGGGCGCGGGCTGGGCACGCGCCTGCTGCGCGCCGCGGCCGAAAGGGCCGCGCGCGACGGGGTGGGGCTGCTGGGGGCGGCGTTCGGGGTGACCCCGGGCATGCTGTATTTCTGGCAGCGCGAGGGCTTCGCGCCGGTGCGCCTGGGCGTGCGCCCGGATCCGGCCAGCGGACAGGTCACGCTGATCGTGATGCGTGCGCTGGCCGAGGCCGGCGAGGCGGGGCCGGCGCTGGCGGCTGTGCAGGGGGCTTTCGCCCGCGACTGGCCGCTATGGCGCGCGCTGGCCGCGGAGCAGCTGGACAGCGCCACCACCCGCGCCATCGAGCAGAGCCTGCCGGCGCCCGGCGATCATGGCGAAGTCGATGCGGACGATCGCGCCTCGATCGAGGCGTTTGCCCATCGCAGCCGCAGCTTCGAGTGGGCCCTGCCGGCACTGCGCCGGGCCCTGGCGGCCGAGGCCGCGCGGGATCGCGAGCTGGATCTGAACCCGGGCCAGGACTCGGGCCAGGCCCTGCTGCATGCCGCGTGCGTGCAGCAGCAGGACTGGGCGGCCCTGCAAGCGCTGGCCGGAGTCTCCGGCAGGCGGGGGGTCATCCGCCGCCTGCGCGAGGCGGCGGCCCGGTGGCTGGCCGAAACCCGGCCCGAGATTCGGCCCGAGATCCGGCCCGGGACCCGCTAGTCCACCCGCACCAGGCGCGAGCTGACCAGCTCGCCGTGGCGCAGCATCGCGTCGTACAGGGCCTCGCTGCGTTCGGCCAGTTCGGCGTCGTCGTCCCAGGCCCCGGGGCGGTCGAATGCGTCGCCGGCGCGGTACCCGTTGCCTACGGCCTGCACGAAGGCCGCGGCGGCGCGGGTGGTGACGGTCGGGTCGCTGACCGAGCCGTCGCCATGGTCCAGGCGGGCCGGCACGTAGTCGCCGTCGAGCTGGTATTCGAGCGCGCCGAGGAACATGCGGTCCAGCGCCCGGCCCACTTTCTGCTCCAGTTCGGGGTGGCGTTCACCCATCAGGCCGGACGTGCCGTCGCGCTCGCGCAGGATGGAAAACCCGCCGGTGACCTGATGCACGAAGCGCCACTGGCCGCCGACATCCACCTCGTCCGACGCGGCCATGGCCCGGCCGTCGACGAATTCCAGGCGCGCGGGCAGGCCCCAGTCACGCAGCGGCCCGTGTCCGTCCAGCACGGCCGTGGTGATGGCCGCGGCGCGATCCGCCAGGGTTTCCGCCCGTTCCTGGTCGTCATCGTCTCCGTACAGCGCCAGCATCTCGTACAAGCCCTTGTGCCCGCGCAGCATGGCACCGAGCTGATCGACGGACCACTCGGCACCCTCGTCCAGTACGTAGACCCCGGCGTCTGCGTCCCAGGCCTCGTCGGCCCGGTCCGCGACCGCGCGGGCGACCGCGACCAGGTCGTCACGCGAATGGCCCAGCCAGCCGGCCAGCGCGTCCAGGTCGAGCTGGCCCATGTCATCGGCGCCACCCGGCTTGTCCTGGCGGACCCAGGCATAGGCCGAGGCGTGCAGCGCATCCATGCCGTAGGCGAAGGCCTCGGCATCGCTGGCGTCGGCGCCGTCGATCCGGCCGTCTTCGTGGCGCGTGTTGACCAGATGGTTTTCCAGCTGCGAGATCATCGGGCCGGGCTTGTGGGTGAGGTCATCGTACAGCCCCAGGTCCTCGAACCGGCCCGCGCTGTGGTGCATGTGATAGAGATAGCCGGCCTCGGCATAGGCGGCCGGGCCGGCCTCGTCTTCCCCACCGACGTGCGCCCGCAGGCGGCCCTGGTCGAGGAACGCCCCCTGGGCGTAGTCCAGCAGGTCCAGCCAGCGTTCGCCGACCGCCTGCATCGGGTCTCCGGCCAGTTCCGGGCGATAGCCTTCATGGCCCATCTCGCTGTCGCGCATCAGCCGGCCCTTGACCGTCAGGGCCCCGAGGGCGGCAAAGGTGTCCTCTGCCCGTGCGCCGTCGACGGAGACCAGCGGCTGGCCGTCCCGGTCCAGGGTCTGGGCGACCGTGCCGGTGTCCGCATGGGCGGCGCCTCCGGCGAGGCTCAGCGCCGCGATCAGGGTGCCGCCGAATCGAGTCGTTGCAGCCATCATGAAACCTCCTGTGCCATCAATCGTGCTGTTCGAAGCCGGGCGGCAGGTGCTCGCGCATCGCATCGCTCAGCGGGACATCGTGCACTACCATCACCGGCAGGCTGGCGTGGCGCACCAGCCACTCGGTGGCCGAGCCCGACAGCATGCTGGCGAGCTGGCTGCGCCCGCGGGTGCCCATCACGATCAGTTCCCCGTCCCATTCCTCGGCGAGGCGCGAGATCTCCTCGGGTGCACTGCCCACGGCCACCGCGCATTCCTCGTCGTCCCGTGCCCATTCCTTCAGCCGGGCATAGGCCTGCTCCTCCGCCGACTGGCGCATGTCTTTCGAATGCAGCGGCGAGGAGCCGGCCCCGGCCATGGCCCCGGCCGCGCTGCCGCGGGCGACATCCGCGGGTTTCATCACGTGCAGCAGGCGGCGCGTGGCACCGGGACAATGGTGCCGAGAGATAGCGAGGGCCGCGGCCGAGGCGGAAGAAAAATCGATGGCGACAATGACGCGTTGCAGCATGCGGAAATCCTGACTTTCGAGCGTGCGTGGCGGGGGCGACCCCGTTGGACTTTGAGGCTGGCACTTCAGAAAACGCTGATGAGGTGTTAGACTCTCGCGCCTTTCTCACGGGCGGTTCCTGTGACCTGCTCCTCGTCCGTGATCCAGCGCCGTAACTGGTGGCCACGGGATGCCTAGCAGTACCCCACTGACCGGTGCCCGTCAATCCCACCCGTCTTATCACTGCAGTCGCGGTCTGCACCGTGCTCAGGGCCGGCGCGTCAAACCTCTGATTCGGGAGATTTGCCGTGCAGCAGACGCTACAGGCCTTCTGGCAACGCCAGCGTGACATCTGGTTCTTCAACGTCCGCGGCGATCTGATCGCCGGGATCGTCGTCGCCCTCGCCCTCATTCCCGAGGCGATCGCGTTTTCCATCATCGCCGGCGTGGACCCTTCGGTGGGGCTGTACGCGTCCTTCTCCATGGCGGTGGTGATCGCCTTCACCGGTGGTCGCCCCGGCATGATCTCCGCGGCTACCGGGGCCATGGCCCTGCTGATGGTCACCCTGGTGGCGGAGCACGGGTTGCAGTACCTGCTGGCCGCGACCCTGCTGACCGGGGTGATCCAGCTACTGTTCGCCTGGGCGAAGCTGGGGCGTTACATGATGTTCATCCCGCGCACCGTGATGGTCGGGTTCGTGAACGCGCTGGCGATCCTGATCTTCATGTCGCAGGTGCCGTATCTGGTGGACGGTGACACCACCATGTGGGTGCTGGTCTCCGTCGGCCTGCTGATCCTCTACGGCCTGCCGCTGATCCCGGGCTATCCCAAACTGCTGCCGCCTCCGCTGGTGGCCATCGTGGTCCTGACCATCGTGGTCTACTACATGGGCCTGCCCACCATGGAAGTGGGCGACATGGGCGAGCTGCCCGACGGCCTGCCGGTGTTCCTGTTCCCCGACATCCCGTGGAACCTCGAGACCCTGCAGATCATCTTCCCCACCGCGTTCTCGCTGGCTGTGGTCGGTCTGCTGGAATCGCTGATGACGGCGCAGGTGGTGGACGATCTCACCGACACTCCCTCCGGCAAGAACCGCGAGGCCCAGGGCCAGGGCATCGCCAACATCGTGACCGGCTTCTTCGGCGGCATGGCCAGCTGCGCGATGATCGGGCAGTCGGTCATCAACATCAAATCCGGCGGTCTGGGACGGCTGTCTACCCTGTCGGCGGGTCTGTACCTGCTGTTCTTCATCCTTGTGCTGGGGGATCTGGTGTCGATCATCCCCATGGCCGCACTGGTGGCCGTGATGATCATGGTCTCCATCGCCACCTTCGACTGGAGCTCGCTGACCACCCTGCACAAGCTTCCGCGCACCGATGCCACCGTGCTCATCGTGACCGTGGGCGTGACCGTGGTGACCCACGACCTCTCGCTGGGCGTGTTCGCCGGCGTATTGCTCAGCGCGGTGTTCTTCGCGCGCAAGATGGTCAACGCCGTCCATGTGGAAAGCGAACGACCGGAAGGAAGCAGGATCCGTACGTACAAGGTCCGCGGGCAGCTGTTCTTCGTGGCCGTGGACAAGTTCATCGACAGCTTCGACTACCGCGAGCGCATTCATCACGTGGTCATCGACCTCAGCGAAGCCTCGCTGTGGGACAGCTCCGCGGTGGCCGCCATCGACAAGGTGGTGGCCAAGTTCCGCCGCAACGGCATGGAAGTGGAAGTGAAGGCCCCGCCCGGCCAGAGCGGCGAGCTCCACGACAAGCTTGCCCTGCACGACAAGGAAGGCGGCGCCAGCGAACCCGGGGGCCACTGATCCGCGCCGGCACGTGACCGTGCGCCCCCGGGGCATTGCACTATCGTCCGGCGCCCGCGTTCAGGGCTGCGTCCAGTTGTTCGGTGACGTGGTCGGCGATGCGGGTGTCGAGCCAGTAACGGGGGCGCCCGGGCACGTCTCCGGCCACAAAGCCGACATGCCCGCCGCGCGCCTGCAGCTCCAGCTGGACCCCGGAGCCCAGTTCGCGGGTGGCGGGGACGCTGGTGCCCGGGACGAACGGGTCGTCCGCGGCATGCAGGATGAGGGTCGGCTGGCGGATCGCGCCCAGGCGCGGGCGGCAGCTGGCCCGGGCGTAGTAGTCGGCACTGTCGCGAAAGCCGTGCAGCGGGGCGGTGATGCGCTCGTCGAACTCGCGCAGCCGGCGCATGCGGCGTAGCTCCGCGAGCGGCAGCGGGGCATCGTCGCGTGCTGCGAACTTGCGCAGCGTGACCCGGCGCAGACCGCGCATCAGATGCCACTGGTAGACCCGCGCGAAGCCGCGCTCCAGGGCATCGGCGCTGGCGGCCAGATCGAACGGCACCGATACCGCCACAGCGGTGGCCAGCGGCGCGTCGCCGCGTTCCCCCAGCCACGACAGCAGCATGGAACCGCTCAGGGAAAACCCGCAGACCGCCATCGGCCGGGTGGGGTCGCGTCGACGCAGGGTCTCCACCACGTGGTCGAGGTCGTCCCATGCCGCCGCGTGATAGCTGCGGCGCAGCCGGTTCGGGTGCGAGCCGGCCCCGCGCGAGATCAGCACCGCGCTGCCGATCCCGCGCCGCGCCAGCGCCGCCACCACCCCCAGCGCATAGCCCGAGGTCTCGTCGCCGCCCAGACCGTGGCCCACCAGCACCAGACCGCGGCCCGGTGGCCCCCAGGCCAGTTCCAGGAAATCCCCGTCCGGCAGTTCCAGGCGTTCGCGCTCCAGCCGCACCGGTGGCGGCGCGCGAAACAGTGCCGGAAAGACCGTCTGCGCATGGCGCCCCGCCAGCCACCAGGCCGGCCGGAACGCCTGATCCGTCTTGCCCTCGAACGGGTCGCTCAACCTCTGGCCTCCTCGATCGCCACCGGATGCATTCGCGGACAGCGAGCAGGCCATGAAGTGCCCCGAGCGCGCTCGAACCTGGCCACGGCGCCAAAGACGTGGGAAACGATCTTGCCTCCGGGTGTCCTGGTGTCGATCGTTTTCGAGACTCCCCGCTCAGTGATCGCAGGGATGGACTCGGGGCCGGATGCCGCGCTAACTTAGCACAAGGTAATACCCGGTAATACGAGGTCCGCCATGGCAACGTCCCTGAAAATCGATGACGCACTGAAAGCCCGCCTCCAGGATCTCGCCGCCCAACGCCGACGGTCGCCCCACTGGATCATGCTCGAAGCCATCCGCCAATACGTTGACCGCGAGGAAGCCCGAGAGAGTTTCAGGCAGGAAGCCCTGGCGTCCTGGTCGGCCTATCGGGAAACCGGCCAGCACCTGACCGGGCAGGAAGCCCGCGACTGGTTGAGAACATGGGGCACTGACGATGAAGGAACCGTGCCCGAGTGCCACGACTAATCGTCACCGCAGGCGCCGCAGAAGGTTTGGAGCGATGCAGGCGCGCTCTCGCCACTAAAGCTCCGGATGCGGCCAGGCGCGCGGCTCAGGTGATCGAGCGGCAATTCCTGCTGCTGGAAACGGCCCCCGATATTGGGCGACCGGACCCTGAAATCCCCGAACTGCGTGAGCTGGTGATTGCCTTCGGCGACTCCGGATTCGTGGCCCTCTACCGTCACGAACCGGCCGACGACGCCGTGTACGTCCTCGCCTTCCGGCACCAGAAAGAGGCGGGTTACTGAATGCGGAGCCCGAGCTTCAATCGCTTGTGCCGTGCATCGGTCACGAACAGCGGAATCCGCAACTGCGGCTTACAGGTTCGGGGCCGGAATTTTCAGATCATCCGGCGTGAGGCGGTCCGGCAGGAGCGCCTGGACGGCGTCGGGTGCGGCCACTGGACGGTGGGGCGCGCTTACTGGCCTGGCGTCCGCCGACGGTAGACCCCCAGCTCCAGGCGCTCCCAGGGGTCTTCGCTGTCGCGCTTTTTGATGATGCGGGCCACCAGATCCTCGTTGCGGTCCAGCAGCTCCGCCGCCATGTCGTTCTCGTCGCGCGGCAGATACCCCAGCTGGTGATCCAGCCAGCACACCGCCACTGCGTTCGGATCGACCGGATTCAGCCGCTCGCGCTGCACCGTGAGCCCCTGCCCGCGGCGCAGGTGCGGCCACAGCCGCGGTGCCTCGTGATGCCGATACCCCGCCAGCGGAATCCGTTGCAGGAGCTCCTCCGTCGTGGCCGTGTTCTGAATCCGCTCCCGCCGCGCATAATAACCGCGCAGCACCGGAACGGGACGGGCCTGATCGGGAAAACGGGAGCCGTTGCGTTGCATGGGAACCTCCGGGTTCGTGTTGCCAGTACCCGCATCCCACCACAGGCGGTGGCTCACACAGTGAGCCACCCGGCCAGGGCGTCGCTACCGTGGTCTCCGTTGGGGCTGTTTCGTTTGTTGCGTTTGTGCTCCTGGTGCGCCCATATCGAAGGAAGACGAGAGGAACGACGATGAACGCCCACGAAAGGAACAGCGGCCTGCCCGACCCTGAAGACGCCGCTCTGGCGCGCGAAGGCGCGAGCGAACTGGCCCGGCTGCTCGCAGAGAAGCTCGAGGCCGAACGGGTGCAGATCCGTCTGGACGGAGCCGACCTGATCGTGCCGCGGCAGGCGGTCTCTCTGTTGCGCGACATCCTTGCCCAGATGGCCCAGGGGAACGCAGTAACGGTGGTCCCGACCCACGCGGAACTGAGCACCCAGGAGGCGGCCACGATCATCAACGTGTCGCGGCCATTTGTCGTCAAACTGCTCGAGCGGGGCGATATCCCGTTTCGCAAGGCCGGCACGCACCGCCGCATCCGTTATGAAGACCTCATGAACTACAAGGCGCGCATGGACGCCGACAGCCGCGAAGCAATGGATGCTCTGGCCGCGCAAGCGCAGGAGCTGGACATGGACTATTGATGCATGCGCTTCAGCTCTCGACTGATCGTCCCCGGGCTGCGGCCCAGCGTCCGAGCAATCGCCCCCTGCGAGCG
>NZ_MUZR01000032.1:4105-22706 GCF_001995255.1 Thioalkalivibrio halophilus | reverse complement strand
GCCGTACCCGCCCCCGCCTGAGCCCGGGCACCGTCGCTGTATTCGCCGGCAGGCAGGGGTTATCCTGCCCGACGTGAACCATGCACGGAAGGAACCGATGCCGCCCCGAGCGTCCGAGCCCCCCCGCCCCGAGGACTCCCCTCGCCTCAGCGTTCTGCTGGTCGAGGACAACATGGGTGATGCGGCCCTGGTACGGGATCTGCTGGCCATCCCGACCGGGGCCACGCGGTTCGACACCACACACTGCGGCCGGCTGCAGGAGGCCCGGGAGCATCTGGCACGCGACGCCGCCGCATTCGACGCGATCCTGCTGGACCTGAACCTGCCCGACTCGGACCCGGACGAGACCCTGCAGCGGGTGCTGTCGACGACCCGCGAGATCCCCGTGGTGGTCCTCACCGGCGACGACCATGCGGCCACCGGGGCGCACGCCATCGAGGCGGGGGCCGAGGACTTCCTCAGCAAGAACCGGCTGGGCGAAGACCTGCTCCAGCGCAGTCTGGTCTACGCCGTGACCCGCCACCGCGCGCGCCGCGAACTGGCGCAGCAGGAGGCGCTTTACCGCAGCCTGGTGGAGGACCATCCGCATCTGGTCACCCGCTACCTCCCGGACACCACGCTGCTGCATGCCAACCGCAGCATGCTTGAGCACCTGGGCCGCACATCGGAAGAACTGCTGGGCCAGCGCTGGCTGGACTGGACCCCGGAGGCGGACGCCGGGCGGGTCCGCGCGCACCTGGAAAGCTTTACGCCGGAGCGTCCCGTGGGACATTTCGAGAACACCCTGCCGCGGGCCGACGGGGAGCTGCGCACCATCATGTGGAGCAACCGCGCGTTCTTCGACGCGGACGGCCGGATCACCGCGTTTCAGGGGGTGGGGATCGACGTCACCGAGCAGCGCGAGGCCGAGCGCGGCCGCGAACGTCTGATCCAGATCCTCGAGGCCACCCCGGATTTCGTGTCCATGGCGGACGCCGAGGGCAACATCCTGTACGTCAACCGCGGGGGCAAGGAGCTGATCGGCCTGCCAGGCGCGGAAGGCGGTGCAGACCCGGAGCAGGATCGCACTTTCTTCTCCGGGGAACGCGCCGGGGAATGGCTGGCGCCGGAGTGGGCGCGCGAACGCCTGGCAGCCGAAGGGCTCCCGACGGCCCGCCGCACCGGTTTCTGGGAAGGCGAGTCCGCGCTGCTGCATGTCGACGGCCACGAGATACCCGTGTCCCAGCGCATCATTGCGCACTTCGATGACGACGGCGAGCCCGAGTACTACTCCACCATCATCCGCGACATCCGCCCGGAGAAGACGCGCGAGGCCCTGGAGCAGCGCCGGCAGAACGCGCTTCAGGACCTGCACCGGATCACCAGCACTGCGGACACCGAAGACGCCGGCAAGCTGCGCGCGCTGCTGGAACTCGGCCTGCGCGAATTCGCCATGAACCACGGCCGCCTGGTGCGGGTGGACGACGGCAGCCGGCGCATCCTGGAGGCCGCCGGCGAGTGGCCGGAGGGCGCCGGGGAGCCCGGCGACCGGGATGCCAACTTCTGCGACAACGCCCTGACGGAAACCGGTCCGGTGGGGTTCCATGCTCCGGAAGCCCGGGAGACCGGGTGCAGCATCTCGGAGAGTCCCGAGGCCCGCGCCTGCTTGGGCATGCCGGTGTACGTAAACGACGAGCTGCGAGCCGTGCTGAGCTTCGTGGCCCGCCGGCCGAGGGAACCCTTCGTCCCCTTCGAACGCGACCTGATCAACCTGATGGCGCAGTGGATCGGACATGAACTGACCCGGCGCGAACAGCGCCTGGCGCTGGAACGCGAGCGCAACCTGTTCATGGCCGGCCCGACGCTGATCTTTGCCTGGGACAATGCCCCGGGTTGGCCCATCCAGTATGTCTCGCCCAACGTACGCGAGATCCTGGGCTACGACCCGCAGGAACTGGCCGGCGAACGCACGCCGCATAACGATCTGGTGCATCCCGACGACCGCGAACGCGTGGACCGGGAAGTGCAGGCGCATACCGACGACCGCAGCGCCAACTTCCAGCACACGCCCTACCGCATGCGCCACCGTGACGGCGGGTGGCGCTGGATGCTCGACTTCACCACCATCGAACGCGATGAATTCGGGGCGGTTGATCACTATCACGGCTACCTGGTCGACATCACCGAACGCCGCGAGCTGGAGGAAGAACTGGAACTGCTGGCGGCGACCTTCCGCGCCAGCCATGCGATCTTCATCACCGACGCCGACGGGCGGATCCTGCGGGCCAACCCGGCATTCGAGGAGATCACCGGTTACAGCGCGGCGGAGTCGATCGGCGCCAACCCGCGGGAACTGCTGAAGTCGGGCGCGCACGGACGGACTTTCTACCTCGACCTGTTCAACCGACTGGACGAGCAAGGACACTGGGAAGGCGAGATCTGGGACCGGCGCAAGGATGGCGTGCTGATTCCCCTGTACATGTCCATCACCGCGCTGCGATCCGGGGACGACGGGCCGGTGGAACACTACGTGGCGGTGTTCCACGACATCTCGCGACAGAAGCACCTCGAGGCAGAGCTGGAGCGCCAGGCCCTGCACGACCGCCTGACGGGCGTGCCCAACCGGCGTCACCTGGAAAGCCTTCTGGAACAGGAAGCCAGTCGGTCCGACCGCCACGGAGAATCGTTCTCGGTCCTGCTGCTGGACCTGGACCGGTTCAAGGCCGTCAACGACACCTTCGGCCACGACGTGGGGGACGAGGTGCTGCAGACCCTGGTGCGGGTCCTTCAGGAACGCCTGCGCAAGTCCGATGTGGTGGGCCGCTGGGGCGGCGAGGAATTCATGATCCTGCTGCCGGCAACCGATCTGCAGCACGCCCGCAAGGTGGCCGAGACCCTGCGCTCGCGGGTCGGGAAGGCAGTCTTCCCGGGCCCCGGCCATATCACCGTCAGCATCGGGGTATCGGAGTACCAGCCGGGGGAACCGCTGAAGGACACCTTCAAGCGCGCCGATGATGCCCTGTACGAGGCCAAGCGTCGCGGCCGCAACCGCGTGGCCGCGCACGAATAGCGCCGGGGGTTACAGCCCTCCGAGCTCGCGCATGTGGGCCACCGCGCTGCGCCCCAGCGCGTGCAGAGCGTAGCCGCCTTCCAGCATCGAGACCACCCGCCCCTGCGCGTGGCGCTCGGCCA
Source organism: Thioalkalivibrio halophilus (assembly GCF_001995255.1). Lineage (GTDB taxonomy): Bacteria > Pseudomonadota > Gammaproteobacteria > Ectothiorhodospirales > Ectothiorhodospiraceae > Thioalkalivibrio > Thioalkalivibrio halophilus. The sequence continues at coordinate 19,535 of NZ_MUZR01000032.1, read as the reverse complement.
GCTCCACGATGCGCGCGGTAATCCAGGCGTAGTCGTCCTCGCTCAGGGCCAGGCGCGAGAGTTCATCCTCGCGGTGGGCATCGAAACCGGCCGACACCAGTACCAGCTCCGGGGCGAACGCATCCCACCGCTCGAACCAGGCCGCGGCCACCGCCTCGCGCCACTGCCCACCGGACGACCCGCCCGGCACGGGCACGTTGAGGCAATTGTCGCCCAGCGGCGTTACGCCCGACCCGGGGTAGGCCGGATGCTCGAAGGACGACGCGAACAGGATGGACGGATCCCCGGCCACCAGCGACTCGGTGCCATCGCCGTGATGCACGTCGAAGTCCACGATGGCGATGCGCCGGATACTGTGGCGGGCCTGCGCATGGCGGGCGGCGATCACCACATTGTTGAACAGGCAGAAGCCCGCGGCGCGGTCGGCGCGGGCATGGTGCCCCGGCGGACGCACCGCGCAGAACGCACGGCGGTTCTCCGCACCCATCACCCAGTCGACGGCCGTCATGCCCGCGCCCGCCGCCAGCAGGGCCGCTTCGTGGCTGCCGGGGGACAGCGCGGTGTCGCCGTCGAGCATGACCCGCTCGCCCGCCGGCACATGCCGCAGTACGCGGTCGATGTGCGCCCCGGCATGCACCCGGCGCAGATCGGTGCGCCCCGCCGGCAGCGCCTCGCGATGCAGGATCCACGGGTCCAGCCCGCCCGCCACCAGCTGGTCGCGGATCGCGGTCAGCCGCTCCGGGCACTCCGGATGCCCGGGCCCGTTGTCGTGTTCCAGCCCGGCATCGGGAGATAAAAAGGCAAGATTCATGTTATGAAGGCCCCTCCGGGCAGCACCAATTCATCGGATCCACCACCGCAGGAAGCATGCATGGGCACCCATATCCTCGACAAGATCTTCAATCCCCGCGGCGTCGCCGTATTCGGCGCCACCGAGCGCGAGGGGGCCGTGGGCCAGACCGTCCTGGCCAACCTGCTGACCGCCGGATACGAAGGCACGCTGGTCCCGGTCAATCCCAAGCATGACACGGTGCAGGGGCTGCCCTGCGTCCCCGAACTGCGCCCCGGCGAGCACCGCGTGGACCTGGCGCTGATCGCCACGCCCGCGCGGGCCGTGCCCGCCATCCTGCGCAACTGTGGCGAGGCGGGGCTGCACGGCGCCGTCATCCTGTCGGCCGGCTTCGGCGAGGCCGGACGCGAGGGCCAGCGCCTGCAGCAGGAGTGCGTGGAGATCGCGCAGCGCTACCGCATGCGCCTGATCGGCCCCAACTGCCTGGGCATCATGCGCCCGCGGATCGGCCTCAACGCCACCTTCAGTCACAACCAGGCACTGCCCGGCAAGCTGGGGCTGGTCTCCAGTTCCGGCGCCCTGGTGACCGCGGTGCTGGACTGGGCCCAGTCCACCGGCATCGGCTTCTCCGGCGTCGCCTCCACCGGCGACGCCGCCGACGTCGACTTCGGCGAGCTGCTGGACTACCTCGCGGTCGACCCCGAGACCCAGGGCATCCTGCTGTACGTCGAGGGCATCCGCCACACCCGGCGTTTCCTCTCCGGGCTGCGCGCGGCCGCTCGCATGAAACCCGTGGTGGTGCTGAAGTCGGCGCGCCACGCGGCCACCGCGCAGGCCGCGGCCACCCACACCGGCGCGATGATGGGCTCCGACGCGGTGTTCGATGCCGCGCTGGAACGCGCCGGCGTGGTCCGCGTGGAGCGCGTCTCGCAGTGGTTCTCCGCGGCGCACATCCTGGCGCAGGGCATGCGCCTGCGCGGCGAGAACCTCGCGATCCTGACCAACGGCGGCGGCCCCGGCGTGATGGCCGTCGACCGCGCCGCCGACCTCGGCCTGGAGCTGGCCAGCCTGTCGGACAAGAGCATGGACGCGCTGAACGACCTGCTCCCCGGCCACTGGTCGCACGGCAACCCGATCGACATCCTTGGCGATGCCACCGCCGAACGCTACGGCGAGGCGTTGCGCATCACGCTGGCCGACCCCGGCGTAGATATGGCGGTGGTACTGCTGACCCCACAGGCCATGACCGATCCCGACGCCTGTGCCGAGGCCGTGATTGAACAGGCCCGCAACAGCCACAAGCCGGTGCTCGCCTGCTGGATGGGCGACCCGCTGGTGGCCAGCGCACGCCGGCGCTTCGACGCGGCAGGCATCCCACAGTACCGCACGCCCGAAGCGGCGATCGAGACCTTCGCCTGGCTGATCCGGCACCGCCACAACCAGCGCATGCTGCTGCAGACCCCGGGCCCGCTGTGCGACGAGACCCCGTCCGACATCGAGGGCGCCCACCTGATCCTGCAGAACGCCCGCAACGATGGCCGCAAGGTCCTCAGCATCCGCGAGTCCAAGGCCGTGCTGGCCGCCTTCCACATCCCCACCAACCCCAGCATCCTCGCGCGCGACCCGGCGGATGCGATGCTGGCCGCCGAAACCCTGGGCTTCCCCGTGGCACTCAAGATCAGCGCCACCGGGATCAGCCACAAGAGCGACTTCGGCGGCGTGCGGCTCAACCTGCGCAGTGTGCAGACGGTGCGTCAGCAGACCCAGGAGATGCTGGACCAGATCCGCGAGCACTTCCCCGACGCCGACGTCGAAGGCGTCACCGTGGAACGCATGTCCGAGGTCGGGCATGCGCGCGAACTCCTCGTCGGGATCTCGCGCGACCCGGTGTTCGGCCCGGTGATCGCCTTCGGCCTGGGCGGCACCGCGGTGGAAGTCATCGGCGACCAGGCCATCGCCCTGCCGCCGCTGAACCAGTCACTGACCGAACGCCTCATCGACCAGACGCGCGCCGCGCGCACCCTGGGCGAGTTCCGCGGCGCCCCGCCGGTACCGCGCGAGGCGCTGGAACAGGTGTTGTTGCGGGTTTCGGAGATGGCCTGCGAACTGCCGGAACTGGCGTCGCTGGACATCAACCCGCTGCAGGCCGGCGAGCACGGTGTCATGGCCGTGGACGCCCGTATCGAACTGGCGGACCCCGGGCACGACACCCGCCATTACGCCCACATGGCCATCCATCCGTATCCCGGGCACGTGGCGCACACCGTCACCACCCGCGACGGCCACGAGCTGGAACTGCGGCCGATCCGCCCCGAAGACGCCGCCATCGAACAGGCCTTCGTGCGCAGCCTGTCGGAAAAGACCCGCTACCTGCGGTTCATGCGCTCGCTGGAGGAACTCACACCCGAAATGCTGGTGCGCTTCACCCAGATCGACTACGACCGCGAGATGGCCTTCATCGCCGTGGATCACGCTGACGGCCAGGAAGTCCAGGTGGGCGTGGCCCGCTATACCACCGAGCCCGACGGCGAGAGCGCCGAATTCGCCGTGGTCGTCAGCGACGCCTGGCAGGGCCGCGGCGTGGGCTCCCTGCTGATGGAGGCCATCGTCGACTCCGCCCGGCGCAACGGCCTGCGCGAACTGTTCGGCGAGGTCCTGCGCCACAACGACGGCATGCTCGCCCTCGCCCGCCGCCACGGCTTCCAGCGCGAGATCCTCACCTCCGACGACGAGATCATCCGCGTCAGCCGCCGGCTGCACTGATCCGCCGCCAGGTCCTCCCCATGAACCGCGCCGAACGCATCTTCCACCTGCATCGCCGGCTCAAGGAAAGCCGCCAGCCGCCCTCGCTGGCGCAGCTGGTGGAACAGCTCGGGGTGTCGCGCGCCACCCTCAAGCGCGACATCGAATACATGCGTGACTTCATGCAGGCACCGATCGAGTACGACGCGCAGGCCAACGGCTACCGCTACGACCCCGACGCCCCGGCCTTCGAGCTGCCGGGGCTGTGGTTCAACGAATCCGAACTGCTCGCCCTGCTGACCATGGAACAGCTGCTGGAGGACATGCAGCCGGGCCTGCTCGCCCCCGTCATCGGCCCGATGAAGACCCGCATCCGCCGCCTGCTGGAGAGCGGCGGCCAGGACTCCACCGAACTTCGCCGGCGCATCCAGATCCAGCCCCAGGCCCATCGCACCAGCGCCGCCGACACCTTCCGCATCGCCGCCGAGGCCACCCTCGCCGGCCACCCGCTGGACATCGACTACCACGGCCGCGCCCGCGACAGCGCTACCCGCCGCCGCATCCACCCGCAGCGTCTGCTCTACTACCGCGACAACTGGTACCTGATCGCCTGGTGCGAAAACGCCCAAGCCCTGCGCACCTTCGCCCTGGAACGCATCCGTGCCGCCACCCCCGTGCAGGACACCCCGCTGCGGGAAGAAGCCGATGCCGACCTCGACCGCCACGTCGGCGCCGCCTTCGGCATCTTCACCGGCCCCGCCAGCGAATGGGCCGTACTGCGCTTCACGCCCGAACACGCCCGCTGGGTCGCCGACGAAACCTGGCACCCCGACCAGATCGGCCAGTACCGCGGCGACACCTGGGAACTGCAGATCCCCTACTCCGACCCCACCGAACTGATCCAGGAAATCCTGCGCCACGGCCCCGGCGTGGAAGTCATCGCCCCCGAATCCCTGCGCCAGCGCGTCGCCGACACCCTGCGCGAGGCCGCCGCCCGTTACACCTGAGCGTTCCACCGCCATTCCCGCCCGTCGGGGAATTCGTTACCGCACCCGAGATTTTTCCTCCGAGCCGGGTCGGTGGCTCACTCTGTGAGCCACCCGGTGGGGTACAACGAGGCCGGAAAGATCATTGGTCGTTCTTGTGAGCCTCAACATACGCCCTCAACAGGGCATTGATTCGGGATTGATAGCCCTTGCCACCGTCCTTGAACCACTGCAGAACGTCGGCGTCGATACGCAGCGTCACCTGCTGCTTGCGGGGAGCCGGGTCGAGCCCTCGCCGAGCTACGGCACGGGCGAACTGCTCCGGCGTCGGATCGGGGATGTCCGAGGTGTCAATGTCTTCGTCCGCCATCCGGTTCAGGCGGTCCCAGTCGGTTTCCGATTTCCGTGAAGTATTGGTCGACATAAGCCTTCCCCGCCTTGCGTGCATGGATCAGCCGAATGGTGTCGGCTGTCTCGGTGTGGGCGATGAGGACGACGATCGGGCCGAGCTGACCAAGGGTGATGTACCGGCACTCACCGTAATCGTAGCGGTCATCTTCGTAGGTCAGCGTATCCCCTTGGAAGACGGTTGGAAGATCCATGAAATCGATGCCGTGCTTGTCCAGGTTGGCTCGTCGCTTTGCCTCGTCCCACTCAAATTCCTTGGACACATTGTAACTCCATTTTGTAACTACGCATACGCCATCTCATCGCGACGGGGTTTATCTGATTACAAAGGCGGATGTTGCAACCATGATTGAGATCAACCTTTATGGGATTTTCTTGTAACTAGAGCATGATTTGTAATGTATTGTTCGGGGTGACGTGAAGGATGAACGTCCCTCGTTGAAGAATGGGTTTTTCCTGTTTATCAGGCTGTAAACAAAGGGAATTCCGGGGCTCCGAGCCCCGGCCTCATTGAACGCAAGCAGGGTGGGCGCATGAACTATCAGGAATTCTTCGAGCGGGCATCGGACGGGATGTCGCCGTTCCCCTACCAGGCCCGATTGGCCGAGCAGGCGTGGCCCGATGTCATGAACGTGCCCACCGGCCTCGGCAAGACGGCGGCCGTCACCTTGGCCTGGCTCTACAAGCGCCAGCAGCTCCGAGATGAAGCCACGCCGCGCCGCCTGGTCTGGTGCCTGCCGATGCGGGTGCTGGCCGAGCAGACCCGGGATGCCGCTGAACAGTGGCTGGAGCATCTGGGGCTGCTTGGTGCGCCCGGCGAACCGGGACGAGTGTCGGTCCATCTGCTGATGGGTGGCAGCGACGATGCCAGCGCGGCCCGCTGGGCCGAACAACCCGAATCGGACATGATCCTCATCGGCACCCAGGACATGCTGCTCTCCCGCGCCCTCATGCGCGGATACGGGATGAGCCGCTTCCAGTGGCCGATCCACTTCTCGTTGCTGCACAACGATGCCCTGTGGGTCTTCGACGAGATCCAGTTGATGGGGTCGGGTCTGCCGACCACGGCCCAGCTGGAGGCGTTCCGCCGCTCACTTTCCACCGCCAAGGGCGCCCGCTCGCTGTGGATGTCGGCGACCCTCAATCCGGACTGGCTCGGCACGGTGGACTTCAGGCCTCATCTGGAGGCGTTGTCGGTGCTGGAGCTGTCCGAGGAGGAGCGCAACAGTGCCGCCGTCCAACAGCGTCGTGAGAGCAGCAAACCGTTGGCACGCGCCGAGGTGGCGCTTACCCGCGACAACGCCAAATCAGGGGCGGCCGCCTATATCAAGGAACTGGTGGAGGCCGTTCAGACTGCCCATCAACCGGGAACGCAGTCACTGGTCATCCTGAATACCGTCGAGCGCGCACAGGCGCTGTATGAACAGCTGGAGAAGGCCTGCCCGGGGCGGGCATTGCTGGTCCATTCCCGATTTCGTCAGCAGGAGCGTGCCCGCATCAATGCCGCGTTGGCCGAGACCGAATTCGGGGACGAGGGACGCATCGTCGTTGCCACCCAGGCCATTGAGGCCGGGGTCGACATCTCCAGCCGAACGCTCTTCACGGAACTGGCCCCGTGGGCGTCGCTGGTGCAGCGCTTCGGGCGCTGCAATCGCTACGGGGAGTGGAACGACACGGGCGCCGCCCTTTACTGGATCGACCTCGAGGCGGGCCAGTCCTCGCCCTATGACGACGAAACACTGCGAGCGGCCCGGGAGAAGGTTGCGGCCCTGGACTCGGCGACGCCGGGGCAGCTCCCCGTTACCGACGAAGAGGCGCCGCTGACCTCGGTGCTCCGTCGCCGGGACTTCATCGCCCTGTTCAACACCGATCCCGATCTCTCGGGCTTCGATGTCGATGTCTCCCCCTACATCCGTGACGCCGATGACCTGGATGCGCAGGTCTTCTGGCGCCAACAGCCCAGCGCCGATCAGCCCCAGCCGCACCGGGACGAGATCTGTCGGGCCTCGCTCTCCCAACTCAAGCGCTACATGGAAAAGCGCAAGAAGCACGGCGTAACGGCCTGGCAGTGGGATTCCCTGGACGGCCAGTGGAAGCCCTTCCACGGCAACGTGCGCCCCGGACTGGTACTGATGCTTGATGCCGCGCACGGTGGGTATGACGAAGCCGTGGGTTTTCGTCCGGAGCAGATAAAGAAACCGGTGCCGGTCGCCGCCGAGCGCGACGACGGCACGGACGAACGTTTTGGTGGAGATGGCCCCAGCCGCCAGAGCCTGCCCGTCGTCCTGAGCGAACACCTCTCCCACGTGGAGAGGGAGGCGCGGGCATTGACGAGCGCCGTGGCCCTGGAAGATGAGGTGGCCGACCGGATCGCCCGGGCGGGGCGGTGGCACGATGTCGGCAAGGCCCACGACGTCTTCCAGCGGACCATGACGGCCTGCGACCAGATGGCCGAGAATTCGGACCGCCAGTGGGCCAAGTCTCCCTGCAGTGGCCGCCACGAACGGCCCTACTTCCGCCATGAACTGGCCTCCATGCTGGCGTGGCTCCTCCACCATGGCGATGAACCGGGTGCCGATCTGATCGCCTATCTCGTCGCCGCCCACCACGGCAAGGTCCGCATGAGTCTGCGCGCCCTACCCGACGAAAAATCCCCGGAAAACCCCGACCGGCGTTACGCGCGCGGCGTCTGGGAAGATGACCGGTTGCCGCCGGTCGAAGTGCCAGGCGAGACCCTGCCGGAGACCCGTTTGCGCCTCGACCTGATGGAAATGGGCGAAGGTGCCATGGGTCCCTCCTGGAGTGAACGGGTCCATCGCCTGCTGGACGAACACGGGCCGTTCCGGCTGGCCTGGTACGAAACCCTGGTGCGGCTCGCCGACTGGCGAGCCTCCGGCAAGGAGCAGGAGACCGAATCATGAGCACGACACAGGCGGACAACGAAGTCGTCCTCGGCGGGTGCGCGCCCACCCCGTTGGCAAGCTATCTAAAAGCGCTCGGCGTCATGCGGCTGCTGGCGGAGCAGAAGCCCGAGTGGGAAGTTCGAGGAGCCTGGCGGGGTGAACACTTTGTACTCAAGAGCCTCGTCATTGCCCATGAAGAGGATGCCCGAGAAAAGGTCTCCGAGTTCTTTCTGCGGGAATACTCACCGACCGCCATGGTAGCGCCCTGGAACGGGGGAAGTGGCTTCTACCCCAAGGATACGAAGGTGGGTATCGAGCCGATCATCCAGGGTCGTAGCGACCGGTTTTCCACTTATCGTGAGGTCATCGGGTTCTGCCATTCCCTGGTCGAGGAGCAGGGACTGAAGGAGAGTCCGAAGGGTGACGACAAGAGTCGGTTCTTGACCACGGCACGCAGCCGGGGCCCGGAAGCATTGCTCGACTGGATGGATGCCGCCATCTTGCTGGCGGGAGAGGACCCCAAGTACCCCCCTCTTCTGGGTACCGGCGGTAATGATGGTCGGCTGGATTTCACGAACAATTTCATGCAGCGCCTGGGCCAGCTCATCGATCCGGAAGGAGGGGAGCCTACCGATTCGGCTGCCATGTGGCTTCCTGCTGCGCTTTTTGGTGATTCATCCACCGGCATGGAGAATGCGGCGGTTGGTCAGTTCAATCCCGGTGATGCCGGTGGTGCCAATGCTGGCACCGGTTTCGAATCAGGGTCACTGATCAATCCCTGGGACTTCGTTTTGATGCTGGAAGGTGCGATCTTCTTCGCAGCGACGGCGACCCGCAGGCTGGAAAGCGCCGACCCCGGAGCGTTGGCCTATCCATTTACCGTCCGCGCTTCGGCGGCGGGCAGCGGAGCTGTGGGGAGTAGCGATGAGGGTCAGGCCCGCGCCGAGATCTGGTTGCCACTCTGGAGCGGCTTTTCCTCGGCCAGCGAAGTGAAGAATCTGCTCGCCGAGGGCAGGGCAACACTCAACAGACGCTCGGTTCGCGATGGATTGGGATTCGCCCGTGCCGTGGCGGGGCTCGGGGTTGATCGCGGCATTTCTCATTTTCAGCGGTATGCCTTCCTCATGAGAGCAGGCAAGGCGTATTTCGCAACGCCCCTGTCCCGGTTTCAGGTTTCAGCCAACCCGGATGTCGAGCTCATCAACGAGCTGGAGAAAGGCCAGTTCCTCGACCGCCTGCGGCGCTTTGCCCGGGGTGACCACGCGCCGGCCAGTATTCAGTCATTGAGCCGTCAACTCGAGGATGGCCTGTTCGGGCTGGCACAACGGGCCGATGCCCAGACTCTGCAGAAGGTGCTGGGCTGTCTCGGGGCGCTCTCGACAGCCCTGGCCAAGAGCCGTGCCGCCCGTGAGTTTGTCCCGCCGGTTCCCGTTCTGAGTGAGCAGTGGGCCCTCAAGGCGGACGATGGGACCCCCGAGTATCGTATTGCCGTGGCGCTGGCGGGCCTCGGCGGGACACGCTTCCCGATGCGACCGTACATGGTGCCCGTCCGGCGCGAGAAGTACGGCTGGAGCTGGCACGATGAATCCCGCTCGGCGGTGTGGGGCGAAGGAGGTTTTGCCGACAACCTGGCGCGTGTACTGGGGCGTCGACGGTTGGACGAAGAGAAGGATGAAACACTCGACGGCCACGCCTTCCGCTACGCCTTTGGTGCCGAGGCGCGGGATGTCGAGGCGTGGCTGGACGGGGGCCTTGACGAACAGCGCCTGGCCCGACTCCTTCTCGGTCTGGTGAATGTCCGTATACCGAAGAATCTGCCAGCCGCTGCGCCGAGAATGGAAGAAGGCGACGAACGCCGCGTCGCCCTACCGGCTCCATTTGCCGCCCTGAAGCCGTTTTTCATGCCAGCGGGCCTGCTGGAGGTCTTCAAGCTGCTCGACGAGCACCGAAGCCTCCCCTCTTTCGCGGAGATTCTGACCGCACTGCAGACGAATCGCACGCAACGGGCAGTGGACCTTGCCTGGGGCCGGTTGCGTGCCGTGGGTTACCCGCTTCCCGCCCATCCTCGGCAAGCCCCGAGGGTCAGTGGCACCAACGGAGTTCGCCTGCTGGCCGCCTTGGCCATTCCTCTCGATGCCGCTGATGCCGCCCCGTGTCTGCGCAGTATCACATCAGTCCGAACCACCAAAGACATTGCCTGAACAGGGAGTAATGATATGGACAACGAAGCCCTTTCCAACGCCCCCCGCCTGTTGATCGAAGCCGATCTGCAACCGGTCCAGGGTAGCCGCTTTCAGCCCACGGGTTTCCCCGATCTTGGAGCTGCCACCTACGACGGTCCTAACGGCGAGCGTCTGCTGCTGGTCGAGTCGGCCCAGAGCATGGCCAATCGACTGGAAAGGGTCTGCTGGGATGACGTAACTAACGACTGGGTCAAGCCCCTTCAGGGCCTTTCGATGATCAAGGTGAAGGACGGCAAGGACGAGTTCGTAACCAGCTCGGTCCTGGAAGCGCACCGCATCAACTCGCCTTACATCCTGGAAGGGAACGACACCACGGTGCTGGACATGCTCAAGCACGAGCTGGCCGAGATGGCCGAGGGGGCCGTGGACATCCGCAAGCTGGCTTCGGTGCTGCTGCGCTACGACACCAATGCCCTGCTGCACGGTGTATTCCTGGCGAAGTCGGATCTGGCCGGGGGGCGGCTGCGCCTGCCGCGCGTCGTCTCCGCCTTCATCGAGGCCGAGGATGTCCGTGAGGCACAAAGTGGCGGCGTGAAGAACGATCACGTCAATCCGTCCGGCGACACCGGCAGGGGATTTGGCAATGTCCCCTTTGCGCGGACCGAATTCGCTTCCCCGAAGATCACCGCCTATTTCAACATCGATCTGAGCCAGATCCGCGGCTTTGGCCTGGGCGCCAATGTCGAGAAGCTGCTCCTGACGCTGGCCGCGTTCAAGATCCGGCGCTTCCTTGAAACCGGCCTGCGGCTGCGCACGGCCTGTGATCTCGATCTCACCGAACTGCGCGTGACCCGCCCGAACGGCTTCGAGCTGCCCACGCTGGCCGAACTCGAAGCCGGACTTCCGGACCTGGTCAAGGCGGTGGCCGACGAGGGCCGCTTTGCCGAGCCGCGTGTCACCGAAGTGCGCTGGGACGGCATGTCCAAGAAGAAGGGCAAGAAGGACAAGGATTCCGACACCGCCGGGGAGTGAGCCATGCTCGCAATTGCTTTCAACTTCCCCGCCGGGCGCTACCACGCGACCCCGTGGGGCAGGCATGTCAACGAGGCCGATGTGGAGTGGCCGCCGTCACCCTGGCGGCTGGTGCGCGCCCTCATCGCCATCTGGCACAGGAAGGTGCCGCCGGAGGAGCGTGATCCGGAAACACTTGAGCGGCTGCTGGCGGCCCTGGCCTCCGAGGCTCCCCATTATCGTGTGCCGACAGCCGTGCATGCCCATACGCGCCATTACATGCCGGCCAAGGGCGACAAGAAGACCCTGATCTTCGATGCCTTCGCGCGCGTGGGAAAGGACGAAGATCTGGTCATGGTCTGGCCCGAACTGACCCTGGAGGCCGAGCAGGAAGCACTGCTCGACCGGCTCCTGGCAGGGCTGGGTTTCCTGGGGCGAGCCGAGAGCTGGGCCGATGCGCGGCGTCTCCCCGAATGGTCGGGTGCGTGCAATTGTGTGCCGGGTGATTCGCTGGTGGATACCGAAACCGGCGAGGTTTCGGAGCCCCTGTCCCTGCAGGTCCCGATGCCGGCGGACGAATATGCGGGATTCCGTCAGGCGCAGCTCGAGGGCATGGAGAAACGGGCCGGGCTCAAGCCGAGAGACAAGCGGGCGATCCACGCCACCCTTCCAGAGGGCTGGGTTGACGCTCTGGCCGTGGAGACCTCGCAACTGCATGGCGCCGGTTGGAGCTCACCACCGTTGGCGCGCGCCGTCGCGTATTCCCGGCCTCCTGAATTGCTGCGGCCCATGGCCCAACCCAGCCGACGCCGGCGCTCTGCCGAGCCGGTGACCACGTTGCGGTTCGGCCTCTATGGGCGACCGTTACCCCTGATCGAGGATGCCGTGCGCATGGGGGAACTCCTGCGCGTGGCGGCGATGGGGCGAGCAAAAAAATACTGCGGCGAAACGAACGTTCCCGCCGTCATTTCGGGACACAGGATGCCCGCCGGAAATCGCCACCAGCACGCGTTCTGGTTGCCCGAGGATGCCGATAGCGATGGGCGAATCGACCACCTTCTGGTTCACGTTCCCGGCAAGATCGATGGCCAGGGACGCCGTGCCGTCGAGTCGCTGAATCGGCTCTGGAACCGTGAGGGGCAGGAATGGACCATCATGTTCGAGAATAGCGGAACCGCTGATGAACTGGCCGAATCCGGGTCTCCACTGCTTGGTGAATCAAGCACCTTCGAGACGCTGACCCCTTACCTGATGCCCTGGCATTCCAAGCCGACTTTCGGTGTCGAGGAGCAGATCCGGCGGGAATGCCGGGAGCGGGGGCTGCCCGAGCCGGAGCAGGTCGAATGGCTTCAGGATATTGAGGTAGCAGGGAAAAAACGACGCCCCGTCGATTTCCACCGTTTCCGATCAAAAAGGGGGCTCGTGCAACCGGATAAGCAGGGCCGCTTTGTGAGGCTCACGTTCCCGGATCCGGTGCCGGGACCGCTGTCACTCGGATTCGGATGCCACTATGGCCTGGGTTTGTTTCTTCCCGCAGGAAAATAGCTGCGCGTTCATTCACACATTCCAAACCCGTTCCCGGGGCCCCGATCAACACCCCGGGGGCCTTGGCCTCTTTCCCGCTACAACACCCGTAGCCGGGACAATCGTCAGATCGCCATTGGGAAGCGCGTTCGCATAGAGAACCACCGCCACGGCCGCCTTGCAGCGACCCCGGCCTGCAAGCCAGCCCACTTACTGCTAAACAAATATCGAGAGGAGATTCAAGGGGATCACGCCATGGACGAACCCGCGGACCCGCCGCCGGAACACCAGCCGGAGCTGCCGTTGCCGTTTCCCGAGCTGACCGGCGACCAGCCCTTGCTGCCGGCGCGCATGATCAACGAATTCGCCTACTGTCCTCGCCTGGCCTACCTGGAATGGGTTCAGGGCGAATGGGCGGACAGTGGCGATACCGTCGACGGACGGCGGGTGCACCGCAGGGTGGACCGGAAATCGGGCAAGCCCCCCGCACCCGATGAAGAGATGGAGACCTTCCACGCGCGTTCCGTCGAACTCTCCTCCAACCGCCTGGGGCTGATCGGCAAGCTCGACCTGCTGGAAAGCGATGGCGAAGGTGGCGTAACACCAGTCGACTACAAACGCGGCAAGCGCCCGCATGTGGCCAGGGGTGCCTACGAGCCCGAACGCATCCAGCTCTGCGTACAGGGAATGCTTCTCGAAGACCACGGATATCGCTGCGAGCGCGGCCTGCTCTACTTCGCCGGCTCCCGCGAACGTGTCCATGTCGAGTTCGATGACGAACTGAGGGAGGCCACGACCCGGGCCATCACCGGCCTGCGCTCCATGGCCGACGCCGGACAGATCCCGCCACCACTCGAAGACAGCCCCAAATGCCCGCGCTGCTCACTGGTGGGCATCTGCCTGCCCGACGAGGTCAACTTCCTCCAACGCGGCGAAAGTTCGCCCCGTCCCCTGTCCGTCCAGCGAGACGAAGCACTCCCACTGTACGTTCAGTCTCACAGCGCCAAGGTCGCCCGCAAGGGTGAAGAGCTGATCGTCTCGGTCAAGGACGAAGTCGTGCAGAAGGCCCGCATCATCGATGTCTCGCAACTGGTCCTGATGGGCAACGTCTATGTCACCGCCCCGACCCTCACCGAGCTGATGCGCCGCGAAATACCCATCTCCTGGCATTCTTACGGCGGCTGGTTCATCGGCCATACCCAGGGAGTGGGGCACAAGAACGTAGAGCTTCGCACCGCGCAATACGCAGCCAGCTTCGAAGGCTGGCGCTGCCTCCAGATCGCCAAGAGCCTGGTAGAAGCCAAGATCCTCAACAGCCGCACCATGCTCCGAAGGAACTGGCGCGGAGAAGGAGAGCCCCGCGAACTGCTCGCCCTCATGCGCCAGGACGCCCGCAACGTCCGCAAGGCGCGCTCCCTGGAGGAACTGCTCGGGATCGAAGGCACCGCAGCAGCACGTTATTTCGGCGTGTTCGGTCAACTCATCAAGCCCGACTCCGACAGGGAAAGCTTCACCTTCGACTTCGCACGGAGGCGTCGCCGGCCACCCCCCGACCCCGTCAACGCCCTGCTGTCCTACGCCTACAGCGTGCTCGGTCGAAGCTTCTCCGTGGCCCTTTCCGCTGTCGGGTTCGACCCCTACCGCGGGTTTTACCACCAACCCCGCTACGGCCGGCCTGCCCTGGCCCTGGACATGATGGAACCCTTTCGCCCGCTGATCGCCGAATCCGCCGTGCTCTCCGCCATCAACAACGGCGAAGTACGGCCCACCGACTTCATCACCGCGGCCGACGCCTGCAACCTCACGCCCGATGGCCGCAAACGCTTTCTCGGCACGATCGAACGGCGTCTGAACCAGGAAATCACCCATCCACTGTTCGGCTACCGCGTCAGCTATCGTCGCGTACTCGAGTTACAAGGAAGACTCCTGGGCCGGCACCTGCAGGGCGAACTGGACCAGCTGCCCGGCTTCACCACCCGTTGAATTCGGAGGGAGCATGAAGGAGGAACACCTGTTCATCGTCACCTACGACATCAGCAACCCCAAGCGCTGGCGCGCCGTCTTCAAACTCATGAAAGGCTACGGCGAGTGGCTGCAACTTTCCGTGTTTCAATGCAGAATGAACGGCAGGCGCCACGCGGACCTGACCGCCTCGCTGGACCAGATCATCCATCATCACGAGGACCACGTCCTCCTGATGGACCTTGGCCCGGCCGACGCCGTCGATCCGCGCGTGACCAGCCTGGGCAAGGCATTCCAGGCCGTACAACGTGAATCGATCATCGTCTGAAACCGCCGAAGCGGAGCGAGCACTCCAATGACGCCAGCAACCCCGGGGAGCCCTCGCGTTTCCCCATCTCATTGTCAAAAAGGTACTTTTCTCCACCCCGCCCAGGGCGTCACGGCTGCGGGACCGCCTTCGGCCGCCCTGACCAGCCCACCTCTCGCAACATCACCCCGCAGCCCCCGCATGACGCGCCCCAAAACAGGGCCTGGTTATCCGGAGCAAAGTGCTCCGGCCTCATTGAAGCCCGTTTCGCATGTGAAAAGGCTGAAGGATTAGTCGCCTGGTTATCCGGAGCAAAGTGCTCCGGCCTCATTGAAGCCATACTGCGGCGCAGACGAAGACGCGTATTCCGGTGGGTTATCCGGAGCAAAGTGCTCCGGCCTCATTGAAGCCCCATAATTAAAGAATTTCTGAATGCCTCGGAATGGGTTATCCGGAGCAAAGTGCTCCGGCCTCATTGAAGCGGCAGTGCGTTTGGCAGTGTACAGCCTCATGTGTACTCCGGGTTATCCGGAGCAAAGTGCTCCGGCCTCATTGAAGCCCCTTAACATCGTTGCGCGGCAGGTCATCCGCGTAATCGGTTATCCGGAGCAAAG
>NZ_MUZR01000032.1:0-4067 GCF_001995255.1 Thioalkalivibrio halophilus | reverse complement strand
TCCGGCCTCATTGAAGCCTTCATCTGATTCTTTTTACTCATCACTCCCTCCTGTTGGTTATCCGGAGCAAAGTGCTCCGGCCTCATTGAAGCGAAGCCAATAATCCGATTATCACAGTAGATACCGCCGAGGTTATCCGGAGCAAAGTGCTCCGGCCTCATTGAAGCTGAATGGCTCGGTTAATCCGACACTATTGCGAATCGGTTATCCGGAGCAAAGTGCTCCGGCCTCATTGAAGCACCGCATTGAAATCATCTTCATCAAGAATCCCTGCAAGGTTATCCGGAGCAAAGTGCTCCGGCCTCATTGAAGCAAAATGTCTGGATTAGAGGGGTCTCCAACAATCACCCGGTTATCCGGAGCAAAGTGCTCCGGCCTCATTGAAGCGCCACGGGGCAGGCCTCCAAGAAGGCTGAGGAAGCGGTTATCCGGAGCAAAGTGCTCCGGCCTCATTGAAGCCTCTAGCATGCTCCCACCTCGGCTAGCAGCTTTTCGGGGTTATCCGGAGCAAAGTGCTCCGGCCTCATTGAAGCTAAGGGTCAGACGGTAATAGCGAACACGGACGCCTAGGGTTATCCGGAGCAAAGTGCTCCGGCCTCATTGAAGCTCGAGGTGCCGCGCTGGATTGATTCGGATATTGATGGTTATCCGGAGCAAAGTGCTCCGGCCTCATTGAAGCGCCGCTTGTTCCGAAAGGGAGCCCGATGAAACACCACGGTTATCCGGAGCAAAGTGCTCCGGCCTCATTGAAGCGAGGACGCGCAGCGCGAGGCGCTGATGATCTGCGCGGTTATCCGGAGCAAAGTGCTCCGGCCTCATTGAAGCCGGCGGCTCCTCCGGCTCCCAGCCGTCCGGGTGGCCGTGGTTATCCGGAGCAAAGTGCTCCGGCCTCATTGAAGCCTTATGAACGGATACCACCGCCCGCTGCGGGCCGAAGGTTATCCGGAGCAAAGTGCTCCGGCCTCATTGAAGCAATTTCAATATCACTATACTCTAGTTCAAGAACAGAGGTTATCCGGAGCAAAGTGCTCCGGCCTCATTGAAGCACGCCGCACACCGCCCGCGCCGTCCTGATATGCCTGAACGGGTTATCCGGAGCAAAGTGCTCCGGCCTCATTGAAGCTCAGCCTCGGACTTTTCACAAGAAATTTTACAAGAGGGTTATCCGGAGCAAAGTGCTCCGGCCTCATTGAAGCCTATCCTGGAAGTCCTCTTGATGTAGTGGACGAAGGTAGGTTATCCGGAGCAAAGTGCTCCGGCCTCATTGAAGCTCGCGGTAGCCGAACATTTCGACCGCGAACATCCCCCCGGTTATCCGGAGCAAAGTGCTCCGGCCTCATTGAAGCGCGGTATTCAGCGGCCGCCTGCTCCCACTCGGGGTCGTTATCCGGAGCAAAGTGCTCCGGCCTCATTGAAGCGGGCGCGTGGGGATGATTACCACGACG
Source organism: Thioalkalivibrio halophilus (assembly GCF_001995255.1). Classification (GTDB taxonomy): domain Bacteria; phylum Pseudomonadota; class Gammaproteobacteria; order Ectothiorhodospirales; family Ectothiorhodospiraceae; genus Thioalkalivibrio; species Thioalkalivibrio halophilus. The sequence continues at coordinate 2,622 of NZ_MUZR01000032.1, read as the reverse complement.
CTTACTAGCACGCGTTATCCGGAGCAAAGTGCTCCGGCCTCATTGAAGCCGGGGAGGTTGTATCCGTCGAGTGGGGTCCGTACTGCACGTTATCCGGAGCAAAGTGCTCCGGCCTCATTGAAGCAACTCACCCTCATTTTGGCAATTTTGGGTATGTTTTGCGTTATCCGGAGCAAAGTGCTCCGGCCTCATTGAAGCGTATCTTTAATTGCCAAATCTCTATGTAGTCCCGCTAGGTTATCCGGAGCAAAGTGCTCCGGCCTCATTGAAGCCCTGTCGTTACAGCCGGGTCAATGGCAATCACCACCCGAGTTATCCGGAGCAAAGTGCTCCGGCCTCATTGAAGCCATTGTGTACCGGGCGTGGTTCGATGGAAGATTTGATGTTATCCGGAGCAAAGTGCTCCGGCCTCATTGAAGCAATTTCTTGGGCCTGTGTTTGCTCTATTGAAACTCCATGTTATCCGGCGCAAAGTGCTCCGGCCTCATTGAAGCCGAGCTTGCGGGTTCGAGTCCCGCCGCCCGCACCAATGTTATCCGGAGCAAAGTGCTCCGGCCTCATTGAAGCCCCACAGACTAATTCGGGTATTTTTTTGACTAGATGGTTATCCGGAGCAAAGTGCTCCGGCCTCATTGAAGCCAAGATCAACTGACAGCCGCACCCCGCATGTCACGCGCCGTTATCCGGAGCAAAGTGCTCCGGCCTCATTGAAGCGCCCGCAGCATTTCTGGAGGTGCGGCATGAACCCGAAGTTATCCGGAGCAAAGTGCTCCGGCCTCATTGAAGCGGCGTCGCGCTTGGAACGGTACGGCTTCGGCAGAACGTTATCCGGAGCAAAGTGCTCCGGCCTCATTGAAGCACGGGGAAACGTTTGATGCGGGCCTGACCGACAAAGACGTTATCCGGAGCAAAGTGCTCCGGCCTCATTGAAGCGCTGCGGTTCGGGACAATGGCAAGCGCCTGCCGTCGCCGTTATCCGGAGCAAAGTGCTCCGGCCTCATTGAAGCCGAAAGAAATACTTGATTGTTTCCGTCGCCCTTGGGGTTATCCGGAGCAAAGTGCTCCGGCCTCATTGAAGCGAGTCGTGTTTGATGCACCTCACAATGCACCTCACGGGTTATCCGGAGCAAAGTGCTCCGGCCTCATTGAAGCTCCAGCGCGAAGGATGCAAAAGAGACCGGTGAGGCGTTATCCGGAGCAAAGTGCTCCGGCCTCATTGAAGCTGGCGATGAGACCGGCGTAGCCGGGGTCAGCGTCGAGGTTATCCGGAGCAAAGTGCTCCGGCCTCATTGAAGCGGACGCGCTGTCAGTTTGCGGGTGCAGGGTTTCGTCTGTGGTTATCCGGAGCAAAGTGCTCCGGCCTCATTGAAGCATTTGATCCACTCGCGCGAAGTTTGGATCGGTGGTGGCGTTATCCGGAGCAAAGTGCTCCGGCCTCATTGAAGCGGCGTCCCACCGCCCAACAACGCCCAGATCAGTGCGCTGGTTATCCGGAGCAAAGTGCTCCGGCCTCATTGAAGCCGCACGCACCGTTGACGAAATCCGGTATTCGCCCTGGGTTATCCGGAGCAAAGTGCTCCGGCCTCATTGAAGCCCTAACGCGATTTCGCGCCTCTCCGCACCCGCAGCCCCGGTTATCCGGAGCAAAGTGCTCCGGCCTCATTGAAGCCAGACCGACCCGGACCGCCGGGTGTTCATCGGCAACATCGTTATCCGGAGCAAAGTGCTCCGGCCTCATTGAAGCAGCCAGGCGTCTGGACTGCTGTCGGGGGCTGGTGCAGTTATCCGGAGCAAAGTGCTCCGGCCTCATTGAAGCCTTACTGCCAAAGTCGAAGTAAGTCCACTGATTTGTGGTTATCCGGAGCAAAGTGCTCCGGCCTCATTGAAGCGTAACCGCTCGATCTCCCGTTTTGAAATACTCAGGAGGTTATCCGGAGCAAAGTGCTCCGGCCTCATTGAAGCGAGCCCCCGAGGTGGCGGGTGAATTCGATGTATTGGTGTTATCCGGAGCAAAGTGCTCCGGCCTCATTGAAGCCGCGGCGCTCGAGTTCCTGCCCGCGCTCGCTGGGGGTTATCCGGAGCAAAGTGCTCCGGCCTCATTGAAGCTTCCGGGAGACCACCAGGCGCTGCCCTTCAGAGTCGCGGCGTTATCCGGAGCAAAGTGCTCCGGCCTCATTGAAGCTCCCAGTGCGGGTATACGCCGATCGCTGTAAATCCGACGTTATCCGGAGCAAAATGCTCCGGCCTCATTGAAGCATGCGTTCGCCTCCAGCATGTCGGCGATCAGCCGGTGTTATCCGGAGCAAAGTGCTCCGGCCTCATTGAAGCTCCCGCGGGATGTCCAGCTTGTCCGCGATGGGGTAGCAGTTATCCGGAGCAAAGTGCTCCGGCCTCATTGAAGCCCGCGCACCGCCGCCGGCCGGGTGAAGCGCGTACAGGTTATCCGGAGCAAAGTGCTCCGGCCTCATTGAAGCCAGCCTGGCCCGCTTCTACCCATGCTTCATACCCCTGCGTTATCCGGAGCAAAGTGCTCCGGCCTCATTGAAGCTGCTTAGCGCAATCGTCAACAGCCGGATAGTCCGCTCCGTTATCCGGAGCAAAGTGCTCCGGCCTCATTGAAGC
>NZ_MUZR01000031.1 GCF_001995255.1 Thioalkalivibrio halophilus | reverse complement strand
CGCTATCTGTCAAGGTAGATGTCGCCTGATGGAGTTCAGGGTTCTTTAACAACTGGCGGCTGTCTCCGGGTTGAGGGTCACCGTCTCTGGCAGACCGAAGTCCCGGATGGGGCCGGACCAACGCTCGGGATGGGCGTCTCGTGCCCGCTCGTATGTGGCTCGGCGGCGTTCCAGGATCCGAGCGGCCTCGCCGTTGTGGCGCTGGGTGGGGGTCACGTAGTTCAGCGCGCTGTGACGATGCTGCTCGTTGTACCAGTGCACGAAGCCGAGCATCCATTCACGAGCCTGTTCGAGAGTGGCAAAGCCCTTCGACGGGAAGCCGGGGCGGTATTTGAGCGTACGGAACAGCGACTCGGAGTAGGCGTTGTCGTTGCTCACCCGAGGGCGGCTGCGCGAGGGCGTGATCCCGAGGTCGTAGAGCTTCTGCAGGAACGTCGCCGCCTTCATGGGGCTGCCGTTATCCGAGTGCAGGATCAACGGCTTGTCCATGGCCGCCAGGTGTTCGCGCCAGTAGGCCTTCTGGATGAGGTCACCGGCCAGCTCCCCGGTCTCGGCGGCGTGGACCTCGTGACCGACGATCTTGCGACTGAACACATCGACGATCAGGTACAGATACCACCAGGTGCCGCAGGCCGGCCCGGGCAGCCACGAGACGTCCCAGGACCACAGCCGGTTCGGCGTATCGGCCACGTGAGTGGTCGGTGGGCGCCGGCCTTCCGGGGCCTTGTGGCGCCCTCGATGATGGTTCTGATCGGCGTCGCGCAGTACGCGGTAGAACGTCGCCTCCGAAGCGAGATAGCGACCCTGGTCGGCCTGATCCGCGACGATGTACGCCGGTGGCCGACTGCGATAGCGGGGCTCGTTGCACAGATCGACGATCACGGCGCGCTCCCGGTCGGAGAGTTTGTTGTGAGGCACCGGCCGTGAAGCCTCCGTGCGACCATCCGGATGCGCGCCTTCGGGCGTGCTCCAGCGCTGATAGGTACGGACACTCACGCCCACTACGGCGCAGGCCCTGTCCAGCCGGGCACCATCGCGTCGGGCCTGTTCGACCAGAGCGATGGTGTGCTGGCGATCCGGGAGGCTGGTCAGTCGTCCTCGTCGTTGCGACCCCAGATCGCCTCGGCTTTTTTTGACAGCGTCAGCAGCGCCGCCGTCTCCGCCAGGGCCTTGTCCTTGCGCTGGAGCTCGCGCTCAAGCTTCTTCACGCGCTTTTGCTCGGCCTTGCGCTCCTGGCGCGAGCGCTTGTCCTGCTCGGCCGCGTTGGCGTTGGCGTTCATGCAGCTCTCCCGCCAGGCCTCGACCTGCTCGGGATAGAGCCCCTTCTCACGGCAATAGGCGCTGAACTCCGCCTCGGTCATTGGCGCGGTCTCGAGCACG
>NZ_MUZR01000030.1 GCF_001995255.1 Thioalkalivibrio halophilus | reverse complement strand
CCGGCCCTCCGGCCGATTCCCCGTCCGGCCAATCCCTGCGCCTGATCGGCCAGAGGCTGGCCTCCTACCTGCGGGCGTTCAGCCCCCTTGACCGGACGCCGCCGGAGCCTTAAATTACGCACCTTCCGGGGCGGTTAGCTCAGCGGTAGAGCACTGCCTTCACACGGCAGGGGTCGCTGGTTCGAACCCAGCACCGCCCACCAGATTTCCCGGAGAAGCGGCCCGTGGCATTGCCCGGGCCGCTTTTTCGTGTGGGGTAATGCCCGGTGAGGCGTCGGCCCTGTGGGAGGCCAGCCCCCCTGGCCGATTGTAGGAGGCCAGCCCTCTGGCCGATTGTAGGAGGCCAGCCCTCTGGCCGATCGGGCTCGGGATATGCCACATCGGCCAGAGGGCTGGCCTCCTGCGGAATTCTGGCGGAGAGGGAGGGATTCGAACCCTCGAGGGGCTTGCACCCCTGCCGGTTTTCAAGACCGGTGCAATCAACCACTCTGCCACCTCTCCGGAGGCGCACATTCTCCGCGAGCATCCCGCGGCTGGCAACTCGCCGGAAAACCGGCCCGGGCCTCCTTTCATATATACGGCCCACAATGCGTCGCATAGAAAGAGTTTGATAGAAGAAAATAACGATCTTCCGTAAAATCACGGCCCTGTCCTTCCCGGCCGGATCCGCCTCCCGCGATTCGGCGCCGGCGCCGAGCCTCCTGACGCGACGCCGGACGAAGACGCCGCGGCGCCGGCCGCCGGCACGAACTTCAGTGACCGCCCCGGAGACCGGCGACGGGGCGCAACCCGAGGCCGACCATCATGAATTCGATGCTGCTCAATCTGTTTCCCTTCCTGCGCTGGCGCCCCACCAAGGACACCATCAACGCGGATCTGATTGCCGGCATCTCCGTCGCCCTCGTCCTCATCCCGCAGTCCATGGCCTACGCCCAGCTGGCCGGTCTGCCGCCGGTCTACGGGCTGTACGCCTCCCTGCTGCCGGTGATGATCGCCGCCCTCTGGGGCTCTTCGAACCAGCTGGCCACCGGCCCCGTGGCGGTGGTCTCGCTGCTGACGGCCTCGGCATTGATCCCGCTCGCCGCAGAAGGCTCGTCCGAGTTCATCGCCCTGGCGATCGTGCTGGCCTTCCTGGTGGGAGTGGTCCAGCTGGTCCTGGGACTGTTCCGGCTGGGTTCGATCGTCAGCTTCATCTCGCACCCGGTCATCGTCGGCTTCACCAACGCCGCGGCCATCATCATCGCCCTGTCGCAGCTCAACAAGATCCTGGGGGTGTCCGTGGACACCAGCGGCCATTTCATGGTCGGCCTGTGGGGCGTGGTGCAGCAGATCGGCGACGTGCACCTGCCGACGTTGGCCTTCGGCCTGGGCGCGATCGCGCTGATGGTCGCAATGAAGCGCGTGGTCCCGAAGATCCCCGGTGTCCTTGTCGCCGTGGTCGTCACCATCCTCATCAGCTGGGCCATCGGCTACGAGCAGAAGGCCGAAGTGGCGGCCGACCGGGTCGCACCGGCCGACGTGGTCGCCCTGGCCGAAGAGGTCGACTCCCGTTCCGGCGCGCTGGCCGACATCGAACAGCGCATCCGCGAGCTGGAGGCCGAGGTGGACGAGGTCGAACGCGCCGAGGCGGTACGCATCCGCCACGAGATCGACACCCTCGGCCTGGAGCGCGACGAACAGCGCAGCGAACTGCGCGATCTGCGCGACCAGCTCGGCGCGATCAGCCTGCGCCGCGTCCCCGGCGAAGACGACGCCCCGGCCCGCTTCATCCGCGAAGACCACCTAACCGACGCGGAACGCGAACAGGCCGACAGTACCGACTGGCGCATCGAACGGGTCGACAACGACACCATGCACCTGGACGGCGGCGGCTCGGTAGTCGGGAACGTGCCACAGGGTCTCCCCGCCCCGACCATCCCGGACCTGAGTCTCGGCAACATCATGACGCTGCTCACCACCGCCTTCGTCATCGCCCTGGTCGGCTTCACCGAGGCCATCGCCATCGCCAAGGCCATGGCCGCGCGCACCGGCCAGCGGCTGGACCCCAGCAAGGAGCTGATCGGCCAGGGTCTGGCGAACATCTCCGGGAGTTTCACCCAGGGCTATCCGGTGTCGGGGTCGTTCTCGCGCTCGGCGGTCAATCTCAACTCCGGGGCCAAAACCGGGCTGTCCTCGCTCTTCACGGCGGTGATCATCGGCATCGCCCTGCTGTTCCTGACCCCGCTGATCTACCACCTGCCGGAGGCCGTCCTCGCCGCCATCATCATGATGGCCGTGGCCGGGCTGGTGAACTTCAAGGCGATCAAGCACGCCTGGGTGGCCAACAAGCACGACGGCATCGCCGCCATCGTCACCTTCCTGGCGACCCTGGCCATGGCCCCCAACCTGGACTACGGCATCCTCACCGGGGCGGGCCTCGCGATCATCCTGTATCTCTACCGTTCGATGCAGCCGCGCGTGAGCGAACTGGCCCGCTACGAGGACGGCACCCTGCGCGAGGCGCGCCGCTACGGCCTGCAGACCGACGAAAAGATCGCGCTGATGCGCTTCGACGGTTCGCTGTACTTCGCCAACGTGCCCTACTTCGAAGACGCGGTGCTGGACCTGGCCGCCAGCCATCCGCAGGCGAAATACATCATCATCGTCGGCAAGGGGATCAACGAGATCGACGCCTCCGGCGAGGAGACCGTGCACCAGCTGGTGCATCGGCTGAAGGCACGCGGCGTCACCCTGGTGTTCGCCGGCGTAAAGGCCCAGGTGCTGGAGGTGATGGAACGCACCGGCCTGGACGAGCTGATCGGCAAGGACAACATCTTCCGCAGCACCGACCGGGCCGTCGAAGTCTGCCGTGAACGCGTGGGCGAAACGCGAGTCGAAGCGGATGCCGGCCAGGAAAGCCGGAGCTGACCCGGGCCCGGCCCGGACTCCGGCGCGGGTGGCTGCACGGCGCGGCCCTCGGCTGTACACTGACCGCATATTGAACCCAAGGAGGAAACGACCGTGTCCAGAGACCAGATCGTCCGCTCGAAACGGAACCCGTCCAGCACGGGCTCCATCGGCGAGACCATTTCCACCAACAAGGTCATCCGCCAGACCTACACCCTGCTGGCCCTGACCCTGGCCTTCAGCGCGGTCACCGCCTTCGTCGCCATGGCCATCGGTGCCCCGCCGGTGCACTGGATCGTGATGCTTGGCGTGCTGATTGGCGGCCCGTTCGCCATCCACTTCACGCGCAACTCGGTCTGGGGCCTGGTGCTGACCTTTGCCTTCACCGGGACGCTCGGGTTCTTCCTCGGCCCGATCCTGTCGATGTACCTGGGGCTACCCAACGGCCCGCAGATCGTCGGCAACGCATTCACCGCCACCGCCGTGGCCTTCGTGGCCCTGTCCGGCTATGCGCTGGCGACCAAGAAGGACTTCAGCTTCCTCGGCGGCTTCATCGTGGTCGGCCTGATCGTGGCGCTGCTGGCGATCGTCGCCAACATCTTCCTGGCGATCCCGGCGCTGTCGCTGGCCATCTCCGCGGCCGTGGTGCTGCTGCTGTCGGCGGCCATCCTGTTCGACACCAGCCGCATGATCCACGACCAGGAGACCAACTACGTGGTGATGACGGTGTCGCTGTACGCCAACCTGTACGTGATGTTCCTGCACATGCTGAACCTGTTCCACGCCTTTATGGGCGAGAACTGACGCGCCGGCCGAGCCCGGACCCTCCCGGACTCGCCAGCACGCGGGCCCCGCTCCGGCGGGGCCCTTTTTGTTGGCCCCTGCCCTCCGCCCGATCGCAACACTGAACCTCATGGCCCAACCGAACCTGCCCTCCGCCCCCCGCGCCGTCTTCCTGGACACGGCCACCGTCGACCGCGACGACCTGGACTTCGCCCCGCTGGACCGCGCCGCCCCGGGCTGGGTGCGCCGGGAACGCACGCCCGCCGACCCCGAAGCCATCAGCGAATGCCTGGACGGGGCCGACATCGCCATCACCAACAAGGTCGTCCTCGACCGCGAGGTGCTCGAACGCAGCCCGCATCTCAAGCTGATCTGCGCGGCCGCCACNNGTGGCGGCGGCGCGCGAGCTCGGCATCGCCGTGACCAACGCCCGCGACTACGCCACCGACTCGGTGGCCCAGCACGTGATGGCCCTGCTGCTGACCCTGGTCACCCGGCTGGACGACTACCGCGCCGACATCCGCGCCGGGCGCTGGAGCGAGTCCGACCAGTTCTGCCTGCTCGACCACCCGATCCGCACCCTGTCGGGCATGCGCATGGGCATCGTCGGGCGCGGCGTCCTCGGGCAGGCCACCGCGCGCCTGGCCGAGGCCTTCGGCATGCAGGTGCGCTACGCCCGCAGCCTGCGCGACGCCGAACCCGCCGCGGATCCTGCCGCGGATAACGGGCGCGTCCCCCTGCCGGAGCTGCTGGAGACCAGCGACGTGATCTCGCTGCACTGCCCGCTGACCGACGCCACCCGCAACCTGATCGACGAAGACGCCCTGGACCGCCTGGGCCCCGATGGCCTGCTGATCAACACCGCCCGCGGCGGCCTGGTGGAGCCGCGGGCCCTGGCCGAAGCCCTGCGCGAGAAACGCATCGCCGGCGCCGGCATCGACGTGCTCGAGCCGGAACCGCCGCCGCCCGATCATCCCCTGCTCGCCCCCGACCTGCCGCGCCTGGTGCTGACCCCGCACACCGCCTGGGCCGCGCGCTCGGCACGACAGGCGGTGCTGGAGGAGATCGCCGCCAACATCCGCGCCTTCGCCGCCGGCGAGACGCGCAACCGCGTTGACTGAACGCGCACCGGGAGCCCGCATGGCCGCCAGCGACCCCACCCCCGAACAGCGCATCGCGACCCTGGAAGAACGCCTGGCCTACCTGGAGTTCACCCAGGAGGAACAGGCCCGGGTGCAGGCCGAACTGCAGCAGGAGAACCAGGCCCTGACCCGGCAGATCGAATGGCTCCACGGCCGCCTGCGGGCGCTGGAGGCCGCCGCCGGTGATGGCAGCGCGGGCGGGCAGGACATCCCCGAACCCCCGCCGCCGCATTACTGACCGCGGCCCCGTCGATGACCCTCGAACTGCGCCCGGCCCCGGAAGACGATCCGCGCGCCCGGGAGCGCACCCGGGCCCTGCAGCGCCGGCTGGACGCCGCCGGCTACGTCCATGGCGGCGACGCGGCGCTCACCCTGGAAGTGGAAGCGGACCGCCTGAGCCTGGTTCTGGAGGGCGGCAGGAAGCCGCTGCGCCTGACCCCGGATTTTGTCCGCGGCCGGCAGGGCTACCGCCAGGCCCGCGCGGCGCACGAGACCCTGGTGCGAGCGGTGGGGCGCATCGGCGACGACGCGCACGTCGTCGACGCCTCCGCCGGCCTGGGGCGCGACGCCCTGCTGCTGGCCGCGCGGGGCTGGCGAGTCAGTGCCTTCGAGCGCCACCCGGTCGTCGCCCTGTTGCTGGAAGATGCCCTGCAGCGCGCCGCGCACGCCGGCGACCCGACCCTGGCCGCCAGCGCCGCACGCGTGCACCTGTTCCCGCAGGCATTCGCCGCCGACGCCCTGCCCGCGCCCGCCGATGCAGCGGTGTTCGACCCGATGTTCCCGCAGCGGCGCAAGAACGCCGCAGTCAAGAAAGACATGCAGATCCTGCAGGCGCTGATGGACGCCCCGGACCCGCATCCGGGCCAGGCATCCCCGGCGGAAGACACTGAAGAACACGATGCCGCAAGCGATACGGAAAGCGACGCGGCCGCCACGCTCGCCGCGCTGATCCCCGCCACCCGCGGCCGCGTCGTGGTCAAGCGCCCCGCCGGGGCCGTCCCTCTGCCCGGCGCCACCCCAGTCTCCGCCATCCAGGGCCGCGCGGTACGCTTCGACCTCTACCGCGCCTGATCGCCCAGGGGGCTGGCCTCCCACAGGCCAAGCCCGGCGCCTGATCGGCCAGGGGGCTGGCCTCCCACAGGCCAATCCCCTGCGCCGGATCGGCCAGGGGGCTGGCCTCCTGCAGGCCGAACCCTGCCCCCCGTAGGAGGCCGGCCCTCCGGCCGATCCCGCATCCGCCCGATTCCGTGTCTTCCACCAGGAATCAGGAGCCGCCGAGGATCAGCCGTTCCCCGTCACCGTGCAGCCGGTATTGCGGGATCTCCAGGTTGCGCGCCCCGGGCTGATCGCGAAACACCCGCCCCGCGGCGTCGTAACGCCCGCCGCGACAGCGGTCCTCGAAGCCGCCCGGCCAGCCGTCGGCCTCCTGCGGATGCACCAGGTCCAGCTCGCAGCCCAGGTCCGCGCTTTCGCCATAGACCACCAGCCAGTCCGGCGTGAAACTGCGCTCGGGCAACGCCAGCCCCTCCGGCTGACGCCCGCGCCGCGCCTGCGGGTCACGCAGGGCCTCCGCCTCGATCGAATCCAGCGATTCCAGCAGCGCCGCATCGCGATGCACCACCAGCACGTGCCGCCCGTTCCAGCGCAGCCGCTTCACCTCGCCGACTTCAATCTCCGCCAGATCCAGGCTCCGCGGCTCCGGCCCCGAACCGCCCGGCAGCGACACGAACTGCGCGGAGAACGCCAGCGCCAGCGCGACGACGCCGCCCAGCGCCATCAGCTTCAGCAGCGCCCGCAGGCGCAGGCGGCGCAGTGCGGTCTCCGGATCCGGCGAAGAACGGAGCACGATGACGTTACCTCCACAACAAAAGATTGCGAGAACCCACTGCAAACGGTGCCCCGGCCCTTCACGGGGAGGGGTCAGCGGCATACACTACCGCCATGCCTACCTCCAATCGAGAATCCATCCGCAACGACCGGCGCTATGTCGGTCTCTACAATGACCTCTACGGCGGCATGACGCCGATCGGGAACATCATCCGGGATGCCTGGGTGTTCGGCATCCTGCCGGAAGAGCAGACCTGCGACGGCTGGGAGATCGGCCAGATCCAGGCTCTGCAGAGCCAGGTCAACGCCAAGTGGGACGAATACGGCCTGCGCCCCTCCGCCCTGCCGGAAGAGCTGCGCGAGCGCCACGAACGCATCCACAACGAGGCGATCGAGCGCGCCCGCGAACACGGCTGGGTCCCCGGCCGCGACATCGACAGCGACATGGACGACAACGGCTGACCGCCATGGTCCGCACCCTGATCGTCATCGGCGCCGCGCTGGCCGCGGTCGCCGTGGTGCTGGGGGCCTTCGGCGCCCATGCCCTGGAACAGCGCCTGTCCGAACGCGCCCTCAACACCTGGCACACCGGCGTGCAGTACCACTTCATCCACGCCCTCGGCCTGCTGCTGATCGCCGCGCTGTGGAGCCAGCTGGCCACCGGCTGGGCCACCGCCGCGGCCGTGGCCTTTGTCACCGGCATCCTGCTGTTCGCCGGCAGCCTGTACGGCCTGGCCCTGGGTGCCCCGCGCATGCTGGGAGCGATCGCCCCCATCGGCGGCACCCTGTTCATCCTCGGCTGGGTCGGCGTCGCCATCGCCGCGTGGCGCGCGGGTGGATAGGCAACCGCTCCGCGGCGTCCCTATAATCCGCGCCATAGCCGTTACAGCCCATTCCGAGCGGGAGATCCCATGAGCCAGCCTTCCTTTGCCGTGTTCGCCGAACAGACCCTGGACGACTTCTACGCCCGCCTGAGCGACCACCCCGACCTCGGGGACCTGGATATCGATCTGATCGACGGCGTGCTGACACTGGAGTTCGAGGACGGGGCGCAGATGATCCTCAACCGCCAGGAAGCGGCCGAGCAGATCTGGCTGTCCTCACCGGAAGGTCCGGCGCATTTCGGCTACGACGAGGCCACCGGCCAGTGGCAGAACGACCGCACCGGCGAGACCCTGGAAACCACCCTGGCCCGGGTACTGGGCGGCAAGCTGGGCACGTCGATCGAACTCTGACCCGCCGGAACCGGCGTCCTCAGGAACCGTCCCGATCCCCGCCCCGGGGTCCTTCCCCGGTTTCCCCGGTGGCACCGCGGCGGGACGGCCCCGCGGACTCCTCGCCCGGGTCGCCCGGCTCGTCCTCGTCGATCGCCCGCAGGTGATTCTCCACCTCCGAGAGCACCGCGTGGGCGCCCTCTTCCTCCAGCGCCAGATCCAGCGCCTTCAGCGGCTCCGCCGTCCCCGTCTCGCCGCGCAGCCCGGTGCGCGCCAGCCCCAGCGACACCAGCCGGAACTGGCGAAAAAACAGATAGGCCAGCGTCGCCAGGATCAGCGCGACCCAGGGCTGCTCGTTGAAGGCCATCCAGGCCGCCACGCCATACGCCAGAAAGGTGATCACGAAGATCACCACGGCGACCTTGTGCGCGCGTGCCACGATCCGCTCGAAGACATCGCGGTGCTCGCCTATGAAGTCCTGCTCGAAGTGCATGATGCGTCCGTAGTCAGCGCCGGGCGCGCCAGCGCTCGAAGGTGTCGAAGTCCTCGTAGCCGCGAGTCAGCACGTATTCCATCACGTTGCGCACGCGGTTGAGATGGGCGACCGAGTCCAGGCGGATGATCTCATCCCCCTGCTCGTCGAAGAACACCATACTGGGTGCCCAGTGGATGTCCAGATCCCGGGACCACCGGGCTGCCGTGGTCTCGCGGCCATCGGGGGTGACCACCCGGGTCGCGTCGTCGCCCATGTCCAGCTGCACCGCGTCCATCAGCGAGATCTGCTCCAGCACCTGCTGGTTCTGCAGCGGCTCGGAATGCAGGATGTCGCAGGCGTGGCAGGCCTCGCGCTCGAAGAACACCACCAGGGGCCGCTCGCCCGCCTCCCGGGTACGATCCAGGTCGTGCGGCGGCGGATCGAAGAAATCCCGTTCGTTGATGTCCTCGAGATCGAACTTCGGCGGCGGTTCGGCGCGGTCCAGGTACTCGCGGAAGCTCCCCTCCCGGTCATGCCGGTCGATCACGTATTCCAGCAGGGCGCGAAAGCGGTACGGGGGATAATAGCCGCGCATCGCGTGGATGCCCTCGCCATCGGCGTCGAAAAACGCCAGTGACGGCGTGAAGTTCAGCCCCATGCTGCGCGCCCATTCCTTTTCTTCCAGGGTCTCGCCCTCCAGCGTGGTCACCTCGCGACTCCCCAGCACGTCGATCGCGATCACGTCGAAGTGCTCGGACAGATAGGAACGGATGTCGTCCTGGCTGAAGTTCTGCTCGAACAGCGCCTCGCAGTAGGGGCAGTCATCCATGCCGAAATACACCGCCAGCCCCTTGCGCCCGCGCTCGCGCGCCAGCTCCAGATCCTCCTCGATATCGAGAAAGCTCGGCCGGAACCAGTCGGGCGTCCCCAGGCCGATCCGGCGCGGGGTGTCGTCGAACTGCAGGCCCTCCGTTTCGCTGGCTTCCGGCACCGGCTCGTCCGCCAGTACGGGCGCTCCGGCCGCCGCCCACACCAGCGCGAACATCAGCACGGCGCCCCACGCCGCAAGCAGCCGCCCCGAACGCCTGTCGCTACCGGATCCCGTTTTCCCCAACACGCCAACCTCCTTGCGGACCGCTCCGTCGCTGGACAGGCGTGGCAGACCGGCCTGCCGCGGGGCGCCATGTGATTTTCCGGCCCCTCGACTCCATTGGACGCTGCAAGGCACCCGATTACTCCCCCGACGTGCGATCGGCCGCACAATCGGCCAGGGGGCTGGCCTCCTACCCCCACGTTCGCGCGCCACGCAATCGGCCAGGGGGCTGGCCTCCTACGGGTCGCACCCTGCCCGGTAGGAGGCCGGCCCTCCGGCCGATCCGCCCCGGTGGGTTGGCGTGGCCCCAATCGGCCAGGGGGCTGGTCTCCTACGTCCTACGGGGTCGTCGGGGGGGCGATCACCTCGGTGCCCCCCAGCCACGGCCGCAGCCGCTCGGGGATGCGCACGGAGCCGTCGGCCTGCTGATGGTTCTCCAGCAGCGCCACCAGCGCGCGACCCACCGCCACGCCGGAACCGTTCAGCGTATGCACCAGCTCCGGGCGCTCGCCCGCCTTCGGGCGGAACCGCGCCTGCATGCGCCGCGCCTGGAACGCCTCGAAGTTCGAACAGGACGAGATCTCGCGGTAGGCCTGCTGCCCCGGCAGCCAGACCTCCAGATCGTAGGTACGCGCGGCGGAAAACCCCATGTCCCCGGCCGACAGCAGCATCACCCGATAGGGAATCTCCAGCGCCTGCAACACCTTCTCCGCATCGCCCAGCAGGCCCTCCAGGGCCGCGTCCGAGTCTTCCGGCCGGACCACCTGCACCAGCTCCACTTTCTCGAACTGGTGCTGCCGGATCAGGCCACGCACATCGCGGCCATAGCTGCCCGCCTCCGCGCGAAAACACGGCGTGTGCGCCACCATCTTCAACGGCAGCTCCTCCGCCTCCAGGATCTGCTCGCGCACCAGGTTGGTCAGCGGCACCTCCGCCGTGGGGATCAGCCGGAACTTCTGCTCGCAGTCCACCGAGAACAGGTCATCGTCGAACTTGGGCAGCTGCCCCGTGCCCACCAGTGTCTCCGGGTTGGCCAGGTACGGGACGTAGGTCTCCTCGTAACCATGCTCGCGGGTATGCAGATCCAGCATGAACTGGGTCAGCGCACGGTGCAGCCGTGCCATCTCGCCACGCATCACCACAAAGCGCGCGCCCGCCACCCGGGCCGCCCCCTCGAAGTCCAGGCGCGCCCCCGGCTCGCCCAGCTGGATATGATCGCGGCAGTCGAAATCGAAGCGCGTCGGCTCGCCCCAGCGGCGCACCTCCTCGTTCGCGGCCTCGTCCAGGCCCTCGGGCACGCCCGCCTGCGGCAGGTTGGGAAGCTGCAGCAGCAGATCGTGCAGCTCGGCCTGAATGCCCTCCAGCTCGTCCTCGCAGCCCTTCAGCTCGTCGCCCATGCGCGACACCTCCGCCTTCAGCGGTTCGATGTCCTCGCCCCGCGCCTTCGCCTGCCCGATCGCCTTCGACCGCGAATTGCGCTCGGCCTGCAGCTCCTGCGTGCGCACCTGCAGCTCCTTGCGGCGCGCCTCCAGGCGCTCGAACCGCTCACGGTCCAGGGTAAAACCGCGCCGCGCCAGCGCGGCCTCGGTAGCGTCCAGATCCTGACGCAGACTGCGGATATCCAGCATGGGTTAAGCCGTCAACCAGTAGTGGGAAGCCGAGCAGTTTACGCCAAACGCCCCGCCCCGTGCAGGCCGACACCGCGCCCCCTCCCCGTGGAGGCCGCCCCCTGGCCGATCATGGCGATCGCCTCCGAGCCCCTCAAGGTGTACAATGTACCCGAAAAAAGGCTCACAGACATAAGGACATGTCCTCGCGTGCCACATGCCATTGAATTCATTGAGACTCCAACGTTTACCCGGCAATTTCGGGCGATCGCCTCGGATAATGAACTGAAAGAACTCCAGCGCACTCTGATCGCCCAACCCGGCAAAGGCGACCTGATCCAGGGAACGGGCGGCTTGCGCAAGATTCGCATCGGGTTGGGCCGTCAGGGAAAGCGCGGCGGCGGGCGTGTCATCTATTTTCTGGCAAGTGCGGAGATCATCTACCTGATCCTGGCCTACCCGAAAGACGTGAAAGACAACCTCACCGCCACCGAAAAGGCTGCACTGAAGGCACTCACCTCACGGTTAAAAGAGGAAGCCCCCTGATGAACATCTACGACGAACTCCAGACGTCACTGCAGGAAGCGGTCGACATCAAGGAAGGCAAGAAGGCGGCCAGCCGCGTCACCCGCCACGAGGTGGCGGACGTAAAGGCCATTCGCGCCCGCTTGCGTGTTTCTCAGGCAGAATTCGCCAAAGCCATGGGAACGAGCGTCGACACCGTCAAGAGCTGGGAAGCCAAACGACGCAACCCAACCGGACTGGCCGCCAAGGTGCTGGCCACCATCCAGGACAACCCGAACTTCTATAACGAAATCGCCGCGCACTGACCCGACCGACACAAGGCATTTCCGCATCCCCCGCAGGAGGCCAGCCCTCTGGCCGATGGGAACGAGCCTGGCACCGCAAACCGTGCAGGAGGCGAGCCCCCTCGCCGATCACCACGCCAGGCCTGCCCGCACCGCCAGCCGCCGCCCCACAGATGGCTTCGCTGCGCTCGCAATGACGGGTGTGGGGGCGCTCGCAATGACCAAGGGAGGGGGCCAACACCGCGTTCGCGTACAAGCACGCTCCCACAGCCTCCCAGGCCCATGTAGGAGCGGCCTGGGCCGCGAACAACCGGGCCGCCTGAACCGCCCCGCAGTCGCGGGCAAGCCCGCGAACCCATGGCCACCAACCCTCACCCATAATGCGGCGTAATGCAGCGGCGTCATCCGTTCCACACCGGCATGCTCCACCTGTTGAGCGGACTCCCGCGATTCCAACCGGTTACCCGGTGTGGTGGTCAAGTGATTTC
>NZ_MUZR01000029.1 GCF_001995255.1 Thioalkalivibrio halophilus | reverse complement strand
TGCCGCCGGGATCGGCCAGAATCCGGGTAAAGGGATTTGCGGCGCGACATGGTGCGGCGCAGCGGGGCGGAAAAAATTTGCCGCCGGGGCTAAAGGTTCTTGCCGGTCGGCCGTTACCGCCAGCAGGAGCGGAAGTGTTTCCGCACGGTTGGCCCCCGTAATGGGGCTGTCATGGCAAGAGGAAAAGACCATGTCGCAAGTCATCAACACCAACATCCTTTCGTTGAATGCCCAACGGAACCTGAATGTCTCGCAGAACGCCCTGTCGCAGTCGCTCGAGCGTCTGTCATCGGGTCTTCGTATCAACAGTGCGAAGGACGATGCGGCCGGACTGGCGATCTCGGAACGTTTCACCAGCCAGATCAATGGCCTCAATCAGGCGGTGCGCAACTCGAATGACGGCATCTCGTTCGCGCAGACCGCGGAGGGCGCGCTGAACACCATTGGCGACGCGCTGCAGCGTGCGCGCGAGCTGTCGGTGCAGGCGGCGAACGACACCAACTCGGCCTCCGACCGTCAGGCGATCAACGACGAGGTCCAGCAGCTGATGGAGGAGGTCAGTCGTGTGGCCAACTCGGCGGAATTCAACGGCGGCCGGATCCTGGATGGCACGGTGGAGGACCTGTTCTTCCAGGTGGGGGCGAACCAGGGTCAGAGCATCGCGGTGAGCGGTGTCGATGCCCGGACGTCCCAGCTCGGGACCACCGAGGTGGCGGGGGAGAACGGCCTGACGCAGGAACAGATCCGGGACATCGGCATCGACACGATCGCCAATATCCAGATTGATGGCACTGATTTCGCCCAGATTGATGTGGACCTGAGCAGTGCGGAGACGCTGGAAGATGCGGTTCGGCTAATCAATGCCGACATTGCCGAGGCGGCCGCGGCGGGTGATACCAATGCCGCGGCGGTCGCGGATGCGAATCTGGAGGCATCCCTGCGGGTCAGCAATGATGGCACCACGACCATTGCCGTGACTTCCCAGCTGGGTACCGACGGGTTCGACGTGTCGGGTGGTCTGGTGACCCTGGATGATGGAGCCACGCCCACGACAGTGGACCTGTTTGACGGAGCAACGGCCGAAAACGTAACCCTGAACGACATCGACGTGACGACGCGCGAGACGGCGACGCAGGCGATGGGCGCGCTGGACGGTGCACTGACCGAGGTGAACTCGCTGCGTGCGGAGCTGGGTGCGGTGCAGACGCGTTTCGAGAGCACCATTTCCAACCTGGAAATCAGCGCGGAAAACCTGTCGGATGCGCGTTCGCGGATCCGGGATGCGGACTTTGCCGCGGAGACGGCGGAGCTGACCCGGGCGCAGGTGCTGCAGCAGGCGGGGATCTCGGTGCTGTCGCAGGCCAATGCGGTGCCGCAGAACGTGCTGGGGCTTCTGCAGTAAACTCTCACTGACCACGACGCTGGAAGGATCCGGGCATGAGGCCCGGGTCCTTCCACGGAGGGCTGGCATATGACGGATATGATCAACAACAGCATGCCGGGCGCCGGGGGCTACACGCCGAATACCCGCTCCGGGGAGTCCGGGGGCGGGCGTGCTGACGGGCGCGGTTCGGAAGCCCCGGGCGGTGGTGCTGTCGAGCGGAAAGGGGCTGCCGCCCCGGCGAGCGAGAGCGGGCCGGAACGGCAGGGGGCTTCCGGCAGCGAGAGGCGGGAGGTCGCTGAACCGGTGGAGGCCTCCGAGCTCGAGCCGGTGGTCGAATCGATCAACGCCTATCTGCAGAACAGTCAGCGGACCCTGGAGTTCAGTGTGGATGATTCCACCGGGCGCACCGTCATCACGGTGATGGATGGCGAAAGCGAGGAGATCATCCGCCAGATCCCGCCGGAACAGATGCTGGCCCTGGCGGAGCATTTCGAGAACGAACGGGCGCTTGGCGGCACGGGGTTTGTCGACAAGGCCTGAGCGGTTCGGGCCGGGCGGCATTGTTCTTGCTGCGTCGAAGGCGTTATTGCGCTGGCGCGGTCTTCTTGAGGGCCTTGCAGGAGCGCGCTTGCGCGCGAATGTGGATGCGGGGGCTACACGGCGGTCGTTTTCGCGGCTAAAGCCGCTCCTACGGTGACTCTTCTCATTCGAGGATGACCCGCGGGGGCAGAGTGGGTCCATAATGATTCATCCGCTCAAGTTTTCGGCAGAAGGGCCGTTAACCTGATCAGAAACGACGGGACACCCGCGCAGCGGGCAGGAAGGTAACGATCATGGCCATCAGTTCTCTCGGTGTCGGTTCCGGGCTGGATCTCAACCAGATCGTGGGTGATCTGGTGAACTCGCAGCGCGCGCCGCGCGAGGCCCGGCTGAACGAGCGCGAGGAACGCATCGAGGCGGAGATCTCGGCCTACGGGCAGATCAGCAACACCATGGACGGGATCGGTTCGGCCGTGTCGAGTCTGGCCGAGTTCGAGCCCGAGCAGTCTGTGTCGCTGACGAACGACGACGTGGCCAGTGTGTTCGTCACCGGCGATGCGCCCAATGGCGATTTCGATCTGGATGTCAATCAGCTGGCGCGCGCGCAGACGGTGGCTTCCGATTCCGGGCTGTTCGAGGAGTCGAGCGACGAGGTCGGCGCCGGGACCTTCACCATCCAGGTGGGCGACGGTGATGCGGTGTCCATCGAGGTGGAGGAGGGTGACTCCCTGCGTGATCTGCGCAATGCGATCAACGACGCGGATGCCGGCGTGAATGCCTCCATCGTGAACGACGGCGACGGCCCGCGCCTGACGATGACCGCCGAGCGCACCGGAGCGGAGAACACCATCTCGGTGACCGTGGATGGCGATGCGGATCTGCAGCGTCTGGAGAACCAGACCGAGATGGTGCAGGCCCAGGATGCCGAGGCCGTGATCAACGGGATGGCGATCACCAGCTCGAGCAACACGCTGGAGGAAACCATCGAGGGTCTGTCCATCGACCTGGAAGCCGAAGGTTCCACGCGGGTCTCCATTAGCGAAGACCGGGGCGCACTGCGCAATCAGCTGGAGTCGTTCGTCGAGGCCTACAACACCATGATCGGTGAGGTCCGGGAACTGACGAGTTACGACGTCGAGGAAGACGAGGCCTCGGTGCTGACCGGGGATTCCACCGTGCGCAGTGCACGCAGCCGCCTGAGCAATGCGTTGATCGAACGCTCGTCGGTAGAAGGCATCAACAACCAGACCTTCGCGGATCTCGGCATCACGACTCAGCGTGACGGGACGCTGCAGTTCGATACCCAGCGGTTCGATGATGCGATGGAGCGTGAGGGCTTCGACGACATCGCCGCGGCGGTGCGCGACCTGGCCGGCGGGGTGGACGACACGCTCGAGAGCATTACCGGACGCGAGGGTCTGTTCCAGGTCCGCCAGGACGGGTTGCAGAACGAGCAGTCGCGGGTCGACGACCAGCGTGAACGGCTGGATGACCGGATCGAACGGCTGGAGGCCCGTCTGGTGCGCCAGTTCTCCAGCATGGATACGGCCGTGGCCCAGATGCAGCAGACAGGGGATTACCTGCAGCAGCAGCTGGCCGGTATGGGACAGTAACAGAACGATCCATCGATGATTGGCAGGCGGTGCCGCAAAGGTGCCGTCCGGTTTCCGAACGGAGGCGAGCATGTACGGCATGAACACGAGAAAGAACGTCGATTCCTACCGCCAGGCGGGCATGCTGTCCGAGGTGCAGGTCGCGGATCCGCACCGTCTGGTGCAGATGCTGTTCGAGGGGGCGCTGGAGCGGATCGCGGTGGCCAAGGGTGCGATGAAGGCGGGCAATATCGCTTACAAGGGCGAGCGCATCGGCAAGGCGATCGACATCATCGACTCCCTGCGCTCGATGCTGGATGACAAGCACAATCCGGAGCTGGCCGAGCGTCTGGCCGCGCTGTATTCCTACATGATGCGCCGCCTGACCGAGGCCAACCTGCACAACGATCCGGAACGGCTGGACGAGGTGTCGAAGCTGCTGCGCGAGATCAAGGCAGGCTGGGACGAGATCCCGCCGGAGCATCGCAACGCCTCTGCGGCCCGCGCCAGCTGACCGTCTTGGACCCTCGTTCGCTGGCGAGTGCGCTGGATGATGTCCTGGGCCGCCTGCAGGCGGCCCGGGATGCCGAGGACTGGGAATCCCTGCCCGCGCTGGACGAGGAAGCGCGGGCGCTGATCCAGCGTGCCACGGTGAGCAGCGGAGACCGCCCTCCGGCGGGCGCCGAGACCGACGTGCGCGCGGCGCTGGAGCGGTTGTCCGAGTTCTATGCGGCCACGGTGCCGGGGCTGGCCGAACGGCGCTCCGAGACCGCGCGCGAGATCAAGGGCCTGCGTCAGGGCCAGCGGGCGGTGGGGGCGTATCAGAACACCCGCCGGGGCTGACCCGGCGCACCTCGTAGACGTTATCCAGTGAATGCAGGCGGTCGAACAGGCCGCTCAGCTCGCCCAGATCCGTGACCTCCGCCTCCAGCTCCATGCGCACGCTGCGATCCTCCGGATCGGTCTGCGTGTTGACCCGCAGCAGATTGATCCCGCTCTGCGAGAACACCCCGCCGACCTCGGCGAACAGCCCGGGGCGGTCCTGCGCTTCCAGCTCCAGCGACACGATCTCGGTTTCGGGTTCATCGCCCCAGCTGACCGGGATCAGGCGTGCGCGCTTGTCCTCCGGCAGGTGGAGGATGTTGGGGCAGTCATCGCGGTGGACCGAGACCCCGGCACCGCGGGTGATGAAGCCGATGATCGGGTCACCGGGCTGCGGATCGCAGCACTGAGCGCGGGTGGTGAGCAGGCCGCCGACCCCGCGGATGCGGATGTCCTCGGCATTGTGATCCGCGGCGTCGCCATCGCGGCGGCCCTCGCGGCGACGGGGGCTCGGCGCGGCGGGCGCCTCCTCGCTGGCCTTTTCGCGTTCCCGGCGTTCGCGGATCATCTGCGCCAGCCGTCCGGCGATCTGTCCGGTGGTGATGTCGCCGGCGCCCAGCGCGATCATCAGCTCGTCGAATCCGGGGTATTTCATCTGCCGGGCGAGTTCGTCGCGGTCGAGATCGGGGATGCGTTCGTGCAGTCCGAGGCGCTGGCATTCGCGGTCGAACAGCTGCTTGCCGGTGGCGAGGTGCTCGTCCTGATGCTGCTGGCGGAACCAGGTGCGCACCTTGGCCCGCGCCCGCGAGGTGTTGAGATAGCCGAGGTTGGGGTTGAGCCAGTCGCGGCTGGGGCCGCCCTCGCGGGCAGTGAGGACCTCCACCCGCTCGCCGGAGCGCAGGCGGTGGGTCAGCGGGACGATGCGACCGTCCACCTTGGCGCCACGGCAGCGATGCCCGACCTCGGTGTGCACGGCGTAGGCGAAATCCAGCGGCGTGGCTCCCTGGGCGAGATCCAGCACGTCGCCCTGCGGGGTCAGTACGAATACGCGCTGGTGCAGCGGCTCGCTCTGGATCTCGTCGAGCAGGTTCTGGTCGGAGCCGTCGGTTTCCAGCAGCTGGCGCAGCGAGGTGATGGCCTGGTTCAGGGCGCGATCCTCGCGTCCGCCTTCCTTGTAGCGCCAGTGGGCGGCGACCCCGAGTTCGGCGAACTCGTCCATCTCGCGGGTGCGGATCTGGACTTCCACGACTTTGCCCTCCGGCCCCACCACCGCGGTGTGCAGGGACTGGTAGCCGTTGTCCTTGGGGTTGGCGATGTAGTCGTCGAACTCGCCGGGCAGGTGGCGCCAGTGGTTGTGCACCACGCCCAGCACGGTGTAGCAGGTCGCCAGCCGGTCGACGATCACGCGCGTGGCGCGCAGGTC
Source organism: Thioalkalivibrio halophilus (assembly GCF_001995255.1). Lineage (GTDB taxonomy): Bacteria > Pseudomonadota > Gammaproteobacteria > Ectothiorhodospirales > Ectothiorhodospiraceae > Thioalkalivibrio > Thioalkalivibrio halophilus. The sequence continues at coordinate 31,344 of NZ_MUZR01000029.1, read as the reverse complement.
GTACAGCTCGGACAGCGAGGTGTTCTTGCGCTGCATCTTCTTCCAGATGCTGTAGATGTGCTTGGGCCGGCCGAACACCCGGGCCTCGATCCCGGCATCGGCCAGGTGCTTTTCCAGCATCCGGGTGAAGCGGGCGACGTATTCCTCGCGCTCGGTACGGTCTTCCTCAAGGCCGCGGGCAATGTCCCGGTAGGTTTCGGGCTCGAGTATGCGCAGGGAGAGGTCTTCCATCTCCCACTTGAGCTGACCCACCCCCAGACGGTTGGCCAGCGGGGCGATCACGTCCAGGGTCTCCTGCGCCAGCGCGCGGGCGCCCGTGTCGGGTTCCTTCACCACCAGCCGCAGGTGCTGTACGCGGAATCCCAGCTTGATCAGCACTGCGCGCACGTCGTCGACCATGGCCATCAGCATGCGGCGCAGGCGTTCGGCCTGTTCGGGCCGGCCGGCCGGGGTCTCGAAGCGTCGGCGGACCAGTGCGGAGACGTTCTCGGTGAGCTGCGCGACGCGTTCGCCGTAGTCGCGGCGCAGGGCCTTCGCGTCGGCGTGCCCGGCGAGGAAGACCGGGACCAGCAGGGTGGCGATCAGGGTCTGACGGTCGACGTTGAGGTGGCGGAGGATCTCGGCGACGTCCAGTGCGTGCGCCTCGAGCCCGGCTGTATCCACGGCTTCCAGTGCCCGGTCCAGTGCGGAGGCCAGGGCGCCATCCGGGGCGTCGCCGCCGGCCAGGCGGCGCAAAAGCTGGTCGCGATCCAGTCCGCGGAGTTCGGTGTTGGTCAACAGGGAATGGCGCATCGCGAGGACCGTTTCAGGCGCGGATGGGGGTTTGCGGCATGTCGGTGGCTATGGGCAGTACGGATCGTATTGTACGCGAGTTGCGCCCGTTGACGGGGATGTTCAGGATCGTGGGCATGGCCAATGTGATCCGGTTCCTGATCCTGCTTGCGACGGGTTACGCCGTGCTGGTGGCGACCGTCTATCTGACCCAGGACCGCCTGATTTACATGCCTTCGCGCGACGTGACCTCCACGCCCGCGGATGCCGGGCTGGACTTCGAGGAGGTGTGGCTGGAGCCGGAGGCGGACGTGCGCCTGCACGGCTGGTATCTGCCGGGGCCGGAGGAGGATGCCCCGGTGCTGCTGTTCTTCCATGGCAATGCGGGCAACATCGGGCATCGCCTGCATTCGCTGCAGCGGTTCCACGAGGTCGGGCTCGCGGTGCTGATCATCGATTATCGCGGCTACGGCCGTTCCTCGGGACGGCCGGATGCGCCGGGGCTGCACGCCGACGCCGAGGCCGCCTGGGCCTATCTGCGCGAGGAACGCGGCTACGCGACGGAGGACATCGTGGTGTTCGGCCGCTCGCTGGGGGCGGCGGTGGCGGCGCGCCTGGCGGCGGAGCGCGAACCCGGTGCGGTGATCCTGGAGTCCGCGTTCACTTCGGCGGCGGATCTGGGGGCGGAGATCTACCCGTTCCTGCCGGTACGCTGGCTGATCCGCCACCCGTATCCGGTCGTCGAACATGTCCGGCGCCTGGAAGCCCCGCTGCTGCTGGTGCATGCGCGCGAGGACGAGATCGTGCCCTTCGAGCATGCGCGCCGCCTGCAGGCGGCGGCCCCGGGCATCCCGCCGATCCTGGGCCTGTGCGGTGGCCACAACGACGGCTTCCTGCGGTCCGGGACGCTTTACACCCGCGGTCTGCAGGATTTCCTCGCCGCGGCGGGGCTGCATTCCGGGGATTAGACCGTGCCGGGGGCGGTGGTCTCCCGCGTCTCGACCTGGACCTCGCCGTGCAGGGTGCGGTGTACCGGGCAGCGATCGGCGATCTGCAGCATGCGTTCACGCTGTTTCGCATCCAGCTCGCCCTCGATGGTGATCTCGCGGGTGATGCGGTCGACCGGGCCGTTCTCGCCCTTGAGCTTCTCGTGCTGCAGATGCACCCGGACGCGTTCCAGCGGCAGCTGCTTGTGCGCGGCGTACATGCGCAGGGTCATGCTGGTGCAGGCTCCCAGCGACGCCAGCAGCAGCTCGTAGGGGTTGGGGCCGGTGCCATCGCCGCCGACGTCCGGCGGTTCGTCGGCCAGGAAGTGATGCGGGCCGATGCGTACGTCCTGCTGGTACTGGCCGTCGCCGGTCTCCTCGACCGTCACTTCGGTCCCGTCGCCGGGCGCGTCCGCGTCCGCCGAATCGCCTCGTTCTTCGCCGATATAGCGCGCGCCCCAGGCCGCCACCAGTCCGGCCACGTATTCGGCGTCGGCCGGATTGAGCAGGGTGTGGTCGGCATCGTCCAGTGACACGAAGCTCTTGGGGTGGCGCGCGGTCTCGAAGATGCGCCGCGCCGCGTCCACCGACACCACCGTGTCGCCCGGAGCGTGCAGGATCATCAGCGGTCGGTCGAGGTCGCGGATGCGTTCGGCCTGGGTCTGGCTGCGCAGGTCCTCGACGAATTCCCGCCGGATGCGGAACGGTCGCCCGGCCAGGTTCACCGTGGCCTCGCCCTCGGTTTCGATGGTCTCCAGCGCCTCGCCGAAATGATCCAGCACGCTGTCGGCCTCGAACGGGGCGGCGATGGTGGCGACTGCGCGACATTCGGGGATGCGCCCGGCGACGCCCAGCACCGCGGCGCCGCCCAGGCTGTGGCCAACCAGCAGGGCGGGGGCGGCCTCTCGCCCGCGCAGGTAGTCGGCCGCGGCCAGCAGGTCCTCCAGATTGGAGGAGAAGCCGCTGTTGGCGAAGTCGCCCTCGCTGTCGCCCAGTCCGGTGAAATCGAACCTCAGCGTCGCGATCCCGGCCTCGGCCAGCCCGCGGGCGATGCGGTTGGCGGCGCGGTTGTCCTTGCCGCAGGTAAAACAGTGGGCGAACAGGGCCCAGGCCCGTACGGGACCGGTGGGGCGGTCGATGCGCCCGGCCAGCATCTGGCCCTGATGGCCCGGAAATTCGACGCGTTCTCGGCGCATGCTGCGACCTCCTGTATCCGTGCCGGGATCGGCCCGGATGTCGGCCGGATCCCGGAAAACAAAAAACCCGCCGGAAGACGCTCCCGGCGGGTGACCTGGCCCGCTCCGGGACACGGAGCGGGCAGCGGGGCAGGCCGGTTTTACGCCTTGCCGGCCGCTTCGGCTTCGGCCAGCCGGATCAGCTTCAGCTCGTGGAACAGCCCCATCAGCAGGCTGACCGACATGACGAGCAGCACGATCATGAACGGCAGACCCGTACTGACCGCGCCGGCCTGGAGGGCCGACAGGGCGGCGGCTCCGCCCACCGCCAGCAGTACGGCGGCGATCAGGCCCTCGACGGTGGCCCAGAACAGGCGCTGCGACTGCGGGGCGTCGGTCTTGCCGCCGGAGGTGATGCTGTCGATGACCAGCGAACCGGAGTCCGAGGAGGTCACGAAGAACACCAGCACCAGGACCACGGCCAGGAACGAGGTGAGCGCGGCCAGCGGCAGGTTCTGCAGCATCTGGAACAGCGCCAGCGAGGAGTCGGTGATGCCCTCGTCGGCCAGCGCGCCGATGCCGTCGCGCACCTGGTCGATGCCGGTGCCGCCGAACACGCTCATCCAGATGACGGTGACCAGCGTGGGTACGATCAGCACGGCGGTGACGAACTGGCGCACCGTACGGCCGCGCGAGACGCGCGCGATGAACATGCCGACGAACGGCGACCAGGAGATCCACCACGCCCAGAAGAAGATCGTCCAGCTATGGTAGAAGGTCTCATCCTCGCGCCCGACCGGGTTGCTCAGCGGGATGATGTACTGGGCGTAGGCCGAGAGCGTGGTGCCGGTGTTGGCGAGGAAGGCGATGAAGCCGCCGAAGATCATCACGAACAGCATCAGCAGCCCGGCGACGATCAGGTTGAGGTTGCTCAGCACCTTGACCCCGCCGTCGATGCCGCGCATGACCGAGAGCAGGGCGATCACGGTGATGCCGATGATCACCGCCAGCTGGGTGCCCAGTCCGCCGTCGATGCCGTCGAACAGGAAGTCCAGGCCGGAGGCCGCCTGCTGCGCCCCCAGACCCAGCGAGGTGGCCAGACCGAACAGCGTGGCCAGCACCGCCAGGGTGTCGATCACGTGGCCGAACGGGCCCCAGACGCGCTCGCCCAGGATCGGGTAGAACGCCGAACGGATGGTCAGCGGCAGGCCCTTGTTATAGGCGAAGAAGGCCAGCGCCAGGCCGACGATGGCGTACACCGCCCAAGGATGCAGGCCCCAGTGGTACATGGTGGCGCCCAGCGCGGCTTCCTTGGAAGCCTCGGTGCCGCCTTCGATCCCCAGCGGGGTGCCGAACCATTCGGTGAAGTAGCCCACCGGTTCCGCCACGGCCCAGAACATCAGGCCGATGCCCATGCCGGCGGCGAACAGCATGGAGAACCAGGACAGCACCCCGAAGTCGGGTTTGGCATCCTGGCCGCCGATACGGATGCGGCCGATCGGGAGGAGGATCAGGGCGAGGGCGAAGAGGACGAACAGGTTGCCGGCCGAGAGGAACAGCCAGTCGAAGGTTTCCTGGATCCAGGTCTGGGTGGCACCGAGGCTGTCATTGGCCTGCTCCGGGAAGACCAGGGCGCCGATCACGAACAGGAGGATCAGTGCGGCACTGACCACGAAGACCGGGTTGTGGAGATCCAGTCCGAGAGGGTTGATGTTCTGCTCACCGATCTCGTGATCGGTGTCGTAGGCCTTTTCCAGCTCTTCTTTTTGCTTTTGCAGGTCGTCGTTGTCGCTCACCCCGATACCTCCGTTGTTTTGGTGATCACCGGATGATTGCACGCCATGGGTGGAGCCCTCAATCCCTCAATGCACGCGTCGTTTTTAGCCGGCCCGGTTATGACCGAAGGTGCGCGCCACGTAGTCGATGTCCTTGTCGCCGCGCCCGGAGAGGTTCACCAGTACGGTGCTGCCCGGGTGCTCGCGCGCGTGCTCCACCGCCCAGGCGACCGCATGGGCGCTCTCCAGGGCGGGGATGATGCCTTCGGTCCGCGACAGGCGGTAAAAGGCATCCAGGGTCTCGTCATCGCCGATCGCGTGATAGGCGACTCGCCCGGCCTTCTTGAGATAGGAGTGTTCGGGCCCGACCCCGGGGTAATCCAGCCCGGAGGCGATCGAATGCACCGGGGCCGGGTTGCCCTCGTCGTCGGTCAGCAGCATGCACTTGAAGCCGTGCAGCATCCCCGGTTTGCCGAAGGTCATGGTGGCGGAATGCTGTCCCGGTTCGGTGCCGCGACCCAGCGGCTCCACGCCGTTGAGCTGCACCTCCGGATCCTCGATGAAACCGGCGAACATGCCCATTGCGTTGGACCCGCCCCCCACGCAGGCAACCACCTGTTCCGGCAGCTGGCCGTCGGTCAGTTCCTGATACTGCTCGCGCGCCTCGATCCCCACCACCGACTGGAAGTTGCGCACCATCAGCGGGAACGGGTGCGGGCCGACGACCGAGCCGATCGCGAACAGGGCCTCGTCGGCCTGCGAGAGATACGACTGGAACGCGGAGTCCACCGCTTCCTTGAGGCTGCGCCCGCCGAAGGACACCGGGACGACCTCGGCCCCCATCAGCTTCATGCGGGTCACGTTGGGCGCTTCCTTTTCGATGTCGATCTCGCCCATGTGGATCTCGCATTCCATGCCGAAGCAGGCCGCGGCGGTGGCCAGGGCCACGCCGTGCTGGCCGGCGCCGGTCTCCGCGATCAGCTTCTTCTTGCCCATGTGGCGCGCGAGAAGGGCCTCGCCCATGCAGTGATTGAGCTTGTGTGCCCCGGAGTGGTTGAGGTCCTCGCGCTTGAGGTAGATATGCGCGCCGGCCTCGCGGCTGAGGTTGCGCGCGTAGTAGACCGGGGTGGGGCGGCCCTGGTAATGCCGGCGGATGTAGCGAAGTTCCTGCAGGAAGTCCGCCGACAGCGCCAGTTGACGCCAGGCGCGCTCGATCTCGGCGAAATGGGATTCGAGTTCCGGTGGCAGGAAGGCGCCGCCAAAATCACCGAAATAGCCTTCGGCATTCGGAAAGTCCTTGAGGTACGACATGGCAGTCTCGTGGCCGGGGGCGGCGCGGGCCGCCGTGGATCTCCGTGAGAGGGCCTATCATCGTGGTTGCCGCTCGTGCGGACAAGCGGGCGGGGAGGGCGCCCGGCCGAGCCGGGCGCCGGGGCCGGTTTACTGCAGGACGCTTTCGAGGATGCGTTCGTTGTCCTCGGTGGCTTCGGCCATGATTTCGGCGATGCTGCCGCCGAACACCCGCGCCACCAGACTGGTGTTCATGCGCGATACGATGACGGTGCCGTCGCTGCGTTCATAGACCGAGACGCGGCAGGGCATCATGGAGGTCACCACATAGTTGTCTTCCTCGCTCAGGAGGTTCCCGGCATGATCCGGCTGGCACAGTTCGAGGACCGTCACCGGGGCGACGTCGTATCCATGTTCGCCCACGGTGCCGCTCAGGTCGTGTTTGGTCGGGACCGCCCAGCCTTCGGCTTCGGCCGCGGTCTCGATACGCTCGATGGTATCGGCGTAGCCGTACTGGCTTTCATCCTCGACGATCATCAGTCCGGGCGCGGCGTTGTAGGCATAGGCAAAGGCCAGGACGATACCGGCGATCAGGCCGATGATGGCCCCCAACAGGAAACGGTTCTGCATTGCGCTCTCTCCTCGCTGTTTTTGTTGTCAGCGTCTCCACGATACGCCCGTCGGGCGTGAAATGACCATGGCGAGCTTCCTGAAAGAGCATGCCGGTCCGCTGTTGCTGGCCGGGCTGGTGGTGCTCGGGATCGGGCTGGGCATCGGCGTCGGTGATCCGGAGTGGATCCTGGAGACGGGGCGCCGGCTGACCGGAGACCCCTGGCTGCTCGCGGGGCTGGTGGTGCTGATGGCGATCCTGTTCACCTTCGCACTGCCGGGCAGTCTGGTGGTGTGGCTGATTGCGCCGTTCGTGGCGCCATGGGTCGCGGTCCCGCTGCTGGTGACCGGCAGTGTCGCGGGCGCGCTGGGCGGGTACTGGCTCGCGGGCCGTCTGGGGGCGGATCGCGGGCCGCTGCGGCACCACCCCTGGCTGGTGGAGGCCCTGCGTCGGCACGGCGACTTCCTGAATCTGATGGCGATGCGTACCTTCCCGGGGTTCCCGCATTCCGTCATCAATTATGCCGGGGGCATGCTGGGCCTGCCCCGCGCGACCTTCCTGCTGGCCACGACCCTGGGGCTTTGCGTGAAATGGGGGGTGTATTCCAGCGTGCTCTACGGGGCGGCAGAGGCCATTGAGGACGGTGACGCACTGCAGCCCTGGACCCTGGTGCCGCTGGGGGTGCTGGCGCTGCTGCTGGCGGTCGGGGGCTGGCTGCGGCAGCATTACCGTCGCTCGGGCGAGGCCTGACGGTACGGCTGCGCGGCCAGCGGATCTACGCACAAACCTGAGAGAGAACGAATGATATTCGGACGACCGCATGCGTTCTTTGCCACCGTAAACCCGGTGGTATTCACCGCCTCGTCGATCGTGGTGCTGACCTTCGTGCTGTTCGGGGTCATCTTCACCGACACGGCATCGCTGACCTTTGCCGCGATCCACGGGTTCATCACCGAATACCTCGGCTGGATCTACATCCTGGCGGTGACCGTCTTCCTCGCCTTTCTGCTCTGGCTGGCGCTCAGTCCGTACGGGCGGATTCGCCTCGGGAATACCGAGGACCGCCCGGAGTTCAGCTTCATGGCGTGGTTCTCGCTGCTGTTCGGTGCGGGGATGGGGATCGGCCTGATTTTCTGGAGCGTGGCCGAGCCGATGCTCCACTACCAGAACCCGCCGTTCGGCGAGGGCGAGACTCAGGAGGCGGCCAGCGAAGCGATGGCCTTCACCTTCTTCCACTGGGGGCTGCATGCCTGGGCGGTCTATGTGGTGCTGGGCCTGTCGGTGGCGTATTTCTCGTTCCGCAAGGGTCTGCCGCTGACCATCCGCTCGATCTTCTACCCAATGCTGGGCGACCGGATCTACGGGCCGATCGGGCACGTGATCGACATCCTCGCGGTGTTCGGCACGCTGTTCGGCCTGGCGACCTCGCTGGGTTTCGGCGCGATGCAGCTGAACACCGGCCTCAACGTGCTGTTCGGAATGCCGATCTCCGGGTGGTTCCAGGTAGGGATCATCGGGGCGATCACTTTCGTCGCGGTGATGGCGGTGATCTCCGGTCTGGACCGCGGGCTGAAGTGGATGAGCCTGGCCAACCTGTGGCTGGCCACCGCGTTGCTGCTGTTCGTGCTGCTGGCCGGGCCGACGCTGTTCATCATCCGCTTCTTCCTCGACTCCATCGGCGAGTATCTCAATCACATCGTGCAGCTGAGTCTGACCGCCGGCGCGATGCAGGAGGCCGAGTGGCAGAAGAGCTGGACCATCTTCTACTGGGCCTGGTGGATCGCCTGGTCGCCGTTTGTCGGGATCTTCATCGCGCGGGTCTCGCGCGGGCGCACCATCCGCGAGTTCATTGCCGGCGTGCTGCTGCTGCCGTCCCTTTTCGTGTTCGTGTGGCTGGCGGTGTTCGGCGGCACGGCGCTGCATTTCGAGCTGTTCGGGGACGGCGCGGGGATTGCGGCCGCGGTGGCCGAGGACACGACCATCGCGCTGTACGCCACGCTGGAGCAGTTGCCGCTGTTCCATCTGGCCTCGGGGCTGGCGACCGTCCTGATCGCGACCTACTTCATTACCTCGTCGGGGTCCGGGACCCATGTGATCGACGCGCTGGTCTCGCGCGGGAGCACGCGCTCGCCCAAGCGTCAGCGGGTGATCTGGGGCATCACCGAGGGTGCGGTCGCCGCGACCCTGCTGATCGTGGGCGGCGAGATGGCGCTGGACGGGCTGCAGACCGGGGCGATCACCGCGGGCCTGCCGGTGGCGATCATCCTGCTGTTCGCCTGCGTGAACCTGACCCGGGCACTGCAGGGCGAGACGGCCGCCCCGTACTGACGCGTCGCCGCGTGCGGGACAAGCCCCTGCTCCGGGTCTTGGTTTCGGCGGGCGGCTGCGCCACACTGCGCGCATGTCGACCGCCGCTCCCCCTTCCCGTGCCGGTTCTGCCGGGCGCCCGCTGTCGCGCCTGGCGGTGCTGGTGGTGGACGATTTCGCCAATATGCGGGCGACGCTGCGCGAGATGCTGCTGACCTCCGGCTTCGAGGACATCGATCTCGCGCGCGATGGTGTGGATGCGCTGGACAAGCTGGAACGGCGTCGCTACGACATCGTGCTGTGCGACTACAACCTGGGGGACGGGCCGGACGGCCAGCAGGTGCTGGACCGGGCCCGCGAACAGGGCTGGGTCGGACCGGCCACGGTGTTCGTGATGGTCACCGCCGAGAACAGCAACGAGATGGTCATGGGGGCGCTGGAGAGCGGCCCCGATGCCTACCTTTCCAAGCCCTTCAATCGCGAACTGCTGGTAGTACGCCTGCAGCGGGCGCTGCGGCGGCGGGATCCGCTGCGTGCGCTGGATCCGCTCTGGCGTCGTGGCGAGATCGCACAGGCGCGGGCCGAGGCCGAACGCATGCTGGCAGCAGGAGAGGGGCGCGCCGCGGACCTGCAGCGCCTGCGCAGCGATCTGGCCCTGGCCGAGGGCGAGCCGGGCGTGGCGGCCGAGGCCGCCCGTGCGGTGACGGGTGAGACCACGCCGCCCTGGGCCCAGGCGCGTCTGGGCGAGGTGGCCGAAGTCGAGGGCAACCTCGCGGCCGCCGAGGAGGCGTATCGGGCGGCCATTGCGGCGACGCCGTATTACATGCCGGCGCATGATCGGCTGGCGTTCGTGCTGGAACGCACCGGCCGCGAGCGCGAGGCGCTGGACGTGCTGGTCGCGGCGGCGGAACGCTCGCCCAAGTCGCTGGCGCGGCAGCGGGCGCTGGGGCAGCTGGCCCTGGCGCAGGGGGAATACGACCGCGCCGCGCGGGCCTGGCGCTATGCGATGGCCCTGGCGACCCAGATGCAGATACCGCATCCGGGTGACATGGCGTATCAGCTGGAGGCATTGATCGCGCGCGGGGCGACCCGCGAGGCGCGGACCAAACTGCAGATCCTGGAGAGTGATTACCGTGGTCATCCGGAGGTGGCCTGGTGGGTCGTGGTGACGCGTCTGCGCCTGCTGCTGGCCGGAGTGGCGGTGGATCGTGCGGGGTTGCTCGGCCAGCTGGATGCGGCCATGGCGGCCGGATCACCGCCGCCGGCGCTGCGCGAGGTGCTGCCGGAGCTGCTGGAGCAGGCGGGTGAGGGCGAACGCGCGCGGAGCCTGCGGACATCGAACGGCGGCCCGGGGGAGACATGAAGAGCATCGATTTCGGTACCGTCATCGCCATTTCCATCCATGACATGAAGAACTCGCTGGGGATGGCGATGAATTCGCTGGAGGCGCTGCGCGACCCGGAAACCGGCGAGTGCAACTGCGACGAGCAGACCATCGCGCGACTGCAGTACGAGGCCCATCGCGTGCACGACAGCCTGGTACAGATGCTCACGCTGTACCGCAACCAGCAGGGGCTCTACACCCCGCGGTTGCGTCCGCTGCTGGTGATCGAGCTGCTGGAGGACTACTGGGCGTCCAGCAAGCCGCTGATGGATCACAGCGGGGTGACGGCCGAAATCGACTGCGACGAGGACCTGGAATGGGTGCTCGATCGGGAACTGGTGACGGCGGTGCTGGAGAACGTGGTGACCAACACCGTGCGTTATTGTCACGGTCGCATCCGTCTGTCGGCCGTGGTGCGCGACGGCGAGCTGTGGCTGCAGGTGGAAGACGACGGTCCCGGTTTCCCGGAGCCCATGCTGGGTTCGCGAACCACCGAGGATCAGGCGATGCTGGAGCGCGGTGCCGGGCGGACCGGACTGGGCCTGTATTTCTGCGCGATGATCGCCGAGCTGCACACCGTGCAGGACGGGACGCCGGGCTCGGTCCGGCTGTCGAACGATTCGGATCTCGGCGGGGGGCGCTTTACCCTGAGACTGCCGGCGCTGCCGCCGTCCGAAACCCTGTAGCGGCGGCGGTTTCGGGTGCCGGCCGGGGGCGCCGGGTAATCTGTGGTTTCACTGTATCATCGAGAGAACCAATGCAAGCAGAAAGGATTCGTCATGCCGGTCCGGCGTTGGCCGGGGCACTGCTGGGGCTGGTGCTGATGGCCTGCGGCGGGGAGACTACGGCGCCGGTGACCCTGGATCAGCTGAGCAGCTCCGCAGCGGAGTTTGACGGCGAGATGGTGGAGGTGACCGGCCGCGTTCAGTCCTTCGATGATCCGCGGCATTACTGGATCGAGGATCATCCGCGCAACCGCGTTGCGATTTCGCCGGATGCGGCGGTCGCCGACCGCGTGGGCGAGGAAGTGCGCCTGGTCGGCCGGTTTTCGTATGATCCCGAGAGTGGCCGTTCGCTCGAAGTGAATGCGGAGGCGACGGCCGCCGCCAACGCCAGCCACTGACAACGCCATCCACTGACCAATGAGCGGACGACGCACATGACCGAATGGATCGACGTGGGGCCGGAAGGCTCGATTGAACCCGGAGACCACCGGCTGCTCGAGGCCGGGGATACCGAAGTGGCGGTGTTCAACGTGGATGGCCGCTACTTTGCCCTCGAGAACCTCTGCTCGCACGAAGAATTCCCCATCGCGGGCGGCACGATCGACGACGACTGCATCACCTGCCCGCTGCACGACGCGGAATTCGACCTGCACACCGGCGAGGCACTCACGCCGCCGGCCGAGGACCCCATCCCGACCTTCCCGGTGCGGGTGCAGGACGGGGTGATCCAGGTCGCGGACCGTCCGAACCCGGCTGACGGCTGAGGTGGTCGGTTCGCCTGTGAGCAGGCTCCCACAGGCGGGTTGGGGTGCTGTGGGAGCGGCCTCGGCCGCGAACTCAGTCGACCGGGGGCATGTATTCGTAGCGCCGGTGGTGTTCCTCTTCGGGCATGGGTACCCCGGCGGCTTCGAGGGCCTCGGTCAGGTCCTCGCAGTCGTCCAGGTCGTCGGCCCGGTTGTGCAGGGTGTACAGCGCATCCGAGGCCTCGGCGACGGGCATGCGGATGACGATTTCGCCATTTTCGGCCTTGACCAGATTCATGATTGCTCCTCCCGTTTGAGTCGCTGGTTCAGTCCTCGATCGAGGGCTGGCGCGGCGCATGTTCGTCGAATGCGTGCGGCGGCTGGCGGAACTCGTTGTCCAGCTCGTACACGCCCTGCTGCAGCACCGAAGACAGCGCGCGGGCGCCGTTGCGGACCTCGCCATTCAGTTCCGTCAGGTTTTCGGTGATGCTTTTGGCCGTTTTCTTGTCCAGCGTCAGCGTGACGATGCCGTTTTCGTTCTTGACGTCCATGGGCGGCTCCTTTTGCGGATGGTCGCGCGTTGGTGACTTGATCCAGCTCAATACTGTGACAGGATTGGGGGCGTAAAATTCTCGAGGGCGTATGCCATTCTCGGGAAGCCTCACTCCGAGCGTAGACCATGCGTGCGACCCGGGGGGCTTGTCGAGGGGGAAGCTTCCATTCTTCAACCGGCCGCAGAGCCGGGGTTTTCACACAGGGGATCCCGTTACGTGTCTTGTCTTCCAGCCGGTGTCCGGTGTTGATGTTTTCCCGTTCTCCGGTGTTTCGGCTCAGCCCGGCCGCACTGATCGCGCTCGGCTATCTCGTGGCGGGCTCCCTGTGGGTCGCTCTGTCCGACATGCTCTTCATGTGGAGCTTCGGGATCGAGGCGAGCCTGACTCGGGTCAGTCTGCTGAAGGGCCTGGGGTTCGTGTGGGTGAGTGGCGGACTGCTGTACCTGGCCATGCGGACATTCGGGGGTCGCCGAGGCGCGCGGACGCGTAACGGGGGCGGCCTGACACTGCTGCGCGGTCGCCAGCCCTGGGTCTGGGTCGCCATGGCGGTGGCGGTCGCCGGTTCGGTCGGTGGTGTCGCCTTCGGCACGTTCCATATTGCTCAGGCCACCGCGGATCAGCAGGTGCGCGAAGAACTGCGGGCCACTGCCTTTCTCAAGGGCGGACTGGTCGATCGGTGGATGGCGGAACGCGCCGGAGATGCCCGAATCCTGGCGGATGCGCGTGGTTTCACCGCGTTTGTCCGTTCGCTGCAGCGCCACGACTCCGAGGTCGCGCGCACCACACTGGAGAACCGCCTGCAGGCGATACGGACGGCCTACGGTTATCGCTCCGTGGCGATCCTGGGGGCGGAGGAACACGCGGAACTGCTGGTTGCGGGAGATGCGTCCTTCCAGCGCGCGGCGGCCAGGGCGGCCCGCGTGGAAGCGATGCAGACCGGAGCCGTCAGCCGGGCGCACGTGGATGCCGTGGACGACGCAGGGGCGACCCGGCTGCACTGGGCCGCGCCTTTGCATCACCCCGCCGATCGCGACTCTGAACCGCTGGCGGTGGTGCTGTTTTCCGCCGATCTGGATCGCCTGGCTCCGCTGCTCGGGGCCGCCATCGACCTGGAAGACGGGGATGCGGCGACCTGGCTGGTCAGTCATCCGTCCGATCGCGCGCCGGTGGTGATGCGGCTGGACGGTGAATCGGCCCGGCGCGTGGAACCCCCGGCGGAGTTTGCGCAGCTGGAGAGCCGCCTGCTGCGCGGCGGTTCCGGCGAGGCGGTGCGGATCGGATCGCTGGGCGAGGAGGATGATGGTCGCCTGGCGGCGGTGCGTGGCCTGGAGCTCGACGACTGGTCGGTGGTGGTCAAGCGGGACCGCGCGCCTCTGGTGGCCGGGGCGCATCGGCAGGCGGCATGGACCGGCGGAGCCCTGTTGCTGGTCTGGCTGCTGATGGCCGGTGCCGGGGCGCTGGTGGGGCGTCAGCAATGGCTTCAGCGCAACCTGCGGCTGATGCAGTCGCATTCGGAACAGGACCGCCTGCTGCGGGTGTTCTTCGACATGCCGTTCGTGGGCATGGCGGTGTCAGGGCCGGGTGGTCAGGGCTGGGAGCGCGTCAACGACTGCCTGGGCGACATGCTGGGCTACCGGCCGGAAGAACTGGCGAAGCTCGACTGGGATCGTCTCGCGCACCCCGAGGACCGTTCCCTGGGTGCCGATCTGGATCGCGAGATGCGTGAAGGCCGGCGCGACGGCTACGAGGTGGAAAAACGCCTGCTGCGGGCGGATGGCAGCGTGATGGTGGCGCACCTCTCGCTGAAGTGTACCCGCCACGCGGACGGCAGCATGGACCGTGTCGTGGTCACGGTGGAGGACATCACCCGGCGCCGGGAGGAGGAAGAACGCCGGCGCCTGGCTTCGGTAGTGTTCGAAAACACGCGCGAGGGCGTGGTGATTACCGACAGCAGCGCCCATATCCTTTCAGTGAACCGCGCCTTCACCGAGCTGATGGGATACACCCAGGACGAGGTCGTCGGTCACACGCCGAGGATGTTCCAGTCCGGCCGCCATGACCGGACCTTTTATCAGAACATGTTCCGCCAGCTGGAGCTCTACGGGCACTGGCAGGGGGAGATCTGGAACCGGCGCAAGAACGGCGAGGTGTTCCCCGAGCTGCAGAGCATCACGGCGGTGCACGACCCGCAGGGCCGGCGCACGCATTACGTGTCGGTGTTCGCCGACATCTCGCGGATCAAGGCCTCGGAAGAGGAGCTGGACTACCTGGCGCATCATGATCCGCTGACCGAGCTGCCCAACCGCCGGCTCCTGCTGGCGCGACTGGGGCACGGGGTTTCCCTGATGCGGCGGCGCAACGGGGTCCTGGCGCTGCTGATCGTGGACCTGGACCGGTTCAAGGACGTCAACGACAGCCATGGTCACGCCGCGGGAGACTCACTGCTGCGGACCGCTGCCATCCGGCTGCAGCGCGAGCGCCGGGGGACCGACACGGTCGCGCGCCTGGCCGCGGACGAATTTGCGGTGGTGGTGGAGAATCTGGGGCATCCCGATGATGCCGGCATGATCGCCGAATCCATGATCCGTCATCTGGCGGAGCCCTGCGATCTGGGCAACGGGGTCGAGGTCGAGGTGGTGGCGACCGTCGGGATCGCGCTGTTCCCGGATCACGGGGCCGGTCCCGAGGCGCTGCTGCAGCAGGCGGGCACCGCGCTGTCGCGCGCCAAGGAAGAGGGACGCGGGTCGTATCGTTACTACTCGGACGCCTATACCGAGGCGGCGCGCGAGCGCATCGATCTCAGCTCGCGCCTGCGCCGCGCGATGGAGAACGACCATCTGGAGGTCCATTACCAGCCGCAGTACGAGATCGCGACGGGGCGCCTGATCGGGGCCGAGGCCCTGCTGCGCTGGAACGATCCGGTGCTGGGCCGCGTGTCGCCCGGGCGTTTCATCCCGGTCGCGGAGAAAACCGGCCTGATCGTGGAGCTGGGCACCTGGGTCCTGCAGGAGGTGATCCGGCAGGGACGGGCCTGGCTGGACGCGGGTTATCCTCCGATCCGGCTGGCGGTGAACGTGTCTGCGCTGCAGTTCCGGCGGATGGCGCTGGATGAACAGGTCGTCGCCACCCTGGACGAGCACGGGCTGCCGCCGGAATGCCTGGAGCTGGAGATCACCGAGTCCGCGCTGATGGCGGATGCCGAGCGAGCCCGTCGTATCCTGGAATCGCTGCGCGACCGTGGGGTGCATTTCGCGGTGGATGACTTCGGCACGGGCTATTCCTCGCTCTCGCAGCTGAAGAGCTTCGCGGTGGACACGCTCAAGATCGACAAGAGCTTCGTCGACGGCATCGCCGGAGTGGTGCACGAGGATGACGTGCATGACCGGTCGATCACCACCGCGATCGTGGCGATGGCGCACGGGCTGGGGCTGACCGTGGTGGCCGAGGGCGTGGAGACCGCCGAACAGCTGGAGGCGCTGTGTGCGCTGAGCTGCGATTTTTATCAGGGCTACTTTGCCAGCCGGCCGATACCGGTGGCGGAATTCGAGCGCGACATCCTGGCCACCTCCGAACAGGGGGGGTGACGCGCGCCGGGAATTGGTACACTTCGCGGCTTGTTGGGCCGGCCCGGCACCGGGCACAGGGGAGAGCAGAACCGATGGAAACCGATCCGGAGCGGAAACCGCATCCTGTCCTCAAGGATTACTACGGGGACGAAAGCAACAAGCGCGCGTTCGTCGACGACCTGTTCGATCGCACCGCACCCTACTACGACCGGATCCTGCGGTTCGGTTTTCTGGGTACGGGGCAGGCGTATCGTCGCTACTCGCTCAAGCAGTCCGGTCTGCAGCCGGACATGGAGGTCCTGGATGTGGCGACCGGGACCGGCCCGGTGGCCGAAGAGATCCGCAAGATCACCGGCGATGAGCGCATCACCTGCGTGGATCCTTCGCGCGGGATGATCGACGTGGCGCGGGGCAAGCTGAATTCGCGCTTCATCCAGGGGCTGGCCGAGGATCTGCCCGTCGCCAGCGAGCAGTTCGACCGCGTGTACATGGGCTACGGTCTGCGTCACGTTCGGGATCTGCGCGAGGCGTTTGCGGAGTACTTTCGCGCGCTCAAGCCCGGCGGCCGCTGCATGATCCTCGAGGTCTCGCGTCCGCGGACGAAGCGGCAGATGGTCATGGCCCGTTTCTACTTCCGCGATTTCATCCCGTTTCTCAGCCGGGTGCTGACACGTGATCCGGACGGGCATACCCTGATGCGGTATTTCTGGGAAACCATTGACCAGTGCGTCCCCCCGGAGGAGATCATGGAGACGCTCGAATCGGTGGGTTTCGAGGACGTTCACCGTGAAGTGCAGCTCGGGGTCTTCTCCGCCTACATGGCCACGCGTCCGGCCTGATACCGCGCGGCCTTGGCCCGACTGAAGCTGCGCGTCTCCCCCGGTGCCCGCGAGGATGCGGTGGTGGGCTGGATGGGCGAGGCCCTCAAAATGCGGGTGCGGGCCGCGCCGGAGAAGGGGCGTGCCAATCGCGCCGTGGAACGCCTGCTGGCGGCCGAACTGGGGCTGCCGGCGGGCTCGTTGCGTGTGGTGGCAGGACAGACCGGCCGCGACAAGACCGTGGAGATCGACGGCTGGAGCGATGCCGCACTCCGTGAACACTTCGGTGGATGACAAGGATTACTGATGGAACGCCTGACGCTGACCCGTCCCGACGACTGGCACCTGCACCTGCGCGACGGGGACATCCTCGCCTCGGTGTTGCCGGACACCGTGCGGCGCTTTCGCCGGGCGATCGTGATGCCGAACCTCAAGCCGCCGGTGACCTCGGTGGACGCGGCGGCCGCGTACCGCGACCGCATCCTCGCGGCACTCCCCGACGAGGCCGACTTCGAGCCCCTGATGACGCTCTATCTCACCGAGGAGACCACGCCCGGGATGATCGACGCGGCGCGGCAGTCGGGTTTTGTCCACGCGGTCAAGCTGTATCCCGCCGGGGCGACCACGCATTCCGCCAGCGGGGTCACCGACATCCGCCGCTGCTATCCGGTGTTCGAGGCCATGCAGCAGGCGGGTCTGCCGCTGTTGATCCACGGAGAGGTGACCGACCCGGACGTGGATATTTTCGACCGCGAGGCGGTGTTTATCGAACGCCACCTGGAGCCGCTGGTGCGGGATTTCCCCGAACTGCGGATCGTGCTGGAGCATGTCACTACCGAGGCGGCGGTGTCCTTCGTGGAATCCGCGCCGAATAACGTGGGCGCGACCATCACACCGCAGCACCTGCTTTACAACCGCAATGCGCTGTTTGCCGGCGGCATGCGGCCGCATCATTTCTGTCTGCCGATTCTCAAACGCGAGCGTCACCGGGAAGCATTGGTGCGCGCGGCGACCAGCGGGCACCCGCGCTTCTTCCTCGGGACCGACTCCGCACCGCATCCGCGCCACGCCAAGGAGTCGGCCTGCGGTTGCGCGGGCATCTATTCGGCCCACGCGGCCATCGAGCTGTACGCCGAGGCATTCGCGGCTGCCGGGGCGCTGGATCGGCTGGAGGGTTTCGCCAGTCATCATGGTGCCGATTTCTACGGCATGCCGCGCAACACCGGCACCATCACCCTGGAGCGCGCGGAGTGGACCGTGCCCGAGGCGGTCCTGTTCGGACATGATCCGGGTGTACCCCTGCGGGCGGGCGAGACCGTCGCCTGGCGCGTGGCCGAGTGAAGCCTGTGCCGTTCCCGGGTTTGAACCACGGGGCGGTTGGCGCGGTCTCTCCGGACAGAACCTTTCAATGCGTTTTCGCAAGGAGTTAACGTGCGGGACAGTGTGACCGAACCTGAAGTGCAGCGCGGAACCCTCTGGTTCTGGCTGCTGATCTGCCTGGGAGTGGCGGCAGCCATTATCGGACTGGGCGTGCAGCTGGAACCGGCCGGTGCGGCCATCCTGCGCGCGCCGCTGCAGTCGCCCGCGGCCGGTGCCCTGGGCTTCGGCCTGATGATGATCTGGGCCGCCTATGCCTACGCCCTGTCTGCCGGCAAGGCCGCGGGTTCCCAGGAGATGGGGCTGGTGGTGCTCAACCTGGGCCTGCCGCTGGGCCTGATTGCCCTGTGGACCTGGGAGATCAACGCGCTCTCGTTCTTCGTGGCCGTGGGCTGGGCGATCAGCCTGGGCGGCATGGGCATCCGGCTGTTCCGGCGCGAACCGCTGGCGGGCGTGATGATGCTGCCGATCTTCGGGGTGAGCCTGACGGCCATCCTGCTGTCGCTGACGCTGTGGATGTTGCCGGTGGCCCAGCAGGGCGGTGCCGTCTGACGCCATGTTGCTGAACGAGGCGCAGATCGAGGCGCAGCTGGCCGATGCCGCGCGGCGCGGGGAGTTCGATGATCTGCCCGGCGCCGGGCGGCCGCTGGAGCTGGATGACGACCGCGACGTGCCGGAAGACATGCGCATGGCGTTTCGCATCATGAAGAACGCCGGCTACGTGCCGGAAGAGGTCCGGTTGCGCGGCGAGATCGCCTCGGTGGAGGCCCTGCTGCGCGAGGCCGAAGATTCCGCGGGCCGGGAACGCCATTCGCGTCGTCTGCGTGTGCTGCTGGACCAACTGGCGCGCGAGCGCGGGCGCAGCGGTGGCGATGCCGGCCTGGCCACCGAGTCCGGCTATTTCCGGGCCCTGTGCGCAAGGCTCGATGGCGAGTGAGCCCCCGCGCGGCCGCGGCAGCGCCACACGGCCGGCCGCCCGCTACGAACCCCTGCAGCGCGAACCCGTGGACGACGGCTGGGTCGGGGACGACGAACCCGCCCCCGCGCTGCGCACCGAGGTAACCCCGGAGACGCCGCGCAGCCTGCTGGTGCGCAACGACTCGCCGGATGTCCCGTTTACCCTGTCCATCAATCCCTACCGGGGCTGCGAACATGGCTGCGCCTACTGTTTCGCGCGGCCGGCGCATGCCTATGTGGGGCTGTCGCCCGGGCTGGACTTCGAAAGCCGGCTGTACGTGAAGACCGGCGCCGCGGCCGTGCTGCGGCGCGAGCTGGCCGCGCGCAACTACCGGCCATCACCGGTCGCGCTGGGCATCAACACCGATGCCTACCAGCCGGTGGAACGGGAATGGGGCGTGACCCGCGAGCTGCTGGAGGTGCTGGCGGAGAGCGCGCATCCGGTGTCCATCGTCACCAAGTCGGCGCTGGTGGAACGCGATCTCGACCTGCTGGGGCCGATGGGCCGCGCCGGGCTGGCGCAGGTGGCGGTGTCGCTGACTACTCTGGACCGGGGTCTGTCCCGTCGCCTGGAACCGCGTGCCGCGGCGCCGCAGCGGCGCCTGGAGACCATTCGGCGACTGACCGCGGCCGGGGTTCCGGTCAGCGTGCTGGTGGCGCCGCTGATTCCGGTGCTCACGGATGGCGAGACCGAGGCCCTGCTGGAGGCGGCGGCCGCGGCCGGCGCGGTATCGGCCGATTACGTGCTTCTGCGTCTGCCGCGCGAGGTGGCAGGCCTGTTCGAGGAATGGCTGAAGACCCACGAGCCGCTGAAGGCGGAGCATGTGCTGGCGCGTCTGCGGGAGGCGCACGGCGGGCGGGTGTACGATTCCAGCTTTGGCCAGCGCATGCGGGGTACCGGGGCCTGGGCCGATCTGCTGGGGCAGCGCTTTGTCCTGGCCCGGCGCCGCAGCGGGCTGGATCGCTGGTCGGGCGATCTGGATGTGTCGCAATTCCGTCCGCCGGCCCGGCCACGCTCGGCGGACGATTCCCAGCTCGACCTGTTCTGAATTCGGTCCTGATTGCGCTGCCGCTGGCCGCTTCTTCCGCGCCGCACTTCGCGCTACAGTGGCAAACGGGCAACGGGGAGGTCCCATGGGCGTACGCGTACACGCAGGATCCGGACACGACAGCGGCTGGTGGGGCCCCGTCCACCTCCCGCCGGGGGAGATTGGCCACTGGTCCATCGGGCCGCTCGATCTCTGGCTGCAGCGCCGCGCCGGCGAATGGGACCTGTGGCTGGCGCGCGAACGCGACCCGGACGACAGCGGTTTTCGCCGCGTGGTGCCCGCGCAGAAGCCGGTGCCGGAGAAGCCCGCGGAGCAGCGCCGCTTTGCCGGCACCGGTGATGATGTCGGCGCGTCCCTCGGGGTGGCCCTGGCGGATCGCCCGGTGGTCAGTCGGCCCGAAGCCCCGTTTCATGTGCCTCCCGGGGGCGAAGTCATCCTGTACGTGAGCACGCCGGCGTGGGTTCAGCTGCGCCTGGGCGATGCCCGGGTGCACGAGTTTCCGGCTTATCCGGCCTCGGACACCTGGTTCGGCTCCGATACGGTGGAAGGCGAACTGTGCTATGCGAGCCGCACCGCGGCCCGCATGGCGCTCGACGAGGTACCGGAACGCGTTCACCGCATCGTGACACCGCTGATCGTACGCAACGGTTCCGCGGACACCCTGCTGCTGGAACGGATCAAGCTGCCGGTGACGCGGCTGCCGGTGTACGCCGATCCGCATGGCCGGCTGTGGACCCCGGGGGTGCGTCTGGAGCGCGAGCCCGAGCGTGACATGGCCGAGGTCAAGCTGGGCGAGGGGCCGCCCGCGCACGTGCCCCGGGCCGAGCGGGTGGCTGAACCGCGCGAGGCCGGGGGCAGCCGCTTCAGCCTGCGCACCTTCAGCGCGCTGTTCCAGTAGGAGGCGACATGGAAGACGGATCCTGGATTGCGCGGGGGATCGAACTGATCACCACGGAGGCTGTGCTGGCCTGGGTGCGCGCAGCGATCTACCTGGGCGTGGGGCTGCTGCTGGCGCGCCTGGTCTCGCGCACCCTGATCCGGATCGCCGGTCGGCATCTGGATGCCCAGCAGGCGATGCTGGTGCGCCGGATCGGCTTCTATCTGGTGCTGGTGCTGGCGGTGGTGTCGGCGCTGCGCGAGCTGGGCTTCGATCTCACCGTGCTGCTGGGTGCGGCGGGGATCCTCACGGTCGCCATCGGCTTTGCGTCGCAGACCTCGGCCTCCAACCTGATCTCCGGGCTGTTCCTGATCGGTGAACGCCCGTTCGCCGTGGGCGACGTGATCCGGGTGGGGGATGTCACCGGCGAGGTGCTGTCCATCGACATGCTGTCGGTCAAGCTGCGTACCTTCGATAACCTGATGGTGCGGGTGCCGAACGAGTCGCTGGTCAAATCGCAGCTGACCAACCTGACGCGCTTTCCCATCCGCCGCCTGGACATGCAGATCGGGGTGGCCTATCGCGAAGACATCAACCGGGTGCGCGAGACCCTGATGGACGTGGCCGACCGCGAACCGCTTTGCCTGGAAGAACCGCGGCCACTGTTCATTTTCCTCGAGTTCGGGGACTCTGCGCTCAAGCTGCAGTTTTCGGTGTGGGCAAAGCGGGAGAACTTCCTCGAACTGCGCAACCGGATGCATCCCGCCGTGAAGGAGGCCTTCGACCGGGCCGGCATCGACATCCCGTTTCCGCAACGCACGCTGGGCTCGCTGGCCGGCGAGCCTTTCCCGGTGCGGGTAGTGTCGGCGGGGGAGTCCGGAACGGACGGCTCGGCGGACGCCCCGCCGGTGGACAACACGCCGCGCTGATCAGTGTTTCCTTAACGCAGGTCCAGCCAGACCGGATCGTGGTCGGAGGCGCGCCACGGGCCTTCGCCCGGACGGTCACCATCGAAGCCGAGAAACACCGGTTCGTCAGCGTTGACCGCCCAGGTGTCGGCGGCGATCACGTGCCCGGCGAGCGGCCGCGGGCCGAGCAGGTAATCCAGTTGTCCGGTTCGGCCGCGGAAGACATAAGTGTAGGCCGTGGCGGGCTCTTCGTGGACGAGGTCCTGTTTGCCGGCTTCGCGCAGCACCGTCAGGGGGTCCTCGGCGGCATAGCCGTTGAGATCGCCGGCGATGATCACCGGCGGCTCGCCCGGCTGCGCCGCGCGTTGTTCCGTGATCCATTCCACCAGCCGGTGCGCCTGTTCGGTGCGGCGCTGGTTCCAGCAGCCCTGGCCGCGATCGATGTCGCCGTGTTCCGGGCAGCCGGTCCTGGACTTGAAATGCACCGCGACTACGCCGAAGGGTTCGCCACCGTCGCGCGGGCGGAACCAGCCCAGCAGCGGCGGGCGGTGGTGGACCGGGTCGTTGTCTGCCGCGCTCCCCAGCCGTTCCACGCGCTCGCGGTCGTACAGCAGTCCGACCTGGATGGCATCGCTGCCACTGTCGGGATGCGCGAGCTTTTGCATCGTGGTGGCGTCGTCCAGGGCATCCACGCGCTGGCGCAGTTCGCGCCCGGCGGCCGAGCGGTTTTCCAGTTCGATGAACGCCAGGATATCCATGGCCAGGCCGTCCAGCACCGCATCCAGCTTGGCGACCTGGCGATCCCGTTCCGCGGCATTGCGCGCGCCGCGCTCGCCCAGGGTTACGAAGTCGTTTTCCAGATTGGCCGTCGCGATGCGCAGGACATCGTCCGCCGGGGCCGGCGGCGGTTCGGGACGCTCGCCGCCTTCCCATTCCGGGGGCGCCACCGGGTGCACGCGGTGGGCGCCGAAGGCATGCGTCAGGATGCCCGTGAGGTCCGTCACGCAGCTGCCGGTACGCCGGGTCCCCTGGCCGTCGAGAAAGGGCACCGGGTCCGGGTTCGCGCGGTAGCTGCCGTCGTCCAGCACGATGCGGCGGTCGTGGTCATCGGGCTCGCCGAAAGCCCCGCTCTGGCCCGGGCGGCGCAGGCGCCCGCCGGCGGCGAGGTCCAGACTCCCGTAGCGCGCGAGCTCGCGGTTGGCGATGACCGTGAGGGTCTGGTCGAAGCGTACGCGCACGTCTTCCAGATCCTGCAGGCGGGCGGCGTCGTCGGGCAGGTGCAGGGTCACGGTCTGGGGTGGTTCGCCGCGACGGCAGCGCTCCAGCTCCTGCAACCGGGACAGTTGTGGCCGCCCGTGGTGTCGCCCGAAGCGGCCGCGGATCTGCACGTGATCGCCGGGGCGCAGGTCGGCGTCGTCTTTCCCGGGAGCGTAGACGAACAGCCCGGTGGGCGGGGTGGTGGCGTCGTCCTGCAGGTAGAAGCCACCCAGCGCGTCGTCGCCGTAGAACACCCCGCTGATCGTGCCCTCGGCGACCACCCGGCGGTCTTCGTCCACCGCGCCGCTGCGCAGTTCGCTCAGGGACGCCAGCCGGTCGAGCGGCGGGGCGGGGCAGTCGGCCGCCGCCGTCGCCGCCGGGACGAGGGCCAGCAGCAGGAAGAGGCCGGCGGTGCCGGTCAGGACGCGCCGTGCGGAGCGCGGGGCGTGGTGCAGTAAGCGATGCATGGGTTCATCCTTGACGGGCATGTGACGGCGCCCGGCGATTTCGTGGTGTGATTTCCGTATACTGCGGCGCCTTCCCCGCCCGCGGACAGGAGCGAACGGCGATGGCGATCTGGATCGCGACCCTGCTGGGAATCGTACAGGGTATTTTCATGTTCGTGCCGGTGAGTTCAACCGCGCACCTGGTACTGACCCAGCACTGGCTCATTGGTCAGGGGCACGAGCTGCCGCCGCCGGAGAGTCCGGAGATGATCCTGTTCGATCTGGTGGTGCACGTGGGCACACTGGTGTCGATCGTCTATGTGTTCCGCCGCAGCCTGTGGCAGCTCTCCGGCGGGATCGTGCGCGAGAGCTGGCAGTGGGCCTCGCGCCATGGCGACGCGCGCCGCGAGATGCTGTACTTCCGCCTCGGGATGCTGTGCGTGCTGTCGGTGGCCGCGACCGCCGTGGTGGGCTTCACCCTCAAGACGACCTTCGAGCACGTCTTCGCAAACCCGGTGCTGATCGCCGGGACCCTGACCCTGACCGGCGTATTGCTGTGGTGGACCGACCGCCTGAGCCGGCGGCCGCTGGGGCTGCGCAAGCTGAACCCGCGCATCGCGACGGTGATCGGCGTGGCCCAGGGCTTTGCCCTGGTGCCCGGGCTCAGCCGCAGCGGCATGACCATCGTGTTTGGCCTGTTCAGCGGGCTCAAGCGGCGCTGGGCGGCGGAATACAGCTTCTTCCTCGCGATCCCGACCATCCTCGCGGCCACCGCCGTGCAGTCGCTGGATGTGTTCAACCACGACGGCCTGGGCGATCTGCCGTGGAGTGCGCTGATCACCGGGTTCGTGGTCTCTGCGGTGGTCGGCGTGGTGTCGCTGAAGATGGTGCTGTTCTTCCTCTATCGCTCCAGCCTGAAGGTGTTCTCCATCTATGTGTGGATCCTGGCCTTCCTCGTGCTGTTCGGGTTCCTCGATACCGGCGTGATGTACGGCCACTGAACCACCGCGTCACTCCGGCCCGCGCAGCACCGTGAGCGGTGCCTGATCCAGCACCCGCCGGGTTCCCAGCCACCCGGCCAGCGCGATGCCCAGGGTGCCGCCGCCGATCCCGTAGACGAACGTCATCGGGTTGACGCGGTAGTCGAAGTCGAACACCTGCCAGGCCAGCAGGGCCCCGATCACCGTGGCGATGATCGCGGCCAGCAGCCCGGCGAGGAAACCCAGTGTCCCGAATTCGGCCAGCAGCGCGTTGCGGATGTCGCGTCGCCGCGCCCCCAGGGTCCGCAGCAGGGCGGCCTCGCGCCGGCGGACGTCGCGGGTTGCCTGGACCGCGGCGAACAGCACCGTCAGACCGGCCACCAGGGTGAACAGGAATACGTACTCCACCGCGCGCGTGGCCTGTTCGATGATGTCGCGCACGCGCTCCAGGATCGCGCTGACATCGATCGCGGTGACCGCCGGGAAATCGCGCAGCCAGCGGCTCTGGGCGTCGCGCATGTCCTCCGGCAGGCGGAACGCGGTGATATAGGTGCGCGGCTGCTCGTCCAGCAGGGCCGGGGCACCGGTGACGAAGAAATTCACCCGGAAGCTGTCCCAGTTCACCTCGCGCACGTTCGTGATGCTCCCGCGTACCGCGCGTCCGCCGATGCGGAAGGTCAGGCTGTCGCCCAGCTCCAGTTCCAGGCGCTCCATCAGTCCGGCCTCAACCGAGAGCCCGTCGGACTCCGGCTGGTCGAGGGTCCAGTGACCTTCCACCACCGGATTGTGCTCCGGCGGTTCGTCCGCATACGAGAGGTTGAACTCGCGGTCCAGCAGGCGCCGGGTGCGTTCGTCGTCGAAGTCCCCGGGTCCCACCGGCAGGTCGTTGATGGCGACCAGTCGGCCGCGGATCATCGGGTCCATCTGCGGGCGTTCCAGTCCGGCCTCCTCCATGCGATCCGCCAGCGGCTCCTGTTCGCCGGGCTGGATGTTCACGTAGAAGTGGTTGGGCGCGTCCTCGGGGATGCTGGCATCCCAGGCCTCCAGCAGGTCGACGCGCACGATCGCCAGCAGCAACAGCGCGAGGATGCCCACGCTGAAGGCCACCAGCTGCACCGCGCTGAGTCCGCCGCGGCGGGACAGATTGGCCAGGCCGAAGCGCAGGGCGATGCCGCCGCGATCGCGCAGCGGGCGTACCGCCAGCACCAGAGCCGCCCCCAGCAGGCCGAGGATCAGCAGGGCCCCGGCGGTGCCCAGCAGGACCCACAGGGCCAGCTGCGGATCGGCGGCCTGCCACCACAGCAGCGCCCCGAACGCCGCCACCGCCAGTGCGCCCGAGAGCCAGACGGAGGCCGAGGGCAGGCCGATGTCGCGGCGCAGCACCCGCAGCGGCGGGACCTGTCCGATGCGCAGCATGGCGGGCAGGGCGAAGCCGGCGGCGGTGATCAGCCCGACGCCCAGTCCGGCGACGACCGGTCGCAGCCCCGGCGGGGGCAGATCACCGTCCAGCCAGTCACCCAGCAGGGCCGAGAGCACGAACTGCGCGAGGAACCCGAGGGCCAGACCAATGAGTGAGGCGATGACCGCCACCAGCAGCACGCGGCCGAAATAGACCGCCAGCACCCGCCGGGCGCTGGCCCCCAGAGCCCGCATGATCGCAGCCGAATCGGCTCGGCGCTGAGCGAAGTGATGGGCGGCCACCGCGATGGCCGCGCCGGCCAGCAGCACGGCCATCAGCGACGCCAGGCCGAGAAAGCGTTCCGCGCGTTCCACCGCCGCGCGCAGTTCGGGGGCGGCATCCTCCAGGCCCTGGATGCGCTGGCCGGGTTCCAGGCGGGGCTCCAGCCAGTCGGTGTAGGCCTCCACCACGGAATCGATCCCGGAGAGATAGAACTGGTAGTTCACACGGCTGCCCGGGCCGATCAGTTCGGTGGACTCGAGATCCTCGTAGGCGAGCATCAGGCGCGGGGCGAGATCGGTGAGGGCGCTGCCACGGTCCGGTTCCAGGGTCAGCACGGCGGTGATTTCCAGATCACGGCGACCGACCGTCACCGTATCCCCCGGCTCCAGGCCCAGGTCGTTCAGCAGGGCCCCCTCGAGCCAGGCCTCGCCGGGTTCCGGGCCGTGGGTGATCGTGTGTTCCTGGCCGTAGGGGTCGCGGATGCGTGCCTCGCCGACCAGCGGCCAGTCGGGATCCACCGCGCGCAGGGAGCTCAGGCGCGACTGGTCGTCCGCACCGAACAATACCGAGGGGAGGGCAGCCGAACGGACGGATTGCAGGCCGCGCTCGCGCGCCTCGTCCACCCATTCATCCGGTACCGGGCTGCGTGAGGTGATGGCCAGATCGCCTCCCAGCAGGGATGCCGCCTGATCGGCCATGCCGCGGTCGACCCGGTCGGTGAAGAAGCCGACCGCCGCCACCGCGGCCACCGCGACCACCAGCGCGGCGGCCAGCACCCGCAGCTCGGCCGAGCGCCATTCCTGCCAGGTGCCGCGCAGCCAGCCGCGCAGATTGCGCAGGCCCGTATGTCGATTCATGCCAGCACTCCGTCCTGAATGCGGATGATGCGGTCGCAGCGGCTGGCCAGTTCGGGGTCGTGGGTGACCAGTAGCAGGGCGGTAGGCGTGCGCCCGGGCTCGGCGTCATGGGCCAGCGCGAACAGGTGCTCGATGATGGGCTCGCCGGTACGTCCGTCGAGGTTGCCAGTGGGTTCGTCGGCGAACAGGATGGCGGGGTGATCCACAATGGCGCGGGCTATGGCCACGCGCTGCTGTTCGCCCCCGGAGAGCTGGTGCGGATAATGCCGGGCACGCTGTGCGAGCCCGACCCGGTCCAGCGCCTCGTTTGCGCGGCGGGTGAGCTCCGCGCCGGATTGCGCCTCGTGCTCAGGGTTGAGTTCCAGCGGTAGCAAGACGTTCTCCAGCGCACTCAGTGCCGGCAGCAGCTGGAATGACTGGAACACGAATCCGACCCGGCCGGCGCGCAGGGCGGCGCGGCCATCCTCGTCCAGTTCGCTGATGGTCTGCCCCAGCAGGCGAACTTCTCCGCCACTGGGGGCGTCAAGACCTGCGAGGAGACCGAGGAGGGTCGACTTGCCCGAGCCGGAGGCGCCGAGGATGGCGACCGTCTCGCCCGGGTTGACCGCCAGGGACACGCCGCGAAGGATGTCCAGCGTGCCGCTGGGTCCCTCCACCCGCTGGTGCAGGTCCGTGGCTTCGAGTACCGCTTGCGAGGATGCATCCATGTTGCGTTTCCCGTTCATCGTCGTAGGGCTGTTTGCCCTGCTATTGAGTCTTCCGCTGGCCGCGAATTCCCCGGAAGAGACCAATTCTTCCGCATCCGTCGATGGGGAGAACGGGGCTCACCCGCTGCTGGTGTTCGGCGACTCGCTCAGTACCGCCTGGGGCATGGACGAGTCCGAAGGCTGGGTGGCCCTGCTGGAGGAACGCCTCGCCGACCGCGACGCGGCCTGGGAGGTGCACAACGCCTCGATCAGCGGCGAGACCACCGCGGGCGGGCGCCAGCGTCTGCCCGACAATCTGGAGCGCACCGAACCCGATCTCGTCATCCTGGAGCTGGGCGGCAACGATGGCCTGCGCGGCCTGTCGCCGGCAGCCATGCGCGACAACCTGGAGGCCATGCTCGACGCCATCGACGCGGCCGGGGCCGAGACGCTCTTGCTGGGCATCCGCATTCCGCCCAACTACGGTCCCCAGTATACGGACCGCTTCGAGGCCGTGTTTCGCGACCTGGCGGAGGAACGCGAGCTGGCTTTCGAGCCGTTCTTTCTGGACGGGATCGCCGATGACGACGTGATGATGCACGACGACGGGATTCACCCCTCCGCCGAGGCCCAGCCGCAGCTTCTGGACAATCTGTGGCCGTCGCTGAAGCCAGTGCTGGAGCGGGTAGAGAGGGAAGAGCGGCAATGAACGCCGCCAGCGGGTCGTGAAGCCCCGACCGGGCGTTCCGGCACGCGGGACGAATCAGGCGGGAGCGGTTCAGGCGTGGACGCAACGGTGAGGATACCGCCACGCCGGGAATCAATCGCCGCTCAGTTCCTCGCGACAGCGCCGCAGCACGTCCTCCGGGATCAGCGCGCGCAGCACCGGATGCAGGTCCGGCTCCACCTCGCTCATCACCGGCAGGGTGCGCACCCGCGAGTGGCGCGACAGCGGATCGCCGTACTGGTTGGTCTGAATGCTGCGATCGACCCCGGCCTCCATCAGCGCGATCCCGGGCTGGCCGCCGGGACCCTCGTCAAGGATGTCGACCAGTTCGACCACTTTGCCGTCGACCTCGCCACGCAGTCCGACCAGCGGACAGAGCAGGTCGATCAGGCGGCCGGTTTGCTCCGAGTTCAGCTTCTCCATGACCGTACATTAGTTCGCCGGCGCGCGGGGCGCCACCCCGTGCCGCCACGCTAATCTGAATTGCACCCGATGCGAGCAGAACGGTGGGAGCCTGCTTGCAGGCGAACAGGACGGCGTTTTCGACATGCGGTCTGCCACGCGTATAATCCGGTTTCCCGCCCGCGTCTCCGTAGCTCAGCTGGACAGAGCAACCCCCTCCTAAGGGGTAGGTCGCAGGTTCGAATCCTGCCGGGGACGCCATCTTTCCATCTTGTTCCATCCTGATGCGTCCATCAATAAAGGCCAAAAACCGCAATTTATTGGTGCTGGCAGTCCTTGCTTGTCTGGCGCTTTCTATGGACAGCTCCGCACCTTCGGGGGTGCTTTTGGGGGTAGAAAGCCCGATTGGCCCTGTGTCACCTTGCTGAGAGACCCCCATGCCCAAGCCAACCAATAAGCTGACTGCCGCCGCGCTGGCAGCCGCCAAGTACGAAGGGCGGCCCCGCAAGCTGTTTGATGGCGGCGGCCTGTACGTCCCCATTCAGGCATCCGGTCGCTATTGGCGGCCGTATCGATCAAGGTTGTCGAAGTCTTTGTCAATTCGCCTTCGATCTTGTCGAAAAACTCAGCATGGGTTTCGCAAAGTTACCTTTCTTGTCATTGCCCTGGTGGTTGCGGTGCTTAGTTTCGTGCATAGCTTTCCCTCAATTTGTCTTTGGCCTCGGTCCTCTTTGTCCGGGCGAATGTTGGCCGTCCCTGTCGGCCGCCCGGATTGTGCATGCCCGTGTCCTGTTGGTGCTTTAATGTCCTTGCCGGATATGAGGCATCTGTTTGAGCGGATTTCTCCCTGATCTCGAATCAGGCGCGATCCGACATCTACTCCTCACGCTGAGGGTTCGTGAGCTTTCGGAACGGATAGGCGAGCATATGGACCATCAGGAGCAAGGTGGTAGCGACGATGCCGAGGAGGCTGGCCACGATAGTCAGGAGCGCCTTCGACATAACCACGGGATGCCGTAGAGCGCCCAAGACAAACATGACGATCAGAAAGAAGATGAGCGTGTTCCAGAAGTTGTAAGCTTCGACGTATTGTTCGATCAAGACTTGCTCCTGTGTGGGTAGGTGAGTCGCCTGGGTGCGCGCCGGGAAGGTTGCCACGCGATTGGAGATCGACGTTGTACGTCGGGTAGTCCCATTTCGGTGTTTGGAACAGGCTAGAAGGATTCTCGACGTATGTCATGGGCGACAACCTTGCGGGGCCCGCCTGTCTGAGGGTAACCAACGGCGATCTCATGGTGCGACGCGCGGAGAATGTGGCACGAATCCAGGCGAGTCTTCCCGGGTGTCGAGGCTGTCGGCATCGGGGGTGGCCCGGAGCTGGCCGTGGCGCGCTCAGGCAATTCGGCGGAATCTTTCTTCGCATTGTTCGATACCCTCGCGGGTTGCAGTGGCGGCACGTTGGCGACTTGCGGGGCGCCTCCCCAGCAAGCTACCCTTGGCCATGTTCATGGCGGCTCAACAAGCAAACTTTCGTTGCACCATTATGGTGCAAATGTGGGCTTGGCAACCTGTTGAAAGTAGCGATGGTTTTCGCGGCGAAAGAGTCTGACCGATGCCCCGACTGAAAGGGGATTAAGACGTGGTCGGGCATGATTACTTCTCCTTATTGTTCCGTCTGACCGATGCCCCGACTGAAAGGGGATTAAGACTGTAAGAGTCGGCGTACCGAACAGCCTCGGAGCGTCTGACCGATGCCCCGACTGAAAGGGGATTAAGACCCAGAACGACTGCAGAGCTTCGAAGAGGCGGGCGTCTGACCGATGCCCCGACTGAAAGGGGATTAAGACCGCCCGGGCCGACGCATATAGACCACCCCTCGGGTCTGACCGATGCCCCGACTGAAAGGGGATTAAGACAACCCCTCCTTATGGGGTTCCCGTCCGTGGGGGGTCTGACCGATGCCCCGACTGAAAGGGGATTAAGACGATATTTTCCGCTGTCAGTGAATTTCATGGCTTGTCTGACCGATGCCCCGACTGAAAGGGGATTAAGACGGCCATCACGAACGCCTCCTGCCCCGGGGCAGTCTGACCGATGCCCCGACTGAAAGGGGATTAAGACCATGAACGCGTGTTTCAGCATTCATGGGCTGTGGGTCTGACCGATGCCCCGACTGAAAGGGGATTAAGACGCGTTTCCAACGCCTTATCGTGCCTATCGAGTAGTCTGACCGATGCCCCGACTGAAAGGGGATTAAGACCCGATGTCCAGGATTTCCTGGACGGTGTACTCCGTCTGACCGATGCCCCGACTGAAAGGGGATTAAGACCAGACTGTGGGATCCTGTTCCGCGAACGTTTCGTCTGACCGATGCCCCGACTGAAAGGGGATTAAGACCTTCGCTCAGAACTGCTGATGTGGTGGTCAAGTGATTTC